>JAZQBN010000058.1:0-109017 GCA_045545795.1 Oscillospiraceae bacterium
ATGTCATTCATTGACATTTCCTCCTTGTCATTATTTTAATTGCGGTCGGCAAACCTGCTTTTATTATAATTCGCAAGGAGGTTTTTGTCCATAGCTATAAGCTCTGAACCCCCAGTAAAACTGGGGGTTTAACTATACAATCAAGGGTACTGAGCTTCCGCTCTGTACCCTCAACGCTATTTACTTATAATTTTCAACAAAGTCTTTCAGCTTTTCATAGGTTTCCTCGCTCAGAATATGCTCCATACGGCAGGCGTCCTGCTCGGAATTTTCTGAAGAAACCCCAAGTATATCCGTCAGGAATTTTCTCAGCATAAGGTGACGCTCGTAAACCTGCTCAGCCTTTGCCCTTCCGCTGTCGGTAAGAATAATCTGTCCGTTTGGCTCGACTGTGATATATCCGTCATTTTTCAGAATACCCACAGCACGGCTGATGCTCGGCTTGGAATAGCCTAATTCATTTGCAATATCAATTGAACGGACAAACCCTGTATTTTTATGCAGAATAAGTATGGTTTCGAGGTAGTCCTCGCCTGACTCGTGAATAGACATAATTATTCCTCCTGTCGGTTGCTTTTGTAACATTATATCACAATTTTGTTAACTTGGCAAGGGAAAATAAATAAAAAGGACAACCGAGGGTTGTCCCCTCTGCCAATCCGCAATAACAAATCAAGGGTACCGAGTTTACTGCTCGGTACCCTTGATTGCTTCTATACGGTCATTGCCTTAATCTAATTACTTATTCCTTATATATTCGTCCATAGCCTTTGCCGCAGTTTTTCCTGCACCCATTGCGAGAATTACCGTAGCCGCACCTGTTACGGCGTCACCGCCTGCAAAAACGCCCTCACGGGATGTAAGACCGTTTTCATCAGCAACAAAGCAGCCTCTGCGGTTTGTTTCAAGACCCTTTGTTGTGTTTCTGATAAGCGGGTTAGGTGATGTACCGATTGCCATAATCACGCTGTCAACCTCAAGCACAAACTCTGAGTCAGCCTTTTCAACAGGACTTCTTCTGCCGCTTTCGTCAGGCTCGCCAAGCTCCATTTCAACGCACTTCATTCCCGTAACAAACTTGTGCTCGTCACCGAGAATTTCAATCGGGTTGTTCAGCGTCTTGAAGATAATACCTTCTTCCTTAGCGTGCTCAACTTCTTCCTTACGGGCAGGCATTTCCTCCTCGCCTCTGCGGTAAACTATGTATACATTTTCTGCACCAAGTCGCTTTGCACAGCGTGCAGCGTCCATAGCAACGTTACCGCCGCCTACTACAGCAACATTCTTTGCGTGCTGAATAGGTGTGTCGGAGTCCTCTTTGTATGCCTTCATAAGGTTTGTTCTTGTCAAAAATTCATTAGCGGAGTAAACACCCTTCAGGTTTTCGCCGTTGATACCCATAAAGCGCGGCAGACCTGCTCCTGAGCCGATAAACAGTGCTTCATAACCCTGCTCAAAAAGCTCGTCAACGGTGATTGTCCTGCCGATTACGGTGTTAGTGCAGATTGTTACGCCAAGTGCTTTAAGACCGTCTATTTCCTTCTGCACGATATCCTTCGGCAGACGGAATTCAGGTATGCCGTACACAAGCACGCCGCCTGCAAGGTGAAGTGCTTCAAAAACAGTTACCTCATAACCCATCTTTGCAAGGTCACCTGCACAGGTAAGACCGGCAGGACCAGCACCGATAATTGCTGCCTTGTGACCGTTTGGTTCAGGCTTCTTAACCTCGGCTGTGCTGTGTTCGTTGTGCCAGTCAGCAACAAAGCGTTCCAGTCTGCCGATACCGACAGGCTCGCCCTTGATGCCGCGTACACACTTGCTTTCGCACTGTCTTTCCTGAGGGCAGACACGTCCGCATACCGCAGGAAGTGAGCTTGAAGCACTGATGATATCGTAAGCACCGTCAAAATCCTTGTCGCAAATCTTACGGATAAAATCGGGAATAGCAATATTTACAGGACAGCCGCTTACACAAGGCATATTCTTGCAGTTAAGGCATCTCTCCGCCTCATCAAGTGCCATCTCCATTGTGTAACCGAGAGCAACTTCCTTGAAGTTCTTGTTTCTTATATCAGGTGCCTGAGCAGGCATTTCATTTTTCTTAGGGGACATATTAGGCATAGTTACTTCACTTCCTTATTGAAGAGATTGCAGGTTTCCTCGTGCTTGTGACGCTCGAAGTCACGGTACATTGCCGCACGCTCCATAGCTTCATCAAAGTCAACGAGGTGACCGTCAAAGTCAGGGCCGTCAACACAGGCAAACTTTGTTTCTCCGCCGACGGTAAGACGACAGCCGCCGCACATTCCCGTACCGTCAATCATAATCGGGTTCATAGATACCGTGGTTTTTACGCCGTACTCCTTTGTAAGAGCACAAACGAATTTCATCATAATCAGCGGACCGATAGCGATAACCTCATCGTACTGCTCACCGCTTTCTATAAGCTCTTTAAGTGCATCGGTAACACGTCCCTCTGTGCCGTATGAGCCGTCATCCGTCATCATAATCAACTTATCGGAAGCTGCTTTGAATTCGTCTTCAAGAATAACCAAATCCTTATTGCGGAAGCCTGCGATTGCGTGCACCTCACAGCCGTTTTCGTGAAGCTTCTTAGCCACGGGATATGCAATTGCACAACCAACACCGCCGCCCACAACAGCAACCTTTTTCAGTCCGTCAATGTGGGTAGGTGTACCGAGAGGACCAACAAAATCCTGAATGAATTCGCCCTCGTTTTTATGGTTAAGCTTTTCGGTTGTTGAGCCGACAATCTGGAAAATAATCGTAACAGTACCCTTTTCCCTGTCGTAATCGGCAACGGTAAGAGGAATTCTCTCGCCGTTTTCGTCGACACGGAGAATGATAAACTGCCCCGGCTCAGCCTTTGCCGCAACCATAGGTGCATCAATATCCATAAGAGTTACCGTCGGGTTAAGTACCTTTTTTCTGACAATTCTATACATTATCTCAATCCCTTTATTCTAATACATTTTCTGTAAATTTGCAATTTTAGAAACACTATCTTGTATTATACCCGTATTTCGGCACGATGTCAACAATTCGCAAACGCTTTTGTGAAAGGTTATATAAAAACCGTTTAAATAGTGCTCCGATATAGGTAACTTCTTCCGCTTTTGCCGATAATTTCAACGATTTCAGCCGCAGTAAGCACATTCAGCACGAAGGACGCATGCTTCTGTCCCACACCGCTGAGCAAGCCGAAATCCTTAGAGGTGAACTCATCGGGCAGACCCTCAGGAAGAAAATATTGCCAGTCGGACTTGCAATTTATGTGTATCTCCTCAACCAAATCCTTCGGGATACGGTCGTAACGGACGTATCCCCTACGTCTGCCACGTTTCAGTCCCTCTGTTTCGGGCGGCTGACGGAATTCGTCCACGTCCAGCATTACAATGCAAAGGCGGAAATTTTCGTGTGTAAGAAAAGGTTTTATCTTGTACAGCTCGGGAAAAATATCGTAAGGCGTACCCATTTTCGGTGACTTGCGCTTTCTGCCCTGCTCACCTGTTTCGGGGTTGATAGGGATAAGCCATTTATACCGTGGAATAGGGTGCACAACCGTAACACGGCTTACCTGCAAAAAGACATCAAGCTTCTTCCGCAGACGCTCAAAGCCTGCGGTCTGGATTTCTATAATTCCGTCCTCGCCGACGATATCCGCAACAAAGCCGCCGATTTTCTGCTCGTGCCCGTCAGCGTAAGGCTCAAAGTAATTTTTCAGCACCGAATGAACGGTTTTCTCGCCGTATGTACCAATTCCCGCACGGATATGCTTACCCGTCAGTACGGTTTCAAGGGCAGTGTAGAATTTTTCTTTGTCCACGGTTGACCTCCGTTATTCCCACTCTGCCCATATCGGAATATTATCCTTTTCATCGGCTATCAGCGGAAATTCACTCTTAATATGCTCATACAACTTATCAGCGTTGCTGTCTGTGCTTATACTCCACTCACCGCCGTATTCACGAAGCGTAAGCATTTCCTGCTCACCATCATCATTAAAACGTATTCCATAAAAACCATACTGCGGATGTAAAACTGCACTTACATCAAAGGAATTTTTCATAACAGCATTCTCGTCAACATTCAGAAGCATCTTATAATATCCCTTCAAATCTTCTGCATCAACTATTTTCTCTTCAGTTGAAACAGTATTTTCTTCAAGCTTTTCACACTGCTTCAAAACTTCGCTCAAATCAAATATCTTTTCATATCGGCTTTCCATTATAAATTTCTGATTAGCAATTTTTCTGTAATCAAAAATATTTTCGTTTTCAAGTTCAAAATTATTTACTGTGCCGTCATTTTTTATATAATATCCCTTTGTGCAATCTTCTTCACCTTCGTGATAATATGCCTTAACAAAAACAATCTCAGGCATATTTTCTGCCAGTACATTAAGCTCCTCATCGGTATACTTTGCTGTTGTTTCTGCCGCTGTTGTTTCGGAAACAGCTGTGTTTTCAGCTTCGGAACAAGACGTAAATGTCAGGGTTAATGCCACAACAAGGGTTAATGCTATGTACTTTAATTTCATAATGTTACCTCCAAATGTTATGATAATATAATTTTAAAACACATTAATCCATTTGTCAATAAAAATCAACCGCTCCCGAAATATCCTCGGAAGCGGCTGTTTCAACGCAGGTTATCTGCTCTGGTTGTTGTTGCTCTTGTTATCAGCACGGTTATTGCTCTTGTTGCTGGACTGGTTGTTATCCTGACGGTTGCTCTGCTGATTGTTGTTCTGCTTGTTGCTGCTCTGATTGTTGTTCTGACGGTTATTGGACTGGTTATTGTTCTGGTAGCTCATTTTACATTCTCCCTTACAGTATATTTTCTTGTGCAGTACACAAATTATATTTATCAATTTCTATATGCACAACTTATACTCCAACGCTTGAAAATCAAGTGTAAATGGTGTATAATAATATAAATTATCTGCAAAGGAATGATTTTTATGCACAGTTGCGGCATTTTGTTACACATTTCCAGTCTGCCCGACAAGTACGGTATCGGTACTCTCGGCAAGCAGGCTTACAATTTTGTTGATTTTCTCGTAAAAAGCGGTCAGGAATACTGGCAAATTCTTCCCATCGGACCTACAGGCTTTGGTGACTCACCTTATCAGAGCTACTCCGCTTATGCGGGAAATCCGCTTCTTATCGACCTTGAAACACTCATTACTGAGGGACTCATTGCCCCTGACGATATGGATTTGCAGGTTATCGAAAAAAAGCAGACTTTCACAGATTTCGGTCAGCTTGACAGCTTCAAACAGGTAGTGCTGAAAAAGGCTTGCAAGGCTTTTTTTGAAACCGCTGACGAGGACACCCTTTCCGATTTTGACGTTTTTTGCAGCACAAATAAATTCTGGCTTGACGATTATGCTCTTTTCACGGCTCTTAAAAAGCATTTTCGCAATGTTATGTGGACTGAGTGGGACGACGATATCCGTCTGCGTAAGCCTGAGGCTGTAAAGCGTTACTCCGATATGCTTGCTGAGGAAACAAGCTGCGTGAAATTTATTCAGTATAAATTTTTTGAGCAGTACAACGCACTTAAAAAGTACGCAAACTCAAAGGGTATAAAGATTTACGGCGATATGCCTATTTACGTTTCTATGGACAGCTCCGACATCTGGGCAAGTCCCGAGCTGTTTATGCTTGACAAGGACAGACGTCCAACAAAGGTTGCAGGCTGTCCCCCTGATGCTTTCTCAAAAACAGGTCAGCTTTGGGGCAACCCTCTTTACAACTGGGACTATATGGAGAAAACAGGCTACAAGTGGTGGATTTCCCGTGTTGAATATTCGGGCAGACTTTTCGACCTGACCCGTATCGACCATTTCCGTGGCTTCGAAAGCTTCTATGCAATTCCTTACGGCAACGAAACCGCTGAAATCGGCGAATGGCTCCCGGGTCCGTCTATGAAGCTTTTTAAGGCTATCCGTGCCGAGCTTGGCAATGTAAATCTTGTTGCGGAGGATTTGGGCTTCCTTACTGCGGACGTAAAGAAAATGCTGAAAGAGTCAGGCTTCCCGGGAATGAACGTGCTGGAATTTGCTTTTGGCGGTGAGGACAGCAATTACCTGCCCCACAACTATGTAAAAAACAGCGTTGTTTACATCGGTACTCACGATAACGACACTGCAATCGGCTGGTATAAGTCATCCGACAAGGCTACCCGAAAGAATGCAAAGAAATATATGGCACTGACCCGAAAAGAGGGTCTGAACTGGGGTATGATAAGAACAGCCTACTCCAGCGTTTCCGACCTTGCGGTAATTCAGATGCAGGATTTTCTCGGTCTTGGCTCTGAGGCAAGAATGAATATTCCGTCCACAATCGGCGGCGGAAACTGGGCGTGGAGACTTGGCGAGAATGACCTTACCGACAAGCTTGCCAAGAAGATTATGAAGTACGCAAAACGCTATTTCCGTGCACCTGTAAGAAAAAAAGTTAAAGTAAAGCTCAGCAAAAAAGATATATAACACAAAGACTGCAAGGGAAATTATCCGTTGCAGTCTTTTTCATTCTCAACAATCAAATCGGAGATTTTCAGCGTAATATCATTCTTTGCCGCATACTCCTCCGCCTTGGCAATAAGCCTTTCCTTGTTTTTGTTTATCAGCAGTGCAGCAACCTCATCCTTGGTTTCCTGCGGAAGTGCTTCAAGCATAGCAGCAGCCATTGACGGCGGCAGGTTTGCAAGTCCCGAAATGACTTTCGGGAGCGTCCCCTCTTTTTCTTTCAGCTTGTCACGAACAAGAGGCAGGCACTTTGTAACAACATCGCTGTAATTTATTTCATCGACGATAATTCTTATTTCCATAATTTTCTCCATACATAAATAAATGGGTCTCTAAGACATATAAAAAATGAGTTTCCACGAACAGAGAATTTTTGCAACACAAAAATTCTCATAGACAAAAGGGTCGCCCAAGATATATAAAAAATGAGTTTTCGCTAACAGAGAATTTTTGCAACGCAAAAAATCTCATAGACAAAAGGGTCGCCCAAGATATATAAAAAATGAGTTTTCGCTAACAGAGAATTTTTGCAACGCAAAAATTCTCATAGACAAAAGGGTCGCCCAAGCGACCCTTTTGTTTTTGGCACCCCCAGCGGGAATCGAACCCACAACTAACCCTTAGGAGGGGTTTATTATATCCATTTAACTATGGAGGCGTGTTATTTATTATAACATTTCAAATTGGAAAATGCAATACTTTTTGAAAAATTCCTTTGCTCAAAATCGCACAAATGTGCTGAAATTCGCATACAAACTTTGTGCTAAACGTTAATTTACAAGAACGTGTGTTCTGTGATATAATTACAAAAGAACATTTGTTGCACAAGGAGGGGCTGCCGTGGATATTGCAGAAAAACTGAAAATACTTGCAGACTCGGCAAAATTTGATGCCGCCTGTACATCAAGCGGCGTTGACCGTGCAGGCGGTTTCTCCGAGGGAATAGGAAGTGCCGCTTCCTGCGGAATTTGTCACAGCTTTGCCTCTGACGGCAGGTGCATTTCCCTGCTGAAGGTGCTGATGACAAATTACTGCCTTTACGACTGCAAATACTGCGTAAACCGCCGAAGCAACGACGTACCGAGGGCAAGGTTTACCCCTGATGAAATTGCTGACCTGACTATTAATTTTTACAGACGAAATTACATTGAAGGGCTGTTTCTCAGCTCAGGAATTATTCAAAGCCCCGATTATACCTGTGAGCAGATTATTGAGGTGCTGACAATTCTCCGTGTTAAGTACAAATTCTGCGGCTATATCCACGCAAAGGCTATTCCCGGGGCAAGTCCTGAGCTTATCGAAAAGCTTGGCACGCTTGCGGACAGAATAAGCGTGAACATTGAGCTGCCCTCGCAAAAGAGCCTTGACAAGCTTGCACCCGATAAGTCAAAAAATTCCATTCTGCTTCCTATGGGGCAGATTACACGGCAAATTCAGCAGAACAGCTACGAAATTGTAAAGTACAAAAGTGCACCGAAATTCGCACCTGCAGGGCAAAGCACGCAGATGATTATCGGTGCAACTCCCGACACGGATTTTCAGATTTTACGTTTGTCAGAGGCGATGTACAAAAAGTACAGCCTGAAACGTGTTTTTTATTCTGCATACGTCCCCGTTGGTGACAGCAAATTCATTCCGACAGCTGATGAAAAGCCGCCCCTGCTTCGTGAGCACCGTCTTTATCAGGCTGACTGGCTGCTGCGTTTTTACGGTTTTACTGCAAGTGAAATTCTTGACGAACAGCATCAGGACTTCAATCCGCTGCTTGACCCTAAGTGCAACTGGGCAATTCATCACCCCGAAATTTTTCCGTTGGAAATCAACCGTGCACCTTATGAAATGCTGCTTCGTGTGCCCGGAATTGGTGTGAAATCCGCTCAAAGAATTATTGCGGCACGGCGTCAGGCTAAGCTTGATTACAAGGACTTGAAAAAACTTGGAGTCGTACTGAAACGTGCGGTGTACTTCATTCTCTGTATGGGAAAGCGTGCCGACGGACTGATTGTTACCGAAATCGGAATGATGCGGCAGCTTATGTCCGCAAGCGTTGTAAAGGAGCTTGAAAACAATGGTTACAGCGGTGAACAGCTTTCTTTTTTTGATACCGCACCGACTTTGGAGGACAGAGTAAAATGCCTTACAGGAGAGATGTGATTTACAGCTATGACGGAAGCTTTGAAGGACTTATGTGCTGTGTTTTCAAAAGCTTTGAGCGTAAGGAAATTCCGTCGGAAATAATTGTCGGCGAGCCTTTGCAGATAAGCTTTTCCGAGGTACGCACGATAGAAAGCTGTCACGAAAAAGCTGAACGTGTAGTCCGTGCGATACCGATTAAAATTTCACCTTTTTCATTTGATACCGTGCGGAAAATGTTTCTTTCCTGCGTTGAAAACAAGGATTTGCTTATCCTTGAATTTCTGCACAAGGGCTTTCGTTACGGCAGACAGATTGAAAATATGCTTGCTGATGAAACGGTCAACGCTGTGAACAAAGCGGTTTTTCACTGCACACACGAGGCACACCTGCTGAAAGGGTTTGTCCGTTTTTCTGATTATAACGGCTACCTTGCGGCTGTTATCGAGCCGAAAAACAAGGTTATCCCCCTGCTTGCGGCACATTTCACCGACCGCTTCCGCAATGAAAATTTTCTTATTTACGACCGCACTCACCGTATGGCTCTGATTTATTTCCAACACCACACGGAAATTGCCGAAAACATTGACTTTGAGCTTCCTTCTGCAAATGCCGAGGAAGAACATTACCGTGAACTTTGGAAATGCTTCTACCGCACTATCGGCATAAAGGAGCGGTACAATCCACGCTGTCGTATGAACCTTATGCCAAAGCGTTTCTGGTCAAATATGACGGAAATGCGTGATGAGCTTGAACTCGAAGAAAGTTATCATAACAGAATTGCAGAAAAAATTTAAGGGTACCGAACAATTAACTCGGTACCCTTACATTGTTTGTTACAGATTTACAAAGGAGCAGCCCTTATTACATCTCATCGGTTTTATCTTTTGCGGAATTTAATCTCAGGCATACTATCCGATGGCATCATAAAATCAGCATTTCTGGTAGGTCTGCTGAAGAATACATCAGGGTCAAGCGGGTCTTCAAGACGCTTTGAACCAATTTCGCTGCCCTTCTTTTTCTTCTTGCTCTTGCTTTCATCTTCCTCAAACTGAACGGCAAACGGATTATGAACCTCCTCCTTAGGCTTCTTGTTGTAACGGTTCATCATCTTTTCCTTGTTTACCTTATTTGACTCGATAGAAGCATTGACTTCCTCCTGAAGCTTCTTAAGGTCGAAATCGGTATTTCTTTCTGTCGGTGTATCATCGAATTTATGAATGGTTTCAAGAGTTACTTCTCCAATCGGAGGAGTATCAATTTCGATTGCACCCAGGTCATAATCAATATCGTTTGAGAATGTAAAGCCGTCGATTTCTTCCTCAGAAGAACCTGTACCGCTTTCCATTTCGATTTCGTGCTGACTTTCTTCTGCAAGAGCCGCCATATCCATCTTCATCTTTTCAATGAAACTGTTGTCTGCGTCAGTTCTTGTTTCAGCAGCAGCCTGTGCTTCGGCAGCCTTCTTTGCAGCTTCCTTCTCAGCCTCAGCCTTAGCCTTGGCAAGGTCCTGAACAGCATTGAGTGCACGGCTGCTTGCCTTTGGCTTATCTGCATCCATAAAGTCATAAACGTCCATATCGACAGCCGCTGTCGTTTCAACAGCGGAAACAGGCTTAGCAGGTGCAACAGGAGCTGCAGGTGCAGTGCCCGAAATAAAGTCGAACTCCGAAAGCACGTCAACCGAAGATACGTTTTGGGAAGGAGCAGGCTTTTCTATAGGAGCGGGCTTAACCTCAGGTACGGGCTTAACCTCAGATACAGGCTTGACTTCTGCCACGGGTTCCTGCTTAACCACAGGTTCAGCAGGTTCTTCATCAGGCTTTTTCCTGCGTTTTGCAAACAGCTCCATATAACTGTTTTTAGCAGCATCAGCCGCAGGCTTGACATCATTTGTCGGTTTAACCGCATCAGTGTCAGCATTAATTTCTTCTGCCGTTCTTGTAACCAAATCCCAGCTCATTCCTGCCTCAGAGGAAAGGTCAATCTTACCAATTACAGAAGCAGACTTTTCTTCACTGGTTTCAACTGCAGCATTTTCGCTGGCATTCATATCAATGCTTCCGATATTGTTATTTTCCGCAGACTTAGCATTCGCAAAAGTCGGGGCAGGTGCATAATTTGTATTCAAAGAACCATTGCTCATAGCCCTGATTGCACTCTTTACAGAGGATACAACCTCTGCCTGATTGGTGACAGGCTTCGGAGCTGGCTTTGGCTCAGGCTTAACCTCAACCACCGGCTCAGGCTTAGGTTCAGGCTTGACTTCAACCACCGGTTCCGGCTTTGGCTCAGGCTTGACCTCAGCAACAGGCTGCGGCTTTGCTTCAACAACCGCCTGTGGTGCAGGCTTTGGTGCATTAAGTGCCTTGAAAGCATTTTCAAGGGAAGCAAGAGCGTCTGCATCACTTGTCATTTCGCTTGCAGGCATTGGCTTCGGTGCAGGCTCAGCAACAGTCTTCGGCTCAGGCTTTGGTGCTTTAAGAGCCTTGAAGGCATTTTCAAGTGAACTGAGTGCATCTGCATCACTTGTCATCTCGCTTGCAGCCATCGGCTTAGGTGCAGGCTCTGCAACAGGCTTTGGAGCAGGCTTAGCCTCGGGAATAGGTGCAGGAGCAACAGGCTTTGGTGCAGGAGCAGGCTCTGCCTTTGGAGCAGGCTTAGGCTCCTCCTTCTTAGGAGGATTGAAATACTCCTCAATACCCTTCTTGATACTGTCAAGATTTTCCTCAGATGTAGCATCGGAATAACCCTTGAGTATAGCAAGGATATTGATATCATCATTACTTCTGCCATCCTTCTTCTCAATCATAACCTGAGAAGCAAGCAGCTTGGCTTTATCTGCAACAGAAATTTTCTTCTTGTCGATACCACTGTTTACAACGTACAGCGGCACTTTGCCCTTGAACTGGTCGGGATAATTTTCGTCAACAAGCTTCTGGACAGCTTCTTCGGAGTCATTTGTATACCAGCTGACAGCCAGCATCATAGTTTTAGCCGTGCTAATACCCATAATGTTCTTCTTGACAAAATCCATAATCGGCATTTTATCGCCGTAAACACCTGACGCAAAAATAATCAGCTTGTATGCAAGAAGCTGAGTAGGATTAAATGTCGCAACGTTAATAACGTCAGCGTCGTCCTTGCCCAGATGTGCAACAAGCCAGTCGGCATATTGCTTGGTGTGTCCGAATTTAGAAGTATAGACAATTGCAACTTTCTTCATTTCACACATTCCCCGCCCTGTGGCAGAGAGCCCTCCTTAATGTATATCTTTATACTGTTCTATCGATAATTTTTCATTAAGAAACAATTCTGATACTATACATTACAATTATATATACTTTTGAGTTACTATTTGTTAACAAATTGTTAATTTGCCGCAAGTTTGATATATTTCACAGTTTTTGTTTTATTTTTTATATATTTTTTACACAAGAACAAACCTTTGGTTTGTAACCAAGTTGTAATATTTCTAGAAATGGAAAACACTGTCATTTCTAACTTGACATCTTTCTAGCAATTAGTTATCACAAAACTATTTCTCTGCGGAAATGTTTGCTGAGAATTTTATAGTGGTATCACAATTATTGAATCTGCACAAACAAAACACCCCGAAAAGAAATCAACTCTTTTCGGGGTCGGCTGTTATTTTACAAAGGCAAGAATTATAAGCATTGCTCCGCAAAGCCAGCCAAGATTTATATTGAAGGAGGAAACTATCTTTCTGCCAAGCCGCCAGCCTATCGATATTGCTGCAACTCCTGCAATAAGTGCACCGCCGCACAGAAGCGGCAAATTCATTTTTCCGAGTCCTGCACTTATTCCCGTTACAAGCGAGTCAGCGGAAAGTGCAATCGAAAGCACAACAGCTTCCTTTGGGGAAATACTTTTGGAATTATCCGTGTCGGCGGCGGCACCGTCAAAATAAAGTGCAGCAGGATTACCTTTGGCAAGTTTTTTTCGGTTCACTATCTTTTTGAAGAAATTGCTGAACAGATTGAAAATTCCGAGTGATAACAGCAGCACTGTTGAAATCATTCCGCAGATATTTTCAGGAACAACTATCCGCAGTATTTCTGCAAAACCCACTGAAAGACATAAAAATGCTGTTCCCACGGCACTTATTATCAGTGACGAACGGAACGGAATTTTTATCCCTGCACTGCCAATTCCCACTGCGGCGGCAAAGCAGTCCGTACAGACTGCTGTAATAAGTAAAAGAATTTTTATCATTAACTGCAACACGTCTTTCTGCAATTGATATTACAGTTTATGATAAATTTAAGAAAAGGTGATTGACTTAACTGCAAAAGTATGCTATTATTTAAAAAGGTAAAGTGCACTTTACCTTTTTTAGTTATGGTTTTACGGAGGTAATCTGATGTCTTTGAAGAACAAGGTGCTGGCTGTTCTGGAAGAAAACAAAGGTAAAAATGTTTCGGGAAACGATATTGCCAAAAGCGTGGGAATGACAAGAAGTGCAGTATGGAAGGCTGTAAAGCAGCTGCGCAGTGAGGGGTATTCCATCAGTGCGGTTACCAATAAGGGGTACTGTCTTTCTGAGGAAAGTGATTTTCTGAACGAACATTCCGTTTTCCAAAATCTCTGCACCAGAGAAATCGGAAGAAAAATTGATGTATTCAAAACAATTGACTCAACAAACAACTTTGCCAAAAGCCTTGCTCAGCTTGGTGCTGTTCACGGCACTACTGTAATTTCCGAAGTTCAGACTCAGGGCAAGGGCAGAATGGGCAGAAGCTTCTACTCACCTGTGGGAATGGGTGTTTATATGAGCGTAATTCTCCGCCCGAAGCTTTCCGTTGAACATTCGCTGCTGATAACCTCCTGTGCGGCGGTTGCTGTTGCAGAGGCTATTGAAAAGGTTGCAGGGCTGGAATGCAAAATAAAATGGGTCAACGATATTTATGCAGGCGAAAAAAAGCTTTGCGGAATTCTTACCGAAGCATCGGTAAATATTGAGCAGGGCGGTCTTGATTATGCAATTGTCGGGATTGGTCTTAATATACAGAACACATCCTTCCCGAAGAACATTTCCGATATCGCAACCTCACTGTACCTTGAAACAGGCAAAAACTTCTCACGAAGCCTGATTGTTGCTGAAATACTCAACAGCCTTGAAGCACATCTTGACAGAATTACAGATAAAGGCTTTATTGAGGAGTACCGCAGACGCTCAAACCTTATCGGTAAAAGAATTGAAATTACCCATAATGATATTGTGACACAGGCTGAGTGTATCGGAATTGACGAAATATGCAGGCTGCTTGTACGCTATGACAGCGGCGAAGAAAAGGCACTTATGTCGGGAACAATTCGTATAGTAAAATAAGCAAATCCGAGGAAACAAATATGCTTCCCCGGATTTTTGTTTATTCAGCGTGACTTCCGCCCCATTCAACGACGGTAAAACCGTTTCGCTCAAACGGCTCGAATTCCTGCGGCTCAATAACTGTATCAGGGTCACATTCATTGTACACCATAAATACACGGAGCACGCTGTCAGGAACAGGGTCAATATCAAGAACAGCATTTTTTTCGTACTGCTCTGTCTGGAAAGTGATAAGATTGCACTCATTCTTCTGCAATTCAGGCAGCCAGTAAATGATGAATTCATTGCTTTCACGTGGAGTAAGTCCTATTTCCGCAAGCTTTTCACGGAGGAAATCTGCGGTGTCCTCGCTTTTAACCACAAAGCCCTTGGACATATCCCATTCTGATTTGCCGACACCCTCCCAGTAGAGGCAGTAGTATTCGTTTCCGTCAGCATTGTCAATAATCGTACCGTCAGGGTAAGCGGTAACATTCCAGCCGTCACGATAGTCGGGATAAGTGCAGGTAAGCTCGCCGTCTTCAAGCTCAACCTTAACCGAAACCTCGGTTTCTTCTTCGGGGTAGAGGTAGATTACAGGCTTTGCGTAATCGCCAAGGAACCAATAATTGTAGTTCTGTTCTTCTTCATCATAATAGCCGTAATAAAATGCGTCCACAAGATAAGCAACCTTGTATTCCATTGTACGTTCGTTTATGCTGATTTTTGTGCTTTCTTCGTAGACCTCTCCACTTGCAAGCCAATGACTGTAAAGGTCAAAGGACGGACCTATGTCCTTACAGTATTCTGCACGGATAAAGCCCCAAAGCTCCCACATACCGAAGCTTGCACTGATGCCGTTCCAGGAGTAGTATTCGTAATCCTCAGGCTCATCCCCCTCAGCATAAGGGTGCTGACCGAGAGTCACTTCAGGAATGATTTTCTCCTCAAAGAAATAGTAGCTGTCGTTTTCGCCGTCAGAGTCATTTCTGAACACCTCGGTATAGTTAAGCTTACCGTTTTCAAGTGTGAAAAGGTAATCAACGTCCTGATTTTCACCCGTTACAATGTTCTTTCGGGACATTGTAAACCACTTCTTTTCCATCTTGTCAGTGGTTTTTATACCAATAACGTTGCCGTTCTGATATACGTTGATTTTGTGGTTGTACAGCGTGTCAACATAATTCATTTTTCCGTCTGCAACAGTGTAGACATCTACGTCAGCAAATTCAACGGTTTCTTCACCGTAATCATATGTACGCTTTTCCATTACCTTTTTGCTGACAAGCACCTCAGGTGTTCCGTCAAAGTCAAGGTCAATAAGGCTTGTACCTACAACATCCTCGCCCATAAAGATGTCAAGGTTATCGGTAAGTGTATTGTATATCGCCGCTGAGCCGTCATTCTTCTCGTCAAATTTTTTCAGAAGCTCAGCGCTGCTGATTGCTTCTGCACCGTTTTCGTACAGCACTTCAAAGGAAGTAATTGTGGGAGCATAGGAGAAATTACTGCCGATATCGTCATAGGAAACGGTAAGGCTGTCAACGGTAATGTCTGCATAAACGTAGTCACTGTAGCCAAAAACTGCACCTTCAAGCTTTTCAGCTGTAAAGCTGATTGTATCCATCAAGGTATTCATACCGTTGATGTTGTGTCCATAAAGCTTCATATAGGACATCATAGGGATACCATAAGTATATGCGGGGTCAATAATTACCTCGTATGTACCGCTTTTGTTCTGTTTGACAAATCCGTTGAAGGAAAGATTGTCAATGGTATAATTCTGTGTTATGCTGACAATTTCAGGGTTAAGCTTTTCATCAACCTTGATTTTTATAACAGCATTTGTTTTTGACATATCATAATTGGAAAAGGTATGGTTGTACTTGCTCTTTTCCGCATTTTCCACAGCTTCGTAAAATGAATTGTATTCGCTGTTGTCGGTGCAAAGAAGATTTGTAGGCTTTCTGTATATATCATAATTAAAGGTCGTATCCGCCACGTTATCAGGTAAAACGATAAAAGACGCATCAACAGAAAACTCATCCGAAGAAATAACTGTAAAAACTGATTCGGGAGCATTAGTGTTGAAAATGCTGTTTCCCTCATCATCCTTCATTTCAAGCAGTTTTTCAATGATTGCTTTTCGTTCCTCCGAATTGCTGTTTTCAAGGCTGAACGGTTCTTCCTCAGCAGCTTCCGTTTCTGTTTCGGGGTCTTCAATCACTTCCGCAGTTGTAACTGACGGAACAGTAGTGATTGCCGCCGTTGCAGCTGTTGTTTCCTCAGCTGTGCTCTCGTTTTTCTCGGCACACCCTGTAAGCATTGCCCCGATAAGTGCTATTGCTGTAATAAATCTGATTTTCTTCATAAGTCATACCCCTTTCAGTTGATAAGTAAAGTATAGCACCGTGCTGAAGCGTTTTCAATAGGATTAACCGCATTGTAACCGTGCTGTACCAAACTGTAATTTTATCCCTGAAAATGAAATTTTTCTGTAACCGTTGAAGTTCCCGTAAAAATGTGCTACAATATTGTTAAATAATACTATGATAAGGGGTAATTACAATGAACTCAAAAAAGCTTGTATCACTTACATTTGACGATGGTCCAAACACCACAACCACTATGCAGGTACTCGACCTGATTGAGCAATACGGAATAACCGCAAGCTTTTTTGTTATAGGCAACAATATTAACGCTGAAAGCGAAGCCTCAATGAAGCGTGCAGTAAAGCTGGGCTGTGAAATCGAAAATCACTCACGGACACACCCTGCTATGCCTGAAATGACAGCGGAGGAAATTGCTGCCGAAATAAAATTCACCTCTGACAAGGTTGAAGCTGCTGTAGGAAGAAAACCGAGGTTTTTCCGTCCGCCGTACATTGCATACAATGATGTTATGTTTGACATAATTGACCTGACCTTTATCTGCGGTGTCGGTGCAGAGGATTACAACGATGAAATAACTCCCGAAATGCGTTACGAAAAAATTATGTCGCAGGTTTCCGACGGCACGATAATTCTGCTTCACGATGCAGAAGGCAACTTCCGCACGGTTGAGGCACTGAAAATGATTATCCCGAAGCTTCTTGATGAAGGGTATGAATTTGTTACTGTTTCCGAGCTTTTCGAAAGAAACGGAAAGACCCCAGAACACAGAACAGTTTACACAAACGTAAATCAATAAAAAATCAAGGGTACCGAATTGCTCGGTACCCTGAGCCTGTCGATAAAGTCGACAGGCTAATGAAAAATGAATAAAGAATAATGAATAGTGAATAGTTAAGGTGTCCACTTTGCAGACATTTTTAATATTATTGCCGAAGGCAATTCCTTAATTATTCATTCTTCATTATTCAATATTCACTATTCTTTGTCGAAAAGTCTTTTTTAACAAACTAAGGGTACCGAATTGCTCGGTACCCTTAAATTATTTATACAGCTATTAGCCAAGTTCAGCAATCTTAGCCTGAAGTTCAGTGTTAACTTCTTCAACAAGCATAATAACTGCGTCGGAATATGTTTCTCTTGTTGTAGCCCAGTCAGTACCGTGCATAGCTGCTCTTGTACCAACATTGTCGCCGCCCTGTGTTGTGTAGCTTGCGATATCTGTGGAACAACCGGAAGCAAGGTCAACAACAGGATACTGTCTTGCAAGCTCATTGATTTCCTTTTCAATAGCGATGAGTTCGTCAGACCACTTATAGTCATCCTTCATCTTTCTGTCAGAAATAGCGATAGCACCTTCATCGTAAGAACCAACGATTGCACATTCAGCAAAACGTGCTACACCCTCAGGGTTTGTTGCACCCTTACAGAGAGCATAACCGCCTACAGTTGCAACCATATATGGGTCAGAACCTGCAGGAGACGGAACAGGAGCAATACCAAGGTTCTCAGGCTCCATCTTTGTTGCCCATGTTGCAGGGTCAGCCTTTACATGCCAAGCACCTACAAGGTAGAACAGCTGTCTGCCGTCGCCCATCATTGAAGGCTGTTCAGCCCAGTTGAACTGTTCTCTTGGGAATACAAGACCTGCATTGAAGAGGTCATACTGGAAGTTCATAGCCTTTTCTACTGTAGCATCGTTGTAGTTACATACGAGCTGACCGTCCTTAGTACCAACGAGAGGTACACCTGCGGAGAAGAGGAGGGAGTTTTCAGCCCAGTAACCGTCAAGACCCCACTGGTCGTTTTCTTCGTCAACGAATTCTTCAAGCATGCTCTTGAATGTATCCCAGTTCCATTCGCCTGCCTTGTAGAGTTCCCATGGGTCTTCAAGACCGTTAGCTTCGATTGTTGCCTTGTTGTAAAGAACAACTTCTTCGGCTGTAACTGATGTTACAAATGAGAAGTGCTTGCCGCCGAAGTTATAAAGCTCCATAGCAGCTGCGGAATTCTGCCAGATGTCAGAATTAAGGTCGATGTAGTCATCTACAGGCATAAACATACCGCTGATGATACCCTTAGGGAAATTATAAACGTCATCACCTGGGAAGAAGTCGATACCCTCACCGCCGAGAACATATGTAGAAAGGTCGTTGAAACGGTTTTCCCAAGTAGTCTTATAGTACTTGACAGAACCGCCGTACTTCTTTTCAAACATTTCCATAGCAACAGACTTGGAAGCACCTGTACCTGATGGATTGATATCGTAGTGTGCAAGCCACTTGATTTCCTTGTTTTCAAGCTCAACATCCTGAAGCTGACTCATAGCTGCAGCGAGAACGTCCTCTTCTTCAGCTGCAAGAGTTGCAGTGTTTACCTCTACTGTAGCAGCAGTTGTTGTGACAGTCTCCGCCTGTGTTGTTTCGTCGGCTGTGCCTGATTCTCCTTCTCCGCCGCCGCAGGCTGTTAAGCCGGCAGTCATAGAGAGTGCAAGGAGACCGGAAAGAATCTTCTTTGTGTTGTTCATAATTTACCTCCTAAAGAATTTGGTGTTTAAAATGCTACTAAAAAATACCCCGACACAGCACGGTGGTGCTGTGCCGGGGATTATAGTTAAAATTATTCTTCAGCCACCTTAGCCTGGAGTTCTGTATTAAGTTCTTCAACAAGAAGGTTAACTGTATCAGCATAAGTTTCTCTTGTTGTAGCCCAGTCTGTACCGTGGAATGCAGCCTTAAGAGCAGAAGTTGCACTTGCTGTTGTAAGGGACTCGATATCTGCGGAGCAGCCTGAAACGAGGTCGATAACAGGGTACTGCTTAGCGAGGTCGTTGATTTCGTTGAATCTGTCGATAAGCTCCTGAGACCACTTAGCATCGTCCATAATCTTTCTTTCAGAAATAGCGATAGAGTCAGGGTCGTTTACAGCAACGATTGTACACTCTGCGAAACGAGCAACACCCTCTGGGTTCTGAGCACCCTTACAGAGAACGTAGCCTTCAAGAGTTGCAGCCTGATATGGGTCAGAGCCTGCAGGAGATGGTGTAGGAACAAAGCCGAGGTTCTCAGGCTCAATGCCGTGTACCCAAGTAGATGGGTCACCTTCAGCTTCCCAGTAACCGCCGATGTAGAACAGCTGTCTGCCTTCGCCCATCATCTGTGGCTGAATGGACCAGTTGAACTGCTCGAGTGGGAGAACGAGACCTGATGTGTAAAGGTCATACTGGAAGTTCATAGCCTTTTCCATTGTTGGGTCATTAAGGTTACACTTAATCTGACCGTCAACGGAGCTTACAACAGGAACACCTGCGGAATATGCAAGAGCCATTTCATTGAACCAGTTGTCAAGACCCCACTGGTCGTTTTCTTCATCAACGAATTCCTGGAGCATAGACTTGAATGTATCCCAGTTCCATTCGCCAGCCTTGTAGAGATCCCATGGATCATCAAGACCGTTAGCTTCAATAGTTGCCTTGTTGTAGTATACATAGTAGTTAGCTCTTGTGTTGGTAACCATCATATAGTGCTTGTTACCGAACTTATAAGCCTTGATAGCTTCAGCAGTTGGCTGCCAGATTTCGGAGTCGAGGTCGATATAATCATCAACAGCCTGGAACATACCGCTTACGATACCCTTAGGAAGGTTAGCAGCGTCAGAAGCGTAGAAGTCGATGCCTTCACCGCCGAGAACGTATGTAGAAAGGTCATTGAAACGGTTTTCGTAAGTAGTCTGATACCACTTGATAGAGCCGCCGTACTTTCTTTCGAAAAGTTCAAGCTCAACCTTCTTGGAAGCACCGTTTGTGGATGGGTTGATGTCATAGTGAGCAAACCACTTGATTTCCTTGTTTTCAAGTTCAACATCCTGAAGCTTGGACATAGCAGTTGAGAGAGCGTCAACTTCCTCAGCAGCAAGAGTTTCTGTGTTTGTTGCAACAGTCTTAGCTGTAGTAGTTACAGCAGCGGCAGTTGTAGTTTCAGCAGAGTCAGCACCCTCATCGCTTGCACAAGCAGAAAGACCTGCTGTGATTGTAAGTGCCATAGCACCTGCTAAAAGCTTTTTGATATCTTTCATAATAATCCTCCATATTGCACTTTTGTGCATCATATATTTACATAGCAATTATAACAAATTATTCAAATATCCGTCAAGAGATATTTCATAGATATTCTTTGGAACATATTGTACATTTTTCACAAAAAAGCTTTACGAAAACCTTTAAGTTAACCAAAATAATTATCCGATTTTTACGAAATGCATAACTTTAGATGAGAAGTCGCCGTGGATTTCCATAAAAATTCCAGCATTCATCAGAGCACTTCCGCTGTGAATTTCACCTGTTTCCTCATTTCGGTACATAGCCTTGCTGTCAAGACCTTTAAGCTTTACACGTCTGTTGCGGTAGTTAGGTCTGCCGAGAACCTGCACAAAAGTAAACACTGCCTCGGACTTATCCTTTGCAACAAACATCCACGCATCCCACATATTGTCCTCGAACACGTTGCCGATACGGTACTGGTCACCTGTTCTGATGATTGGGTTATACTTGTTGAACTGGGCAATCTGACCCGGGATAGCGTCCCTGTCCTCCTGAGGAATTCTTGTTACATCAAGCTCGTAGCCGAATGTACCTACCATTGCCACGTTGCCTCTTGTTGCAAATGGTGTGGAGCGTCCTACAGTGTGGTTAGGACAATCAGAAACGTGAGCACCCATTGCGGAAGCAGGATAGCAGATAGATGTGCCGTGCTGAATTTTAAGACGTTCGATAGCGTCTGTATCGTCAGAGCACCAGATTTGAGGTGAGTAATAAAGCATTGCAGGGTCAAAGCGTGCACCGCCGCCTGAGCAGTTTTCGAGAAGAATGTGCGGATAATCGATTGTAAGGCGGTTCATCACGTCGTACACGCCGAGAACGTATCTGTGCCAGAGCTCACGCTGTCTGTTCTTGGGAAGTGTTGTTGAGCCGACTTCGGTAAGCTGACGGTTCATATCCCACTTGATGTATTCGATGTTTGCACTGTCGAGAATTTTCTTCATCATACCATAGATATGGTCGCGGACTTCCTTGTTGGAGTAGTCGAGAACGTACTGCTCACGGGACATTGAAAGCTCTCTGCCCTGCACCTGAATTGCCCAGTCAGGGTGTGCCTTGTAAAGCTCACTGTCGGGAGAAATCATTTCAGGCTCAAACCAGATACCGAACTTCATACCAAGCTTGTTTACCTCGTCAACAAGGTACTTCAAGCCGCCCTTGATTTTCTTTTCGTACACGAACCAGTCACCGAGAGAACTGTTGTCAGCGTCACGGTGACCGAACCAGCCGTCGTCCATAACAAGCATTTCGATACCGAGCTTTGAAGCTTCCTTTGCGATGTCGATAAGCTTTTCTGTATCAAAATTGAAGTATGTAGCCTCCCAGTTGTTGATGAGGATAGGACGTCTCTTGTCCTTGTATTCGCCTCTGATGAGGTGTTCACGGTAGAGGTCGTGGAAGGTACGGGACATTGCACCGATACCCTCGCTTGAATATACCATTACAACCTCAGGAGCAACAAATTCTTCCCCTGCTTCGAGAAGCCAGTTGAAGTCAAAGTGGTTGATACCCATTACAAGTCGGGTATACTTATGCTGTGTAACCTCAGCCTGAGCGAAGAAGTTACCGCTGTAAACGAAGTTAAAGCCGTAAGCCTCGCCGTTGTCCTCGTCAGCATTGTGGGAAACAAGTGCTACAAACGGATTGTTCTGATGTGAGGACTCGCCCTTTACGGAGTCAACGCCCTGCTTGCCGTGGTGGAGTCTGCAACGCTCCATAACACGCTCTCTTGCCCAGCTGCCGTTGAGGGTGATAAAGTCGTAGCCGTCGTTATCAAAGTCAACGCAAGCGGAAAGCACTCTCTTTACATTGAGAGGAGCTGTGCCGTTATTTTTCAGACGAACGCTTCTTGTGATAACGTCAAGGTCGTTAAAGGCTGTATAAACAAGTACAGCTTCAAGTCCTGTGTGCTTGTCGATGCAGGTGATTTCCAGAGTTTCAGCCTCGTTCTCGTTTGCAAATGTTGCAGGCATACCCTCAAGTGCTGGCTTGCCCTTGTAAACCTTGTGAGAAACGTAACGAAGGTCGGTTGTTGTCATACCCTCGTCGTCCATAACCATAAGGCAAGGCTCACGGTAGTCACCTGTACCGTGGCAGGGATACTCAAAAGCGTGAGCGTCCATAAATGTGCCCTTATCACGGGCATTTGTTTTGAGTGTCCACGGATTTTCGGTAAGGCGAAGGAGATATGTCAAATCCTCGTCCTCGATTTTCTTGCCGTAGTAAGCGTGAATAAGGTAGCCGTCATCGGTTGCACCGAAAACATAGCTTGTATTCTTTGCGTCAAGCTTGAAAAGAACGATGTCCTCAGCGTAACTGATGTTATCGTTAATCTGCCAAGCCCATCTTTTGTAATCCTTATGGAATTCCTGTACCTTGATACTCATAATTAATTTGTTCCTTCCGTAATATTTTCTTTTTTCGGAGCAGCTCTGTTAAGCACCTTTCTCAGAGTACTCAGAACCGACTCAAAGTTGAATATTGTTACCGCTATAAACAGCACTATAAGCTGTACCCACATAAGCTTCGGCTCTTTTATTGCGACAAAAGCCATATAGCTGATTACGATTGTATTGACAATAATTCTGAAATGGCGTACCTTGAACGGGATAAGGTTTCGCACGTCGAAAATTCTTATCACGAAGCAAGCCGCATAAGCCGCCGCAGTTGCAATTGCCGCACCGTAAGCACCGTAATCCGGAATAAGCAGGAAGTTGAGAATTACATTGACAACTGCCGCAATAAGGCTTGTATACATAGAATTCTTCGACTTTTTCTTTACGTTGTAAACGCTTGACGTAAACTGGCAAAGGCACTGGAAAACCATTGCTATGACCAGTATCGGGGTATAGTGATACGCAAAAGTAAAATTCTTTGACGGGTCGTTGTCAACAAGCAGATATGTAAGCGGCTTCACAAGCATTATCACACCTGCTGCTGCAATCATCAGCAAAGAGCTGTATGCACCGTAAATTTTGGTGTAGAACTTTGCAAGACCGCTGTCATTGCGGTTTTCGATTGCCGACATCTGCCACGCCTGATAGAAAAGAGTTGTAAACATCATCAGCAGTGACGGGATTTTGTATGCCGCACTGTAAATACCGTTTGTTTTCTCGCCGCAAAGTGAGATAACAAACCATCTGTCGGATGCAGAGGTTATCCACCACAGCACATAGGTAGGAATAAGCGGTGCGGAATATTTCAGCATTTCCTTGAAAAGCTTCTTGCTGAAACAGCTTATATCAAGGTACTTGTGCAGGCTTGCCAGCAGTGTCAGCACAACAATCGAAACAATATCCGAAATAATTATTGAAAGCACATACCCTGTTACGCCCATATCAAATGCCACAAGGAAAATAATGTTGCATATCACGATGATAAGCGTTGACAAAATGCCGTCCGCCGCAAACAGCTTGACATATCCTTTTGCACGCACAAAGTTTGAAGCAATCTGCCTGAAACAGGAAAAATAGCAGTAGACATACAGCAGGAAGCCGTAATCCTCATACATATCAATCAGATTGAGCAGCGGCGAGAACAAAGCAAATGCCGCAAGCCCGATAAGAGTTGCCGTTACCGCAACAGTGTATACCTGCTTCTGATTGTAGCCCTTGTCCATACCGAAGCGGATAACAGCGTCCGCCATACTGAATGTTAAAATCGGATACAGCACATTGACCGTCTGGTATAACAGGTCAGCGGTACTGTAACCGTCTGTTGTCATACAGCCCGTATAGAGTCTCATAAGTATGAAACTCAGGAACTTTGCCCCGAAGCTTCCTATGGCGAATATTATGGTATTATTCGCCAGTTTCTGGTATTTATTCATAGTGAAAGTTTACTCCGTTATACATCAATATATTTTTTCTTGTCCTTTTTTACAGCCAGAAGAACAACATTGACAAGTGCCACTCCGCCAAGGGAAACCGCAGCAATCCATAAACCGCGCCATACTTTTTTCATAAGAATTACCTCCTTGTCTATAAAAAGACGTATATATTTAAGTATACCATATTATTTTCAAAAATGGAATAGGTTAAGAAAATTTTCCTTAAACTTTGCTGAAAAAAACAGTCTGCCGCAGCCGTATATTGCATTTAAAGCAACCGTCCCCAATTGTACTGCACGCACAATTGGGGACGGTATATTTTTATTGTATTATATGATATTTTTCTGCTGCAAATCAGTTGTTGATGAGCTTGTCCTCGTCGCTCCAGCTGTAAAGCTTTCTGATATCTTCACCTACAACCTCAGCAGGGTGTTCAGCAGCAAGCTTTCTCATAGCCTTGAAGTGAACCTGAGAGCCTGCGTCGGACATATCGAGGAGGAAGTCCTTAGCGAAAGTACCGTCCTGAATATCGGAGAGTACCTTCTTCATAGCCTTCTTTGTTTCCTCTGTGATAATCTTAGGACCTGTGATGTAGTCGCCGTATTCAGCTGTGTTGGAGATGGAATATCTCATACCAGCGAAGCCGCTCTGGTAGATAAGGTCAACGATGAGCTTCATCTCGTGGATACACTCAAAGTAAGCGTTTCTTGGGTCGTAGCCTGCTTCAACAAGTGTTTCGAAACCAGCCTGCATAAGTGCACAAACACCGCCGCAGAGAACAGCCTGTTCACCGAAAAGGTCTGTTTCTGTTTCTGTTCTGAATGTTGTTTCGAGTACGCCTGCTCTTGCACCGCCGATACCGAGTGCGTAAGCAAGACCGATATCTGTAGCATCGCCTGTAGCGTCCTGTTCAACAGCGATAAGACAAGGAACACCCTTGCCGGCCTGATATTCGCTTCTTACTGTGTGACCGGGACCCTTAGGAGCAATCATAATTACGTTAACGTTCTTTGGTGGAACGATACAGCCGAAGTGAATGTTGAAGCCGTGTGCGAAAGCAAGTGTCTTGCCCTCTGTAAGGTTAGGCTCGATAGCTTCCTTGTAAAGCTTAGCCTGCTTTTCATCAGGAATGAGAATCATAATTACGTCAGCAGCCTTAGCAGCCTCAGCAACGGAAAGAACCTTGAGACCCTGAGCCTCTGCCTTTGCAGCGGACTTTGAGCCTTCGTAAAGGCCAACAACAACGTTTACGCCGCTGTCCTTAAGGTTGAGAGCGTGAGCGTGACCCTGAGAGCCGTAGCCGATGATTGCAACGGTCTTGCCGTCAAGTCTGCCGAGATCGCAGTCCTGCTGATAATAAATTTTTGCCATTTTAAAAACCTCCGTTTTATATTAATTGGATTTCTATACTTTATCAAACGTAATATTACGTTCAATTATCTGAAAAATGTTTTTTAATGGTAACTATTTTTTAATAGTTTCCGCACCCTTCTGGATAGCGATAACGCCTGTGCGGACGATTTCCTTTATGCCGTAAGGCTTGATAAGCTCCTGAAAGCGTTCAAGGTGCGGCGTTGTGTCGGAAATTTCAAGGGTGAGGGTTGTTGCCGAAATATCAGCAATCTTTGCACCCATAATCTCGCAGATTGTGAGAATTTCGCTTCTCTGCTGAGATGTAGCGTTAATCTTGATAAGCTGGAGCTCACGGGAGAGAAGCTCCTGCGGCTCGAGAGTCTTTACCTTTATTGTATCAATAAGCTTGTTCAGCTGTTTTTCAAGCTGTTCAACGGTATGCTCATCACCGTCGGCAACGATTGTGACACGGGAAATTTTAGGGTCGTCCGTTTCACCTACCGCAAGGCTGTCAATGTTGAAGCCTCTGCGTGAAAAAAGTCCTGAAATTCTTGAAAGAACACCTGCGTGGTTTTCCACAAGAATTGATATAGTATGCTTCATAAGAAAACTCCTTTAATAGCGTATACCAACATTTTACCACATTTTTCGCCATAAGTAAAGTGCATATTTGTTATAATCAGCATAACAGTACATTATAATGTGGTTTCGTTTCTCCACACGTTGCACTCCAGCAGGTAAGGTCCTTTCGCATTGCAAAGGTGCTCGATAGCCTCCTCTGCCTCAGCCATTGTGCAGACACGCTCAGCCTCAATCCCGTAAGCCTTTGCGAGTGCCACGAAATCGGGGTTGCCGTCAGCAATATGGATAGCCGTCTGGTTGTCGCTGTAGTGGATAGTCTGCAATTCACGCACCATACCGAGTCGGTTGTTGCGCATAAGAATAATCTTTACAGCAAGCTTTTCCTGAATTATCGTAGCAAGCTCCATCATCTGCATCTGGAATGAACCGTCGCCGCAGATTGCCACGACTTCGCTGTCGGGTGAAGCAAACTTCGCACCGATTGCCGCAGGCACGGAGTAACCCATTGTGCCCATACCGCCGCTTGTCAGGAAGCGTCCGCCCTTGAACTGAAAATTGTTACAGGTCCAAATCTGATTTTGTCCAACGTCAGCAACACAGATTGTATTTTCTGGAAGCTTTGCTGAAAGCTTTCTGATAAACATTTTCGGATTTACATAGCCCTGTGTTTCGTTTTCGGTTGGAACTTCATTCTTTATCTGTGAAAGCTCAGCAAGCCATTCTGCACGCTCATTACATTCAACATGTGCACAAAGCTGTTCAAGAATATTTCCGCAGTCGCCGACAAGCGGAATATCAACGTGAATGTTCTTTCCGATTTCAGCAGGGTCAACGTCTATATGGATAATTTTGGTCGTCTTTGCAAGGAACTTAGGAGAACGCACAGCACGGTCACCAACCCTTGCACCAATCAAAATCATAGTGTCGCACTTTGAAACAGCCTCGTTAGCGGTCTTTACACCGTGCATACCAAGCATACCCATATAAAGCGGATGCTCGGTAGGAAAAATTCCAAGTCCCATCATTGTTGAAACAACAGGAATTTTTGCTTTTTCAGCAAAATCACGGAGTTCCTCAGCTGCATTTGCGGATATTACACCGCCGCCTGCACATATGAGAGGTCTTTCTGAAGTTTTAAGTGCCTCACAGACTCTTTTAATCTGCAAAGTATTGCCCTTGACAGTCGGTTTGTATGTACGCAGCTCAATGCTTTCGGGGTAGTCGAAATCTATAAGCGTATTCTGAATGTCCACAGGCACGTCAATAAGCACAGGACCGTTTCTTCCCGTACCCGCAAGATAGAAGGCCTCCTTGAACACACGGGGAAGCTCAGCCGCGTTCTTGATAAGATAGCTGTACTTCACGAAAGGCTCAGCCGCACCGGTTATGTCCACCTCCTGAAAAACGTCACAGCCAATCTGGTCGGTGGAAACCTGACCTGTGATACACACTAGTGGAATACTGTCCGCATAGGCAGTAGCGATAGCCGTCAGCAGGTTTGTTGCACCCGGACCCGATGTTGCAATGCAGACAGCAGGCTTACCCGAAATTCGAGCGTAGCCGCTTGCGGAGTGCCCCGCATTATCCTCACGGCGTACAAGAACGTGGTGGATATCAGACTTTGTGAGCTCATCGTAAAAAGGACAGATTGCAGCACCCGGATAACCAAAGACGACCCTTACGCCCTCTTTTTCCAGACATTTCACCATTGCTTCAGCCGCTTTGATCAATCCAATCACTTCCAATCATAAATAATTTACATAAATGTATACCTATTAATTGTACTACTTTTACACTTTAAAGTCAATGGGTAAAATCAAAAAACCGCACAGAATCTAAACAGCAGGTTATATTACTTGTTGTCGAAATGATTGCAATGGTAGAGAGAATATCAATATTCGGGGCAGATTTCAGAAAATCACTTGCCAATTATTTATCCGTATTTTATAATTCAGATGCGATACAATCAAATATTCTGTCTATAATGGGAGGCGGATTTTTGGCTCGGCAACGCAATTTATACTGCACTCAACTATTTTACCAACATATAGGTATGGTGTGAAGGGCTTTGGTTTTCCAAGACTCTTTTTCTTTTCTCTGCAATTATAGTACAGCTGTGCATCGTGTATAAATTGTGATGTTTTGTGGATATATAGTAAAAATCAGCACTCTTGATTTAAGAGTGCTGATTGTATTTATCATATATTTGCTAAAAAATATTATTTACATTATGAATTCAGAGCAAAAATTATTCGGCAAACAGCTGAGTTGACAAATATCTGTCGCCTGTATCGGGAAGAAGCACGACGATATTCTTTCCCTCATTTTCGGGACGCTTTGCAAGTTCAATTGCTGCCCATAATGCTGCACCTGAGGAAATTCCCACGAGTACGCCCTCGCTTCTGCCGATAAATCTGCCTGTTGCAAAGGCATCCTCATTTGTCACGGGAATAATTTCATCGTAAATCTGCGTATTCAGCACCTCGGGCACAAAGCCTGCACCTATCCCCTGTATCATATGTGCACCTGCTGCTCCTGTTGAAAGCACAGCTGAGGACGCAGGTTCAACTGCTACGATTTTTACATCGGGATTTTTCGATTTGAGGTACTCACCTGTACCTGTTATAGTGCCGCCTGTACCAACGCCTGCGACAAAAATATCGACCTTTCCGTCGGTATCGTCCCATATTTCGGGACCAGTGGTTTCAAAATGTGCTTTAGCGTTTGCGGGGTTTGTAAACTGTGAGGGAATAAAGCTGTTCGGTATTTCCTTTGCAAGCTCCTCTGCCTTTTCAATTGCACCTGTCATTCCTTTTGCACCGTCTGTAAGGACAAGCTCTGCACCGTACGCTTTCATAAGCACCCTTCGTTCAACAGACATTGTTTCGGGCATTACAATGATAATTCTGTATCCCCTTGCTGCTGCAACCGCTGCAAGTCCGATACCTGTATTGCCTGAGGTAGGCTCAATTATTACCGAATTCGGTGTAAGCCTTCCGCTTGCTTCTGCGTCGTCAATCATTGCCTTTCCGACCCTGTCCTTGACTGAACCTGCCGGGTTAAGGTATTCAAGCTTTGCAAGGAGTCTTGCTTTCAATTCAAGCTTTTTCCCGATATTTGCAAGCTCAAGCAGGGGTGTTCTTCCGATAAGGCTATCTACTGATGTGTAAATATTTGACATAATTTTCCTCCTGAATACTGTATTTATCTGAAATTCTCTCAGTATAATATTATTTCCTGTTGCCTTGTGAATATGTTTATTTTCAAATGCAAAACAAATTAAAACAGCTTATGAACGTCATCATCGCTGCTGCCTGCCAGGTCAGCGTGGGCTGCTTCGACCTTGTCACGGATTTCCACAAACAGCTCTGCAATAAGAGGGTCAAAGTCCTGTCCGCTGCCCTGTGCAATAATTTCAAAGCACTTATCCATTGGCATTGCCGCCCTGTAGCAGCGGTCCTCGGAAATTGCATCAAACACGTCTGCTACTGCCATAATTCTTGCACAGAGTGGAATTTCCTTGCGTTTCAGACCATCCGGGTAGCCCTTGCCGTTCCATTTTTCGTGGTGATACCGTGCAACCTCAAATGCGACCTTACGGTACTCCTCATTACCGAGGTTACGGAAGGTTTCACGGATAATATCACCGCCTTTTTCGGCGTGAAGCTTCATCTGTTCAAACTCCTCGTCGGTCAGTCTGCCGGGCTTGCAGAGGACTGCATCGGGCACGGAAATTTTGCCGATATCGTGCATTGGAGCAGCTTTGAGAAGATTTGCCACATACTCGTCTGTAAGGATATCGCTGTAATAATCTCTTTTACAAAGTTCTTCGGTTATCAGACGCACATATCTCACGGTACGCTTGATATGTCCTCCCGTGTTATTGTCACGGTTTTCGATGATGTTGGCAAAGCTCATTACCGTTTCGTTATGGTACTTCGACAGTTCACGGAGAGCGGGGTCCTCCTGATTCATATAAATGCCGAGAATGAAAATTGTTACTGCAATGCTTGAAATAAGGAATTCAGGGAAAATCATCTGCACCGTTGCAACAAAAACAAGAATTACAAGGTATGTGAGGATACTTGTTCTTCGGTGACTTTCGATTTTCTTCCAGCTTTTGAAAAAGGTTGCTATAGTCAGTACGATATAAACCGCTGACATTATGTAACAGGTGTACGCCGAAATTCCCATTGAATAATTTGTATATGTACCCTTGATGTATTCAAGCTCGCCGATAAAGCTTACGACGACAATCACATTCAGCACAAACGGCAGGAACAGCACAACCTGATTTTTCCTGTTTTTTGGGTACACGCCCGTAATATGAAGCATATAAAGGAAAAGCACGAAAATTACAGCGTCAAGGCTGACAAGGAAAAGAGCGTGCAGAATTGTATTTATAACAGGGTGCACAATTGTGGGATTGTTGACGGTATAGGCAGTTGCACCGTCAAGGATTACGCTGATGACCCCAAGAGTAAGCAATTCATCAAAGAATGTTTCGGTAAGTGCACGGTGGTATTTTTTACATTCACGCAGATATATGAAGGCTATATAAAGCAATACTATCAATGCACCGACCTGCAATTTTATGTGTTCCATTGAAATCCTCCGTTTTTATTTTTCACTGTCCTGCAAAAAACAGGGTACCGAATTTGTTTCGGTACCCTTGATTTTTTATAATTATACGCGGAAAACAGAAATCTTGTCTCTGAGTGTAATTGCCTGAGCGTTGAGCTGCTCGCAGCTTGCTGCACTTTCTTCGGCAGTTGCACTGTTTTCCTGAACGACCTCAGAAATCTCATCGATACCCGACTTAACCTGCTGTACAGCCTCAGACTGCTTGACGGTCTGCTGGGCGATACCCTCGATAAGCTCGTTGGTTTCATTTGTAATGTCGATAACCTTTATCATTGTTTCAGCAGTTGTGTTGGCAATTTCAGAGCCATTGTTAACTGCCTCGATACAAGTAGAAATAAGGTTGGATGTTGTCTGAGCTGCTTCTGCGGACATTGTTGCAAGGCTTCTTACCTCGTCTGCGACAACTGCAAAGCCCTTACCTGCTTCACCTGCACGAGCTGCTTCAACAGCCGCATTGAGGGCAAGAATATTGGTCTGGAATGCGATATCCTCGATAGTCTGGATAATATTGTTGATTTCGGAAGCGCTTGTTTCGATATTGTTCATTGCCTGAATCATTTCAGCAATCTGAACGTTCTGGTCGTTTACCATATTGAGTGAGGATGCGGAGAGTTCCTTTGCCTTCTCGGTATTCTGTGCATTAAGAGTAATCTGTTCTGTGATTTCCGCAACGGAAGCTGAAAGTTCCTCTGTAGCGGCAGCCTGACGGGTTGTACCCTCTGCAAGTGTTTCCGCACCGCTGGAAATCTGTTCGGAACCGCTGTAAACTTCATCAGCAGAAATGTTGATGCTTTCGATTACATCGCCCATCTTTTCGCGGAGTGTCTGAGCAGACTCACCGATTCTCACAAAGTCACCTGCGTAGTTGACATCTGACTCATAGCCGAAGTTGCCCTGTGACATATTGTCCATACGCTCGGAAATATCACCGACATAGCTGTTGAGCTTTGCAATGGCGGATTCGAGAGCATAAGCAAGCTCGCCGATTTCATCCTTTTTAAGCTTTCGTGTAATTCCCGGGTTATCACGGAGATTGCCGTGTTCCATTTCAACAGCCATATCCTTAACCATTACAACAGGTTCAGCGATATTTTTCTGAACATAAATTACAATAAACACTGCGGAAGCTGCAAGACAGACTGCGGCAACAATTACTCCAAGAAATATAGCAGATTTACGGTTCTGAACCAGTGTTGCTGTAGGTGTTCCTGTGAAATATGCACCTCTGATTACACCGTTTTCGTCAACGAGAGGGGTATATGTAGCCATATATTCTTCACCGAAAAGTTCGGTTTCCTGCTGATAAACCTCACCGTTTGCAATAACTGTTTCGCGGATATTGCCGAGCATTGTTGTACCCACAACTCTTTCGCCGTTATCATCTATAAGGGTTGAAGAAATACGGGTAGCAACGCTGTTGTCATCATAGAAAATTGTAGCGTGGCTTCCTGTCTGTTCCTTAACGTTGTCAACAGCTTCAAAATCGCTGTAGGAATATCCGACAATAACAGAAACCTTGCCGACCTTTGCAACGCTTCTGTAATAGAGATAAAGCTCACTGTCGGAGGTAATACCGTTTTTGCTTGCACCGATTGCATTCATAATGCCCTCAGGTGAAAGGTTACAGTTTTCTGTTTTCATTGAAATTGTGCCTTCACTGTTTACGAACACACCGAACATACCTGTCGGCTTTTCAATGCTGTTCCAGGTTTCGGTCATTTTTGCCTCATCCTTAGCTTCGATTGCTTCAACAAAGTTGACATCGTCAGCAAGAACCTTGGCAATCATTGAGGACTCCTCGCCCATAAACTTCAGATTATGCTGAAGGACATTTGTAGCCACCTGAGCTGTATCCTTAAGACTCTGGGTTTCGATACGGGTAAACAGCAAGCTGAAAGAAATTGTTACTGCGGCAGCAAGCAGCAGCAAAAGGATATTGACAACAGTAAGTAATGATTTACCTATTTTCGATAATTTCATAATAAACATTCCTTTCACAAAAATGTCATTCTAAAATATGTTTTATATCATTTTACCCTATTTTTTTCATTTTGTCAATAGTAAAATTGAATTATTTGCACAATGCAAAGCAAAACAAAATGTTGATTTGTCATCATTTTGCACAATCGATTATATTATTGTCGTCCTTCCCTCTTTTTCCAGCTGATAAAGCCGTATATATCATTGGCAAGAAACATTGCAAAGCAGGCTGTCATCGGAAGGTAGGAAATATTGTCCATTGAGGCAAGAACCCACAATATAATAAGCACAATATCGTTTGCAGCATAGGCAAGGGCATAACAGGAATTGCGGCACATCATAAGATATGAAGCAAGGTAGCTTGTTACGATTGAAATTATACTTATGACAAGGTTGGGGGTATCCAGTCTTTTCAGCACATATCCGAAAACGGCGGTGACTGCCGTGCAGGAAAGTATCATTATCAAAGTTGTCCTGCGGTTAAGTCTGCTTATGCGTACGGTATTCTTTTCCTCGGCACTCGGATTTTTCAGCCACGTTACAATGGAAAAAACGGCAATGGGTGCGGTCATTCCCATATAGGTAATCATTTCACCGTAATAGCGGAAGCTGTAGGATGTAATTGCATAAAGAACGCTGAAAACAACGGTGAGAATTTGTCCCCACACGTCACCTCTTGCCACAAAAATCAAAGCTGTTACACCTATAAGTGTTGCAGAAAGGGTTACAGGGTCAGCTTTACCTGCAAGGATATTTGAAACGGCTACAACCGCAAGGGATATTATCCACAGGCACCACTCACGTTTTTTCAGTCCTGCAAATGGATTATGAAGCATAGATATATATTCTCCTTTCAAAAATAAAAGCACTTACAGTACATCTTCAAAGACCTAACGATGTACTGCAAGTGCTGAATTCACTCATCACTTTTCTACCCGGTGGCAGTTTCATATTAAACTCATTATAGCACATTACCGCAGGAATTGCAAGCGGAAAGCAAATAATTTTGTTCAGACTTCGGTGTAATATTATTCCAAATAGGACAGTCTTTGAATTAAGCGGTACGGTTACATCTCAGGACGGAAAAACAGCCATTTTACGCAATCTGCAGGCTGCTGCGTGTTCTAACCATAATTATCCAAACAGACGTTTATCGAATTCAACAGACTTCTGTCGCATTTTTGTATGTGTTTAACAAATTTATGAATTGTTATTGAAAAGAATATGCAAAGGTGATATAATTACTATGGTTTTTCAATATTTGAAAGGAGGCTTTATTATGCTCGGAAATCGTAAAATTGCGGCACTTTGTCTGTCAAAGGTTCACATCAATGTCTGCAATCAGCTCATTGAAGCCCTCAACGAACGACTTAAAAAAATGAATTATGGTCTCCTTGTTATGAACACCTGCTCCGACCTGTATCATCAGAACGTTGTTTCAATAGGTGAAGCTTCTGTTTTTGAACTTCTGCGTAACGATATCATAGATATAATCATCATTTATGAAGAACAGCTAAAGCACGAGGAAATCTTCCGCTCTATCCTGGAAAAAGCCAGAGAGGACGGCGTGCCCGTTATCATAATCGGTCAGAAGCACGAAGGCTACGTCAATGTTACCTTTGACTATGAAGCAGGCTTTGCGGAAATGGTACGTCACGTTATTACCGTGCATAAACCTGAAAAAATCCACTATATGAACGGTATCAGAAATAATGAATTTTCCGAAAACCGTCTTGATGTTTTCAAATCGGTTCTTAATGAATACAATATTCCTTTCAGCGATGATATGGTCAGCTACGGCGATTTCTGGTCCCTTCCTGCCCGTGAGGCAACCATAAAGCTCATTGAAAGCGGCAATATTCCCGACGCTATGATTTGTGCAAACGATACTATGGCTATCGCTGCGTGCAATGCCTTCAAGGATTACGGTTACACTGTTCCCGACGATGTAATCGTTACAGGCTTTGACGGTATCGAGGAAATACATTATGCAGAGCCAAGGATATCCTCGTCAAAGTGCAGCTATACGGAGCTTGCGGAAAAAACCACTGAGCTTATTGCCGATGTTGTATCGGGCAGACTGAACGAAGGAAGCTTTTATGTTGTTCCTAAGCTGCAGCTTATGCAGTCCTGCGGCTGCTCCGAAGAGGCAAGCTTAAATCTGACCAAAAACATCAACACATGGGGAAATGCTTTGAACCGTTATCTCGGCGAAGAACTTGTTCTTTCCGAAATCTCTGCAAAAATCCAGTGCTGCGGTACTATTGAAGAAATGTCCGAAACGCTCAAGCGTTCGGTAATTTACGATATGTGCTTTATGCTGAATATGGAATGTATCGACGAAACGGTCAATCCGATTATTTCCAAAGCCGATAACAAATTCGGCAACTCTATGTTTGTAATTATGGACACGGACAAAATCGATACCTTCAAGCCCTACAAATTTCCTGCAAAGGATATTATGCCCAATCTGACGGAAATACTCGATATGGGATGTGCGGTAATATTTACTGCACTGAATTTCCTCGATGTACCTCTCGGGTATGCCTGCTTCCATTTTCACAATTACGATACTCAGTCATACAATAAAATTCCTCAGACGGTATCCGCTCTTAACAATGCAATCGGCGGCTTCCGCAATATGCGTTACCAGCGGTATCTCCGTGAGCAGATTGAGGAGATTTACAAGTTTGACTCACTGACAGGGCTTTACAACAGGGGCAGCTTTGCCAAAGCGTATAATCACCTTTTTCAGCACGAAAATACGCTTGTTACGGTTGTGCTTGCCGACCTTGACGGTCTGAAATTCATCAATGACTGCTACGGTCACGGTGAGGGGGACGTTGCCATTTCAACGGTTGCGGCTGCGTTAAGGCACGCTTGTCCGCCGCAGGCTCTCTGTGTACGCTTCGGCGGCGATGAAATGCTTGCCGTTATTGCGGGTGACTGCGATGAAGCTGAAATAAGAAGCAAGCTCAACAGCTTTCTTGAAGCACGAAATGCTGAATACGAAAAGCCGTATGAAATTTCGGCAAGCGTCGGCATCTATGCTTCTCAGAACCCCGGTGAGCTTGACTTTGAAGAACTGATAAAGACCTCTGACAAGCTTATGTATGAGGAAAAGCAGATGAAAAAGAAGCTTCGTGAACAGGGTATAAAAAAATAAAAATTGCGGAACAGCTGATTGTTGTTCCGCATTATTTTATCCTATTGAGATTACACCCGTTTTAAGAAGAATTGCTCCGACAATCAGCAGAGCCTGCACAATCATAATTGCAGGTATGCCAATCATAAAGCGTTTGTGCTGCGTCTTGTGGCGGATTGCCTTCATTGTTATGTACATTGCCACAGAACCTCCCAATGCCGAAAGAATGAAAAGCGTCTTTTCGGGAACACGCCACTTTCCTTTCCTTGCAGAAGACTTATCCTTGATTGTCATAATCACTGAAATAATGCTGATTATCAGAACATATGCGGCAATTGCAATTACTGCAAACGGAATTCCATTAAGCTCCATATAAATTTCCCCTTCCGTTAAATTATCAATTTGTAAATTATATCACAATATACGTTTAAAATCAACACATTGTTATTGCAAAAAGAAATTTTATGTGATATAATTAATGTGTATTTCCAAATATAATTTAAGGAGCTGTTCAAAGTGTCCAACAACATACATAACGCTGTCCGTAAGCTTGTGTGCTACGGTCTTGAAAACAATCTCATTTCCGCAGAAGACAGAATTTATTCCGCTAACCTCATCTGCGATGTTCTCGGTATCGATGACTACAATCCGCCTGAGGACAACTTTACAAACATTGAGCTGGAGCCTGTGCTTGCGGAGCTTCTCAATTATGCTGTTGAAAAGGGCATTATCGAGGACAGCATCGTTTACCGTGACCTGCTTGATACAAAGATTATGGGCTGTCTTACCCCGCGTCCGTCTGAGGTAATTGAAAAGTTCAGAAGGCTTTACCGTGAAAAGTCGCCTGAGGCTGCTACGGATTATTACTACAAGCTGAGCTGTGACACGGATTATATCCGCCGTTACCGCATCAAAAAGGATATGAAGTGGACTGCTGAAACCGAATACGGCACACTTGATGTTACAATCAATCTTTCCAAGCCTGAGAAAGACCCTAAGGCTATTGCGGCGGCACTCAATGCAAAGCAGAGCGGTTACCCGAAATGCCTTCTCTGCGAGGAAAATGTTGGCTACGCAGGTCGTGTAAATCACCCTGCACGTCAGAACCACAGAATTATTCCTGTTAAAATCAATGATGAACGCTGGTGCTTGCAGTATTCCCCTTATGTTTACTACAATGAGCACTGTATTCTCCTCAACAGCGTGCACACTCCGATGAAAATTGACCGTCTTGCTTTCAGCAAGCTGTTTGATTTCGTTGAACAGTTCCCGCACTATTTTGTCGGCTCAAATGCTGACCTGCCGATTGTAGGCGGTTCAATTCTTGCTCACGAGCACTTCCAGGGCGGTCGCTACACATTTGCGATGGCTTCTGCTCCGATTGAAGAAACATACACAATTCCTAACTTTGAGGACGTTGAGGTTGGTCGTGTAAAGTGGCCTATGTCCGTGCTCCGTCTGCGCAGCTATGATTACGAAAGACTTGTTGAGCTGGGTGACAGAATTCTCACAAAGTGGAGAAGCTACTCCGATGAGAGTGCCTTCATTTTTGCGGAAACTGACGGCGTGCCGCACAACACTATTACCCCGATTGCACGAAAGAACGGCAACTACTACGAGCTTGACCTTGTGCTCCGCAACAACATTACCACTGAGGAGCATCCTCTCGGCGTTTACCACCCGCACAGCGAGCTTCACCACATCAAGAAGGAAAACATCGGTCTTATCGAGGTTATGGGTCTTGCTGTACTTCCTGCACGTCTCAAAACTGAGATGGAACAGCTTGCTGATGTTATCGTGAACAAGGGTATCGAGGCTGTACGTCTTGTTCCTGAGCTTGAAAAGCACGCGGACTGGGTTGAGGAATTTTCCGCACGAAATACAATTACTGCTGAAAACGTGAACGAAATCATTCAGAAGGAAATCGGTCTTGTTTTCTCAAAGGTGCTTGAACACGCAGGCGTTTACAAGCGTACCGCAAAGGGCATTGCCGCTTTCGGACGTTTCGTTTCAACAATATGATTTTCAATGTCCCCGTCTTATGGCGGGGACTTATTAATTCAGGAAAAAGCTGATTAAAGCGAAGCATTCGTTTCATCAGGTATAACCTGACACTTTCCTTTTTTTCATAGCCAAAAACGCACAATCTTTTCCGCAAATTCTTTTGTAAGTTTGTGCTGTTTTTATTTGATAATTCAAAATTAAAGTTGTATAATATAAACATAACAGATTTTTACAGTTTGTTAGAAAGGATTTAAAATGATTACCGATTTGACAAAAGGCAAGCCTTCATCACTTATATGGCGGTTTACTCTGCCGATGCTGATAAGCATTGCCTTTCAGCAGATGTACAATATCTGCGACAGCATTATTGCAGGAAATTTTATCGGCACGACACCTCTTGACGGTGAGCTTGCACTTGCGGCGGTAGGTGCGTCTTACCCTGTGACAATGCTTTTTATTCAGATTGCAAACGGAATAAACGGCGGCTGTGCGGTTGTTATTTCTCAGCTTTTCGGTGCAAAGGAATTCGTCCGTATGAAAACGGCGGTTTCGACCTCGCTGATTACTACACTTGCCCTTGCGGTAATTCTCACGATTGCAGGTTTCATTTTCTGCGAGCCGATTATGAACCTTCTGAATACTCAGTCCGATATTTTTGCGGACTCGGTACTGTACCTCCGCATTTACATAGGGGGACTTGTTTTCCTGTTTCTTTACAACGTCTGCACGGGTATTTTTACTGCACTGGGTGACTCGAAAACTCCTCTTATTTTTCTCATTATCTCATCTGTGGCAAACATCATTCTCGACCTGATTATGGTTATCCCGCTTGATATGGGAGTTGCAGGTGTTGCGTGGGCAACCTTTATTGCTCAGGGTGCTTCGGCTGTGCTTGCGGCGATAACGCTTTTCAGACGGTTACGCAGAATTCAGACACCTCACCGCAGTCCCCTTTTCTCACCGAATATGCTGAAAACTATCAGCAGAATTGCTATTCCGACCATATGTCAGCAAAGCTTCGTTTCTGTTGGCAACCTATTCATACAAAGCCTTATCAACGATATGGGTGCGGCGGTTATTGCGGGTTACTCCTCGGCAATCAAGCTGAATACCTTTGCGGTAAACGCTATGGCGTGCATTTCCAACGGAATAAGCTCCTATACCGCACAGAATATCGGCGCAGGCAAGCATGAGCGTATTCCGCAGGGCTTCAAGGCAGGCTTTGTTTTTACGGCAATATGCGTTGTTCCGTTCCTTGCTTGCTACATCGGGTTCAGTGATTTTATGATTGAACTGTTCTTCTCTGAACCGTCGGAGGAGGCTCTTGCAATCGGCACATCATTCCTGCGTGCGGCGGCACCGTTCTACATCGTTCTCGGAGTAAAGCTTCTTGCGGACGGCGTACTGAAAGGTGCGGGGGCAATGCGTTCATTTATGGCGGCAACATTCAGTGATTTGCTTCTTCGTGTTGCACTGTCGTATATTTTAGTGCCGAAAATGGGCTTTGACGGTTTCTTATGGGCTTGGCCAATCGGCTGGACACTTGCCGCAGTAATGTCATTCTGCTTTTACTTCAAGGGCAACTGGAGGGACACTTCCTTTTCCGATGCTCTGAACAAATAAATTCAAAGGAGTCCTTGTAATGATTATTGACGCTCACGCTCACATTTTTCCAAAGAAAATTGCTGAAAAGGCAGTTGCGGGAATTGGAAAATTCTACAGCGAGCTGACAATGGAAATGGACGGAACGGTTGACACACTCATCGAAAACGGAAAGAAAAACGGCATAGAAAAATTCGTGGTGCAGTCAGTTGCTACAACTCCTGCACAGGTTCACAGCATCAATGATTTTATTGCAGAAAGCGTTAAGGAACACCCCGACGAGTTGGTTGGTTTTGCTACGCTTCACCCTGATTGTCCCGACATTGGTGACGAGATTGCCCGTGCTGTAAATATGAGCCTTAAGGGCATCAAGCTTCACCCAGATTTCCAGCGCTTCAACCTTGACTGCGACAAGGCTATGGAACTTTTCAAGCTCATAGAGGGCAAGCTTGCGGTGCTTATTCATATGGGTGACTACCGCTACGAATTTTCCAAGCCGAAGCGGCTTGCAAAGGTTATGGACAAGTTCCCCAACCTCAAGGTAATCGGTGCACATTTCGGCGGCTGGTCGGAATGGGAGGACGCTGAGGATTGCCTTGCAGGACGTGACAATCTGTGGGTTGACACGTCAAGCTCCCTCTACGCAATGGAGCCTGAACGTGCAAAAGAGCTTATCGAGCATTTCGGTGCGGACAAGGTGCTTTTCGGCACAGACTATCCTATGTGGGAGGCTTCCGAGGAACTGAAACGCTTTAACCGTATTCCCCTTACCGAGGAAGAGCGTGAAATGATTTTACACGAAAATGCGGAGAAATTGCTGGGGTTATAAAAGAGCATTTATATAGAAGAAAATCCAGAGAAGATGTAAGTTCTTCTCTGGATTTTGTTATCATTTCAAAGACAGATTGGGATTTGTCAACCACCAGGCTGACAGCCATCGTATACATTGTAAACAATGCCATTCTCATCATATTCCATATAATAAAAATGTTCCATATGGTCAGGCATAATCGGTCCGTTGTCAGTATAAATGTAATATCCGACACTACCTTTTTGATTTTCTCTTATTTTCCCTAAATCGAAATCGCCGTATTTTTCTTCAACTTCATAAATGCTATTCTGTAAAATAGCCCAATCATTGTATTTATAATATGTAGAATGAGATACTGTATATAAAACAGTTGTTGCAATCAGAACAAAATTTATACCAATTGAAATGATTGCAGATTTACATTTACGCTTTTTGATTTTTCGTATAATAAACAGAATTACAGAAATGATAAGTCCTGCTATCAACAAAAAGAAGAAAAATATTATTCCAATCGAAAAATACCACGGACTCACTTTTAAATCACCTCGTCAAATTCATATTTGGTGAGTTTATTATAACAAAGTCAATATAAAAAGTCAATGTTACAAGCAACATAAAGTCACTTTTGACATCAAAATCAAAAGTGGCTTTATAAATACTTCTATATGATTAACTCCCAGCGTTTTTCATTTCCATTTATTCTTTTCATCGGGGCAGTCAGCGTTCTTTTTCGCCGCCCTTGCCTCGACGTAACAGCCGCATTTCACGCACATTCCATCCGCAAGGCTTTCGCACTCCTTGCAGATTTCCAGCCGTCTTGCGTACTCCTTATCGTCAGCCTTTTTGTCAGGCGGCAACGCTTCGACATACTCCCTCACGCTTTGATAGACCTCCTGCAAATCCATTTCGGCAAGCAGGCATTTTCGGCAAACTATCTTCATTCAAGCACTACCGAAACAACGGAGCAAGCAGGCATTTTTACAGTCATTGCACCATTATCAAGCTTAACCTCATAAGCCTTTGGTGCAACCTTGTTACTGTCGTCAAAGTCGTTATATGCACGAACGTCAGCGTCAAGAATTTCAGCGGAAGCCTTTGCCGCTGCAAAGCCGTTGATTGCACAGCTGATTTCGTACTCCTCATCAAGTGAGCAGTTGGCAAGGGTAATTGTCATCTTGCCGTCACGGACGGAAACGCTCTGTGAAATCGCAGGAATTTCCTTGTCGCTTACCTTTTCGTTTTCACAGAAGCTGTAAACAAGGTCGCTGTCCTGATGTGTCTTGAACATATTAAACACGTGGTAGGTAGGCGTCTTGACCATCTTCTTGCCCTCGGTAAGAATAAGTGCCTGAAGCACGTTTACTGCCTGAGCGAGGTTAGCCATTATCACTCTATCGGAATGGCTGTTGAACATATTGAGGTTTACAGCTGCAACAATTGCGTCACGCATTGTATTCTGCTGATAGAGGAAGCCCGGGTTTGTGCCGGGTTCAACGTCGTACCAGCAGCCCCACTCGTCAACGATAAGACCGATTGTGTTGTTGGGGTTATAGCGGTTCATAATCTCGCTGTGACGTGTGATAAGCTCATCCATATAGAGGGTTTTGGAAATTGTTGTGTAGTATTCCTCGTCTGTGAAATCGGTAGCGCTGCCCTTATGTCCCCAATCACCTGTTGGCACGGTGTAGTAATGGAGAGAAATAGCCTTTGTGTGCCAGTCCTTCACGTTTTCCATCAGCACCTCTGTCCAGTGATAATCTTCGGCATTAGGACCGCAGGCAACCTTGAACAGCTCGTTGCCGCTGAAATTACGGCAATATGTCTGATAACGGCGGTACTCGTCAGCGTAATATTCGGGACGCATATTTCCGCCGCAGCCCCAGTTTTCGTTGCCGATACCGAGATATTTCAGCTTCCACGCTTTGTCGCGTCCATTCTTGCGGCGAAGCTCAGCCATAGGTGAGATGTCGTCTGAGGTTATGTACTCAACCCACTCAGCAAGCTCCTGAACAGTACCGCTTCCGAGATTTCCGGCGAGATACGGCTCACATTCAAGCTTCTCACAGAGGTTGAAGAATTCGTGCGTACCGAAGCTGTTGTCCTCAACAATACCGCCCCAGTGAGTGTTAATCATCTTCTTGCGGGAGGACTTTTCGCCGATACCGTCCTTCCAGTGATATTCGTCTGCAAAGCAACCGCCCGGCCAGCGGAGTACGGGCATTTTAATCTCCTTGAATGCCTCGATGATATCGTTTCTTACACCGTCTGTGTTGGGAATTTCGGAGTCCTCACCGACGTAAATTCCGTTGTAGATACATCTGCCGAGGTGCTCGGAAAAATGGCCGTAAATCTCACGGTTGATGTGAGATTTTTTATCAAGTGCGTTAACTAACATATTAAGCTTTTTCATCAGAAACAGCTCCTTTTCAATTTATTAGGCAAAGTATAACACGCTTACCGTACCTTGTCAATAGTACAACGTGTCCGCAACTGACTTATTGTGCAAAAACGGTGCAGAAAATTTTCTGCACCGTTAACTGTTTTATTCAATTGTCTTTGCCTTTTCAAAGATTTCAAGCACTTCATCGGAAGGCTTCTTATCAATGAGAGAAACAACAACTGTGAGAAGAATTGATGCTGCAAATCCGGGGACGATGGAGTACATAATTCCGCCGAGATTGAGAATGTTGTCCCAGAGGAGAACTGTTCCTGCACCTGCGATAATACCTGCAACCGTACCCTTGAGGGTGAGTCGCTTCCAGTAGAGGGAGAGAATTATTGCAGGACCGAACGCTGCACCGAAGCCTGCCCAAGCGTTGGATACGATACCCATAATGGAGTCCTTAGGGTCAAGTGCCATAATACAAGCGATTACGGAGATAGCAATTACAGCACCACGGCTTACCCACATTGTTGTCTTTTCGGAAACTTCCTTCTTTACAACTACCTTGAAGAAGTCGTTTGCTACTGCGGAAGCTGTTACGAGAAGCTGGCTGTCTGCCGTACTCATAATTGAAGCAAGAACAGCGGAGAGGAAGATACCTGCAAGCACACTCGGGAACAGCATTTTTACAACATTGATGAAGATAAGCTCCTGTTCAGCGGAAGTAGAAAGCATTGCAAGTCCGTTTGCCTCGTAGTAAACACGTCCGAGGATACCGATGAGAACTGCTGCACCGAGGGAGATAAGTACCCATACAACAGCGATAATTCCCGACTTCTTAACGCTCTTGGCATCCTTGATTGCCATAAAACGAACAAGAATGTGCGGCATACCGAAGTAACCGAGTGCCCACGCTACATCACTGATAATTGCATTTGCACTTCTGTTTTCAAAGAGAGAAGCAAAGCCGCTTGCGTCCTCGCCCTCAGCAACAAGCTTCTGAGTTGATGTAATCATATCCCAGCTGAAATTGTCAATGTTGCTGATAAGTGCGATTGGAAGTGCGACAATTGCAAGGAACATAAGCAGTCCCTGAATGAAGTCTGTCCACGCAACAGCATTGAAGCCGCCCATAAGTGTATAAGCGATAATGATAAGTGCTGAAATAATTACAGCAGCCTTAGTGTAGGTTTCGTTGGTGCTGTCGATATTGAATACAACCTGGAAAAGCTTGCCGCCCGAAACGAAAGCGGAAACTGTGTACACAAGGAAGAACACGAAGATTACTACCGCACATACAAGGCGTACAATCGGGCTGTCAGCCTTGAAGCGGTTCTGTAAGTACTGCGGAATTGTGATTGAGTCACCTGCCGCTTCTGTGAAACGGCGGAGTGGTTTTGCAACGAATGCCCAGTTGAGAATTGTACCGATTGCAAGACCGATTGCAATCCAGTAGTTGCCCATACCTGTTGCAAAAGCCGCACCCGGCAGACCCATCAGCAGCCATCCGCTCATATCGGAAGCCTGTGCTGACATAGCCGTTACCCAACTGTTCAGTCCACGACCTGCGAGGAAATATTCGTTCATATTTTTGCTCTTATTGGAGAAGTAGAAGCCGATTGCAAGCATTACTGCAAGATAACCGATAAATGCCACAAGCACCATCGGGTCGGCATTTTGGAAAAATCCCATTATAACCCTATCCTTTCATAATATAATATTCTAATATTATACCTTATTTTGTCATAAAATGTATGAACTTACGGTAAATTATGAGTTTGGAGTGTGGAGAGTGGAGTGTGCAGTTGTAATGCTGACTTCACTCCTAACTCCTCACTCTAAAAATTCCGTTACCATATCCGCACAGGCTGTGTAGCTTTCTGTCACACCGAGATTTTTCGGAGCAGCCTTTTTTCCGTACACAAGTAGCGGCACGGTTTCACGGGTGTGGTCTGTACCCTTGTAGCAGGGGTCACAGCCGTGGTCAGCGGTAATCATAATCACGTCATCATTGCCAATCATCTCCATAAGCGTGCCAAGCTGTTCGTCAAAACGATTCAGAGCATTGGTGTAGCCCTCCACGTCACGGCGGTGACCGTAGCTCATATCAAAATCAACTAAGTTGACAAAGCAAAGTCCGTTGAAATCACGCTTTGCGTAACCGAGAGTCTTTTCCATACCGTCGTCGTTGCCGCTTGTACGCACGAACTCGGTTATGTCCTTCCCCACGAAAATATCGTTGATTTTGCCCACGGCAATGACGTCCTTGCCTGCGTTTTTCAGCTTGTCAAGCATTGTTTCGGCAGGCGGTTCAATGGAAAAATCGTGGCGGCGTGAGGTGCGTGTAAACGGGTACTCGCCCTCGAAAGGACGTGCAATGACTCTGCCTACGCCGTGCTCGCCAACGAGAATTTTTCTCGCAATTTCGCAGTATTCGTACAGCTTTTCCACGGGAACAACGCTTTCGTGTGCCGCAATCTGGAACACGCTGTCTGCTGAGGTGTAGACGATAAGCGCACCCGTTTCCATATGCTCCCTGCCGTAATCCTTGATAACCTCCGTGCCCGAATAGGTCTTGTTGCAAAGCACCTTTCTGCCCGTTGCCGCAGAAAACTTGTCGAGGATATCCTGCGGAAAACCGTTGGGGTAAGTGGGAAGCGGATTTTCGGAAATAATGCCGGCGATTTCCCAGTGACCGATTGTGGTGTCCTTGCCCATTGACTTTTCTGTCATTCGTCCGTATGCACCGATTGGATTTTCGCAGGGCTCGCCGTAGTCCATACCATCGATGTTGAACAGACCAAGCTTACGCATATTCGGCACATTCAGTTTTCCCGTATTGTAACAGCTTCTGAACGTATCAGCACCCTTGTCGCCGAACTTTTCAGCGTCGGGAGCGTTGCCGATACCTGCACTGTCGAGGACTATCAAAAATACTCTTTTCATAAAATCTTCCTTTCGGGTAATTACTCTTTAAACCTGCATTGACGTGCAAATTCCTCAAACATCACTGTAAGCTTTTCGTCAAGCTTTTTGCGTGTGTTTGGCTTGTGAAGCTCCATTGTGCAGTCAAGCAGTCCGCTTTCGTCAATCTGCAACAGATAGGAAATTCGGTGAACGCTTTTGTTTCTCATTTCGGCACGAAGCTTGAAAATACCGTGTTCCACAGATTTCACCTCGAAAAGTTCTGCCTTGCCGTGAAGTTTTTCCCAAGCCCTGCGAATGTTGTCCTCGTTCATATCGCAGTCAAGCTCTGCGGCAATGCCGAGATAAAATGCCGCAGATGGCTCTGCACCCTCTTTGGCAAAATACAAATAAGCTTGATGAAGTTCTGCCGCACCGCAATCCTCATAATCGTTAAAATGCTTGTCACGAGGTGCTTCAATGATTACCTCCGAGTCATTCAGAAGTTCGATAGTTTTAGGTGGATACGGATTAGGCTTGTTTTTATTATAAAATTCCTCTGCGGCAACTGCAACATCAATCACAGCCAATCCGATTTCTTCGGAAGAAGCGTTCGCATCGCAGTTATGCTCTTTTATACAACCGCTATATCCATTGTTCCGAGGAAGCTTTTTCATAGAATATATTTCATAAGTACCGTTTTCGTTTAATTTAACCGTTATACATATATTCTTCTTGTCAAATGCTCCCCAGCTTGGATATTTCCCCTCTTTCTTCCAATAAATGAATTCGCCTATTTCGTCAATTGTAGCCTGTATATCAAGAATAGGACTGTTCTTTATGTATTCAACTGCTTCAATAACAGCGTTGCCGAGCACAGTGCAATCATCTGTAGTCTCAGCAAATTTCAGCCAAGGCGCATTACTCCTGAAACTACCGACAGTAACTAAATCGGGATTGATTAAATATCGGTCAGCATCCTTATAAATTGAAATCATATACGGATATTTTTGCACACCCATTACTTGCTCACCTTCTCTCCTCCGAAAGCCTCTCCGCAAGCTGTTCCGCCGCCGAAATAACCGACTCTGGAAAGCCGTTTACCTTCAACAGCTTTATAGCGTTTCTCGTCCTTGCGGCACCTTCCTTTATCCTGTAATCAAAGGTTACGTCATCATCGGTAACCGTTTCTTCAAAATGAACATTTCTGTAGCAATCCTCAAGCATAACCGTCAGCTCGATATCGTGGGTTGCCGCAACGCAGATACTCTCCGCTTCAGCCATTTCCTTCAGCACGCTTACCGAAGCGGCGATACGCTCGATTGTGTTCGTGCCCTTTAAAATCTCGTCAATCACGCAGAAGCAGTATTCCGTCCTGACCTGCTCAACAATACGCTTCATTGACTTGATTTCCGCCACGAAGTAGCTGTCCCCTGCGCAGATATCATCACGGACAGCCATTGATGTCACAACCTTGCACCTGCGCAGACGGAATTGCTCCGCTGTACAAGTGAGGATACTTTGTGCAAGAATTGCATTTATTGCGGCGGCTTTGACAAAGCTGCTCTTGCCCGAAGCGTTTGACCCAGTAACAAGGATATTCCCAGTTATGTCAAAGTCATTCGCCACAGGCTTTTTGATAAGGGGGTGCACCAAGCCTTTGAACGTTATTCCCTTTTCCTCGGTAAATTCAGGCACGCACCAAACCTCTGAGCTGCCCCTGAAATTCAGCACCGCACAAACTGCGTCGAGAAAGCCTATGTGCTTGTAGACACGGTTAATCTCGTCCTGCTTGCCTGTGAAAAGCTCACGGAGGTAAGCGTAGGTGTACATATCACGGAAGGTGAACATTTTCAGATAGGTTTCCGCAATATCCGCAAGGTCGCCGCCCGACTCCTTGCCAATCTTCGCAAGAAGCCTTGCCGCTGAGGAAAAAGGCTGATAAAGCTCACCAAAGCGTGCGAAATAGCTGTCATTGCTTACCTTGCTCAGCTTATTTGCACAAAACAGAATACGGCAGAGATACTTCATCATTCCCATATGACGCTCAACCCTGAGGTTGATTTTGCAGTAAATTGCTATGTTTGCGATTACGCCTGCAAGTACGCCGATTACCGCACCAATTCCCGAAGCAATCAGAAAGCCCAGCAGACCTGCTCCGACGGGAAGAAAAATCAGTGCCATATACGTCTGCGACTTGCCGATATATTCCATACCCTCAGCACCACGAAGGCAGGATTTTGCAACGCTGTTGTAATTGAAAATGCCGAGGTTGTGAAGTGCCTTGCAGGTTTCAAAGCGTAGGTTTCCGTCACTTCCAAGCAGGTCAAGCATATGCTTGAAATCCGTCTCCTCCTCAGAGGTAAGCTGTCTGTGCAGAAGTGCGTAGAGGTACTCCTCGCCCACGGAGCTTTCACAGGTGTTGATACGGTCGAAAACCTCGTCCATATCAAGGTCTTCCCAAGTGATTGCGTCGGCATTTATGCTGTCAATTTCGGCATAGCGGTAATACTGGGTAATACTCTCCATTTCGTTGTCACGCTTGCTGTCGGGAGGGGTGTCAAACGCACCCCTTACGTCTGCTTCAAGCTGATTTTTTCTTGCTTTTGCCGTAGTAATCAGCACGACAATAACCACTATGGCAATGAACAAAATTACAGCTAAAGCTAAAATCAGGTCTTCCATTAATAGCTGCCTGCCTCCTCGTTGTTGAGAAGCTTAACAGCTGAACTTGTACCAATTCTTTCACAGCCTGCTTCAAGGAACATTTCCAAATCTTCACGGGACTTTACACCGCCTGCGGCTTTCATCTTCACATTCTCGCCGATGTGTCCCTTGAAAAGACGGATATCTTCAATCTTTGCACCGCCTGTGCCAAAGCCTGTGGAGGTCTTGATGTAATCGGCACCACCCTCGGTTACGCACTCACAAAGCTTGATTTTTTCCTCGTCAGTAAGATAGCAGGTTTCAACGATAACCTTGAGAATATGGCTGCCGCATATTTTCTTCACGGCGGCAATTTCATCTGTAACCTGCTCAAAATCGCCGTTTTTAACCATACCGAGATTGATAACCATATCAATTTCGTCAGCACCGTCAACAATTGCATTAGCCGCCTCGATAACCTTTATTTCGGTTGTGTTGTAGCCGAGAGGAAAACCGATTACCGTGCAGATATTAAGACGCGGAAAGTGCTCTCTTGCGTATTTCACATAAGCGGGAGGAATACAAACGGAAGCCGTGCCGAATTTTTCTGCCTCGATGCAGAGTGCATCGATATCAGCCTTTGTGCTTACCGCTTTAAGCTGTGTATGGTCAATGTGGGACATAATTTCATTGTTTGTCATATGTAACAATCCTTTCATTTTCAGATATACTAATTATAACCTATTTATTGTATTTTGGCAATAATAATATACAAAAACAACAATATTTTATTGACATTTCTTCAAAGCGTGGTATAATATAAACAACACCGCTTTAACACAGGAGAGTGTATTATGAGCAACCAAAAATTTTCCATTAAAAATTTCTTATACAAGGATGTTTCCTTCGACAGCGAGGAAAGTCAGTTTCTGCTGATGATGAGATTTTATTATATTATCACGGCTTTGTACATAGTTGCATTCTATATTTTTGCCGCAATTTCAGGCATACTCAAGGAAGCACCTATACTGCTGGTATGGCTTCCACTTCACGTTGCCTGCTTCTTTACTACCTACCACTGCGGCAGACGTGTGGTATTCCACATATTCTCAGGCGGAATACTGACGTGGCTGATTTACTCGGTTTACCTTATGGGCGAGGATTACGGTGCACACTACTTTATTTATCCGCTTATGGTAATTTCCTTTTTTGCAACATATCGGAATTTCAGGGGCAAGGCAATTTATATGATTTTCCTGCTGGCACTGAACATTGCGGTGTATTTCTACGGCACGGTGCACGAGCCTGTTCTGAAAATTACCGAAAAGCAGGGCAATGTGCTGAATGTTATGTACACGGTTACGCTGTTTGTGTGTATGTTTGTAATCTGCTTTATTTTCAGCAACACCAACCAGTCGGCACTTGAAAAGCTTAATGTCTACAACCGCAGGCTGAAAAAAGAAGCGGAAACCGATGCACTTACGGGACTTATGAACCGCCGCTGTATGTACAAGGCACTGGAAGAAAATATGGGTATTACAGACACGGTTTTCTCCGTGGCAATCGGTGACATTGACTTTTTCAAGAAAATCAATGACACTAAGGGGCACAACTTCGGTGACGATGTGCTGAAACAGCTTGCGGCATATTTTATGGAATATATGAAGGAAAAGGGTATCGTCTGCCGTTGGGGCGGCGAGGAATTCCTGTTCCTGTTTCCTTCCTGCGGCATTGACAAGGCTTACGGTTATGTGCTGGAAATGAAAACTCACATTGAAAAAATGCCGATTACTTTTTACGGCGAAACAATTAATATAACAATGACCTTCGGTGTTGAGGAACACAAGGCAGAGTCACTTGTTACCGAGCTGATAAGCAAGGCTGACAGCAAGCTTTACGACGGCAAAAACAGCGGACGAAACACAGTTGTGAAATAAAAAATCAAGGGTATCGTATTTTGTGTTCCGATACCCTTCAGACTGTCGATAAAGTCGACAGTCTAATGAAAAATGAATAAAGAATAATGAATAATGAATAGTTAAGGTGTCCGCTTTGCGGACATTTTTAATATTATTGCCGAAGGCAATTCCTTAATTATTCATTCTTCATTATTCAATATTCACTATTCTTTGTCGAAAAGTCTTTTTCGACAAACTAAAGGGTATCGGATTTTGTGTTCCGATACCCTTTCTTGTTATTCCTCGATATAAACCTTCTTCATCTTCTGTTCGTTGACAGGTCTGTCACCGAAGCTTGTCTTTGTTGTTGCAATTTCGTCAACAACTTCCATACCCTCAACAACCTTGCCGAAAGCAGCGTATTCGCCGTCAAGGTGAGGAGCGTCCATATGCATAATGAAGAACTGAGAACCTGCACTGTCCTTCATCATTGAACGTGCCATAGAGATAACGCCTCTTGTGTGCTTGAGGTCGTTCTTTACGCCGTTGGAAGCAAACTCGCCCTTGATATGGTGACCGGGACCGCCCATACCTGTTCCCTCAGGACAGCCGCCCTGAATCATAAAGCCTTCGATTACACGGTGGAAGATAAGTCCGTCGTAAAAGCCGTCCTTAACGAGCTTTTCAAAGTTTTCAACTGTAATGGGAGCGATTTCGGGATAAAGCTCCAGCTTGATTTTTTTGCCGTTTTCCATTTCAATAACTACCATAGTGATAATTCCTTTCAGAGTAAAATATTACTGAATGATTATATCACATTTTCCAGCAAATTGCAAGTGGCAGGTAATTATCCCTTTACAGCGCCTGCAATAACGCCCTCGATGATATATTTCTGGCTGAACAGGTAAAATACGATTATGGGGACAATTGCAAGGACAAGCATTGCCATAAAGCCGCCCCAGTTGACAGCGCCGTATGCACCCTGCATTGCAATCTGAATTGCCACGGGGAGAGTCTTGTTGCCCGTGCCTAAGATAAGATATGGCAGGAGATAGTCGTTCCATATCCACATTGCGTTGAGGATTGTTACGGTTATTGCTGTTGGTTTGAGGATTGGCATTACCACGAGAAAGAAAATCTGCACGGGGTTACAGCCGTCGATTTCCGCCGCTTCTTCAAGCTCCCTCGGGATACTTTTCACGAAGCCGCTGAGCATAAACACAGACAGACCTGCTCCGAAGCCGAGGTACACGAAAATTATTCCCACAGGATTATTGAACTTGATTTTTGTTACTACATAGGTCATAGTGTACATAACCATCTGAAAAGGTACAATCATACTGAACAGAAAGGTTTTGTAAATCGCACCCGTGAGGAAATTCTTCACGCGGACAAGATACCAGGCGGTCATTGAGCAAAGTACTGCAATCACCAGCACGGAAAGCACGGTGATAAACAGCGAGCGGAGAAATGCTCCGAGAATTCCCGAGCTTTGTATTCCTGCGGCATAGTTTTCGAGTCCTGCAAAGGTTTCGCTGTTTGGCAGAGTGAAGGGACTGCCCATAATGCTGAATTTTGTCTTGAATGAATTGATTACGACAATAAAAATCGGGAACAGAAACAGTGCCGCAAGCAATACAAGAAAACCAAAAAGAATGATATTGTTTCGCTTTTTTGCCATCAGCTTTCGACCTCCCTGCTGCTTGTGAATTTAAGCTGTGCAAAGGCAATCAGTGCCACGATAAGGAAGAATATTACCGCCTTTGCCTGACCTACACCCTGCCAGCCTGCACGTCCGTAGAAGGTGTTATAAATGTCCAGTGCAAGCATTGATGTTTTTCTTGCAGGTGCACCTGCGGTAAGGGCAAGGTTCTGGTCAAACAGCTTGAATGAATTGGTCAGGGTGAGAAAGGTACAGATTGTTATTGACGGCATAAGCATTGGAATTGTCACGTTTTTAAGGGTCTGCAAACGTGTTGCACCGTCAATCTGCGAGGCTTCGTGCAAATCACGGGGGATATTCTGCAAGCCTGCGATATAGATTACCATCATATAGCCGATTAACTGCCAGTTGGTAAGGATAACAAGTCCCCAGAAGCCGTAGCTTGGGTCATAGCTCAAATCTACGCCAAAGCGGTTCAGCACGCCGTTGATAATCAAATTCCATATATAACCGAGTACAATTCCGCCGATAAGGTTCGGCATAAAGAAAATTGTACGGAACACGTTCTTGCCCCTGACTGCACTTGTCAAGGCAAGTGCCAGCAGGAATGCAAAAATATTCACGGTTACAACCGAAACAACAGTGAATTTTGCCGTGAACCAGAGTGCATTGAGAAAATCGGCATTGCTGAATGCAAGTGCGTAGTTCTTGAAGCCTACCCATTGTGCATTTTCAACCGTAGTGAACTTGTTGAAGGAAAGGTAAATTCCCATCAGAAACGGCACTATGAAGAACGCTGCAAAAGCAATCAGCGTCGGCAGAACAAACAAAGGAAAATACTTTTTAATTTTAACCAGCCCCTTTGTTACTGTGCAAGATAAGAGCTTTCTGTTTTCCAGCTTTCTGTTACGATTTTCTCAACGCCTGCCCAGTCAATGCTGCCCTGTGCATATTGAAGAAGTGCAGCACCGAAATCCTCCTTGAAGGTCTGACTTGGGAAAAGTGTAAAGTTCCAAGGAATATTCACGATGCCGTCCTCGTCCATCCAGTCAAGCACTTCACGGGTAAGCGGGTCGTCAGGTGTGTCTGCGTCGTCAAAGGTATCAAACGGTGCAATGAAGCCGAGGCTGTTTGTAACGTAATCCTTGCCCATTTCGCTGGAATAGAGCCAGTAAAGAAAGTCAGCGGCAGCCTGCTGTTCCTCCTCGGAAGCCTGAGAATTGATACAGAAATAGTTTTCCGTACCGATACAGAGTCCCTGATTTTCCTCGCCCTCAATACCTGTATAAATCGGCAGATACTTGATATTCTCAGCGGTTACAACGTTGCCGTCAATGCCGTTAATCTGACTCCACGCCCAGTTGCCGTTCTGCACCATTGCGCACTCGCCGAGGGCAAATTCAGCCATTGACTCATCAGTAATCTTTGAGCCGAGCATTTTTCTGTCAACGGTGGAATTGTTGATATACAGGTCAAAGATGTTGCGGAAATTTTCGCCGTATGCAAAGGTGATTTCCTTTGTTGCGTCACTTGTCAGGTCAACGTTGTTATTGGTAAACTCATAATAAATCGGCACGTTTGCAAGGTGCGTCTGCCAACGCCAGTCGTCACCGGGTTTGAGGGAGGTACAGGCAAAAACGCCCTTGATACCAAGCTCGTCCTTCTTCGCCTGCATATCCTCGACAACGGCTTTAAGCTCACCAAAGCTGTCAACGTCTTCCATATCTTCAAGGGTAACTGCCTTGTTTTCAAGGTCGAAATATTTATCGGTAATTTCTTCGTTGTAGATAATTCCGTAACCCTCAACGGTGTACGGAATACCATAAGGCACGCCGCCAACGGAAAGGGCGGAATTCTTGTCGGTAAGTGCGGCATAAATTCTTGTATTGCTGAGGTCTACACAGTAATCTCTCCAGTTTGCATAGCCTCTCGGACCGTTTACCTGAAAGATTGTAGGTGCTTCTGAGGTGGACATCTTCGCACTGAGAGTCTGCTCATAGGTGTTGTTTGCGGCGGTTTCAACGATAACCTTGTTGCCTGTCTGCTCCTCGTAGGTTTTCACAATCTCCTCGTATGCTGTTGCACTTTCAGGCTTGAAGTTGAGAAAGCGGACAGTATGCACAGCATTTTCAGGCATATCGGTTACACCCTGTTCAGGCTCTTCGTCTCGTCCGCAGGCGGTAAAAAGTGATGTACCTGCTGCAAGTGCAAGAATTAAAGCAATCTGTTTTTTCATATAATCAAATCCTTTCTGAAATTACAAAAATTGTTTTAACTATTATTTTCAGAAATGCCTTGACTATACATAAAAAATTTATTATTAAAAGCAAATTTTTTGTTGCAACAAAATTGAATATATAGTACAATATCTGTAATCACATTGAAAGGGTGTAATTATTATGGCTAAGATAACTCTTGACTGGAATAAATATATCGACAAGTCACGTCAGGTTGCCGCTGAGGGCGTGGTAATGCTGAAAAACGACAACAGCGTGCTTCCGCTTGACAAGGACAAGTGCACGGCTGTTTTCGGACGTATTCAGAGCCACTACTACAAGAGCGGTACAGGCTCAGGGGGACTTGTAAATGTTACCGAGGTTGTGGGCATAACCGAGGGACTTCTTCGCTGTGGTGCAAAGCTTAATCAGGAGCTGATTGACACCTACGCAAAGTGGGAGGAAGAAAACCCGTTTGACAACGGTGCAGGCTGGGGCGGCGAGCCTTGGTCGCAGAAGGAAATGCCCCTTGATGACGATTTTGTTGCACACATTGCGGCTGAGTCTGACTCCGCCGTGGTAATTATCGGACGTACCGCAGGCGAGGAGCAGGACAGCTCACCTGTTGAGGGTTCTTACCTGCTGAGTACGCTTGAAAAGGAAATGCTTTGCAAGGTGCGTAAGCATTTCAGGAAAATGGCGGTGCTTCTCAACGTGGGCGGCGTGATTGATATGAGCTTTGTGAATGAGATTAACCCTGACTCTGTTCTTTACGTTTGGCAGGGCGGTATGGTCGGCGGACTTGGCGTTGCTGACGTGCTCCTCGGCACAGTCAACCCTTGCGGAAAGCTTGCTGACACGATTGCTGAAAAACTTGAGGATTACCCTGCTTACAAATATTTCGGCGACCCTGTGAGAAACTTCTACTGCGAGGATATTTATGTTGGCTACCGCTACTTTGAAACATTCGCTCCCGAAAAGGTGCTTTATCCTTTCGGGTACGGTCTTTCCTATACAACATTTGAATTTGAAACAGTTTCCGCAACTTCTGACAGCAAAAAGATTACCATTGAAATCAAGGTAAAGAATACTGGCAGTTACGCTGGCAAGGAAGTCGTGCAGGCTTACTGCGAAGCACCGCAGGGCAAGCTTGGCAAGGCGGCAAGGGTGCTTTGCGGCTACGAAAAGACAAAGACACTTGCACCTAACGAGGGACAAGTGCTCCGCATTGAAATCCCGCTGTACAGCATTGCTTCCTACGATGACACAGGTGCAAGCGGACACAAATCCTGCTATGTTCTTGAAGCAGGTACATACAATATTTATGCAGGCGGAAACGTTCGCTCTGCGGCTTGTGTTTACAGCTTTGATATCGCTGAAACAACCGTTGCTGAACAGCTTACCGAGGCACTTGCCCCTGTTCTCCCTTTCGAAAGAATGGTAAACCGTGACGGCAAGGCTGTTATGGAAAATGCACCTCTTGCTGAGTTTGATATGGACAAGCGACGTGCTGAAAATCTTCCTGCTGAAATTTTGCAGACAGGTGACAAGGGTATTAAGCTTTCTGATGTAAAGCGTGGCAAGGCAACAATGGACGATTTCATTGCACAGCTTACTGATGAGGAACTCTCCTGCATAATCCGCGGCGAGGGTATGGGAAGTCCTAAGGTTACCCCCGGTACGGCTTCCGCTTTCGGTGCGGTTTCACAGAGTCTTGCTGACAAGGGTATCCCCTGCGGCTGTTGTTCGGACGGTCCTTCGGGTATGCGTCTTGACTGCGGCACAACCGCTTTCAGTATCCCTAACGGTACGCTTATTGCCTGCACCTTCAACAAGGAGCTTGTTACAGAACTGTTTGAATTTATGGGCAACGAGGTTGCGGCGAATAATGTTGAGTGCCTGCTTGGACCAGGTATGAACATTCACCGCTACGTTCTCAACGGACGTAATTTCGAATATTTCAGCGAGGACCCGTACCTTACAGGTACAATGGCGGCATCTGAACTCAAAGGCTTGCACAAGTTCGGTGTTACGGGCACGATCAAGCATTTCTGCGGCAACAATCAGGAAACTCACCGTCACGACATTGACTCGGTTGTTTCAGAGCGTGCACTCCGTGAAATTTACCTCAAGGGATTTGAAATTGCTGTCAAGGAAGGAAAGGCTTGCTCCGTGATGACGACCTACGGCTCGGTAAACGGCTTGTGGACAGCTGGCAATTACGACCTTGTAACAACAATTCTCCACAACGAATGGGGCTTCAAGGGCATTGTTATGACCGACTGGTGGGCAAACATTAACGAGCGTGGCAAGTCCCCCGACAAGAGCAATTTTGCGGCAATGGTGCGTGCACAGAATGACATTTATATGGTTTGCTCCGATGGTTCGAGAAATTCAGCAAACGACAACACACTTGCTTCACTTGAAAACGGCACGCTGACCCGTGGCGAATTACAGCGTTGTGCAAAGAACATCTGCGAATTTCTTATGGACACCCGTGCGATGGACAGAGTTGAGGGTACGGCTGACGAATTTGAGATTATCAACCGCCCCGGTGACGATGATGATTTTGACGCGGCAAATGTGGTGTTCCACAAGCTTGACGGAACAGTTACAATTCCGCTGGAGGACATCTGCACCGACAAGAAGACTTCCTATGTGTTTGCACTTGACATTGTACGCTGTGGTAAATTCCGTGCAACGATTACCGCTAAATCCGATATGAGCGAGCTTGCACAGATGCCTGTTACGCTGTTTACGATGGGCACGCCTTGCGGCAACTACACCTGGAACGGCACAAACGGCGAATGGGTTTCCATTTCCCGTGACGACATCAATCTGTTCTCACGCTTTACTGCTTGCAGGCTTTATTTTGCACAGAGCGGTCTGAAGCTGAGAGATATTACTTTTGAGATTATTCAGGAATATTAAAAGGATAACCCGAGAAGTCTGGCTTCTCGGGTTGTTGATTTATATTTATCTATTATTTCTGAACTCGTCCATATTCTTTTTACAGGTATATGCTTCCATCAGCTTTTCATCTTCCCAAGTCCATTGCTTTTCAATATCAATTTTCTGAACAAGTTCTTCCTGTGATGGTTCAGCAGGAAATATATTACAAGGGTAACAATCGCAATATCCACAGTGCTCAATCCCTTTTTCTATTACACATTTTCTTGCCTCGCAATCGGGTGTTTGCAAAACAGAATTTTCCTTTTCACATAAGCAGCCATCACATATGATTGTATTTGGGTCGGGCTCATAGCCCTGCCATATTTTCTTCCAAGCGTTACAAATCTCAATTCGCCTGTCTTTCATTTCTACATTAGGTCGATATATTAAGCATAAATCACATCTCATACCACATTTAGAAAATATTTTATCCACCATTATCCCTCCACAAATTCTGACTTATCATTATAATAATTATAACAACCATATTCGCAAAAGTCAATAAAGGTATGCTATGTCAAAAACGTTCCACTGGAACGTTTTTGAGGATAGTTATCCGTAAACCAAACAAGGAGGGGCGGTCTTGTTCGCCCCTCCTCGGAATGCTGTCGCATTCCTCACCTCCTGCTCCGTTTTGGAACGATTGGGGTGTTTCGCCGCTTGCGAGCGGCGATTTAGGGGCGTTGCCCCTAAAAACCCTACCAAAGGGTGCGAAGCCCCCTTTGGAAACCCATTATTGCTTCGCTATCTCTGCAATAATTCCTCATTCCACTTTCCTAATTCCAAATTTAAAACCGCTTCCGAAAATTCAGAAGCGGTTTAATCTTATCAAACAATAAGTGACTTACCTGTCATTTCTGCTGGCTGTGGAACGCCGAGAATCTGAAGCATTGTTGGTGCGATATCTGCGAGGACGCCGCCTTCACGGAGCTTGCAGTCGCCGCAGCCTACAACAATCAGCGGAACAGGGTTTGTTGTATGTGCTGTGAATGGTGAGCCGTCAGCTTCCATAAGCTTATCAGCGTTGCCGTGGTCGGCTGTGATGATTGCTGCGCCGCCCTTTGCGAGGATAGCGTTAACCATTCTGCCTACGCACTCGTCAACAGCTTCAACTGCTGCTGTTGCTGCTTCGATTATACCTGTATGACCAACCATATCGCAGTTAGCGTAGTTGAGGATGATAACGTCATACTTATCGGAATCGATAGCCTTTTCAACTGCATCTGTAACCTCGTAAGCACTCATTTCAGGCTTCATATCGAAGGTTGCAACCTTTGGAGAGTCGATGAGAATTCTGTCCTCGCCCTCAAAAGTTGTTTCCTCGCCGCCGTTGAAGAAGAATGTAACGTGAGCATACTTCTGTGTTTCAGCGATACGGAGCTGAGTCATACCCTGCTTGCTGATGTATTCGCCGAGGGTCATTGTGAGAGCCTCAGGAGGGAATGCAACGGAAACGTTCGGCATTTCAGCGTCGTACTGAGCCATACAAACAAAATTGAGCGGGAAGAAGCCGTTCTTTCTTTCAAAGCCTGTGAATGCTTCGTCAACGAAAGAACGTGTAATCTGTCTTGCACGGTCAGGACGGAAGTTGAAGAAGATTACGCTGTCGTCAGCAGCAATCTTACCGTTTGCGTCAACAACTGTAGGGAGCATAAACTCGTCTGTTACGCCGTTTGCGTAAGAGTTCTTGATAGCTTCAACAGGGTCGGTTTCCTTAACGCCTTCGCCGTAAACAAGTGCAGCATAAGCCTTTTCAACACGGTCCCAAGCGTTGTCACGGTCCATAGCGTAGAAACGGCCTGCGATTGTTGCAACAGAACCTACACCGATTTTGCCGATTTCAGCAACGAGTTCTTCCATATATTCAGCAGCGGAAGATGGCGGAACGTCACGTCCGTCGAGGAATGCGTGAACGTAAACCTTGTCAAGACCGTTCTTCTTTGCCATTTCGAGGAGACCGTAGAGGTGTTCCATATGGCTGTGTACGCCGCCGGGGGAAAGAAGTCCCATAAGATGGAGTGCACTGCCCTTAGCCTTGCAGTTTTCGATAGCGGAAACGAGTGCAGGGTTTGTGAAGAAGTCGCCGTCCTTGATGGACTTGGAAATCTTAACGAGCATCTGATAAACAATTCTGCCTGCACCGATATTGGTGTGACCAACTTCGGAGTTACCCATCTGACCGTCAGGGAGACCAACGTCAAGACCTGATGCACCGATAATTGTGTTAGGGCATTCAGCAAAATACTTGTCAAGGTTAGGCTTCTTTGCAGCAGCAATAGCGTTGCCGTAATCGGAGTTATTGATGCCGTAGCCGTCCATAATAATTAAAGCAAGAGGTTTTTTGCTCATTGGAATTATTCCTTTCAATTAAATATTCACGGATTTGGGCAGGAGCCAGAACCCCATATAGTAACGGGTTTCGTCCTCAAAGGGGTTGTAGTCCTTCCAAACCTTGTAGAAAAGTCCGTAGTAATCCTCGCTGCCGTTTTCGTACTCCATAACGGGCACGCAGAAAATCGGCGGCTGATTATTTTTCTTTGCACGAACCAAATCAACCGAGAAGAAGCACAGTGCAATCGTCAGCACCGCACCGCACACCGCCGCAATGATTTTCCACTGTCTGACAGTAAGCGGTTTGTCCCGATTACGCTTTTCTTCTTCACGTCTTACACGCTTTAATCGTGAGGTTTTCATTATCCATTGATGGCTGCCTGAACGATTGTGTTGAAGTCAGCAGCCTTGAGGGAAGCACCGCCGATGAGACCGCCGTCAACGTTTGGCTTGGAAAGAAGCTCAGCAGCGTTAGCAGCGTTCATAGAACCGCCGTACTGGATTGTTACAGCATCAGCAGTTGCAGCGTCGTAAATCTTAGCAAGTGTTGCACGGATGAATGCACAAACTTCTTCAGCCTGATCAGCTGTAGCTGTCTTGCCTGTACCGATAGCCCATACAGGTTCGTAAGCGATTACGCACTTCTTAACATCTTCAGCGGAGATATCGAAAAGGTCGAGCTTAATCTGACGTGCGATAACTTCTCCAGTGATGTTGCATTCTCTTTCCCAGAGAAGTTCGCCAACGCAAACGATTGGCTTGAGACCAGCAGCGAGAGCAGCCTTAGTTCTCTTGTTAACTGTTTCGTCTGTTTCGCCGAAGTACTGTCTTCTTTCGGAGTGACCGAGAACAACGTATTCAACGCCAACTTCAACGAGCATATCAGCGGAGATTTCGCCTGTGAATGCACCGCTCTTTTCAAAGTGGCAGTTTTCAGCACCAACCTTAACGTTGGAGCCTGCTGTTGTATTTACAGCTGTTTCGAGGTTTGTGAAAGGTACGCAAGCGATAACTTCAACCTTGCCGTCAGCATTAGCAACGAGTGGCTTGATAGCTTCGAGAAGCTCCTTAGCTTCTGGACGGGCCTTGTTCATCTTCCAGTTACCTGCGATAATAGCTTTTCTGAGATTCTTGTTCATATTGATTAACTCCTTTTTTAATAGAATGAAATTTTACCTATATAATTATACTATATTACAACTGCTTTGTCAATTATTTGACAAATGCAAAAGTAGGCTTTTTTCGGTGCGGATTTTGTGTAAATAAGAAAAAACGTCCCCATCAGCAACGTGACAGGGACGCTCAAAAGGAATATACGGTTAGTATATGAATGCGTTTTTGATTTTTCTTGCACCGAGTGCAACGGCTGTGTAGATTATAAGGCTGACAGCGGAAACTGCGATAAGCCACGGTGCATCTGCGGAAAGGTCGGAAGAAAGCGTTTGCAGAAGAACAACAAAACCTGCACCGCCGCCGACAAACATATAAGCAACCGCTGTAAGTGCAACACGGTTTGTATTCTTTTTTACTACCTTTTCTTCCTCATTCAGACTTTTAGGCTGTGCATAAGCATATCTGTCCTTTGAATACCACAATACAGCCACCGATACCGTTGCAAGAAAAATGCAGTCCATACAAAGGAAATACGGAAGCATATCAAGCTTGCCTGCAATGGATAAAAGTATGATATACGGAATTGCCATAAGCACTACGCCTATAAAGCTGTGTATTGTAATAACATCTACTATATCTGTGTTTCTCATAGGCATTACTCTGTAAAGCTTCAGATTACCCATAGCAATTGACATATATATTATAGCCATTGAAACATTAAGCACGCTGAAGCAGAACATTCCCATTACTTTGATAAAGCCTTCATCAGCGAAAAACATTGAAAGTGTAAACAGCGGATAAACCATAACAAGCAGCTTTGTCTGCCAGCCCTCTGCCATAAAGGCAAGCCTTATTTTTTTAAGTAAAGATAATTTTTTCATAAGCTATCTCCTATTGCATATTCCAGGAAATATTCTTCCTGTGCTTCGTCCAGATTTCCGCACCGACTGTCAGCAGAACAGCAGCAACCACTGTAACGATTATTCCGTTTACTCCAGACAGAAAGGATAACCCCTCTGCACTTGCGGAAAGTACTTCGTAGCTTTCCATTGCACCTCTCAGAAGCGGATGAATGGCAAATACTGCACCAAATGCAGCAGGCAATGTCATAAATTTCATATGCCACGCTGTTGAAATAAACATAAGTGCTGTTTCCGCACCGATAAATCCAATCACGCAAAGTCCTGTTATGCCGTGATTTGCTTCATAGCCGTTGTTTTCAGCTATAAGCATAGCCGTCTGCAACGCGGCTGTAATAACCGTTGAAGCAGCAAGCTGTCTTTCCCAGTTCAGAAGACGCAGGTGAAGCGAGTCCTTTGCACTGAATGGAAGTGACGCAAGAAATTTGCCCGTAAAAATCGTACTGCCATACTGTGTCGTAAAATTTTCTGTTGAGCCTGCAACCGTGCTGTTATCGCCCATATTTGAAGTGGATACCATCGAAAACATTCCCATAACCACATACAGCATAAGGTTATGAATGGGCAGTATATTAAACATATCGTTGTCATTCAGACCTATAATGAAAAGTGAAACATCAAGAATAATTATCAGGATTGCCGCAATGGCAATAAGCCAGACTGCAACACCGCTTCTGCTGTACGCTTTTGTAACCCTTTCAAGATGTATTGCACGCTTTCTTTCTTCAATTGTCATATAACCTCACCCCTGCATTATCTCAGATTCCAGGAAACATTCTGCTTGCTGTCGGCAATTTTCTTTGCAGCAAATGCAATTGCCACGCCGCATACAGCGAGAAAAATCATTCCCGGAACCTCTGCGAAAGCTTCAAGAAATTCAACTGCTGCTGCAAATTCAGCGGATTTTTCGTGGTCATCTGCAAAAGAAGCCATACCCATTATCGAAACAACGGGAAATGCTGCTGCCACCGCTGTTGTGAGCATTACGGGAACAGGCTTTTTCATATACAGCGTTGACATCATAATCAGCTCGTAAATTACAAGCACTATAACAGCTGCACCGCCGAAGCCGCAGTGCATTGTGTAGCCTTTGTTTCCTGCAAGCATACAGAGTATCTGAACGATTATTGTTGTGCCGATTGCTGTGAAAAGCTGTATCTGAAAATTTTTCACACGCATATAGAGTACATTCTTTGCGTGAAACGGAAGCGTGCTCAGGAAGTCGCCGCCCTTCATACTTCCGCCTATTCCCATAGCGGCGGTATTAGTACCCATAAGCGACTGAACATCGCCTATAAATGCGGTTGCAATGTAAGACATTGAGCCGATGAAAATTGTTGCAAAAAATATATGGAACGGCAAAATCATATAAAGCTCGTCGTCCTCTGCCGCAGCAAAAAGAAGCATAATATCAATCAGCAGAACAGTAACGGGTATGAGAATTCTTGATATAAGTGACATACCGTAAACGCCCTGCATTTTCGTTACCTTTTCAAGCAGCTTCAGTTTGTTTTTCTCCGCCTTTGTCATACGGCAAGCTCCTTTCTGTTCTGCCAGATTGAGAATGTAAGCAGGTTTTCAACGTTAGGGTTTCTCACGCTTACGCCGTTGAATTTGCCGAGGTTTTCACGGAGAACAAGTGCTTCAAAGCCTGCGTTTGTCTTTCTGATACCGATTGTGTATTTCTCGTTGTCACGGGTCAGCTTGTCGTTTGCACCGCTGATTACGGCGTACTTATCCTCGATAAGGTCAATGCTCATTGATTCACGGATTTTGCCGTCGATGATAAGCGTGATAACGTCAGCAATCTTGTCAAGGTCGCCTGTGATGTGTGTGGAGAACAGCACGGAGCGTTCACCGTCCGCAACAAACTCACGGAGGATGTCGAGAATTTCAATTCTTGCCACAGGGTCAAGTCCTGCTGTAGGCTCGTCAAGGATAAGAAGCTGAGGTTTGTGGGAAAGTGCAATCGCAAGCATTGCCTTTGTCTGCATACCCTTTGAAAATGCGGAGATTTTCTTCTTTTCGGGCAAATCCCACATTTTGATAAGCTTGCTGAATTTTTCCTTGTCCCAGTTTTCGTAAGCAAGTGCACAAGCTTGTGCTGTCTTTGCGAGGGTGGAGTTGTAGAAAAGATAGCACTCGTCTGAAACGTAGCCGATTTTATTCTTCACGGCAATTTCGTCCGCAATGTTATCGAAGCCGCAGACTGTGATTTTTCCGTCTGTTCTGTCAATCATATTCATTATCAGGCGGATAATCGTTGTCTTGCCTGCACCGTTCTGACCAATGAGTCCCATAACCGTACCCGGCTCAATGGAGAAGCTTACATTATCAAGTTTAAAGTCCTTATAGTCCTTACAAAGATTATTAATGTTAAGAATGTCATTCATATATATATTCCTTTCAAAATTGTATTTGTTATTGGTTTCTATTTCTTGTTTCGGTAGATTGTTTTCAGTTCATCATCAAGACGCTCCATCGGAACATCAAGCTTTTTCAGCACTTCTGCCTGCTTTCTGAAAAGCTCAAGTGCTTCATCGACGTGTTTTTCCTGTATCATACTGACGTCCTCCAGTTTAACAAATGTGCCCTTGCCTGCAACCGTGTAAACCAAGCCTTCCTGTTCAAGGTCAGCGTACGCTCGCTTTGTGGTAATCATACTCACGTTAAGGTCGGCGGAAAGCTGTCTTACGCTGGGCATAAGCTCGTGTGCTTTCAGCTCGCCGTTCATTATCGCCTGTCTGATTCCGTCCTTGACCTGCTCATACATCGGCTTGTCACCTGCTGCGTTGATGTATAAATTCACTCAATCGCCTCCTTCTGTGTATACTGTGTATAACGTTATATACACAGTATACACAGATATACACGGTTTGTCAATAGCTGTGCATATATTTTCTTATCTTTTGTAATATATCACAGTTTAATAAATAAAACCCGTGTATCACTTATACATATTTCACAACATACGCTGCCTTAACTGTGTATATACACATATTAACTCCATTTCAGCCCCACCATTTCTCATTTTGCACAAAAATAAAATGTATGTCCTTTTTCTCTTGCTTTTTTACGCAGTTTGTTATATACTAATATAGTGTTATGTTTTATGAAAGGACGATTTTTATGAGCAGTAAAAAAATCGGATTTGACAATGATAAATATCTGAAAATGCAGTCTGAACACATCAGGGAACGCATTTCTCAGTTCGGTGATAAGCTGTATCTTGAATTCGGCGGAAAGCTTTTTGACGACTTCCACGCTTCACGCGTACTCCCGGGTTTCAAGCCCGACAGCAAGCTTCAGATGCTTCTCCAGTTGAAGGATGACGTTGAAATCGTTATTGTAATCAGTGCGGGAGATATCGAAAAGAACAAGGTACGCGGTGACCTGGGAATTACCTACGATATGGATGTTATACGTCTGTACAATATCTTCTCCAAAATCGGACTGTATGTAAGCAGCGTTGTTCTTACTCAGTACGAGGGACAGGCTTCCGCTGACGCTTTTCAGGAACGTCTTGAAGCACTGGGCATAAAGGTTTACCACCACTACCACATCAAGGGTTACCCCTCAAATCTCCAGCTGATTATGAGCGATGAAGGCTTCGGCAAGAACGATTTTATCGAAACGACTCACAACCTCGTTGTCATTACAGCACCCGGTCCCGGAAGCGGAAAGATGGCTACCTGTCTTTCTCAGCTTTATCACGAGCATAAGCGAAATGTCAAGGCGGGCTATGCAAAATTCGAAACCTTCCCTATCTGGAATATTCCGCTCCGTCACCCTGTCAACCTTGCTTACGAGGCGGCTACCTCTGACCTTAACGATGTGAATATGATTGACCCTTATCACCTTGAAGCATACGGCGTGACAACCGTCAACTACAACCGTGATGTAGAGGTTTTCCCCGTACTTAATGCAATTTTCGAAAAAATTATCGGAGAGTCACCCTACAAGTCCCCTACCGATATGGGCGTAAATATGGTCGGCAACTGCATTGTTGACGATGAAGCTGTCTGCGAAGCGTCACGTCAGGAAATTATCCGCCGTTACTATGCGGCACTCTGCGGACGACGTCAGGGTATGGTTGCCGATGATGAAATCTACAAGCTTGAACTGCTTATGAAGCAGGCGGAGGTCAACGCTTCCGACAGAAATGTTGTTGCACCTGCTCTTGAAAAGGAACAGGCAACATGTGCACCTGCCGCTGCTATGGAGCTTCCTGACGGAACAATTCTTACGGGTAAGACTTCAAATCTTCTCGGCGCTTCTTCGGCGCTTCTGCTCAATGCGCTGAAATATTTTGCCGAAATTGATGACGAAGTATTGCTTATGTCCCCGCAGGTTATTGAGCCTATTCAGAATTTAAAGGTTGAACACCTCGGCAATATCAATCCGCGTCTGCACACGGACGAAACCCTCCTTGCACTTTCCATCTGCGCTGCAACAAGCGAAAAGGCAAAGCTTGCTATGGACCAAATTGCAAAGCTGAGAGGCTGTGAGGTTCACTCGACTGTAATTCTTTCCCCTGTTGATGAGAGAATTTTCAAGCGCCTTGGTATCAATGTTACCTGCGAACCTAAATATGAAAAATAAGTTTTTGCTTAAATGAAAAAACCTGAGAAGAAATCAATCTTCTCAGGTTTTCTGTTTTTATTCAAGCTCAAATGCACCTGTGTAAAGCTGGTAATACTTGCCCTTTTCGGCAATAAGCTTGTCGTGGCTTCCACGCTCGATTATGCGTCCCTGTTCAAGCACCATAATCACATCGGAATTCTTTACGGTGGAAAGTCTGTGTGCGATAACGAAAACCGTTCTGCCCTTCATAAGTGCGTCCATACCACGCTGTACAACCGCTTCGGTATGTGTGTCGATTGAAGATGTTGCCTCGTCCATAATCATTACGGGAGGGTCGGCAACTGCGGCACGGCTGATAGCGAGAAGCTGACGCTGTCCCTGTGAAAGGTTGCTTCCGTTTTCGGTAAGCACGGTATTGTAGCCGTTAGGGAGTCGGGTTATGAAATCGTGTGCACCTGCAAGCTTTGCAGCTTCCATACACTCGTCATCTGTTGCGTCAAGACGTCCATAGCGGATATTGTCCATAACCGTACCTGTGAAAAGGTTGGTATCCTGCAAAATCACGCCGAGGGAGTGACGCAAATCCGCTTTTTTGATTTTGTTGATGTTGATACCGTCATAGCGGATTTTACCGTCGTCGATATCGTAGAAACGGTTGATAAGGTTTGTGATTGTTGTTTTGCCTGCACCTGTTGCACCGACAAAGGCAATTTTCTGTCCGGGCTCTGCAAAAAGTGAAACGTTGTGGAGCACGATTTTATCGTCAACGTAGCCAAAGTCAACGTCGTCCATAACGATATCACCACGCAGACGTGTATAGGTAACAGTGCCGTCTGCCTGATGAGGGTGCTTCCACGCCCATATACCTGTACGCTCCTTGCACTCAACAAGCTGTCCGTTTTCTTCCTTGGCATTGACAAGGGTTACATAGCCGTCATCAACCTCAGGCTCTCTGTCGATAAGGTCAAAAATTCTTTCCGCACCTGCAATACCCATTACAACGGAGTTAATCTGGTGGGAAACCTGACCGATGCTGCCTGCAAACTGCTTTGTCATATTGAGGAAAGGTACAACAACGCTGATGCTGATTGCCATACCCGAAAGGCTGAGGTTTGTAACGTTGTTCAGGTAAAGGAAGCCGCCTGCGATTGCTACGATAACATATAGTACATTACCCATATTGTTGAGAATAGGTCCGAGAATATTGGCATACTTGTTAGCCTTTTCCGAAGCTGTAAAAAGCTCCTCATTAAGCTTGTCGAAGTCAGCTTTGCTTTCTTCCTCGTGACAGAAGACCTTGACAACCTTCTGACCGTTCATTATTTCCTCGATGTAGCCCTCTACCTTACCGATTTCAATCTGCTGCTTGACAAAATATTTTGCCGAGCCGCCGCCTACTTTTGAAGTTACAATAAGCATAATGATTACACCAACCAGCACAACAATTGCAAGCCACACGCAGAAATAAAGCATAATGGAGAAAAGCGTTGTTACAGTAAGAATTGACACGAGAAGCTGAGGGAAGCTCTGGGATACCATCTGACGGAGTGTATCGATATCGTTGGTGTAATGGCTCATTATGTCGCCGTGGTTTGTTGTATCGAAAAACTGAACGGGCAAATCCTGCATTCTGTTGAACATTTTCTCACGGAGCTTTTTAAGTGTACCCTGAGTGATAATTGCCATTGTCTGATTGAATGCAAAGCCTGACAGCAACGACAGTACATAGAATACGACGAGAATAATAACCGTACCGATAATCTGCTCCTTTACTCCTGCCCAGTCACCGCTCTGCCAGCTTGTTTCAACAGCAGAGATTACTCTTTGCATAAATATTGACGGCATTGCACTGACTATTGCGTTGAATACGATACATACAAGCGTCAGCGGCATAAGCACGGGATAAAACTCAAAAAGTGTTTTGATAACACGCTTTGCCATACCTTTTTTTACAGTTGGTCTTTTATTATTCTTCATTGCTGTCACCTCCTGTCTTGTTCTGAATATTATAGAGGTCCTTATAGATTTCGTTTGTTTTCAGCAGCTCATCGTGCGTACCTGCGGCACTTATTGCACCGTTTTTCATAACCACGATAAGGTCAGCGTCCTGCACTGAGGAAATACGCTGTGCAATGATAAGCTTTGTTGTTTCGGGGATATACTCACGCATTGCCGCTCTGATAAGTGCGTCTGTCTTTGTATCTACGGCACTTGTAGAGTCGTCCATAATAAGGATTTTCGGCTTTTTCAGCAATGCACGGGCAATACAGAGTCTCTGCTTCTGACCGCCTGACACGTTTGCACCGCCCTGCTCGATATATGTATCGTAACCGTCAGGAAAACGCACGATAAACTCGTCAGCCTGAGCAAGCTTGCAGGCTTCAATCATTTCCTCGTCGGTTGCATTCTTGTTACCCCAGCGGAGGTTGTCCTTGATTGTTCCCGAGAAAAGGATATTCTTCTGCAATACCATTGCTACCTCATTACGGAGGGTTTCAAGGTCGTACTCACGAACATCACGTCCGCCAACAAGGACAGCACCCTCAGTTACGTCATAAAGACGGGAGATAAGCTGTACAAGAGTTGACTTTGATGAACCTGTACCGCCGATGATACCCACGGTCTGTCCCGACTCGATGTGGAGATTGATGTTTGAGAGGGTATTCTTTTCAGCTGTTTTTGCGTACTTGAAGCTTACGTTATTGAAGTCGATTGAGCCGTCAGCAATATCAAAAACAGGATTTTCGGGATTTGTAAGACTGCTCTGTTCGTCAAGCACTTCAACAATACGCTTGCCTGACTCGGAAGCCATTGTAATCATTACAAACACCATCGAAATCATCATAAGGCTGTTCAAAATCATAAAGCTGTATGTAAGAAGTGCACTGAACTGACCCACGTCAAGGTCAAGCCCCTTTGATGTAATAATGGTATATGAACCGAAGGAAAGCACGAATACCATTACCGCATAAAGACAGAACTGCATAATCGGTCCATTGAGGGCAAGGATACGGTCAGCCTTTGTAAAGTCTGCGCAAACATCCTCAGCGGCGGTGTTGAATTTGTCCTTTTCGTAATCCTCACGGACGTAGGACTTCACAACACGGATACCCTTTACGTTTTCCTGAATTGAGCTGTTAAGACGGTCATATTTCTTGAACACTTTCTTGAACAGCGGCATTGTTTTTGCCGTAACGATAATAAGTGCAACCGCAAGAATAGGTGCTACAATAAGGAAGATAAACGCCATTCTTCCGCCCATTACAAATGCCATTACAAATGCGAAAATCAGCATAAACGGACAGCGTACTGCCATTCGGATAATCATCATAAATGCCATCTGCACGTTGGTTACGTCCGTTGTAAGACGTGTTACGAGCGATGAGGTTGAAAACCTGTCAATATTTTCAAATGCAAAATTCTGAATACTGTAGAACATATCCTTACGAATATTTTTTGCAAAGCCACAGGAAGCCGTTGCACAGGTTATTCCTGCAAGTGCACCGAAGGTCAGTGACAGAATTGCCATAACCACCAGCACAAGCCCGTAATTAAGGATTGTTTTCATTTCACAGCCGCTCTTAATCTGGTTTACAAGCTCTGCAATAATAAACGGAATTATACATTCCATTACAACCTCAAGCGATACCAGCACAGGCGTAAGTATTGAGTCACGCTTGTATTCCCGTATACACGACGCCAGTTTTTTTATCATACCAAATATTCCTTCCTTTCCGCGTCCTCAATGACGCACCGATTTCATACCATTTTCAAAAAACAACCTTTATTATAACACTTTTTTCACCAAAAAATAAGAGATATAAAATTAACATCTTAATATTTTGTTAACACAATTGCCGTCTTCAAATTGTATTGACTTCCCTGCAATAAATATAGTATAATAAGTATATCAAAATTTCCCATACAACATACGAAAGGGGGATGTGCTTCGCAAGCCCTGATATCCCTACAATCAAGCACGGGGCTGAGAAGCATAAACAAATTATGTTCTGTGTATATTGCGGTGCTCAAATGCACGATAACGGCAAATTCTGTCCGCAATGCGGAAAGCCTGTAAAATCTGCTCAACCTGCACCTGTTGAAGAAACCGTTACTGCCGAAGAAACTGCTGTTGTTGAAGAAACCGCTGTTGTCGAAGAAACCGCTGCTGTTGAGGAAACCGCTGCTATTGAAGAAACCGCTGTTGTTGAAGAAACCGCTGCTGTTGAAGAAACCGCTCCTGTTGAAGAAACTGCTCCTGCCGAAGGAACTGCTGCTGTTGAAGAAACAACTCATATTGAAATGATTTCTCCTGCGGCGGAGGAAATCGTTGAACAGCCTGTCCCTCAGGTAGGCACGGCAATGCCTGCAAAGAAAAAAAGCCTTGCAGGAAAAAACTTCAAAGCAGCACTTGCATACATAATTTCTGCGGCGGTCACGGCGGGACTCGGCTTATATGCTGTTCCGAAGCTTGCTTTTAACCCTGCTTTGGAAAAAGCGGCGGAAAAGGGTGCTGCCGAAACGGCACTTACTCTTTATAAAGCTGCCAAAAATAATGACGCTGTTCACGATACAAAATTCACACTCGCACAAAAAGCCCTTGAAAACGAAAATTACGCTTATGCCGCCGCACTTTTCAGCGAACTAAAAAGCATCGGATACACGGCTGATAAAGACCTTACCGCTTATGTTGACGAAGCTTTCGGAGGACGCTGCCGTGTTCTTATTGACGGGGGCAAGTGCAATCTTGCCGTGGCTGACTCAACACAGATTTCCGATGAACTCCTCAGTGCAGGAATTATAAATGACACTATTATCTCAGAGGCAAAAGTTCTTTCCGCTGAGGGCAAAACCGCCGAAGCTTATGAAGCTGTTCGGAAAATCAACACCTCTGCGGCATATAATTCCGAAGCTTACAGCATTATAGTCTACAACTACGCTGTTGAATTCTACAACGAAATGAAGTTTGCCGAGGCTTATGAAATTGTTGCAGACGCAACGGATGATGCTTCCGTTGAGCTTCGCCGTTCTTCCGCATATTATATGGCAGATGATTTTCTTAAGAACAAGGACTACGAAAAAGCAATCGAAATGTACGAACAAGCAGAAGGGTTCAGCGACTCTGCCGATAAAATCAAAATGTGCAGCTACCATCTGGGTCTGAGATGCTACAATCAGGGGCAGCTTGATAAGGCACTTGAATATTTCAGGTCCGCCGACGGTTACGGCACATCTGCTTCCTATGTGCAGAAAATTGAAGAAAAGAAAGCATATCTCGGCTGGAAAATCAACGGCTTTACCACAGATTATGTAAACAGCCTTACAGGTAAACCCGCCGCTGAAAAAACACGCTTTTCCGTAAATGAAACGTTCTTCTACCACTTCACCGCTGAAAACATCAACGGCGGCACAAACGGTATCACAATAAAGGTCGTGCTCACCACCCCCGACGGTCAGACCGCCGAGGAAACCTATTACGATATTACGGACGGAGACTGCGGCTACTTTTATGCAAGCTATGAGTTTCCGCAGTACGGTGCTGTCGGACGTGCCAATTACACCGCCACACTCGTTGAAACAGGTGAGGTTCTTGACACCTGCTACTTTGATATTTACCGATAACGGAAGGGAGGCTTTTTACATATGAACACTCAGATTGAAGAAGCTGCCGCAAACGAACAGCCACAGGCTTTGATTGCTGAAACAACGCTTGCGGACAAGCAGCCTGCAAAGAAAAAAATGCCTGCCGCTGTAAGGATTATCCTCTGCATACTGCTTTCCGTGCTGCTTATTGCCGATGTTATTGCAATTGCCGCAGCAACAACCATCCGCACGGTCGTTACCGAAAAGAACATAGAAAAGCTTCTTGACAGTACCGACTATATGACCATTCCGCTCACGATTGACAATATTCAGTCCAACCTTTATGAGATGTTTTTCATTGCCTTTGCAAACAGTTCAACCAATACGGTTGATATATACAAGCTTGCTGAGGAAACAAATTTCGAAGAATTTCTTGCCGAACAGATTTACAGCTATGCGGCATTTATTCTGTACGACAAACGTCTTGAGGGCATCGACAGCGATGTGATTATGGAATTCTACGATGAAAACTCGGACAAGATTGACCGTGCATTCAACGTTACCTACAGCAGAAATGAAATCCGTGAAATAATTGAGGAACAGGACGCAATCTTTGACAAGCTTACCAATAACGAAATTGAGGCAGCAATTCCGATGATTAAGCTTATACGATTTGCAATGTCCCCTGCGGCACTGATTATTTTCGGTGTGCTGGCAGTAGTGCTTATCGTGTTTATCGGCGTTATATCCCGAAGCGTCGGCACAGCGCTTGTGGTTACGGGAATTTCCGCTACGGCAACAGGACTTGCGGGCGCTGTAGCGTCCTGCCTTGCAATTTTCGGCAGCATAGGCATTTCTCCAACACCAGTCACAGCGGCAAGCGTAATATGGCAGGGCGTTGTAAGTGCGTTGCTTCCTGACGTCTGCACGCTGTTTGTGTACATACTTACAGCAGGAATTCTGCTTATTCTCACAGGCGGATTTATCGGACAGATACGCAGGAATTTAAGACGTGCGAAAAACAGCTGATAAAAATTTACACCTGAGAAGTCGAGTGCTTCTCAGGTGTTTTTTATGCTTCATATTCACTTCGGAGAATTGAAAAATACAGTCTGCCCACATATTCGCCGTTCATAAAGAAATAATCGCGGAGCGTACCCTCGTATGTAAAGCCGCATTTTTCTATAACACGCTTTGACGGTGCGTTGATGGTCTTGGTGCAAATCTGAACCTTGTGGAGGTTCATTTCCTTGAAGCCGTAGTCAATCACAGCCTTGGTTGCCTCAGTTGCGTAGCCTTTGCACTGAAATTCCGAACCAATGCAATACTCAATTTCGGCAAAGTGATTTTTGCTGTCCACGAGAAAATACGCAATCTGACCGATACACTCGTCCGATGCCTTTTCGATTACTGCCCAACGGTAATAATCCTCACGCTCATATGAGCCGATATATTTGTCAAGCAGGCCCTTGACCTCAGCTTTTGTTGAGTAGACAGGCTCGGAGTAAAGCGACTGAATTTTCTCGTCCGCAACCCAGTTTTTCAGCATTTCTTCATCGTCAGTATACTCAAATCTACGGAGCACGAGACGTTCGGTTTCGATTGTTTTTGTTCCGATGTGGGTAAGCATAGTTCATCACCTCAGTTATTTGTTATGGAAATTATATCACCCTGTCAGATTATTGTCAAGAAAATCCCACGGAAAACCATTCTTCCCGTGGGATAATTTTTTTCTATAGTTTTATTGCTGATTAGGATTTTATAGCCTTGTGGAAAACCTTCTTGCCCTTCTTGATGATAACTTCTGTTTCAATCTGAATAAGAGCGTTAGGGTCAGTAATCTTCACGTCATCAACGGAAACACCGCCCTGCTGAACGTTACGTCTTGCCTCACTCTTGGATGGAACAAGTCCTGTCTTTACAAGCAGGTCGAGAATGTTGATACCCTCAGCAGGGATTTCAGCCGCAGGAATTTCTGTGGATGGCATATTAGCTGTGTTACCTCCGCCGCCGAAAAGTGCCTTTGCACCCTCCTGTGCCTTGTTTGCTTCTTCCTCGCCGTGAACAAGCTTTGTAAGCTCGTAAGCAAGAATTTCCTTAGCCTTGTTGAGCTGGCTGCCTTCCCAGTCTGCCATTGCTTCGATTTCCTCGATAGGAAGGAATGTGAGCATTCTGATACACTTCATAACGTCAGCGTCAGCAACGTTTCTCCAGTACTGGTAGAAGTCGAAAGGACTTGTCTTTTCAGGGTCAAGCCATACAGCGCCCTTTTCTGTCTTACCCATCTTCTTGCCCTCGGAGTTGAGGAGAAGTGTTATTGTCATAGCGTGAGCGTCCTTGCCAAGCTTCTTTCTTATAAGTTCTGTACCGCCGAGCATATTTGCCCACTGGTCGTCGCCGCCGAACTGCATATTACAGCCGTACTTCTGGAAAAGCATATAGAAGTCGTAGCTCTGCATAATCATATAGTTGAATTCAAGGAAGGTAAGACCTCTTTCCATTCTCTGCTTGTAGCACTCAAATGTGAGCATCTTGTTTACAGAGAAGCACGCACCAACCTCACGGAGCACGTCAACATAGTTAAGGTTGAGAAGCCAATCAGCGTTGTTTACCATAATAGCCTTGCCCTCGGAGAAGTCGATGAAGCGGCTCATCTGCTTCTTGAAGCATTCGATGTTGTGGTCGATGTCTTCCTTAGTGAGCATCTTTCTCATATCGGACTTGCCTGATGGGTCACCAATCATACCTGTACCGCCGCCGAGAAGTGCAATAGGCTTGTTGCCAGCCATCTGCAAACGCTTCATAAGGCAGAGTGCCATAAAGTGACCAACGTGAAGGCTGTCGGCAGTAGGGTCAAAGCCGATGTAGAAAGTAGCCTTGCCCTCGTTAATCATTTTCTTGATTTCTTCCTCATCTGTCACCTGTGCGATAAGTCCACGGGCAACGAGTTCTTCGTAAAGTGTCATAGTTTTTACTCCTTTATATAAATTTAATTTTCAACAGTTTTAAACGTCATAAACGATGAAATCAAAAGCTGATTTCACGGATACCACCGCCTTTCAGGGTAATTATATCAGTTTTCGCCGAATGCAATCCATTCAGCTTCGTCAAAACCATTTTCAATCAGTGCAGCATTGCACATTCCGACGTGACACATAATATGTCTTATCTGTGCTGTAATCACGCTTAAATATGTAAATTCGTTATCTGTCCACGTCTTGCTGTTAAGCATTTCATCAGTAATTTTGCCCCAAAAGCTTTCCAGCCGTTTGTCAAGACAATCAAGGCACTCGTTCATTTCAGCTTTTGTCATAAAATCGTCAATGCCAACGCACCAATCATCATTTATGATTTTGTCACGGAGTCTTTCGGGTAATGGCAGTTCCCACGAAAAATGTTTTTCATAATCCTCACGAAGCCAGAAGAAGCTTCCGCAGATTGTGTGAATAACCTGATTCCACACAGGCAAACCGTGATTTTCCGCCTTCCACAAATTATCGGGACAAATCCGCACCAGTTCTTTCAGCATATTGTAACTGTCATAAAACTGTATTTTCAGCATTTCCGTTGTTGCCATAAAATAACCTCTTTATCTCATATCATTGACATAACTCGTGAAATGCTCGGGAAGTTTTTTTACAAGCTCCTTTGCAAGCACGGGTCTTACGTCATAATCGTCAATCTTATCAATCGGCAGCCAGCACATTCTCTCCCTTTCGCCGCCCGTGTTCACACTACCCACGTCATACTCACGCTTTTTCGTGGACTTCATCAGATAGTAGAATTCAACAGCGTGGCAATTAAGGTCTTTCAGCCACACATCGTCACCCTTGAAGAAATTTTCTACAAGGCAAAGCGGTCTTTCAACCTCAAACCTTTCGCCCGTTTCCTCGTAAACCTCACGGATAACAGCGTCCTCGGAGCGTTCACCGACGTGAACACCGCCGCCGATTGTGTAGTAGTAGCCCGACTCCTCGCCGTAGGAGAAAAGAGCGTGTCCCTCTGAAATAATTATCGCACCCACACGGTATCGGAACCAGTCGTTGTCCTTGCAGAAACAGCAGTCTATGGGCATATTTTCACCTCTGCTCATATTTTTTCGTTTATATACTTGCACAGCTTCATCATCGGCTGTTCGTCAACATATTGCTTAAATTTGTCAGCGTGCTGAATTGGATAATCTTTATCAATATCATAAAGCCTTTTTATAAATTTATATTCTTTTCCTGATTTGCATTTTATATAAAGTACAAGCTTGTAAATTACGTTGCCGCTTCTTTGTCCCACAGAATTGATTGTACATTCTGCTGTTGCAATATCATTCAACATAATTGATTTGGAGAAAAATTTGTATGAAACATCAAGCTTTTCGTCACCTAAATTTATTTGCCTGCATAAAAATTCGGGCAACGCAAACATATATAATATACCAATTATCATTAAAGGAAAGCCTAATGCCATACCTAACGTTATATTGATAATGCATAAAACAACAAACAAAATAAAAAACACAAATATCCCTATAATCTGAATTGTTTCAATGGTCTTTGTAGTGTCAAACTCACATTTCATATTCTCACACCTTTTCGAGTATCGAAATTGCACAATAATGCAGTACATCAAACTGTTCGGGAGCAATTTTCCCAAGCATTTCAAGATGCTCCTTTTCAAACTCTGCAATCTCATTTTCAGCGAGCGATGCGCCTATTCCCCTGCACGCTTTAATGCGTCCGTTCCAGCTTTCACGGGTAAATGACACATTAACGTCGAAAAGTTCGCTGTGCACACGCTTGAAGTATTTGTCATAAACCTCGGGAACAAAGATATCACGGCGGGTTTCGCCGCAACCTGTCCAGTTTGGATTGTATTTCAGCACAAGCTCCTCGCTTGCACCTGCAAGCTTATCTTCGTATGGCAACCAAGCCATATAAAGCACCGCAAGTCTGCCGCCGCTTTTCAGCATTTCCGCAAGCTTCGGGGCGGTTACTTCGTGGTCAAAATAGAAGAAACACTGGCAGGCTGTAACAGCGTCAAAGGTGTTGTTCGGGAAATCCAGCTTCTCGGTCGGACAGCACAAAAAGTCAATATTCATACCACTTTGCTGTGCAAGGATTTTCGCCTGTGCAATCTGATTTTCAGCAATATCCGTACCCGTGAACTTTGCACTGAAGCGGTACATATTCCGCGGGATAACGCCTGTTCCCGTGCCGATGTCGAGAACATTCTGACCCTCGGTACAGATGCCGAGAGAATGAATTTTGCGGTAAAATTCCTCGGGATAAATATCACGATATTTCGCATAATCGGCGGAAGTCCTGCCCCAGTCAAAGGCTTTGCCGTTGTCGATTTCCTTGTTTGTAATCATAATATTTCTCCTTTCAATTTAGTCAAAAAACGTCAGCTGACTATCGCCGTAGCCAAGCTTGTACGCCGCAATAATCTCCCTCATATCGTAAATCAGCCCCAGCCGTTCGCATTCCTCCGTGAAGATTTTCCACAGCCGTTTTGCGTGGGGCGAGGTGCAGACATATCTGTCACCGTAGGTTTTTTCGTATTTTTCAGCAAGTCCCTGCCCCGAAAAGGTTTCTTCAAGCTTGCTGTAGAAATATTCACGCTGTCCTGCACGAATTGTCACCCCGAACATCGGGTAAACAGACCTTGCACCACATTCCTTTGCCATTTTCAGCACACGCAGGATATTATCCTCGTTATCCTCGATAAACGGCAGTATCGGTGTCATTACAACCCCTGTAAACAAGCTATTTTCCGACATTTTTGCAAGTGCATTGAGCCGCTCAGAGGTAACGCTGACATTCGGCTCTATAAGCCTTGACAAGCTGTCATCTGCGGCGGTAACTGTAACCTGACACAGCACGGGAGAGTGTTCCGCAATGCTGCACAAAACATCAGTATCACGTTCAATCAGCGGACTTTTCGTCAGCACCGCTGCCCCGAATTCGTATGCGTCGATAAGTTCAAGAGCGTGACGGGTAAGCTGTTCCGCCTCCTCAAAAGGATTGTACGGGTCACTCATTGCACCCGTGCCCACAATGCCTGTCCGCACCTTACGTCGAAGCTCGTCACGGAGAATTTGCAGGCAATTTTCCTTTGCACGCACCTGCTCGAAATTGTCAACGTGATAGCAGTCACTTCTGCTGTCGCAGTAGATACAACCGTGTGAACAGCCGCGGTACAGGTTCATATTGTAGTCGCTGCCGAACCAATCGGTGCTTTTATTTTTCTGTAAAATCGTCTTTGCAGGAATTGTGTCCATAACCGCCTCCAAAAAGAAAAGCCCCCTGACAAAAGTCAGAGGGCGAATTATCGCGGTACCACCTCAGTTTGTCAAAAGGCAAGCTTTTGACCTCGAAACGCTTTAACGGGCGTACCCGTGCACCCCTACTATCCGCAGATTTGTTCAGGGAACAAGCTCAGTGATGTATTCGCCGCAGTTCGTCACCTTTTTGCACCGTCCAAAGGCTCTCTTTATCGGAATTATGCGGTTACTTCTTCACTTCAAAGCTTTTGAATTATATACATTGAATATACCATATTGCAGACGGTTTGTCAAGGTATGAATATCAACAAATCACTACTTGTCACAAACACAACAGTTGTTACCTTCGACACACAGCAGTTTTTTACTTCCGTCCTCAAATTCAATTTCAAACTTACAATTATCAAGCTGACGCACATTTTCAACCCACATTTCAGGCTTATCTCTGCCGATGTCAGACCATTGTGCAGACTTTGTGCTGTAAGAATACTGCTCAAAAGGCTCACGCAGGGAATACACAATTATACCGCAGCCGTACATTATTGCAAACCGTTCATTTGTATCAATAATTGCACCGACAGGGTCACCGTAAAAATCACCGATTATTGTTTCTTTACCTGTTATCTTATCAATCAAATACACTGTTTCGTATTCACTGATAACTTTATAATTCTCACTTTCAGCCAATAGCTTTTTCATTTTGTCACCTCATCAAAAAGGGAACAAGAGTTGCCCCTTGTTCCCGATAATTTTAAGCAAACGGATTTTCCGTTTTATAAAGCATACCCTGCGGCTGATTGAAGCCGATTTCCTCTACACCAAGATAACGGAACACGTTAAACAGTGCCTTGCCGTTGTGAGCAAAGGTTACTGCACCGTGATGCGGATATCTGCCCTCGATAAGAACGTGACGATAGAAGCGTCCCATTTCCTTGATTGCGAATACGCCGATACCGCCGAAGCTCTTTGTTGCAACAGGAAGAACCTCGCCCTCTGCAACGTAGGCACGAAGCTTTGCGTCAGCTGTACTCTGGAGGCGGAAGAACGTAATCTTGGAAGGTGCGATATCGCCTTCAAGTGTACCTCTTGTGATATCAGGCTCCTTGTCAGGCTCAAGACCTCTGTGCATAATAAGCTGGTACTTCATAGTACGTGTGGAAAGCTTGCAAGCGGCTGTGTTACCGCAGTGGAAGCCCATAAATGTATCAGTGTGCTTGTAGTCGAACTTGCCCTTGATATCGTTGAGGTACATATCAGCAGGAACGCTGTTGTTGATATCGAGAAGTGTTACAACATCGTCGGAAACGCACTGACCGATAAATTCGCTGAGTGCACCGTAAATATCAACCTCGCACGCAACAGGAATACCCTTTGCGTTCATACGGCTGTTTACATAGCAAGGCACAAAACCGAACTGTGTCTGGAATGCAGGCCAGCACTTATTTGCGAAAACAACGTACTCACGGCTGCCCTTGTGCTCCTCTGCCCAGTCGAGAAGTGTTGCTTCGTACTGTGCAAGCTTTGGAAGGATACCAGCCATCTTGTTGCCCTCGCCAAGCTCAGCTTCCATATCTGCGATTATTGCAGGAATACGGCTGTCATTTGCGTGCTCATTATATGCGGCAAACAGGTCAAGCTCGGAGTTTTCCTCGATTTCCACGCCGATATTGTAAAGCTGTGCGATAGGAGCGTTACAAGCGAGGAAGTCCTGAGGACGTGGACCGAATGTGATAATTTTCAGGTTAGCAAGTCCGAGAAGTGTTCTTGCAATCGGCACGAATTCAGCAATCATATCCGCTGTTTCGGAAGCCGTACCGACAGGATATTCAGGTATGTAAGCCTTGACATTTCTCAGACCGAGATTGTAGCTTGCATTAAGCATACCGCAGTATGCGTCGCCTCTGCCATCGATAAGTGTGTCGGAGGACTCTTCAGCGGCTGCAACAAACATTACAGGTGCACCAAACTGCTTTGCGAGAAGTGTTTCGGAAGTTTCAGGACCGAAGTTGCCGAGGTACATAACAAGAGCGTTTACCCCTGCCTTTTTCATATCCTCGATTGCTGCAAGCATATGCTTTTCGTTTTCAACAGTTACGGGACATTCATAGATTTCGATGTTCTTTTCCTTACAAGCCTTTACAACCTCACTGCGGCGTCTTTCGGAAAGCTCCATAGGGAAGCAGTCACGGCTTACCGCGCAGATACCAAGCTTTACAACAGGCATATTGTTCATTGTTCATTCTCCTTAATAATTATTCTTCGGCAGCAGCAGTTGTTCCACCGATTGCTGTTTCAGTCTTTACTGCCTTTTCAATGATTTCAATTGCAAAATATGTGCCGTAATAACCGTCAACGCCGTTTACAGTGTCATAGGTTTCAACCATTTTAAACACAATATTATAGGACGGACAGTCATACTTCTGAGTATATGTAAGCTCCATATCTATATCTTCTGTACCTGTCATTGCACCAATCGGCTCAACACCGTGCTTCTTTGCAAGCTCAGCCGTCTTGCTTTCGAAATACTTTGTAGCTGTTTTACGGTCAAGCAGGCAGGTCACCTCGGACATATATCCGTTAAGATAGATTTCCTCATCACCCTTTACGGTACGGAAATTGTATGTGATAATGGAGTCGTCAGCATAGAAGTAAGCGTCCTCAGCAGGAACAAGGTCGCGGATTTCCATAAGCTCCGTATCAGTATTCACGCTCCAGATTGTAACGTCGTCCTCGTAGTAAAGCTCAACGCCGTCAGGCTGGAGGGATATAATCTTAGTAAGTGGCATACCGAGCTTCACCTTGGTAAGGATACCTGCATAAGCGCTTTCGGAAACGGCTGCTTCCTCATCCTTTCCGCAGGCAACAAAACAGGTAACTGCCATTGCAAGAGTGAGTATAAGGGTAAGTATTTTTTTCATTTGATATCATTCCTTTGTTACAAAAAGTTTCAAATATTTTGCAGTCATTTATATAATAATACAAATTTGCCAAAAAGTCAACGGAATTAACAACGATTTCTATTGAATTTTTTTTGCACATATTGTATAATATCTTTAACATTTATCGTGAGAGGAGCTTTTTATGACTGAATTCGAAAAAAACTCGGCAAAGGTTATCGCCGATTATGAGTCACTTATCAACCGCCGCAACATCAAGGCAGGACGCTACAACGGCATTTACGATGTTTGGAAATACCCTGTGCTTACTGCACTTCACGCACCTTACATCTGGAAATACGATATGAACCCCGAAACAAACCCCTATTTTATGGAAAGACTTGGCATCAATGCCGTGCTCAACTCAGGTGCAATCGAGCTTGACGGCAAATTCTATCTTGTTGCACGAGTTGAAGGCAACGACAGAAAGTCCTTCTTTGCTGTTGCGGAAAGCGAAAGCCCTGTTGACGGCTTCCGCTTCTGGGATTTCCCTGTACAGCTTCCCGACACCTGCCCTGAGGAAACCAACGTGTATGATATGCGTCTGACAAAACACGCTGACGGCTGGATTTACGGTGTATTCTGCTCCGAAAGCAAGGATACTTCCTCAAACGACCTTTCAGCAGCTGTTGCACAGGCTGGTATCGTCCGTACAAAGGATTTGAAAACCTGGGAAAGACTTCCTAACCTGAAATCAAAATCTCCTCAGCAGAGAAACGTTGTGCTCCACCCTGAATTCGTTGACGGAAAGTACGCTTTCTACACACGTCCTCAGGACGACTTTATCCAGACAGGTTCAGGCGGAGGCGTTTGCTTCGGACTTGTTGAAGATATCAACAACCCTGTTATCTGCACCGAGGAAGTGGTTATCTCCCCAAGAATTTACCACACAATCACAGAAGTAAAGAACGGTGCGGGTGCTGTGCCAATCAAGACAGAAAAGGGCTGGATACATATTGCACACGGTGTAAGAAACACTGCCGCAGGTCTCAGATACGTTATCTACGTTTTCGCAACCGACCTTAACGACCCTTCAAAGCTTATCGCTTCACCGTCGGGATTTTTCATTGCCCCTCACGGCTATGAGCGTGTGGGTGACGTTTCAAACGTTGCATTTACAAACGGTGCAATCGTCCGTGACAACGGAGAGGTGTATATCTACTATGCGTCCTCCGATACAAGACTCCACGTTGCTTCCACAACCCTTGACAAGCTTATGGACTACACCTTCAATACGCCGTCCGACCCGCTTCGCTCCGTTGACTGCGTAAAGCAGAGATGTGAGCTGATTGCAAAAAATCTTGAGTATATGAAAAAATAAATAACGGGCAAAACAAAATCCGCTTCCGAGTTTAGTCAGAAGCGGATTTTTTCATTTCCACAGCATTATTTGTTATCCTTGTTTTTCAGCTGTTCAAGCACATCAAGCAGCTTCTTCGGCACGGGCACACCAATCCGTCCCGCATTTTCAATCAGGCTTATGCACTCATTTGCAATGTAAAACAGCGTTGTAACCGTGCGAAGGACGTGCCCCTCGCCGATAGCATTCACATCAACGATGTTCGCAACCGCCACAATCAACAGCATAAAAAGCTTTTTGGCAATGCCCTTTGCACCGACCGCAGAGGAAAGCTTTTTCTCAACCGCCGCCGCAATTACCCCAGATATGTAGTCCAGCACAATGAGTGCAATCAGTGCAAGGAACATACCATCAATTGCACCGAAAACAAAGCCGAACAGCGTGCAGAAAAATGCAATAATGCTCTTGAATAGGTCTTCCATATTATTCCTCCTTTTTAACAACCGTCATACCCAGTGCCGAAACATCACGGGCAAGCAAATCCGCTTCCGTCGAGTTCATTCCGCCCTTGACAGCCGTAATTCTGTAGGTCGCCTTTTCGTAACCGTTAAGCCCCGCACGCTTGATAATTGACGGATAATCACGGTAGGAAATGTTCATATCAACCGCCGTTTCAATTCCGTCAACCCTGCCGCTGTCGCTGTACTGCCACAAACCGCCGAATTCATTCCCCCATTTCGGAGAAGAAGCCCAGTGTGCAAGCCACTTGTCATAAGCTTCAAGCCTTGACCTGTCAAGCTTGTTTATGAACCAGTCCACGTTGCTGTAAACAGCCGTGTAATAGCCTGCTGCTTCAATTTTTTCACAGAAAGCAACCGTAATTTCCGTCAGCACCCTTTTCCCGAGTGCCTGCTGTGTCTTGTCCTCGATGTCGAAAATTACAGGATATTCAAACCGCTTGCCTGCAATCAGTTCAAGCATAAAATCCGCTTCAAGACGTGCGTCCTCGGCGGTTTTTGCATAGCTGTAATGGTACACACCCACGGGCATTCCCACACGCTTGCATTCACGATAATTCCGCTCAAACTGCCTGTCGGTCTGCTTTATGCTTTTTCTTCCGTAGCCGCACCGCAGAATTGCAAACTGTATTCCAGTCGCCTTAACCTTGTCCCAGTCCACAACACCGTTGTGATGGGATACGTCAATACCCTTGTACTGCATAAAATCACTCCTTTGCCGACCTTGTGGAAATTGAACCGCTGTATTTTCTGTAGCGTGCAGTCATTCTGTATGTGTATTCGGTATCAATGCCTTTAAGAGTATCAACTACTGTCATTGCATTTGTTCCGCACAGATGAACAACATCGTAACACTCCACGGGAATAGATACAACTGTTGCACCCGACTCATTACCCAGCACACCGCCATAATATTGGGACTCAATTTCCACATATGGAGCAGTACCGTCTGTATTCAGTTCATAACTGTCATATTCCGTTTTAACAACAGTATCATCGGAAATATTTCTTGTAACCTTCTCAATGCAGCCTTCAATATCAACCGTGTTGGGTCCTCGGCTTGTGATTGTAATAGTCTTTTGTTCCGTCACAGAGGTAAGGTCCACAGTATTTTCGGTTGTTGTAGGGTAGTATTTGTATACCGCGTGGAAATCAGTATCCGCGGTTGGTCTCGTTGTTATACTTGGGCTGTATGAGGATGTTTTTGAGCCGTAGGTTTTAGTCCAGCCGTAATGCGAATAATCCTCACCGTAAACAAGCGGAGCCTCCGGGAAGGAAACGGAATATCCCTTTTTGCAGGTACGGGTTTCCAACAGCCTTCCGTAGCTGAAATAACGCACTATGTACTTGTCCCATTCAAACACAGGCTGCCATACACCGTCCACCATAGCATATGCCCTTGAAACTGCACGCCAGCTTCCGTCAACGGCAACATACGGCTGCACAACCGTTTTATCATTATCAATAGTAATCATCAGGTCACCTCGTACTGATACCAGATTGTTCCCTCGGGAGCTGTTCCGCTCGGTTCTTCGGTTGAAATAATAACGTTGCGTACCTGTGCGGCAGAGTAATCCGTGTTGCTCTGAGCAACCAGCGTGCCCGTCATCGTTCCTCCCGAAAGCGGCAGATAATCCTCGTCCGAGGAATTGACCGCAGCGGAAATCACACCGTTTCCATCAATCGTAACAGTTGTACCGTCCACCATTACACCGCCAAGCACAGACTCGGAAGCAGCAGGAAGCGTGTAAACCGTGTCAGTGAAAACAGCGTCCTCAGGAACGTCAGTGCCGACAGTTTTTCCGTTCACGAAATTCACCGTCACAGCACCGTTTCCGCCGACTGTTATATCACCGCCCGAAAGTATACCGCCAAGCCTTGACTCTGTAGCAGGAGCAATAACAGCTGCACCTGTTCCGTCTGAACCGCCTATAACGGAAATTACACCATTCTCATCTGCCATAACGGTCGTTCCGTCAACCATTACACCGCCCTTTACAGTTGTTGAAGCTGTAGGAAGCGTGTAAACCGTGTCCGTGAAAACAGCATCCTCAGGAACGTCAGTGCCGACAGTTTTTCCGTTGACGGAATTGACTGTCACAGCACCGTTTTCATCAACTGCGATATCACCGCCCGACAATACGCCGCCAAGCTTTTCTTCCGTTGCAGGTTCAATAACAGCCGTACCCGTTATATCGCCGTTTTCAATTCCGTCAATAACCCTTTGCACCTCAAGCTGTATCTGATTGTAAGCCTGTTCAAGAATTGTCGGCGACTCAAGGAAATCAAGCCGTGCATCGTCATTTATCAGGACAGGCTGAGAAATGAATTTGACCTGCACCGTATTGTCGGAGTTAATGCCCGCAAGGATAAGTGTAACCTCACCGCTTGAAACGGTAAAATCAGAAGTAACCTCCCAAAGAAGATGAATGATTTCATCGGTAATTCCGTCCATATCAAGCACCTGCTCCGCTACGGTTTCATTTGCCTTTGATAACGCCGTCAGACGGAAGCTGAACTTTGAAAGGTCGTGTTCGCCGTACATTCTCGGCACGGTTATTCCCACCATATCGGCACCGTATTCGCCCTCAGTGATATTTCCGTCAATATTCTGCGTTATAAGCCGTTTGCAAATTACCTTTAATTCCATAAAAAACCTCCATAAAAATATTATTCCGCACCCTGACGCTTTAGCGGTGCGGAATAGCTCCCATAATTTCAGTATATCCGATTTTACGGCAATTGCAACACTTTGCAGGCAAGTTCGGATAAGCCCATAACCGTTGCACGAGAGCAGCGTGCAACTATTGTCCGTACCGATAAAAAAATAACCCGCACCTTTACGGCACGGGCTTCCATACGGAATTTCAGAACAAATATCAAGAACAGTTTTATTATAGCACGCCGCAAATCGGGTGTCCAGCGTTTGATGTACGAAAATGTGGACTTCTTTTTCCAAAAACCGTTGCAAAACGGAAAAAGCTGTGCTATACTTGTATAAAAAGGAAAGGAATGATTGCATTGAGTGAAAAGAATTCCAACCAGAAGCTTAAAATGCTTTATCTGAGCCGTATCTTCACCAAGTACACCGATGAGGAGCACTCCCTTACCATTGCCGAAATTATAGAAATGCTTGCAGAAAACGGAATTTCCGCCGAGCGTAAGACCCTATACAACGACATTCAGCTGTTGAAGGATTTCGGACTCGATATAGTTATGAACAACGGAAAACAATATTCCTACTACCTTGCAAGCCGTGACTTTGAACTTCCCGAGTTGAAGCTTCTTGCAGACGCTGTTGCGTCGTCACGTTTCCTTACCGATAAGAAATCCCGTGAGCTTCTGCAAAAAATCGAGGACCTCGCAAGCGTCTACGAGGGCAAGCAGATTAACCGTCAGGTTTACGTTGCAAACCGTGTAAAATCAATGAATGAGCGTATCTACCTGAACGTGGATATTATCCACCGTGCAATAAAGGAAAAGAAACAGATTTCATTTAAATATTTCGACTACGACCTGAACAAGAAGAAACGCTACCGTGACGGTCCGCGTGTTGCCTCGCCCTTTGCACTTACCTGGGACGACGAACGCTATTACCTTGTGGCATTCTACCCCAAGCGTCCCGACAACTACACGAATTTCCGCATCGACCGTATGGAGGAAATCGAAATTCTCAGTGATAAAGTCGCAAAAGTACCGCTGAATTTCTCACTGTCCGAATATATGAACTCGACCTTTTCAATATTCAGCGGAGAAATAAAGGACGTAAAGCTCCGTTTCCGCAATTCGCTCATCAATGCCGTGCTTGACCGCTTCGGCAAAAACGTTATCATCATTCCCGACGGTGACGAGCATTTCACCGTCAACGTGCAGGTAAGGACAGGTGCACCGTTCTACGGCTGGCTGTTCCAGTTCGGCACAAATGCGGAAATCGTCCGCCCTTCCGCAATAAAACAGGAGTACCTCGATATGCTTCGTGAGGTCATACAAACAGCGGAAGCAAAGTAAGCAGCTGTTTCTCTTGATTTTAATAAGGGCATATGCTATAATGTAAATTAACGCTGAAATAAGGAGCTTTCCTATGAACAAAATCGAACTTTACGAACACAGAGTAAGCTACTACGAAACCGACCAGATGGGAATTGTCCACCACTCCAACTATATCAGATGGTTTGAGGACGCACGTGTTGACTTCCTCGAAAAGGTAGGTTTTTCCTACGATAAAATGGAGGAGCTGGGCGTGATGATTGTCGTGCTGGGTGCTTCCTGCGAATATAAATTTTCCGCACGCTTCGGTGACAGGGTTCTCATTATCCCCAAAATTGCCGAATTCAACGGCTTCAAGCTGACTGTTACCTACCGTGTGCTGAACAAGGCTGACGGTACGCTTCTTGCCACTGGTGAAACAAAGCACTGCTTCACCGACCTGAAGCTGAAGCCTGTCCGCACCAAAAAGGATTACCCCGATATCTACAAGGTTTTCAACGACTATGTAGGCGTTGACCTTGACACCGAATAACACGGAAAGGATTTTTTCTATGCAGACTTTTTTTGCCGACGACAAGCACGTCCGCACTGTAGGACGCAGTATTTTCCGCAATAATATCCGCTACCTCAGCTGGAGCTGCAGTGCGGTTGAATTTGTTTTCACAGGCACGGAAATCACCGCGGAAATATGGACAGACTGGGTAAATGATGAGCCCTGGAAGGAAATTTTCCAGCCGTACCTTGCTGTTTTTATTAACGATGAAACTGTGCCCTGCAAAAGATTTGCAGTAACCGAGGGTACGTCTGCCTACACCATATACAAAAGCGAAACCGCTGAAACGGTGAAAATCCGCATTATGAAGCTTTCAGAAGCTGCTTTCAGCAAAATCGGTATCATCAGCATTTCCGCTGACGGCGAAACCGTACCGACCTCTCCCCTCTCACGCAGAATGGAATTTATCGGCGACAGCATAACCTGCGGCTTCGGCATTGAGGGCAAATGTGCGGAGGAAGGCTTCCGTACAAGCACGGAAAATCCGTACATAAACTATGCTTCAAAAACCGCACGGAGCTTCGGAGCGGAATATAATCTCATCTCCTGGAGCAGTATCGGTGTCTATTCAAGCGATACAAAAACCGACGAAATAAACGACAGCTGGCTTATGCCTATGCTGTACGACTACACTGACATAGGCATTGAAAATTATCTCGGTATCGATAAACACGCTGAATGGGATTTCAGCAGCTTTCCTACCGATGTTATCGTTGTAAATCTCGGAACAAACGATAATTTCTACACAAAGGGCATACCTGAACGTGTCGATGGATTTAAGGCTGCCTACGAAAAATTTGTAAAAAAAATCCGTGCTCTTAACCCTCACTCCCACATAATATGTGCCCTCGGAATGATGGGTGCAGAGCTGTACCCTGCTATTGAGGAAACCGTGCAGAAGCTCGGAGACGACAGGGTGTACGCTCTCGGATTCGATGTTCAGCGTGACGAGGACGGCATAGGCTGCGAAAATCATCCGAATTCCGTCACCCATAACAAGGCTGCTATGAAGCTTGCGGAAAAAATTTCCGAAATCACAGGCTGGGAATGTGATAAAACTGTTTTTGACTGACCCGTTAAATTATACACAGCTTTCGTTATCATTTCACAGGATTTACACATTGAGGCTTTACAATATAGCCACAGTCGGAAAACCGGCATTTGCTTAACATAGAAAGGCGGTATTGTTATGTACGAAGAAAACAATAACAATAATTATACTTACGAAGCAAACTACACCCCCACAGAACCCGAAAAGCCAAAGAACAACGGCGGCAAAAAAGCAGGAAAAATCTTTGCATTCATACTTGCTGTCGTTCTCATCGGCGGTGCTTCGGGCTTCGGAGGTGCACTTCTCGCAGACTCAATGAATTCCGACAGAATTTCCTCCTCCGAAAAAGCTGAGGAAGAACCCGAAAAAGAAAAGGAAACCATCAACACCGTTACTGCCGCTCCCCAGAATACCACAGACGGGGATAACGCAACCTTAGGCAACCTGCTGAACGTTGAAACTGCCGACGGTGTTCTTACAACCGAACAGATTATCCACAATTCCACACCATCCGTCGTGCTCATCACCTCTGAATTTACCGAGGCACAGGGCAGCGGCACAGGTACAGGAATTGTCCTTTCCGCTGACGGCTACATCATTACAAACTGTCACGTCATCGAAACCTCATATCAGACATACCAGAGCTCAGGCGATATTAATCCCTTTGAAAACCCGTTCAGCTTCTTCGGCGGCGGCTACGAGGCAGTAACACAAACCGCTCAGGCTGATAAGGTTACCGTTACAATGTCTGACGGCTCAGAGCACGAAGCTGAAATCATCGGCAGCGACGAGAATACTGACCTTGCCCTGCTGAAAATAGACGTTGACGGACTTATCCCCGCTGTACTCGGCAGCAGCGACAACCTCAGACTCGGCGAAACAGCCGTAACCCTTGGCTATCCTCTCGGACTCGGACTTTCCGCTTCCGAAGGCATCGTTTCAGGTCTTGAAAAGGAGCTTTCCATTGAGCTTTCCAACGGCAGCACCGCAACAATGATACTCATCCAGACAGATGCTTCCATCAATCCCGGCAACTCAGGCGGTCCGCTCCTCAATGAACGAGGCGAGGTAATCGGTATTACCTCCTCAAAAATTGCCGACAGCACAGTTGAAGGTATCGGCTTCGCTATCCCGATTACAGACGCACTGCCTATTCTTGATGACCTTATGAACAAAGGATATGTTTCCACACCGAAAATCGGCATCACAGGAACAGATATCACTCCTGCTGTAAAACGCTATTACAACCTTCCTGTTGACGCAGGCGTGCTGGTTGTATCTGTTGAAGCAGACTCCTGTGCAGATGTTGCAGGCATTGCAGAGGGTGACGTTATCGTTGCGGCAGACGGCAAGGATATCAGCGATATGAACGGACTTGTTGCTGCAAAGAACAAGCACAAGCCGGGCGAAACAATGACTGTTACCCTCGCAAGAAGCGACGGAAACATTGACATTGAAATCGTGCTTGATGAAACACCTACTGAAACAGAAGATGAATAATCCCCACTAATATAACGAACAGCCCGTGAAATCACGGGCTGTTTTCAACTTTATTCAAGGCTTTGACAAATTCATATATATACGGATTTCCACTTTCCTGCTTAGGACTGAAACAAAGTATTTCATATATGTTTGTACTAAAATCAAATTCCTGCTCGTCAATTTTAACCGTACAGAATGGAAATCCATCCCAAAAATCTATACCCTTGCTTGTTATGCTCATTCGTTCGCCGTAAAGTCTCTGCATAAATTCCAAAGTTGTATCATAATTAAATCTATCATTTTCGACATAGCTCACCATAACATAACCCTCGCGTGCCATTTCTTCAACGTAGTATTTGTTACAGCTCGGTTTTTCGGTGCAATTCGGATTAATCCAAAGAGTTTCAATAACAATTCCTTTTTTAGAATGGTTGCGTTGAAGCCATATTTCATTGACCTCATCAATGTTCTTCTCTAAAATTATCTCACTGCTTACATAACGCTTATAATAACAAATGCCGTCCTTGAATTCTACAACAGAATATTGTATGCCATTTATGTCACAGTCCGCAAGCTGTAAATAATCATCGTCCTTGTCACCCTTTGAAATACGCATAAGCGGAGTGGTTTTAGCAATATCGTCCGTATCGAAAAGCTCATAATCGTTGGTATACGATTTGGCACGGTAAGTAATTCCCTTGTATACGACAAAATCATCACAATACTTGTTACCCATAACGCACCTCCTGATTTTCAATGATTATATCACCATTTTATTCCAAAGTCAACACCATTTGCTCTTGTAGTATCTTTTCAGAAATCCCAAAAATATTTTTCAAAAAAATTTTCAAAAAAGCTTGACAAAGCATTTTTGTTGTGATATAATATAAAAGCACTCTTGATGAGAGCAAAATAAATATATCGCGGAGTGGAGCAGCTCGGTAGCTCGTCGGGCTCATAACCCGAAGGTCGTTGGTTCAAATCCAGCCTCCGCAACCAACGTAAATAAGCCGTTTGAAGCAATTCAGACGGCTTATTATTTTGCTCAAAAACAGCGTTTAGGGCACTATTAGGGCACTAACACCTCAAAACAAGACACCACAAAACGCAACAAAACAACAAATAAACCCGCTCATCTCCCCTGTTATATCAAGCATATCCTGCTATCTTTTCTTCCAAAATTTGCCCACCGGGGGGATGTGCAGAAAGCGTCCAAGAGTTACCCCGCAAAAATTTTTGCACTTTCCACGCGAAAAATCTCATAGAAATAATTCAAGGCAGTTTCCATTTAATTTTGGAAGCTGCCTTTTTGTTATCCTGCTATTGTTTCCTTATTATCCTCTTTATCGTCCTGGGCATTCTTTTTAAGCTTTTGAGTAAAAAGAACATCTCCAAGAGTATCAGCTATTCTTGAATTTGCTTCTTCAAGAACGTGAGCATATATATTTTGTGTTGTACTTGGCTGGGCGTGGCCTAAATAGCCTGAAATTGATATTGTATCAAGTCCGTTGAAATAAAGTAGGCTTGCCGCTGTATGTCTGAATTGATGTGGGTGCAGATGCGGTAAATTGTGACGTTTTGAAAAAGAAGAAAGCCATTGAGCAATGGAATCCGGGTGAAGCGGATATCCTAAATTGTCAAAGTTTTCCGATACAAAAATAAAATCATTCTCAAAAGTCTGCATTACACCTTTTCCATCGGGAATAGAAATATTCCTGTTCCACTTGCTTCCTGAATCGCTTACGAGCGGGTCATAATACTTTTGCTTGTACTCCTTCAGAAGCTGCATAACCTGAACAGGAAGCTTAATAAAGCGGTTTGACTTCTCTGTTTTGGGAATATCTGTGTAAATACCTATATCAGGCTGATAATAAACACAACGCTCAATATGTATCTGATTGAATTCCCAGTTTACACAAGACCAACGCAAGCCTATAATTTCGCCACGTCTTGCACCTGTTGCAATGAGCAGGTTAATTATAGTTTTCCATTTCAAAGGCTCATATTCAAGAGCGTCCATAATCTCATTGACCTGCTCCAATTCGAGATAATCAGCTTTCGGAGCAATACATTTAGGCGGCATTGCCCTTGCAGCAGGATTGTAAGGAATAAGATTTTCTTTTACAGCCATTTCAAGAACAGCGTGAATTACTCTGTGATGTTCCTTTACTGTCTTGGGTGAAAGAGGCTTCATATTCCTTTGCACCTTAAACAACTCATTTGTAGGAACATTAAAAGCCTTTGCTATTTTATCCGCTGTAGTTTCAGCTATAATTTTCCCCTTCATTGCAAGGTTGAATGTGGTATAAGATATATTCAGCTTTTCCTTGCAGAAGTTTTCCTTGTTTGTATACCCTGCCTTTTTTACAAGTGCCCCTATATCAACGTTAGGCCTAACAACAGCCTTTGCACCCTGCAAGCGTAAACCGTCCTGTGAAAGCTGTCTATACAGTTCATTCAGGTGTTGAGGGCGAATATCAGCAATCTTGATGTGTCCGATACCTGCGTTTATGCGTACAAGCAATTCTCTGTAACGCATTTCCGTATTATGTCGAAGCACTCCGCTGTCAGCCTTCACCTTCATTACATAGTCCGCATAGTTTTCAAATTTCTGCTTACCGTCACCCATAAGACCGAGTTTGCATTGTTCCTCAAAAAGTGTTGCCTGACGGTTAAGCTCTTTTTCAATCTGCTTTTTCGTCATATTCGGAGCGGGTTTCCACGTCATTTCATAGGGCTTTATCTTCTCCCCTGAAGCCGAATACCCTGCTGCCACTCTTATTCTGTAAGAAACTATTTCGCCGTTTTTATTCGTTCTTGGGGTTATGTTGGGCATTGTCGGAGTCCTCCTTATTTTCAGGTTCTAAATGTGCTAAAAGAGATTTAATATGAACATCTGCCATTTTTTCAAGGGAAAAGGTTGATGTAAATGTTATAAAATCACTGATATCATACTTAGGAGATATAAATTCTTTAGGTGATAATTTGTGAATTATTGTTGTCGTCAAATAATCCAACTTCGATTGTATTTTCTGTGTATAAAACTTTTTGTAACCATAACCTGACAATATTGTAAAATCACTATTATTTAGCTCTGGAAAATTATCTTGTACTAAATTCAATAATTTCAATAACAAATCATCTTCTGAATTCTCATTCAACATAGCTGCATGAGCTATATCAACAACGATAGAACGGTCTTCATTTAAGTATTCTAACAATACTGAAATAATATCAATATACTCAATTTCAGTATATTGTTCTTTACTATTTTCAAATGTCGAAAAATATTTTTTATGCACTTTTTTCAATTCATTGAGTTTATTAAGAAATTTAACATTGCTTTCAGAAAGACCTGTATAATTACATACATCTATCAATTCCATATCTGTTGTAGAATTAGGTGAAAGTCCGAGCAGATAATCTGCAGACACATTGAAATAATTTGCTAATTTCTTTAAATCAAGCACATCAGGAACAGTTGCACCATTAGCCCATTTACCTAAAGATTGACGTGAAACTCCGATAGCTCGTGCAATACTATCCTGACCTATGCCATTTTCTTTAGCTTCTCGAAGTAATTTGCTTAATATTTTAGCAAATTCTCCATCTATCTCTTTTTTCTTCCGCCCTCTATTTATTTCCTTTTCCATAAGAACCTCCTATGCGCATTATTGTTAATAAAATGAGCATTTTATTTTTTTTGAAAAAACTATTGACTTTTCGTTATTTTCATCTTATAATTTAATTATAACGCATTTAATTAACACTGTCAAGAAAAAAGAAAGATAAATTAACAAAGGAGGACGCTTTTATGATTGACACAAGTAAACTTACTGATATTGAACGAAAGGCTATTGAAGCTCGACGTGAATATCATCGGAAATGGAGAGCAGCTAATAAGGATAAGGTTAAACTCAATAATAAGCGTTATTGGGAGAAATTAGCTGCAAAGCAGAACAGCCACAACAGTAACAAGGAGGTATAAAACTATGTTTTACGTTAAAGCCGCACTCGCAGAGGGGGTTGAAATCAATATCGACATTACAGATGAGAACGTATATACACGTTGCCCTGTTTGTGGTAAGGAAATGAATGTTGACATTTTTGAAGATGCCACATACACAGAAATCTGCCCTTACAGTACAAAGTACATATGTGAAGAATGCACACAAAAAATGAAAGGAGAAAACTAACAATGATAGCTGCAAAATACTTTTTTGATGAAAACGGCAATGTTGCAAAGATTATTTAAGTTTCTGAAATCGAACCATATCACGAAGCTGAAGATGAGGAACTGTACAGAGTAACCCTCTTATACCCTGACGGCACAACCTCGGAAAGGGATATGGGTTACAATGTCAATGGCGGATATGAGCTTTTCAGACACGGTGAAAAGAAGCTTATCCCTGTCAAGATTGTCAATGAAACAATTTACTTTGCCGACGATACCGAACATATTCCGCAGGAAGATGTTATCAGCATTGATGTTGAGCATATAAGCAAGCTGATAGAAAGCCTTACTATTCTTGGAGGTGCAATGGAAAATACTATTGCTTCTGTCCATAGCCTTTTCAATCCACAAAAATAAAACGCCTTCTGCTGAATACTTTGGCGAGTGCCAGCAGAAAGCGTAAATACATAGTCAACTATAAAGCTGACCCGTTCCTATTGTACCACATCGGGAGCGGGTTTTCAAGGAGGAATTATTATTTATGGAAAATGAACTCGTTTTCTTACCCGATAATTACATAAATGCAGAACCTTTTACATATTCAAACATTATTGCTGAACATACAAACATATCTCATCATGCAATTAAACAGCTTATTGTAAAATATGAAAATGACCTTTCTGAATTAGGCACGCTTGCATTTGAAATTCAAGCGTGCCCCCACAAAACAGGTGCTTCACTTGAAAAAATATATCATCTCAACGAACAGCAGGCAACACTTCTCATCACATATATGAAAAATACTGAGCCTGTTCGTCAATTCAAGAAAGCACTTGTAAAGGGATTTTTCGCAATGAAAGAAGAACTTACAGAACGCAGAATTAACCGCAGTATGCTCAAGCATACACATAAAAGCCTTGCTGAAGCTGTAAAGCTTATTCCTCCGCACCCTCATTCTGCATTTGATTATGCGAAATTTCACGCCCTTGCATATATTGTTGCATTCGGTTGTTCACCTTCCAAGCTTAAAAAGCGGCGTAACGCAAAGGCAGAAGCAAGTGTTGCCGACTATCTTACAGCAGCCGAGATTGAAAGTGTTGCCAATATCAAGGACAAAATCTGTATTTGCATTGAAATGGGTATGGAATACGCTGAAATCAAGGATAAACTTATGAAAATGCAAATTCAAAATTTATCATCAAAGGAGTGTTGAAAATGACAGGGATGAAAATGTACACAATAGCCGAAGCCTCTAACAGCTTCGGCGTTACAGAATACGCATTACGCAAATGGGTAAGAAGCGGCACTTTGCCTTCTGTAAAAATCGGTAAAAAGTATCTGATTAATGAGCAGGTGCTTGAAAAGTTCCTGCAAGGTGAAAGCCTTAACGCACCTGTTCAGAACGACAGCGTTTGCCAAATCAAACCTATTAGTGTGAGGGGCGTTATCAATGGCTGAAAAAAGAATGTTTGACAAACGATTTATGGAAAGTGACGCTTTTTTAGAGTTGTCACCATCCTCACAAATGCTATATGTACACTTATCCCTCAACGCAGACGATGACGGATTTTTATGCAATTACAAGGGAATTATGCGGTTAGTAAGCTGTACTGAGGAAGATTTTAATGCACTTCTTGAACATGGATTTATAATTCGTTTCAAATCAGGTGTTATTGTTATTTCGCATTGGAAAATAAACAACAATATTCGTCAAGACAGGTACAAGCCTACAAATTGCAAAGAAAAAACTATGATTTATCTATCTGAAACTGATAAAACTTATCACTTAAATGATGATAAAAAAAGTCGGTTTCCATTTGGTATACCAACTGACAACCAAACAGAACCCGAATGACTCCCCAGTATAGATAAGAATAGATTAGATAAGGTTAGTATAGATAAAAATATAAATTGCTCAAATTTCGAAAATTTGAGCGATGATGATTCAGATGAAAATATTGCTGAAATAGCAATCAAGTTTTATTTCACAGCATACAGTATCTATCACAATACAAACCATCCATATCTGAAAGCTGAACTGCTCAATCAGGTAAAAGAAGAATTAAGCTTTCATATAAGTGAATTCTGTTTATCCCTTGAAGATGTTCAGGAAATGATAATACACTTTTTTGAGCACCCTCCAAGTAAATCTGACGGAAATATAAACTTGTTTGTTGAAAGAAGCGTTTTTGTCAGAGTAGGTTATTCAACAGGAGTGATTTCGGGATATACTGAATTATAGTTTCAAAAAGGAGGATACCTTTGACAAACGAACAGCTCGCAGGCTTCATAAAACAAGGCGGCAATGATGAACTTATACCGTTGTTATGGAATAATGTCAAAAAACTTTTATACATACTTGCTGACCGTTATTACAGGGCATACAGCGATGATTTAAGTCGTTATGGTGTTACCGTATGGGATTTGAAACAGCAGGCTTATGGTGCATTTCTGAAAGCAATAGAAGGATATGATGAAAGCAAAGGCTATAAATTTATTTCTTATCTGAAATATCCTTTCAAAAACGCTATAAGAAGCTTACGCACCAGTGACACGCTGAACAGGTCAGAAAGTCTTAATACGATGATAACAGAAAAGGATAACATTGAAGCCTATGAGCTGGGCGATACAATTCCTGATGAACATTCTCTTGACTTTGCGGAAAAGCTTGAAAATGAAAGTATGTACAAAACAGTACGACAAGCAGTTGCAAATCTGCCTGAAAGTGAAAAAGAGATTATAACGGAACGATATTTCAATAACCGAAGCTTTGCTGATATCGCAAGAGAAAAAGGTAAAACTTCCGAAAGCATACGTCAGCGTGAGAAAATAGCATTACAGCGTTTACGCAACAACAAAGATATCCGCAAGCTCAGCAATGAACTTGGTTACTCCTCATACAGAATATACCGAAACAACTACACCTCTTTTAGAAGTTCTTACGTATCAAATGTTGAACTTATCGCCTGCGAACGTGCAGACATTGAAGCTCGTTTTTTACGCCGAAAGGATTTGATTTGATGGTTAAAATTACAGATGAATATTATTACGAAGCTGACGGAACACAATACACTCTTGTTCGCAAAGTACGCCGACCAAGAGGAAAATTCGGCTCAAAGGAAACTACCAGTGAAATAGTTGAAATTTCTGAAACCCTCGGATATTATACCACGCTTGAAACTATGTTAAAATCCTGTGCAAAGCATATCACAACACAGAAGATTGCCAACGGTGAAATAACTACCATTTCGGAGCATATCGCAGAATTGAAACGGTTGAAAAATTCATTTGAACAATCGCTTATGAATTTTTAATGTAAAATCACTGTATTTTTGCCACTTTAACCCCTTACCCCTTAAAACTACCCTATTAAATTCAAAGTGGCTGAAATCGCTTTAAATTTTAAAATATGAAAGGAATGATTATTTTGTCAGAAGTATCAATAAAATAAAACATACATTAAGCTATTCTGAGTTCACAAAATATTCACTGAAGGGAATTTTCCCTTCAATAAAATAGGGCAAGCCAAAATTGGCTTATCCTAAATATTCACTGAGTGCAATTTTGCTCTCAGCTAAAATTTGAGAATATATAAAAATCAACGAGAGGGAAAATGCTCTCGTTAAACCAACGTAAAATTACGTTTGTTTCGTAATAAACGGCTCAAGCCCAAAATGGCTTCAGCAAAATCAACCACGTCAATTTTGACTTCGTTAAAATATTCGCAGTAAGAAATCTGACAGCACGATTTTGCTCTCTTTTAAACATTCACAGCATACACGAAAAATATCCCCCTCTGGTGAAGGGGATAAAACTGATTATAAAATGAATGAGCAGGTTTACCATTTCGGCAGACCTGCTCATTTGCTTATTCAATTAAGATGAAGCTGCTCTTTAAGAGCGTTCTGAAGCACCTGCGAGAAATTAACATTGTTCTCAACAGCAATTTCATTAAGCCACGATGGAATTGTCAAAGTCTTTTTTACAGACTTTTCAAAGTGCTTTTTAGCGTATTCCTCAACATCAACAGAAACCATATTAATAAATGCTGTTTCGTACTCATCATATTCTGCATTGACATCAATATCGTTTATATCTGACGGAGCGGGTATATCTTCTTTGTCCCTTTTAGCAGAATACAGATACAATGCTAAACAATCAACAGCCATTTCAACAGCATTTGCGAGAGTATCTCCGCAGGTTGCAAGGTGGTTAAGGTCAGGAAAGATTACAGAATAGCCGCCTTCTTTTTCTTTATAAAAACAAGCAGGATAAACAGATAACATTAAATCAGCTCCTTTTCTATGATTATTATATGCAGGAGCAGGGCATTATTTCAGCCCCGCCTGCTTCAGGATTGAGGTTGCTGTACCTTTGGGTATATCGCCCTTGTGGTTAGGTACTGTTACTTTTCCGCTTTTGGTAGGGTGTATGTACTGAAAGTGTGACCCAACAGCACTTTTTAACGTCCAACCGTCAGCTTTAAGCAGCTTTTCCATTTCTTTGAATGTCATAGCACTTTCCTCCTGCAATTATATTATAGCATATAATACGTATTATGTCAATACGTATTATAAATATTTTATAAAAATGAGCAGGTAGAAATTATAATTGACCTGCTCAAAATATTTACTTATTCTGAATATTGCTCAAGGTTATCCCAATCAATTTCATCATCTGAAACAAAGCCGCTGTTTTCGGCTGCTTCAATCTGATTGATTTCATTGGTAGTTACCTTTGTGAAATCAGGGTCCCAAGACTTAACTAAATACTCCTTCAGAAGCTTCAGCCATTCGGGAACATATTCACCGCTGAAAACAATATTGCCGTTTCGATATTCGCCAACATCAACAAAGCCGTTTTCATTGTCATAAAAGTGAACCTCATCACAATAAGGTAAAACCTTTACTAAGTCCTCAAAACGCTTCTCATATCGTCTTTTAACGTCCTCTGTGGGTATATTGTGACCGCCCTTTCTTACACGGTTACTTATACGGATAAGGCTCTCATCTGCGGAGCTGATACCAACGTAATACAAACGGATATAATAATTTTTTTCACGAGCAGAAATAATTGTCCGCAAGGTCTTTTGACCAGACAGCGTGGTTTCCTGCGTGAAATTCACGCCTTTGGAAAGGCAATCGTTTATAATGCGTATAGCTTCTTTGCCGCCTTTGAGCTTATCGCCGCCTAATTTTGCAGTTAAGCTGTCTGTATCTACAACTATTCCGAGGTCAGTATATTCACCTACAAGAACACCCGTCAGGCTGCTTTTTCCTACGCCATTTACGCCGCCAATTATAGTGTATTTTTTCATTATACGGTTTCCTCCCTTCTTCAATCCCCCATCATATCAAAATGACGGCGGTATCTTTTCGGTATTTCAACAGGAACATCATAACCGAGTTCCTTTAAAGCTTCAGGAATAACGGTCATACCGTCCTTGAAAAAGCGTTCTATGCGTTTATCCTTGCGTGTCATACCGTTGTAATCAGGCGGACACACAAAAGTCCAGTCCGCTCCCGAATGGTCAAGAACAATACGGAAATACTTGTCAATATCGGTATCAGGTAAGCCAACCTTACGAATAAGAATATTCCCCTCTACACCCTCATCAATCTGACTTATAATCACCTGCTCACCGCTGAAGCTTACAAGCACAAGAAGCGGTTCGTCCTGTTCCATTGCAATTGTTACGCTTTCTTTATCGGGGTAATAGGTTATATTCATTCTGATGTTTCCTCCGTTAATGTTAAGCACTTTCAACATCTTCAAGAGCAATGCTTTTTTCAAGAAGCGTTTCAGGTGCTATGTCAATATCTCCATCATTCCATACAAGCGTACCGAATTCAACGTAAACCGTACTGAAAATGGCTTTATCCCTTAAAGGCTGATAGCAAGGCATATCAAGCAAAGGCGTAAAGTCAAATACTCTGCGTTCATCGTTGGTAAATGTTATAAGCACCTTGTAATCTTCCAAGGTACGAACGGCTTTGACTCTGACAGGCTTCGGCTGTTCTCCTGCGTATGCGATACCGTCGATAATGTACATAAATTCACGCTCCTTTACTTCAAAGGGTCAATTTTTCCGAATGCTTCACCTCTTACAGCCTTATTCCAAGCTGCATATACTTCTTCTTCGTGAATAATCAGCCAGGCATTTACAAGCTTAAGCTGTTTGACAGGCAACGAACCTGCAAGCAATTCACCGTCAAGACCAACAGAGGCTTCATATTCCCCGTAATAAACGTGTATATGCGGTTTATTATGCTGTACAGTATCGTTGAAAAGCATTTTTATAATTATTCCCATAAATCTTGATAATTCAGGCATTGTTATTCCTCCTGTTCCTGCTCTGATGTTGGCTTTGCAGGGAGTTCAGAACGTCCCTCGGCTTTCAATCTATCGTTAACCGCTCCAATGATATAAGCGTTCACGCTTTCGCCGTTTTCGGCTACTACAGTTTGCAAATATTCTTTAGAACCTTTAGGCATTGTAACATTTACACGGTCATAATTTTCACGAACGTATTTATTTACGGCTTTTTGTTGTGCTTTACTTACTGCCATTATACCACCTCCCAATATAATTATACCGCAATAGTATATTGATGTAAATATACAAAATGCATATATTTACACAAATATATTTGTTAGGTTTGGCTATTGATATATTGGGGTAAATAGAGTATAATGATATCAAGGTCAGAGGAACAGACCAAATAAAAAACCAAAAGGAGCGTGCTTTTATGAGTACAACAGAACTTACAAGCAAAATCGAGAACATCAAGACTTTACAGACAATGATTGACGAACTCACCGCAGAAATGGAAGCGGCAAAAGATGAAGTCAAGGCAGAAATGAACGCACAGGGTGTTGACGAAATGACGGTTTCCTGCTTCAAGGTACGTTACAAGGAAGTCCAGTCCAACAGATTTGACAGTACAGCATTCAAGCAGACACACGCTGAACTGTATGCACAGTATTGCAAGCCGACTTTTACAAGACGTTTTTCAATCGCATAAGAAAAAGCCCTTACATTACCGCCGACCAAAGCAAAAATGTAAGAGCGTAAACCTACTTGGAGCAGGTTAATTTTATTATATCGGACCTGCTCCGAAATGTCAAGAGATTTTTAGAGGAGTTTTATTGTGAAAAATAGAGTAGAAAGAGCCGCTTTAGAAGTTTTACTAAAACACAATATTCGTTCTTTACCAATAAAGCTTGTTCCAATAGCAAATAACTATGGGATACGAGTTAAAGCCAATACATCTGCAGAGATTTTAAAACCACAAGAACGAGGAAAAATTATTATGTTTAATCCACCTATAATCGTTCTTGATGATACTTTAAGTGAACAAATACAACGTTTTACCCTAGCTCACGAAATCGGGCATTGGGTATTAGGACACTTAGGAAATGATTTAAACAGTTTATCAAGAAAACATCTAACAAATCCACAAGAAAAAGAAGCAGAACGTTTTGCCGCTCGGCTTCTCGCACCTGCTTGTGTTCTGTGGGGTCTTAATCTCCATACTCCGCAGGAAATTGCAACATTCTGTAATATTTCAATGGCAAGTGCAAGAATTGTTGCATGTGAATTGAAAAAACGCTATGAAAGAGAAAATCCATTTCAAAACGACATCGAAATAAAAGTTTTTGAAAATTTCAAAATGTGGATTGATATGGCTAATACCGTTTTCGGAAAGACTTGTGATTTCGCTAAATATGAAAAAGCATTTAAACAAGTATATAGTTACTAAAACTGATATAGTAAGGAGCAGATGATTATGGCAAGGTCAAAGGAATTGACCGTCAAACGTTTTGTAAGAACAAAACGAGGAATTATCCCGATTGAAGAAATTACACCTGAGGAACGTGAAATTTGGCAGAAGAACGTAACAGACCGCTTGAGAGTAACATTTACCAACATGCTGCAGAATGACAGTGAGTTTTTAAACTCACTTATCGAAAACGGTGCAATTGAATTTACGTGATTGCAGAGAAAGGATGTATAAAAATGAATAAAAGACAGCGTAAAAAAAGAGATAAGAAAATAAAAGGAATTATGAAACCATTAAGCTCTAAAGACTGGGAATTTCTTAAGCTTCTGAGAGAATCCTCTCCTGCTGAACATTATGCAATTACAGAGGTTATGAAAGCTTTTTTAAACAAAACTTTATCCGCAAAAGATGCTGAAGCATTTATGTACCGTAAGATTGAAGAATATAACAATAACAATCCGGTTGGTGAAGCAGTCTAAACTAATTTTCCTCTATGTATACGGTTTGTATACATAAGAAATTTGATGCAAAGGATTAACGGTATGACTCTTGAAAAATTATATAAAATGGCAGAAAGCAGTAATATTCCAGTTGTAGATGTTCCGCTTAAAGGGATTTCAGCAATGGCGGCGTGCATTAACGGAAAATATGCAATTGCTATTGATTACACACAGGTTTCTTCACCGGAAGATGAAAAGGTTAAACTTGCTCACGAACTGGGGCACTGTATAACAAATTCCTTATATGCTCATGATGCACCTCACGACTACATACGCAAACAAGAAGCTATTGCAAAAGAGTGGGCATTGAATTTACTTCTTCCAAAAGATGAAATGGAAGAAGCTTTAAAATAAGGCTGTGATGAAGTATGGCAGCTTGCCGAACACTTTGGAGTACCTGAAAAGTATGTTGAAACAGCATTACAGCTTCATTTTAACAATTCAGTGAGTGTATAAATTTGAGGATAGGAAGCGATAAACGTTATTTTGTTTGGTGGCTACATAAAGATTAACCCGTTTTTATGACGGGTTTTTCTTTTACTCAATTTTGAGTAAAACAGAATACGGACTTTTTTCCATAATGAATCTTTCTCTATCTCTAACTCTTTCTCTATCTCTGTATCTACAAAGTTACTTGATAATGGTAACATAGGGGTAACATTGTTGCTGTTTCGAATAAAGATATTATAATATTTAGATATAGAAATTAAAATCAACTTTTAAATACTCAAAATACACACATATTTACACTACAATCGATTTTAACAACATTTTTGATAAACTGCCCTATAAATTCAAGAGTGCCTTAAAACAATGCTTATAATCAATTAAACGATATAAGCTAAAATTTACTATACCCCGCTCTTTTTTGAGCAGGTTGATTTTCGCTTTCCAAATTTGGAAAGCAAGTTTTCGCCGTTCTTGATAAAAACCCTCAAGGCTATTTCCTAAATCCGAGAAATAGCTTTTATAATACCTTAAATCATATCAAAGCTAATAACTTTTCGCTCGGAAATGAGCAAAAACCTTCAGCATCTGTATAATCGTAAGTAACCGCATTAATTCAAGCACCTGCAATATATAACATATTGATTTATTACAGATAAAATATCCTTAAATAAAAATAATATCAGCCTATATAATTATAAAATATTAATAATATAATTTAATAATAAATATAATTGCAATAATATAATAAAAATCAATAATATCAAATAATAATTACAAGTATAGTTATAATAATATATAATAAAAATTATAAGTACAGTAATAATATATATAATCTTATATCAATATCATAATTTATAAATATATATAATAATAAATAATATAATTAAATCATAACTTATAGTAATATTAATATTATAATATATATTATTTAAGTTATATATTATTAAGAATGTTTTTTATAAAATTTAGTATTATTTTATTATTGATAGGTTGAAAGAAATAACAGCTTGGTCGTGCAAAAAAACACTACAACTTGAGGGCACTATTAGGGCACTAAGGGCACTAAAAATAACGCAAAATTACGATAAATCACAGCAAGTGAAAAACCGTGAAACCACGTAGAATAGGGATATTGCAACAGATTACGCAAAGTTACAAAAAGGATGTTTACGCACTCATAACCCGAAGGTCGTTGGTTCAAATCCAGCCTCCGCAACCAACGTAAATAAGCCGTTTAACGTAAGTTAAACGGCTTATTTTTTGTCAATCATAACATTTTTCATAACATTGTTATGATGTAAGTAGCTGTGTCATAAAATCAGCCTTACCATCATTCCCGACCTGCAATAACACAGTCGTTAAACAGCTGATTATACCGCAGATTTCCCTCAGGAATTACCACATATCCCGCACGCATTGAAACCTCAAATTCGTTTCCGCCGAACTTCACGGTTTCGCCGTTGTGAGCAAGAATTTTTTCAGCCGCAGCCTTTGCGTCATCCTCGTTGTCAAATTCGGTAATCAGCACGAACTCGTCACCGCCTATTCTGATAGGCAGCATACTGTCGTCGGAATATTCGTCGATACGCCGCAGACATTCTGCAATAGCTATATCGCCTGCCGCTGAACCGAACGTGTCATTTATATACATAAGGTGCACCATATCGAAGCAGATAACGTACCTGCCGCTTCTTGACTTGATAAATTCGTAAAGATGTGAAACGTCAAACTTTCTCTTACTGAACATAATAACAACTCCTTCTTCGTCTGTAACGTGTGCCGATGCGTCCAGCTTCGGGAAAATCTCGGAGAACTTCCTGTTTCTGCGGAACTTTGACGGTGTAACTCCCCACAGCCTCATAAATGCACGGGTAAACACCTCGTGGGAATTGTAGCCGTACTTCATAGCAATGTCAAGGACAGAGTCCTCCGTTTCCACAAGGTCCTTAGCCGCAAGGGAAAGCTTCCTGCGTGAAATATAATCGCTTATTCCGATATGCAGTGCACAACGGAACATTTTCTGCAGATTTGACAGCGAGTAGCAGCACTTCTCCGCACACAGCTCGGGCGTAACTCCTGCAAGCAGATTTTCCTCAATATAACCGAGAGCAACAGACAGCATTTCAAATTTATTCATAGCAGCCACCATTAATTCTATTCCGATATCGTAATTATATTTTAGCACGGGTCGCAGAAATTTTCTTGATGTTTTGAGCAAACAAGCAAGGGTATCGGTTTTTGTCCGATACCCTTGAGCCTGTCGATAAAGTCGACAGGCTAATGAATAAAGAATAATGAATAGTGAATAGTTAAGGTGTCCGCTTTGCGGACATTTTTAATATTATTGCCGAAGGCAATTCCTTAATTATTAATTCTTCATTCTTCATTATTCACTATTCATTGTCAAAAAGTCTTTTTTGACAAACTGAAGGGTATCGTTTTTTGTCCGATACCCTTTTATAATCAGAAATAATTGTTGCGGATTTCCTTTGCCACATAAGCACCCTGGAGATTTTGTCCGTTTATCTTGGGGTGCAGTCCGTCTGCAAGATATCTTCCCTCACCGCCGATAACCTCGAATTTTTCGCAGATACCGCAGTTGTGATAGCAGTCGATAACCTGTGCACCCATTGCACCTGCAACCTTTTTCAATACTGTTTCAATCTGAATTTCAGTCTTGCGGTTATGCTCAGGATTTGCTGTCTGCAGCGGAGTCAGCACGAACACTCTTGCGTCAGGGAATTCCTCCATAATTCTCTGCAAGCACCAACGCATTGCACCTGCCTCACAGAACAGGTCAACGTCGTCCGGTGTTTTGCCCTGCAAAGCTGTTTCAGCGTTTCCGAGGTGATTGATGTCGTCATTTGTGCCCATTGCAAAAGCAAAGATATCAGGCTTTGGTGCAACACCGTTCTTTATATCTGAAATGTAACGCTGAATATGTACGACAGCACAGTTATTGGCACGCTTCTGAAGCTCAACAAGGTCATTTGTAGGCTCCCAGCCGTCACTTATTCCTGCGAAATTCGGGTCATCATAATTCTGAGTTGTAACTGTCCTTCCGTCAGTTGAAGTAAGAATACGCTTGTACCACACCGCACTTCCTACCGCAACATTGTGGCGTGAAGCCATTCCAAGGTTATCTGCAACATAGCGTGACCATTGGTCCCAAGCGGTAATGCTGTCGCCGTCAACGCCGAAATTGATTTTTGAAAAGTCCATAGCAATCTCCCTTTACATAAAATAAAACTGAATAAATTATACCACTTTGGAAAAACTAAATCAATAGTTATTTTGAAATATCGAAGCCTTTTTCGTCCATAACCAGCGGCAGTCTTTCTATAACTCTTTTAACAACGCTTATTCGCCACGGCGTTTCCATAAAGCATATGAGATAATCAATTTTCTTCCACGAACCCTGAATTTCAGCCTGCACATCGCCGTTTTCAAGGTTTCTGCACCAACCCGTCAGACCGAGTCTTTTCGCCATTTCGCTCATTTCCAAACGAAAGCCGACCTTCTGGACACGTCCCGAAAAGGTACAGCGTAAGCGTACTGTTTCGCTTTTGGGAAACTTGGGAAGCTTTGTTTTTCTGACCTGATTTATAACGTAATTGTCACGGATTTTTTTGAGTGTTTTTATTATAGGCATTGGGGTTCCTCCAACAGTTCAAATATTGTATATTATCCTTTATTTCTTTCCAATCGGGAATTGGTTCATAGCCAAGGCTTATGAGATATTCGTCAAGCATTTCAAAAAATATCCAAAAAGCCTTTTCTTCATCGGACACGGCTTCAAGTATTAAGGTAAACCACCCTTTTGCAGTTTGAGTTTCACCGAGATATTTAAGTGCTGCAAATTCTTGCAAACCGTCAGGAAGAAGAATATGCTGCTCCGATAAATCGACAAGCTGTATTGCACTGTCGTAACCGTGTGACCAATGAACAAAGCGTGATAATTCGACTCTGCCAAGATATGCCCCGGGACGTCCTTTCAAGTGCGACAGCAATTCTCTTTCACAGGGAGAAATGTCACTTGGTTTTGGATTTATCATAGAAGTTCCTCCATTAGCTGTATACATCGTTTTTGCAATTTCCATTTTCAAATCTTTCATATTTTGCATTTTCAGCCGATTTATATGGTAATATTATACCACAATTCACCAACAACGTCAATCTGTGATTTTCACGTTGCACAAAATGAAAAAAAATATAAAAAAGTTGCAGAAAAGGTATTGAAAAATAAGAAAGAATGTGTTATGATATTTTCATATTTTTAATTTGAGTAAAGGAGAGTTTACTATGAGTAATGTAAGACCGGACTCAATGGCAAGAATTACTACACCTGAGCTTGCTGAAAAGTTTATCGAAGAACAGATTGCCGAGGTGCGTGCACAGGTCGGTGACAAGAAGGTTCTTCTTGCACTTTCAGGCGGCGTTGACAGCTCCGTTGTTGCTGCACTTTTAATCAAGGCTATCGGCAAGCAGCTTGTTTGCGTACACGTTAATCACGGACTTATGAGAAAAGGCGAAAGCGAACAGGTTATCGAGGTTTTCAGAAACCAGCTTGACGCTAACCTTATCTATATTGACGCTACAGACCGCTTCCTTGACCTTCTTGCAGGCGTTTCCGAGCCTGAAAAGAAGCGTAAGATTATCGGCGGCGAATTCATCAAGGTGTTTGACGAAGAAGCAGGTAAACTCGAAGGTATCTCTTTCCTTGCTCAGGGTACAATCTACCCCGACATTCTCGAAAGCGATGGCGTAAAGGCTCACCACAACGTTGGCGGCCTGCCTGAAGATATGCAGTTTGAACTTGTTGAAATGTAAAGCTTCTTTACAAGGATGAAGTTCGTGTTGTGGGCAAGGCACTTGGTCTTCCTGCATCAATGGTTGACCGTCAGCCATTCCCCGGCCCTGGTCTTGGCGTAAGATGCCTCGGTGCAATCACCCGTGACCGTCTTAATGCACTCCGTGAGGCTGACGCTATTCTCCGTGAAGAATTTGACAACGCAAAGCTTAACGAAACAGTTTGGCAGTACTTCATTGCTGTTCCTGATATGAAGAGCGTTGGTGTTAAGGACAGCAAGCGTTACGAAGGCTGGCCTGCTATAATCCGTGCTGTAAATACAACAGACGCTATGAGTGCTACAATTGAGGAAATTCCTTATGAGCTTCTCCACAAGATTACTGCTCGTATTACTTCCGAGGTTGAAGGTATCAACCGTGTTCTTTATGACCTTACTCCGAAGCCAATCGGTACTATTGAGTGGGAATAATTCTATCGGGTGGACGTGCTCCACTCATACATAATCAAGTTTAGTTTGAATTCCAATAAATGAAAGGAAGTTATCACTATGGAAAAGATTTACACAGGCAAAACAAAGGACGTTTACAAGCTTGAAAACGGCAATGTAATGCTCAAGTTCAAGGACGACTGCACAGGCAAGGACGGCGTTTTTGACCCGGGCGAGAATACTGTTGGTCTTACAATCGACGGTATCGGCAAGGCTAACCTCCAGACTTCCGTTTACTATTTTGAAAAGCTCAAGGAAGCAGGCATCAAGACTCACTATGTAAGTGCTGACATCGACAACGCTACAATGGAAGTTCTCCCTGCAACTGTTTTCGGTCACGGTCTTGAAGTTATCTGCCGCCTTGTTGCAACAGGCAGCTTCATCAGAAGATACGGCGAATATATGGAAGACGGCACTGTTATCGACGGCGGTTACGTTGAGTGCACATTCAAGAATGACGCTAAGGGTGACCCACTCGTAACAAGCGAAGGTCTTGAAGTTCTCGGCGTTATGAACAAGGCTATGTTCGACAGCATGAAGGAACAGACTCTCAAGATTACTAAGATTGTTGCTGACGACCTCAAGACAATCGGTCTTGACCTCTGGGATATCAAGTTCGAATTCGGTTACAACAACGACGAAGTTATCCTCATCGATGAAATTGCTTCCGGTAATATGCGTGTTTACAAGGATGGCAAGATTGTTGACCCAGTTGAGCTCACAAAGCTTATCAATAATAGATAAGCTTACTTATCAACAACAGATAATTCCACAAAAACGTTAAGCCGTTTCCAAAATTGGAAACGGCTTAAGTTTGTCGAAAAAGACTTTTCGACAATGAATAGTGAATATTGAATAATGAAGAATGAATAATTAAGGAATTGCCTTCGGCAATGATATTAAAAATGTCCGCAAAGCGGACACCTTAACTATTCACTATTCATTATTCTTTATTCATTTTTCATTAGCCTGTCGACTTTATCGACAGGCTAATCCCGTTTCCAAAATTGGAAACGGCTTGTTTTTTTATTTCATCTTTTTCAGCTGCTCGTTGAG
>JAZQBN010000059.1:0-2978 GCA_045545795.1 Oscillospiraceae bacterium
AGAAGGCGTGGCAAGTGCTTTCCATTTCTCTTTACATTCTTACAATGGGAGAATCTATTCCGATGTATCTGGTTACTTACCTCGTGCTGCTCCCGATTTGGTTCGGAGCTTGCAACCAGAAATGCTTTGTTTTCGGAGAGAGCTTCAAGAAATTTCTTGCAGGAAGATTCACAAAGACACTTTGTAGATTTTTCTATCCAGCACATCTTGTGCTGTTAGTGCTTTTGAAAATCGTTCTTATGTATATGTAAAGGGGTGATGGTATGACAAACCAACCCGAAAGAGCAACTCAAAGATTCTATAAAGTGCAGGATATTCAAACGATGTTTGGAATTGGCAGAAACAAAGCTTTAGCTTTGATGAAAACCGACGGCTTTCCCGTGCTGAAAATCGGCAGAACGTATTATGTAGATTCCGAAAAATTAGAAGAATGGATTGTGGAGAATAGAGGGAAAGAAATTCCTTTGAAAGGAGAATTTGAATGACAAACTTTGAACGATTGAAGAAAAACGAAAGCACCGAAGCTTTCTGGACTGAAGTAGTGGAGTTAAGCAAGCACAGACTTGCACCATACATCGACTTTCCTGCATTCTTGCGAAGCGAAGACCCGAACGTGTTGCATTTTGTCAAGAAAATCGGAAGAGGAATGCTGCTTCCGTCTGAAGCAGAAATGCTTGCGTGCGGATGTCAAACAGAAGCCAGCAAGCTTTTGTATCAGCAGTCACATAAGAAAAGAGTTTTTATTCTGGAAGACACTTCACTGTACGGAAAACCTTACTATACTGTATGTGATGTTCTTGGCATTGCAGTTGAACAAGTTCCCGTTTCCTGCGTGACACAAATTGAATTGGAAGAAGATTGATATGAAGGTATTAAGCATTGATTTCGATTTCTTTCAGGATGTCACCAAAGAGCAGCTTGCTCTTTATCCCGACGGCGTAGATAACCCAACCTTTTTATCTGAAGTTGTTTGGGCAAGCCATTACGCAAACAATGCAGACCAGTTAAATGCTATCGGCATTTTGGATAATGAACTGGAGCTTCTGGAGCAGCTTCTTTTGGAGCAATCAAGCAATGTCCCTGTGATGATTACCAATTCTCATAAGCACATTTACGACTTCATCTGCGAAAATGATGACGGCGAACCAATGGAGCTTGTGAATGCGGATATGCACCACGACATTGTAAATCACAATCCAGAAATGGACTGCGGCAACTGGATAACGCATTTATGCAAACGACAAACCGAAAACAAAAAGGGACTTGACTTTTCGTGGCTTGCCAATCCCGTTTCTTTAGATATGTTCGGACTGGATGAGCTGTTTGGAAAAGGTGGCAAAGTGGAAGATTGTCTGAAGCTGTCTTTTGCAGAACTGAAAGGTCAGAGCTTCGACCTTATCTTTTTGTGCAGAAGCGATACTTGGACACCGCCACATTTAGATAAGTATTTCATAGAACTTTGTGATGTAATAAAAAGCAATTTTGATTCCATTTTGATGGAAACAGGAATTGATAAACCGAGAACATTTTATCTTGAACAAGCAAAAGTGCTTGCTGATACAATGAAGAAATTTACATCTCAAAGAACAGTGGAGAAAGAATAAGAGGAGAGTAGATTTGAGATTCAAAGGAACATTGGCAGCGTTAATTGCGATTCTCACGGTTGCAAATACTACCAGCACCGTGAATGCACCTGCTGCTGAAACAGACGATTATGTAAAGACACAACTTGTGGAAACACAAGAAGATGAGCTGCTTGCATCTGCTGTTGAGCAGACCACTGAAGAGTTTGCAGTGACTACAGAGCCTGCAACAACCGTGATTTCAAAAGAAAAGCTTACTGTATCCAATTTTGAAGCAAGCACAATTTCCGTTTCTTGTTTGAAGTTGTCTTGGGACGGCGATACAAACAGAAGTTATCAGATTGATGTAACTACTGATGCAGCGTATTCAGAGAACATCACTTTCGTCCAGAAAGAAAATGACCTTTGGTATTTGACTGGGCTTCGTGAAAACTCTGTTTATCATATTACCGTAATCCCTTTGTTGTTTGAAGGGGAGTCGGCAGACGATTTTCTTTGTGTTCCTAAAACTGTGACAGGTAAAACCGAACAGGTTACAGTAATTCAGGAATACGAACGAGAGGAAGGAGTGACGAATTGTTTTGCTGGCGAACGAGCCTCTGGTCTGACTCGTATGCCGTCTTCAGGAGCAATTGCTGGTTCAGTTGTTGACCCGATTACCGAAACCAATATCCGCAGAAACGAATACGGTGATTATTGCTGTGCAATGGGATTATTCTACGGTGTGGTAGGAGACCGTTTTCTTATAGAGTTGGAGAACGGGACTCAATTCACAGTATCCATCTGTGATAGCAAAGGTATGGCTGACGACGCAAACGGAGACGGTATTGCGGATGGAAGATTTCATTGGTTCGGCGACACTGGAAAATGTATTGTTGAGTTTATTCACGATGGCTATGATTTGCCCAGTGGCGTTTCTACAACAGGTTCTTGGGGAACATACAATTGGAACGGGCTTGACCTGACTTCCAATATTCTTCGTATTCAGAAGATTGAATACGGTGAAACAATCAAATATTAGGAAAGAGGTAATAACTATGAAGTTGAAAGCGATTCTTACAAGTATTATGGTAATTATGAGTTGTACGATGACCGCTTGCAGCGGTACAGCTCCATCCGATTCAGACAGTCTGACGAGTTCGGTCGTTGACTCAAAGCCGCAAGTAGAAGTAATTATTCCCGAAAACGTCACAGGAGCTTCTGACAGCCTCACAGAGAGCGTTTTGGAGTCTGAAACGACAAACAATACATCTGACAGCACAAACGCCGCTGAAAGCGATTCTGAAGCTTCTGAAGCACCTTCAGAAAGCAACACGGAAACATCCGCTGATAATAATGAAGCCTCTGACGCTTCGCCTGATGATATGCTCCCTGTGAATACAGGAGACATCACAG
>JAZQBN010000060.1:0-4105 GCA_045545795.1 Oscillospiraceae bacterium
TGATTGGGATGCTTCGCTATCTAAAATTAAAGAACTGTTGGAATATGACTGGAACAAAAAATTATTTTTGATATTATCTGATGGTTGGGTTTATGAGGGATACATAGAAGAAATTCTATCTGTACTTGCTGAAACAGACGGTCTTATTGAGGATTTTTATATCGTTACGCCTGAATATGATAAATTTGCGATGTATTGTTCTGACGGAGATTCAATTTCAATCTTTGAGAAATAATGTGATGTCATAAACCAAACGTTGTATAACCAAATATTACAGACGACCGCCCGTGGCTCACTCCACAGGCGGAATTTTATATATAAGCAGTCTTTGAAATTTTGATGAAATCTTGCAATAAAAAAGCAGATGTGATATAATTGATGTAGCTGCGATAGGTGAAATAAATCATTGCCTATCTAAAAAGAACTTGGATATTAAAAGAAAAGAGAAAATCAATAAAAACTATAAATCTTAATGGGAAAGAAATAAGTTACGTTATTGAAAGAAAGTCTGTTAAAAACATAAATATCAGGGTAAAGTCTGACGGAGTTGTGTATATATCCGCAAATAAAACAGTTCCTGAAAAATATATACTGGAACTGCTTGAACAGGACAAGGATAAATTTATATCAATAATCGAGAAGATAAAGAAGAATCAAGAAAAAGTTGATGATGATATAACAAGTACAATGTATCTTGGAGAGAAATTGCCAGTTGAAATAATCGACGATTGTCCTGAACGGGTACAGTTTGACGGTAAGAAGGTTGTTGTATATACCCTTACTCCAAAGGATAATCAGCGTATTCGTGATATAATCTGGAATTGGAAATTCGATCAATGCAGAAATATTTTCATTGACATTAATATTGAAGTGTATAAGCGATTTATTGAAGCGGGATATAATGTGCCGTTTTCTTTTATCACGGTCAAGCTTATGAAATCACGGTGGGGCAGTTGTAATGTGAAATCCGGAAGATTTTCAATTAATCTGCGGCTTATGGATTATCCGATTGAATGTATATACAGCGTATTCTATCACGAATATATGCACTATATTCATCAGAATCATTCTGCTGATTTTCATCGTGATCTTAATAAAATTTATCCTGATTACGAAAAGTATGACAGGATTCTGAATGGAAAATAGTAATTCGGAGGTAAAATATGTCACAAAATGTAATGATTACAGGAGCAGGAAAAGCGGTAGGGCTTGGTTTTAATATGGTTCTCCGCTATCTTGAAGCAGGGGATAACGTAGTGGCAACAGTAAGAAAGCCCTGTGCAGAACTTGAAGAATTAAAAACAAAGTACGGCAATAAGTTGACAATACTTACTATGGATATAGGAAGTACGGAGTCAGTACAGGCAGCAGCGGAGGAGCTTTCAAAAACGTTATCACACATTGATTTGTTGATAAATAATGCAGTTTCAGTATCTCCTGACTGCGATAAGGGATTTTTTGACGCAAATCTTGATTATATTGCCAAAACAGTTGATATTACAGCAGTAGGAGCAATGCGAGTTATAAAAGCCTTTTATCCCTTACTGAAAAAAAGTGAAATGAAAGCGTTAATTATAAATATATCATCGGAAGCAGGCAGTATATCAAAGTGTTATCGTACCAATCTTATTGATTACGGAATGGCAAAAGCTGCTTTGAATATGGCAACTATGAATCTTGTAAATACTTTTAAGGACGATAAATCAATCAATATCTTCTGTGTTCATCCTGGTTGGATTCGTACTGACGGAAAGCCTGATAATCCTGCTCCGTTATCCTCCTATGAAGCAGCAGAAATATTGAGATTGCTGTTTGAAAAGAAACGTAATGATTTTGACGGACATAGATTTATTACAAATATTGATGAAGATTATCCGTTTTGAGGAGGTGCAAATATGCTTGTATTAGGTTCTTGTGGTTTTAGTTCACCTGAAACAAGACAAAAATTAGAAAAGATAATAACAGATAAAACGGGAAAGATGCTTATAATTCCACTTGCAACAATGTTTGGAATTGAAACAGGAGAAAAGAAAAAATACTTTGCTTCATTGCTGGGCTTTAATAAAGCTGATATTATTGTATTTGATGAGGAAAATCCCGATGAAATAAAGAATCAACAATTCAGATATATTGTTGTTCTTGGTGGAAATACTTTTCAGCTGTTGTATAAAGTGAAAAAATTCAATCTTGATACATTCATAAAAAATCAAATAAAAAATGGTGCTGATTATCTTGGATTTTCAGCAGGGGCGTATCTGGCTTGTCCGAATATTGAATATGTCAAAAACTTTGATGACAATAACCATATTGATAATGGCGATTTTTCTGCACTTGGACTTACAGATAAGTATGTGCTTTGTCATTTTGATATGAGAGGATTAGCAGAAATTCAGATGTGCAGAAAATTCATTGGCGATGAAGTCGAGTTGATAACGATAGACAATAACCAATTTGTCGTTTTATAAACAATAAAACAGTATTACAGATTTACTGATGAACTTATTTTGTTGATGAAAATTGGATTAAATTAAACGGGCGTGTACTGCAATGCGGTACACGCTTTTTGTCAATACAAACCAAACTATGATGAGCAGGATTGGAATATTTAGCTGATAAAATAGAGAAAATTCTCCATAACGCTAAATAGATGTGTGAGATTTATAAATTCTGAATATACCAAGGAAGAAATACGACAGCAGTTTAGCCCTCAAAAACAGCTTTATCCATTTTCATCTATATTTTTGTATGACTTTTTCTTAAAATTTTCTTAAAGTTCAGCTTGTTAATCTTAACACTTTCTTAATGTCATTGACCATATAAAAATGAAGTGATATACTGAAATCAGGAGGTGATTTTATGCTGTTTAGTTCAATAAAAACACAGATGAAAATAATATCAAAGCATAAAATTTTTATTTTATCAATTGCGGTGATATATGCTTTTATAGTAATCAATTTTGCAAAAAATCTACGTGATTTTTACGGCTACGATATTACCCGATTGATTCACCCTATGAAAATGACGCTGCTTAATACATACGGCAAATGGGGATTTTATTTTATGCAGTATTTCCCTATATTGCTCGCATTCCCTGCATCTCTTTCATTTTTAAAGGATAAAGATAACGGCACAGAAGTATATCTCCGTTCAAAATTCGGAAACAGGAATTATTACTACGGAAAAATCATAGCGGTGTTTATAATGACATTTATTGTCTTTGCACTTCCGCAGCTTTTTGAGTATATACTGAATATAATTACCTTTCCGATTGAAGCTATAGGCGACCAAAGTAACCTTTCTACTTTTGATCCGATGTATCTCGAACAGGTAGAAAAATACTGGCTTTCATCCCTGTGGAAATCAAATCCGTATTTTTATTACATCGTTTACATAGCTATGTTTTCTTCGGTTGCTGCCGCATTTGCAGCATTTACCGTCGGATTATCAATGACAAATATTATGAAATACAAAATTCTTGCTCTGCTTCCTGCTTATCTGATACTGACTCTTTTAAGTGCAGTTGGAAGAAAAATAAACTTTCCAATGAACTATGTTTTTTATCTTATGTCCTTTGATGCAAGCGAAAAGTTTGATCTTCTGTTTCCGATGATATCATTGGTATTATTTCTGATTTCAATAGCCATTGCCCGATATAAAGGAAAAGAGGCGATATAATGCAGCGTTGGAAATACATCATATTCGCAGTTGTGTTCGGTTTGTTTTATGGCATAATTTATACAGGAACTGCGAACGAAATGCTTTTGAGTGATATTGTATTAAAACTGAGCTTCAGCGAATTCGCACTTTGTGGGGGGAATGCATCATATATCGGAAAAATTATGCTCTGCTTTTTTCCGTCAGTTATATTTCAGGTGATTTCGGGTATTGAGTTGTACAGGCATTTTTGCACAGGTTCGGTTTATTATTTCTCACGTTGTATCAACAGAAAAAAGTGGTATTTGAAAGAGATTGTAAATCTATATCTTGACAGCACTGTGTATTTCATATTTCTATCTTTGAGTTTTATTACTGTAATGGGAATTTCGGCTGATATACATCATAATTTCAGAGAATCCTTGTGTCTGTATTTGTATTACATCGTGAT
>JAZQBN010000061.1:0-4553 GCA_045545795.1 Oscillospiraceae bacterium
ATATGTTTTTAATGAAGTACAGAGAAAAATGTATGAGGGTGATATATAATGAATGTTGATATAATTTATCTATTGGTGATAACAGGTATTATTTTATTGTTTGGTATTTTGTATATGAGGTTACTTTTTAAATACAGCCAGTGTATGCAAGAACTTAATTTGAAAAAGTATAGACTTTCTGTTATGGAAAAAGTAATTGAAAAATTAGAATATGAGAATTCTGATTTGCAGAAAGTATTTGAAAAGGTAGGTTGTAATAATGAAATCACCAAAGAACATACAGAAATCAATCCGAATAACTGAAAAGGTAGCTGAGTACATAGAGCAGCAGAACGGCGAGGGCTTCAATGAAAAATTCTGCAATATGGTGATGTACTGTATGGAAAAGGAAGCCGAGCTTAAACGTCAGGAAAAGTTGTATAAAAATCGGATTGAGCAATATAATATTGAAATTGATAAAAAGCGAGCTGTCCTTGATAAGCTCCAAAGGATAGAGCAGTATGTAAACTCCTGTTGTAATGTAATACAATAATCCGCAGCTGCTTCGCTCATCAGCGTTGCTTAAGCAAAAAAATGAATTACAATTGAGGTGGTAAATAATGTGTAATCATTATTGTGATTGTTCTGTTTGTGGATATGATAAAAGCAAATGTGAAGAAATGGGTGACGGTTCGCCATTCTGTCATATGTTTATTTGTACAGTTGATGAGTGTCCTGTATATGAGTGTATTACATATGAAGAATATGATGTTTATAACGACTAAAATATGTAATACAAAATTGTTTTCTTGGTCTGAGCTGCTTTAGGCGAAATGAATTACAAAAAACAATGTAATTCAAAACAACGCACGTCCCCGGGAAGCTGCAGCTGAAAATGAATTACAAAAAAATACCCGATGAAATTCGGGTATTTTTGTAGCTGGGGCAGGCTTGTAACACGCCCCACCAAATTTTTATAGACAGGTGAAATAAATCCCGAAAAATCGGGAAAAAGTCATAAAAAAAAATTGCAGGAATTTTCAAAATTTTTGCAAAAAAGGTTGTGATAAAATGGATAGTAAAGATTTTCAGCGTTACAAGATATTTTCCGAGATGTCGGAAGAAAAGCTTGTAGAGTGGTTCGACTACACACAACAAAAATTTATCAATCATATTGATACTTTGTATTATGTTGTATATCCAGCTATAGAGGATTGGAAGTCAGATGAGATGAAACAAAGCTTTTGCGGATTTCTTCGGAGTGTTAAGGACGTCGCTGAGAGCAGCGGAGAACCTCAGGACGTTTTTGAGAATATCGCCAAGGGTATCGAGGTCAAGCCGTTCTTCGGGTTCGGTTTCTATTCGCTCCACTTCGGTAAACAGGACTGCTTTGATGTGTTCGTTGCTCAAAGTCCGCCTAATAAAGATACTCCGCCGATATTTGTGCAGCTCCGTAGTAATTATCTTTGGACTATGGGTGCAAGAGCTTCCTTTGATGATTCAGTTAATATCATCACAAGAATTCTTGATGAATTTGGTATAAAGGTCAGCAGGGTACAGGAAAACCGCCTTGATTATGCTTTTCATACTAACTACATACAAGATGTGCTGCACTTCTTTCCCGAACAATTACTTCACGAAATGCAAATTTCAGAGTTTAAGCGCTGGCATAAAGAGGGATATTTTTTTGATGATGATGTGTATTCTGATTATTTCACACTTGGCAGACGTAAGAGTAATAACATTTTTTTGAGAGTCTACAACAAATCAAAGGAAGTTATTGAAATGGGCTACAAACAATTCTTTATAAATGTTTGGTATGACTGCGGATTGATAAGCCAGTATGATAAGTTTCTGCTTGAAAAAGCTTTTATCTATGTGAAATATGATGCTATACAAAAGGCTCGTTGTGCCTGGTATATGTGTTACGGAGAAAATCCAGCTATAAAGCTTGAGATATTGCAAATGAATGAAAATCCTGATACACCTGCAAAGAGTTATAAAAAACTTGCTGATACTCTGGTACCTGATTTAACGGTTGTATGCAACATAGAATTTCAGACAAAACGTAAATATTATGACCGCCTTGATATTCCGCTTGTAACTACTGAAACAGGAGTAAAGCAAAGTATTTATAATCTTTTTGAATGTTATCAGACGATACTTGACAAGCTTACTTGCGGCGGAGAGTATGAGCACAACGGCTGCATTAGATTTATCAATTACAAGGGAGAGTGGGGAGAAGTCCAAAGGCTGAAACGTCCTATTGCAAGATGGTGGAAGCGTTTGCAGAACTGTAAGCCCTATGAGCTTGGAAATGACTTGAATTATAATATTATCCGAAAATATCAAATTGAACTTGATGTAGAACGGCGAAAAAATTGTGCGCTGTCTGGTATTGCTTCACACGTTGCATATTACAATAAAGCGAAAAATTCACCGTTTGAAAATGACTTGTATGATTTGGTTGCAAGTCTGAATGATAATGATTTACGATACTATAACAGAAATAAAATAAAGAAGCACAACGAATTGAAGAAAAAGGGGTTGATTGTAGATGATGAATAGTGCAGCATTTGAAAATATTGATGATTTTGAAGTGATTGCTGAAAAAGAGTCTGTAACAGTAAAAAAATCGATGTCTGAAGAAGCAAAAAAGAATTTCGATACGCTTATGAAGCCTTGTGGCGTATTGGAAATGGACTCATATTTAAATGAGCAGTTTAGTAAGCATTCTAAAACACAGCTTGAAACAATAACGAGTCGTATTAAACAATGCGTTTACAATATAACCTCGAATTTCGTTGAAATCGGGTTCAGGCTCTGGGAATGCGAACATTATCATTATTATTCTGAATTGGGTTATGACAGCGTTTGTGATTATGCTGCTGTCGAGCTGGGTTTTAAAAAATCATCCACGAGGAATTTTATAAGGGTGTATGATAGATTTTGCAATCACGAAATTGTGAAACGTGCTGCTATAGGTCAAAGTTCTTCTTTTATATCGGGCAATTATACGTTGCTTCACGAATACAAAAAATTTAGTTACAGTCAGTTAGCGGAACTGCTCTCGCTCTCCGATGAACAGATTAAGGTAATAGAACCAAAGCCCGAGGAAACTATAAAACAGTTGCGTGAGAAGAAAAATGAGCTTGCTAAAGCTAAAGAAAAGTGGATGCACGATACAATTATTGATGTAGTTTGCGGAAAACTCGGTTTTAAACGTCAGCTGTATGAATGTTATTGTGATGATAAAGATGTCGGAAAGCTTGCTTCCTTAATTGGTGAACGTATGCGAGAAAAACGAAAAAAAGAACGACTTATTATTGTTGATGATGGAAATGGAAGTTGTACAATTGAATTGAATTCGCTTACGCTGTTTCATCGTATTTATGGTAGTGAGAACTATAGGTTTTATGACGTTGCGGACAAAATAGAAAAATACATAGAGCAGGGGACATTTATTGAAGAACAAGTTCATATTGACGAAATAGCGGAAGAATTGGCGGAAGAAATGATTGTGACAGCTCCAGAACCTAAGACACTCGCCGCCGATGAAGAGCGACCTTATAAAATTTCGCTGTATAAAAATGATATTGATTTGATATTGCAGAGCCTGAGAGCTGCCAACATTCCACAAGATGATTATGACAGAATTTATGAAATTATCGGAAAGGCTGAATTATAATGAAGCAAAAGGAAATATTTATGGCATATCTGAATAACAACCGTGACAGGCTTGAAGCCGATGTTCGAGAGCTTCGGCAACGTTTACGGTATCGTGATTGTGATGCAATAGATTGTGTGGAGTTAATGCTTGCCCAGGAGCGTTTATATGCCTTCGAGGAATTCGCAAAAAATGCAAGGTCAATCTTGAAGCTGTCAGTGCCTGAGCCGATGACGTATGTATCAATTGATGTTGATTATGCTAAGCACCGAGTACAAAAGGAACGGAATAAAGGAAAGGAGTGATTTTTTTGAGTTTAATATTTGCTTTTATTTTTGCAATCATAGTATTTACATTGATGTGCTTATTGTCTACATATTTGGAATATCTGTTTTATAAAAAGGATGATGAAAAATTTAAAGAATATACGTTTAAAATGTATGTTGAAGAACGTGGAATATTTTAATAAAAAAACAGCAAGATTTATAAATCCTGCCGTTTGTCCGCTTCGAGAAGCTGCACAATGTAAGCGTTAAGGCTTAAACCGTGTTCAGCTGCTTGTGTTTTGTATTCTTCTTTCTTGCCTTTGGGGACTCTGATTTGTATGCTCTCAGTTTTGTCTGCAAGGTATTTTATACTTGCTTTTTTTTGTGCTTCGTTGTATGTTGCACCCATCTGTATCACCTCGGCTATTATTATATCACATTTTATATATGCTTGCTATATACATATCGCACAAATAAAAAGATATATTTTGGCTATAATTCATCTTGTATATGCGTGCTATATATGATATAATTAGTATAGTGAAAGAGGGAAAACCTCTAAAATGAAAGGATTGGTAATATGAAAAAAGTAAAAGTTGAAAAAAGTTGTATTAGCTATGATGAATTGAAGTCGGATCGTA
>JAZQBN010000062.1:0-1668 GCA_045545795.1 Oscillospiraceae bacterium
AAAGGTCTTTGGTGCAAGCTCTGTCTGCTTATTCTCTATATGAATATCCTCGGTTTCCGCTACTCTGTCTGCAATTCTTTCCGCTGTGAGCTTTTCAAATCCCATTGTATCAAGGATTTCAAGAACACTATCCTTTGAAAAGTCCGTAAGTACCGCATATTTATTACTGCTCTCATCGAAAACACAGCACATTTCACCTACACCCTGCGGAAGTTTGCCCACACATTCAGCCTTTCCGATAACTTGATGGGCAAGCTGACACTGTGCAAGGAGCTGTCCGATGTTTGGAATATCATCATACACGATTTCTGTCTTTTCTGCTGTATAATTGAAAATACTCTTGTAGTTGTCAGGAAGCTGTTTGTCAATATCGGCAAGCAGACGTTCTGCGGCTCTTGCTGATATTCCCTGTTCAAGCATTTCTGAACGGATCTTATCGGCACTGTCAATTCCAAGACTAATGAGCTTGTTCTGCTCCTTGTTGTACAGCTCCACACGCTCCATACCTACGCCGTATTTTACAACCTCGGTATTTTTATCCGCATACATACTTTTTGTATTGTATGAACGGGAAAGCTGTGCTCCTGTTCTTCCTGTTTTCAGATTGCCCTCTGCGTCAAAAATGCGATAGGATTTCTTCATATCAAGCTTCATTGAAATGGTCTTATTGTCATTGATAAGCTCCACATCAGACTTATTTATATACATATAATCTCTGCCTGCTGTGTTTGGAACTCTCACAAAATATGTTGCTTCGTCCTCTCCCATAAGAAGCTTTCCAATATCCATTGTGACGGTATTATCCTTAACATCAATCAGATATTGTTCGCTTTCCTCCACGCCGTCAGAAACATTCTGCTGTAAGCTGTCGATTTCGTTTTTAAGCTCGGCAGGATAAACCGCTATATCCTGTTCGCCTTCCTTCGCAAACTTAATATCAAGTCCTTTTTCCTTTGCCTGCATATATAAAGCCTTTGCCGCTTCGGGAGAAAGTTTTACAGCAAATACGTCAAGGCTGTCAAGCGGTGAGGTTTGCTCATACCTTGTAATCTGCACCTTTTTAAGCTGTTCGGATACAGTCCGTACCTCTTTCATAGCAGCTTCATACTGTCCGTCAAATTCATCAGGGACAACATTCATATATCTGCCGTCTGAACTCTTAAAGGAATACACGGGAATGTCATATCCTCGGAGAATGTCCGCAGTAAGCTTCATATCAGCTTCGTCAACCTTACCCTCTCCGTCCTTGATTTTCAGCTTATCAGCTGCACTGCACATTTCATCAGCAACAATATGCTTCATTGCTGTGCTTACCATTTCCATATACTGCTGGGGAACAGCAACAACAGCATTATTGCCATTTTCAAGCTTTGTTGCAAAAAATGAGCCGCCAAGTCTTTTTACATCTCTTTCAAGGTCTGCAAGTTTTTCCTTTGGAAGTGTAACATAACTGAAATTCGTACCGCTGTCACGGAGCTTATTGAAATCAGCTTTAGAGAGCTTGCCCATTTTGATTTTAGGTTTCTTCGGCTGTTTGGTCTTTGCCCCTCTGTTTCTGTAATGTCCGTCTGATACTGTTTTGATAATTTCAAGAAGCCTTTTTATAAGCTCCATAAATACCATACTTGCGTCATCGCCTAACATTATTCCTCAACCTCACTTTCAACA
>JAZQBN010000063.1:0-23869 GCA_045545795.1 Oscillospiraceae bacterium
TATTTTTTGAAGGTATAGCTTTTTTTATTAAATCTGCGTATTTCATATCATCGGAACACAAATAAATTTCAGCACCATCTGAAATATGCATCATCAACAAATTTTTAATAAGCATATCAATATACTTCGGAGTACTTTTAAAGCTTATTAAATTCTGCTCAACGTTTTTGAATAAACTATCAACAAGCTTCTCTCTATGTTGTATTACAGATTTTTTTGCATTTAATTCTGCACAGGAAATATCTCTGACAAATTGCTTATCGTTTTTCTGAAAATTGACATTAAAATATTTATCAGCAGCTTCTTCTGCTTCCTGTTCAGCTTGTTTAAGTATTAATTCTTTTTCATTTTCCGCATTATCAATAATGCTTTTAATTTTACTGTCAATTTCATCATTTACGGCATTAATGAATTTATTCAATTTCTCATTATCAGTAACCATAGTATTATTCCCCTGCCTTTATAAATATTAGGGACGCTTATATTTTAAGTCCTATTGCCGCTTCAATATAAGATGATATTGTTTCGGCAACATTTGTCGTTGCATGACGGTCAGGAATTTCAACAATAAGCGGTCGTTTGCAATTAAGCTTGTAATCATATATTAAATCACTGCATAAATCAACAAGCTTTTTCGTTACAAGTACAACAGCGATTTCATTATTATCAGTTGCAAATTGAATTGCTTCTTTAACTTCATCAGCTGTATGAACAACAACCCCTTCTATACCGGCAAGACGCATTCCCATTTGTGTATCAACGTTATCGCTTATCAAATAAAACTGCATACTTCCTCCGGATTGTTACATAAACAGCATAAGCAGTGCAATAATGAAGCCATAAAGTGCACAGCCTTCACCGAGAGCAACAAAAATAAGAGATTTTGAGAAGGACTTAGGGTCTTCACTTACTGCTCCGATTGCGGCAGGAGCAGCTGCAGCAACGGCAAGTCCACCACCTATAGAGCCAAGACCTACAGCAAGTGCTGCTGCAATATATCCAATACCTTTATCAGATATATCTGCTGCAGCTTCTTCTGTTTCAGCAGTTTCGGAAACAACTGCACTTTCAGATGGTGCTTCTTCAGCCGAAGCGTACATTCCGATAGGTAAAGCTGTAAAGATAACCATTACACCGAAGAATGTGCAGAAATTTGCAACAAGTGCATTTCTTATGGATTTTTCACCTTTTTTCTTTTTTACAGCAATAATCACAGGTGTAAAAAGTAAAGCTATAATTACAACAGGAAGTAAAAATAAATATAACATAATTAATTCCTCCAAAATTTATTCTATTGTTTCATCATAATTAATTTTAACAGGTACAAAAGGTTTTCCGTCTCCCGAATAAAAACGTGAGAAAATTTCGTAAAATTCAAGACGAAGTGTCTGAATACCAACAAGCAGACCTTCAATTCCCATAACAAATATATTGCCTATAATAATTACTATAGGAACAGCTGAGGCTGAAACCTGTTCGGCAAGAGCCATAACAACAAGCATCATTGACGCGTGAGAAAGTACAAATCCGCCTATACGAACGAATGAAAGGGTATTTGTTGCATATCCCAATAAAAATTCAAATACTTCAAAGAAATTTGAAGCAATAAAATCAGTAAGACCATCTTCAAGTACATATTTTTTTCCTCTTATCCAATATGACAGCGGTTCTCGAAGAAACATTGCAATAAGAGGTAGAATAATCAATGCTATTACATAAACAGGAGTAAATAATTTGGCACCCAAGAATGTGCCTACTGCACCCACAAGAATAGAACCGAAAAATACAAGACCTGCTATGCCGTTATTGCCGAACAAAGCATCCTCTAATTTATGATTTTTTATTCCGACAATTATATTGATTAATATAGAAATAATCATTATAACAACACCAAGTGCAATTGCACCTACCAATATTGTTGTTACATTGTGCATAATTTTAAATGGTAGGAACGTTATTCCCAATGCTTCATAAACAGGGTCAAGTAATTCTTCATATCCGAACACGCTTCCGTACAGCAGACCGAAAAAAGCTCCTGAAATACCTACCCTTACAAGGATTGGTCCCAAAGCGAATTTTTTGAATTTCCACAAAAGTGCACCGGCAATTGCGAGAACCAATCCCTGCCCCACATCACCGAACATTATTCCAAACAGCAATGTATATGTTATTGCAACAAATGCTGTAGGATTTATTCCGTTATATGATGGAAGTCCATACATTTCTACAAACATTGAGAAAGGCTGTGTAAATTTATTGTTTTTCAATTTAATCGGAGGGGCAAGCTTACCATTTGTATCCGCAGGCTGCAAAACAACAGATACATCATCGATTTTATCGAACATCTTTATAAATTTATCTGATTCAGAATGAGGAATAAAACCAATAATGTAAAATTTATCATTAACTACAGCTACTTTGTTTCTTAAATCAAAATTATCGTGCTGAGACTTTAACCTTGAAAAAATTTTACAAAGCTTGTCAAATTCCTGTTCCGAATATTCAGCGAGATTTTTCTTGCAATCTTCAATCTGTTTCTTATCGTCTTCAACCATTTTATGGAGTTCAGCAGAAGCTTCTGCGGAGTCACCGTGTACAAAATCAGGAATATGAGTTCTTTCAAAGTATAATCCGTCAAATATTTCATCAACTTCATCCTGAAATGCTACAGGAACAAAATACATACCCCAGTAATATTCCTTTTCTTCACTGAAATGAGCAAAGAAAAAAGGTTTGTCATCATAGTATGACAGCTTGTTGTAGCTGTCAATCGGAAGTCTTCCTAATCTTACTTTTATATGTTCACAACGGAAAATCTGCTGAAAATCTGCTGTAAGACCTTGCAAGTGGTCAACCTGATACATTGCCTGTTCGTGAACAGCAAGTTTTTCATGTGCCTTCTGTTCCCTGTCTTTCAGCAACTTAACCCGATTTTGAACATCGGATATATATTTTTCAATTTTTTTCATATTATAGTTTTTTATATCCGAATAATCAGCATTTTTAAACTTCATTCCTGTCTGAACAGATATCTCGTTTAGGTGCTTCAACGGCATAACATATGGATTATCTTCATTAAGCGAAGTAAATCCGTTCTTTTTATTTGCAATTTTTGAAGCTGCTTCAATATGAAAACAACCACAGTCACTTAACAGTATAAGTACTGTATCAAGGTCTTTTGTGAAGCCGGCAATATTGACAAGCTCCATTTTTTCTATCGACACTAACTTCACCTCTTTACATAATTATTAGTGATGATATACGATTAGGCTCAATTCCATATCTTATTCCTTCAATTATACTTATAAGGTTTTGCACCTCTATTTCCAGAAGGAACATGAATGCATATACACTTAAAGGTGCGGAAACGGAACGTTTAAGCATTCGTTTAACATTATGGTATCTTAATCTTTGGACACTTTGCTCCAAATCATTTATGCTGTAATTATATTGGAGCATCTGTTTTCCGTAATATGATTTTGCAAAACGGTTTATAAATTCTTCCGATGTAGGTGCACTGTAGATATAAAGTCTTTTCTGCAATGACAGATGCCCGTAAAAAGGAAGCATATCTTTTTCAATAACATCTTCTGGCTCATCAAAAAATGCTTTTAATCTGTATGCGTTTATAATATTAATCAAATCAATATCGGATTCAAGCATTTCTGTAAACTGTTTTACATCATTTTTATTGAAGTCAAGAGATTTTTTTAATCTGGAAATATAATATGTGCGCAGAACAGTTTCACATCTGGTAACATCAACTCTATTGTATTTATCAACATTAATTTGTTGCAGAATATCGTAATAAGGTGTTTTTTTTAGAAAAGCAAGCAGCTCTTCAAAGCTTTTTACTTTTGCAAGTTGTATTAAATCAAATGAGGTTAGTTCATTCATATAAATCGGTATATCTGTGATAAGCTTATCCGATTTGGCGTTTATATGTCTGATACACCTCAATATCTCATCAATTTCTGTCTGAATAACTTTATAATTAAAGAACTCTTGGTTGGAAATATTTTCAAAGCCTGTAATTTTTATATATTGTTCGAAAACACTTCTTTTAAGCAAGCTTTCAAGCATACCGCGATGAACTGTGTGTGTATCAACTGAACTTAGCAGATTGCTGTAATATGTGTTTTTTTTCAGATATTCAGCCACATCATTTACGCTTTTTTTATTTATCAGTTCAGAATAATCATAAGGGGTAATTCTTTTACCGTAAATAGCCATTATTTTTGCAATTGTTGCATTATAATTTCTTTTCACAGTTATCCCTCCCGATTAACCGGATATTATCTGACTAAAAATGCTTTCTTCCCATTCAATATGTCTTTCATTGTAAATATTATCAATCCGTTCGATTTCACTTATTCTGTTCTGTTCAATATCAGCAAGATTTTTTTCAGCACGATTTTTTTCATCAGAATTAATCATCGCAATTCTGTTTTCGGCTTCTTCAATTTTAGCATTAATTATTTTTTCTTTTTCAGCTTTTGCAGCAGCTATTATTTTTACACTTTCATTTTCTGCATCAGCAAGACGTTTCTGTGCATCAGCTTCAATTTTCAGAATATCTGTAATAATATTTTCCATATAATCACCCTATATAAATACAGCAACTCCTGTAACCGAAATTTAATGATTACAGGAATTGCGTAAAAATCAGTTCTTAAGGCTATGAAGAGGTGCAGGAATTTGTCCTCCTCTGTTAATGAACTTAGATGGAGAATGTGTATTGATTTTCATAACAGGACCACGTCCGAAGAGACCGCCCCAATCAAGTACATCGCCTTCCTTCATTCCGATTGCAGGAATAACTCTTACAGCTGTGGTTTTGCAGTTAACCATACCAATTGCTGCTTCATCTGCAATAAGACCTGAGATAACATCTTCAGTAGTATCCCCAGGAATACAAATCATATCCAGTCCCACAGAACAAACTGCTGTCATAGCTTCAAGCTTTTCGATTGAAAGTGCACCGCATTCAGCAGCAGCAATCATACCTGCGTCTTCAGATACAGGAATAAATGCACCGGAAAGTCCTCCAATTCTTGAACAAGCCATAACGCCGCCCTTTTTGACTGCGTCATTAAGCAGTGCAAGAGTAGCAGTAGTACCGCAAGCACCGCACTTTTCAAGACCGATTTCTTCAAGAATGTATGCTACACTGTCACCTACCGCAGGTGTAGGTGCAAGTGAAAGGTCAACAATTCCGAATGGAACACCAAGTCTTTCGGAAGCGGTTACACCAACAAGCTGACCAACTCGTGTAATTTTATATGATGTTTTTTTGATAACATCAGAAATCTGTGTAATATCAGCATCAGGATATTTTCTGAGTGCTGAACGAACAACACCGGGCCCTGAAACACCGACATTAATTATGCAGTCAGGTTCACCTACTCCGTGGAATGCACCTGCCATAAATGGATTATCTTCAACAGCATTACAGAAAACGACGAGCTTTGCAGCACCAAAGCACTGATTATCAACAGTAAGTTCAGCACTTTTCTTGATAATTCTGCCCATCATTTTACAAGCGTCAAGATTGATACCTGTTTTGGTCGAACCGATATTTACGGAAGAACATACGCAGGAAGTTGAAGCGAGTGCTTCAGGGATTGACTCAATAAGTCTTTCGTCACCTGCGGAAAAGCCTTTCTGAACAAGTGCGGAATATCCGCCGATAAGGTTTACACCGCAAGCCTTTGCTGCCTTTTCCATTGTAAGTGCAAATTTAACAGGGCTTGCATTGCAGGCTGCTGAAACGATAGCAATCGGTGTAACAGATAGACGCTTATTGATAATAGGAATACCATATTCTTTCTCAATGTCTTCGCCTACTCTTACCAGATTTTTAGCACAACGGGTAATTTTATCGTAAACCTTTGTGCAAGCCTTGTCTATGTCACTGTCAATACAATCAAGCAGTGAAATACCCATTGTAATTGTACGAATATCAAGGCATTCATCCTGAATCATTCTTATAGTTTCAAGTATATCATGTACGTTAAGCATAAGCAACTCCTAAACTGTATTTTTAACTAAATCTTAAATTATACACTGTGCATAGTATTAAAAATTTCTTCGTGCATAGTGTGAATCTGAAGACCGAGTTCTTCACCAAGTGAATTCATTCTGTTAACAAGTTCAGTAAAATTATTATTAAGTTTAGAAATATCAACAAGCATAATCATAGCAAACATATCCTGAAGAACACTCTGTGTTACTTCAATTACGTTTGCATTATATTCAGTACAAATACCGCTTACCTTTGTAAGAATACCTACTGTGTCTTTTCCTATAACCGTAATAACCGCTCTCATTTTTACAAAACCTCCGTTTTTTCATAACTAAACATAATAAATGATATCATATTTTCACAAAAAAATAAAGACAAAAATCAAACAAATTTGTATTCTTTTTTTACAATTTATATGTTATATTTTTAGAAAATGTGTTATAATAAAAATATACACTTTTGAAAGGAGTGACAGTTATGAATTTAGTAGATTGTCACACACATACACAATATTCCGTTGATTCAGATGCGGATATAAATCTTATGCTTGAGCGTGCCTGTGAGCTTAATCTTGCTGCATATGCCATAACGGACCACTGTGAATGCAACCGATGGTATCCTGAAGAATATTACAAGAAGACAGATACATACAGATATTTTGATTTTGGACAGGATTTTGAAAATTCTGTTAACGCTGTTACGTCTCTTAAAGAAAAGTATGATGGTAAACTTAATCTTTTATGCGGCGTTGAAATGGGACAGGCTACACAAGAATTTGATATAGCCGAAAAAATCGTTTCAGACCAACGTCTTGATTTTGTAATTGGCTCGATACATCAGGTTCCTGACACAGAGGATTTTGCATTTATCGATTATAATTCTTTGGACTGGAGAGATATGTATGAACTTATGCATACATATATGCAGGAAATATACAAGCTTTGCAAGTGGGGTAAGATGGATGTTCTGGGTCATCTGACATACTTCCTCAGATATTTTCAGAACCATTGGGATTTACGCTTTGATATAAGTACTTTTGATGACATAATTGAAGCAAGCTTTCGTGAATTGATTGCAAAGGGCAAGGGTATTGAAATCAACACTTCAGGTTTAAGAAATCCAAAATGCAAAGAAACTTTTCCATCTGTTAAATATGTTAAAATGTTCCGTGAGCTCGGCGGAGAAATAATTTCAATCGGGTCCGATGCCCATACTGTAGAAGATTTGGGAAACGGTGTTGCTGATGGAATAAAGCTTGCTGAGGAAGCGGGATTTAAATATATTGCTTATTTCAAAGAACGAAAACCAAATTTTATAAAAATATAGACAAATCATCAAATCTATAGTATAATGTTAAATAATTATTTTTTAGGAGGAATACCAAATGGATACAATTATCAAGCTTCTTAAACAAAACGCCAGACTTTCCTGCAAAGAATTAGCGGCAATGACAGGTGCCTCCGAAGCTGAGATAGAAGCCAAAATCAAGGAATATGAGCATAACGGAACTATCAAGGGTTACTCCGCAATTGTAAATGATGATGTTGCTGACAAGGATAACGTAACTGCACTTATTGAAGTTAAAGTTACACCTAAGGCGGACTGCGGATTTGACGATATAGCCAAAACAATTATGATGTATGACGAGGTCGAAAGCCTTACACTTATGTCAGGTGCGTTTGACCTTGCTGTTACTATCAGCGGAACAAGCTATAAGGAAATTGCATTTTTTGTACATCAAAGGCTTTCTACAATTGAAGGTGTTATTTCAACATCCACACATTTTCAGCTTAAAAGATATAAAGAAAAGGGTTTTTTCATTGAAGATGAGGCAACAGATGAAAGGAGCTTAATTTCTCCATGATGGATTATGATAAAATAATTTCGGAACGCTGTAAAGGTTTGAAGCCTTCTGGAATAAGAAAATTTTTTGACATTGCGGCAACAATGGATAATGTTATTTCTCTCGGTGTAGGTGAACCTGACTTCCCTACCCCCTGGGCAATAAGACGTGCTGCAATTACAACTTTAGAAAAGAAAAAAACTGTATATACGGCTAATGCGGGTCTTATTGAACTCAGAACCTCTATAGCCAAATATATAAAAAGAAAAACAAAGGTCGAATATGACCCGGCAAGTGAATTAATCGTAACTGTCGGCGGTTCGGAAGCTATAGACCTTGGCATAAGAGCACTGGTCAATACGGGAGATGAGGTGCTTATTGTTGAACCTTGCTTTGTGTGTTATGCTCCTATTGTTGAACTTACAGGTGGTGTACCCGTAAGCATTGAAACCAAAGCTGAAAATGGGTTTAAACTTATGGCTGATGAACTGAAAGCTAAAATTACCGATAAGACAAAATTGCTTATTCTTCCTTTTCCGAATAATCCTACGGGTGCAATAATGACACGCGAGGAGCTTGAACCTATTGCTGAAATTCTTCGCGGTACGGATATAATGATTTTATCCGATGAAATATATTCAGAGCTTACTTACGGAAGCCGTCATTGCTCAATCACGGAATTGGACGGAATGAAAGAAAGGACATTACTTGTAAATGGTTTTTCAAAAGCTTTTGCAATGACAGGATGGCGTTTGGGATATATTGCGGGTCCTGCTCCGATTATTAAACAAATGCTTAAAATACATCAGTATGCAATTATGTCATCGCCTACTGTTTCGCAATATGCGGCAATTGAAGCTCTTGAAACTTGTGACAATGAAGTTGAAAAAATGGTAAATGAATATGATGTTCGACGCAGATGGCTGGTTAATGCACTCAACGAAATCGGTCTTACCTGTTTTGAGCCAAAGGGAGCTTTTTATGTGTTCCCGTCCATAAAATCAACCGGACTCACCAGCCAGCAGTTCTGTGATGAACTGCTTTTCGGACATAAGGTTGCAGTTGTACCAGGTGATGCTTTCGGGGAATGCGGCGAGGGTCATATAAGAATATCTTATGCATATTCTCTTAAGCATCTTATGGAAGCGGTAGAAAGAATTTCTGATTTTCTTGAGGAAATAAAAAATAAGCAGTAAGGAATGAATTTGATGGAAGTTAAGGTGTTGGCACCTGCCAAAATAAATCTTATGCTTGATGTTACAGGAAAGCGTGATGATGGGTATCATACTTTAACTACGGTTATGCAAAGTGTTTCTCTTGCTGATGTTGTATCAATTACCGAAACAGGCACAGGGAAAATTACCGTTAAATCAAGTAATGCAGCAATTCCTTCTGACCAAAATAATATTGCTTATAAAGCTGCTGTGAAATTTTTTGAATTTACAAATATTAAGCATAATGGATTAAATATTCATATTCAGAAGAATATTCCGTCGGAAGCCGGTCTTGGCGGCGGAAGTGCTGATGCAGCAGCTGTTCTTGTCGGGCTTAATCATATTTATAAAACCGATTTATCTATAGGACAGCTTTGCGGCATAGGTGTTTCTGTTGGTGCTGATGTACCTTTCTGCATAGTTGGCGGTACTAAGCTTTGCAGCGGCATAGGTGAAATTATGACGGAAACATTTCCGCTGGAAAAATGTCATATTGTTATTGCAAAAGGAAATTCAGGGATTTCAACAAAAACTGCATTTGAAAAAATAGATGATATTGGGTTTGGTGCAAAGACAGAATACAGTCAATATAATGGCTCTGTAGAGTCGTTAAAATCAGTTGGATACAATAGATTTGAACTTGTTGCAGATAATTATGAAGTCAGCTTTATTAAAAGCAATATGCTGAAAATGGGTGCTGATTATTCGTCTATGACCGGCAGTGGTTCTGCTGTTTTCGGACTGTTTTTAAATTTAAAGTGTGCAAATGATTGTATTGCTTTTTTTGAACAGAAAGGTATACATACAGATTTGTGTACTCCTATTTCAAATGGAGTAATGATTATTTGATGATTACTAAAGAGTCGGATAATTTCCGACTCATTTTTTCGTAAAAAACAACTAGCAAAACGCATATTTATTTATCGAAAACGTAGAATAAAATATAAAAGTAAGATAAGTATTGAAATTATTGTCAAAATATATTAAAATATAATAATAGGTCAGTTATTTATAATGATAAATACTAACCTGACTTTGAATATGTATTTTTTGATGAGGTGAACAATCAATGGGAGCAAACATTATTTTATACGGTCCTCCTGGTACAGGTAAAACATATAATACGGTTGCATATGCGATTTCTATTATTTACGGTCGTCCTGTACGCGAAGTTATGAAAGACGATTATAATGAACTTCTCGAAAAATATCATGCTTTGAAGACCCTTTATGGTCAGATTGAGTTTACAACATTTCACCAATCCTTTGGTTATGAAGAATTTGTTGAAGGTATCAAGCCTGTATTTATTCAGGTAATGAATGAACGTGGTGAACGTTCTCGTAAGGAAGAAATGGTTTACCGTGTTGACCAGGGTGTGTTCCGCAGATTTTGTGAGGAAGCTGCAAAAAATCCGGGTGAAAAATATGTTTTTATCATCGATGAAATTAACCGTGGTAACGTTTCTAAAATCTTCGGTGAAATGATTACACTTATTGAACCTACCAAAAGAATTGGACAGGCAGAAGCTGCAACAGTTAAGCTTGCGTATTCTCAGGAAGCTTTTGGTGTTCCGGAAAACGTATACATACTCGGTACAATGAATACTGCCGACCGTTCTATTGCTATGCTTGACTCCGCTTTAAGACGTCGTTTTGACTTTATTGAAATGATGCCAAACCCTGATTTGCTTGACGGCGTAGTTGTTGAGGGTGTAGATATCAAGCAGCTTATGCTTAAAATCAACAAGCGTATCGAAATTCTTTGTGATCGTGACCACACAATCGGACACGCATATTTTATGCAGCTGCGTCAAAGACCAACTCTTGCTGTTCTGGCGCATATTTTCAAAAACTCTATTGTTCCCCTTCTTCAGGAATATTTTTACGATGATTACGAAAAAATTCGTCTTGTTCTCGGTGATGCTAACAAGGAAGAAAATGAACAGTTTGTTCGTGCAACAGCTGTTGACTATGCGCAGATTTTTGGCTCAAAGGCAGAACTTTATCTCGAAAATGACGAGGTTTATTCAATTAACAATGCAGCATTCGCTAATATCAATGCTTATTTAAAGATTTAATGGTGTTGTATGAAAAAATTAAAACGTTATGTTGTAACAGAAGCTAATTACTTTGTTTGCAAAGGTTATGAAAATGACGCTGAAAATATAATTGTAGTTTCAGAACATAATTTTGAACGTCTTGATGACTTTGCGGAAAGCCAAAAGTATTCTGTATTTACAAAAGAAACTCTTGATGATGGACGTGTTGCATTAAAGCCTACACGATATGTCGGGATTATTATGCTTAAAGACGGTACTCAGATAGAGATTCTTCCCCAAATATGTAAGGATTACGAGGAAAATATTGTTGTTTCCAAGAACTTGTTGCTTCGTATGCTTGATGGTATTCGTGAAGTTCCTGTCAGAAATGTTGATGAGCTCTATTTTAAGAAGGAACAGCTTAATCTGTTTGAGATATGCGTCAGAATGTATACCGATGAAGTTCTTAATGTAGTTCGCAATGGCTTAAAACAGACTTATGTTCCTTATCGTGGAAACGAAATGTTTGTTAAGGGTAAAACAATTTATTCTGAACACGCAAAGAAGAATTATGCTCATAAGGAAAAGTTTTTTGTTGAATATGATGTTTTCAGTGTTAATCGTGCTGAAAACAGGCTTTTGAAAAAAACTCTTGAAGTTCTTGATAAATTATCATCAAATAACCTCAATAAAAAGAAAATCAGAATGCTGCTTATGGCGCTTGACCAGGTGGAGTCTTCTACTAACCCGAAACACGATTTTTCGCAGAGCATTGAAGACAGAAGTATGAGCAAATATTTCAATGCTATGAAGTGGAGCAGGCTTTTCTTGCTTAATGAGGGTTCAACTTTCTTCACAGGCGGTAAGGTTAAGTATTCTATGCTTTTCCATATGGACAAACTCTTTAGTGCTTGTATTGCTTCAAGTTTAAGAAAGCAGATTGACCGTAATAATTATTATTTTATGACGCCTGAAAAAATCAGTAATTCTATCAGTAATACCGGTATGGACAAGGAAATGAAGCCGATTTCTGACTTCTACATCAAAAATAAGATTACTGAAAATGTAATAAATATGAGGTTTAAATTTAAAAATTTCTGGGAATATAATGGTGTTGAAAAGGAAAATACTGTATTGGTGTTCCCTGTTACTGAAATTTTGAATACTGTTTTTAATGGAATAGGAAAAACTATGTATCTCATAGATTTAGATGACATTGATAACAGTGTATCTGTGTTGACCCAAACATTCTTTGTATAACAAAAAGCTGTTGGTAATGATGCCAACAGCTTTTACTTTACATATGAGTAAAAATAATGCTCACAGAAATTGAATGTGAGCATTATTTTTTGTTTTATTTAGCTAATTCGATAATTTCAGCTTTGGTAAAGTTATATTTTTTATCACAGAAATGACAGCAAACTTCAATTTGTTCTTCTTCCTGTGCCATTTGTTCAAGTTCTTCCCTGCCAAGACTAATCAAAGCTTTTTCTACTCTTGATTTGTTACAATCGCATTTATAGAAAACTTCAAATTCGTCAAGAAGGTCAGGTTCTAGTCCTTCAAGAACTCGTTTTGCAATATCCTCTGCACTCATTCCTGAGTCAAGCATTGCTGTTACCGGCTGAAGTGTATTTACATTAGCTTCAAGTTTATCAATACAGCTTTCGTCAGCAAAAGGAAGAAGCTGTATAAGATAGCCGCCTGCTGCTTTAACTGTAAGGTCAGGATTAACAAGTACACCAAGACCGCAGACTGTAGGAATTTGCTCACTTACTGCGAAATAATTTGCAATATCTTCTGCAATTTCACCTGATACAATTGGAACTTGTCCAACATATGGCTCTTTAAGTCCCAAATCCTTTACTACAGAAAGTCTGCCGTCTTTGCCTACTGCACCTGCAACATCAAGTTTTCCGTATTTATTAAGTGGAATTTCAACAATAGGATTGCTTACATAGGATTTTACATTTCCGTGGCTGTCTGAAACAGCTATAAGGCATCCTGTTGCCCCACCGCCATCCATTCTGATTGTTACTGAGTCATCTGCACCTTTAAGTCCATTTCCTATAAGCGAAGCTGCTATAGTCAATCGACCGAGTGCAGCTGTAACAACTGCAGATGTTTTATGTATTTTTTCAATTTCTGCAACAATATCTGTAGCATCAATGGCTGTTGCAACTACTGATGCATCATGAGATATTGTTCTGACAATTTTCGCCATATTAATCTTCCTTATTAAATTATGATTTGCGTGCAACAAAAACAAGTTTTTCGCTTTTATCAGCGGGAGGGGTGACAGTATCAAAATCATAAACTGCTTCAACAGAAAAGCCTGCTGTAGTAAGCATTTTCTCAATTATTTCACGTTCGAAGGCAATTTCTGATAATTCATCAAAATATCTTTCGTATAACCCATTTTCGTTTTTGCCGAAAATATCAAGTGTTATATCGACCCTGAAATCATCACTTTTTGCATCAAAACTATTCTGCCAAACACAGAAAACATCGTCAAGGTCATAAATAAAAGTATTATCAGCCAAAACACAGCGATGCTTATATGGCATATTTACATCAAAAATAAACAAACCATTAGGCTCGCAAAATAACGACACTTTATTAAAGGTTTCCTGAATATCAGCAGCATTTTTCAGGTGATTTATACTGTCAAGGGCACAAATCGTTACATCAATTGTTCCGAACATATCAAGCTTTGTCATATCCTGACAAAGATACTGGATATTGAGACCGCTGTCAAATTTTTTGTCAAGCGCTTCATTCAGCATTTCTTCGGAGGCATCAACGCCGATTACATCATAACCCATTTTACTGAATTCTTCTGACAAGCTTCCTGTGCCACAGGCTAAATCAAGCAACAGATTTTTAGTGCCATTATGCTGCTTTATGAGCATATCAAAATATTCAGCACGTTCTTTATACGAAATATTAGATGTGAGTTTATCATAAAAATATGAGAAACTATGATATCCGCTCATCAGTTGGTTTCATCCTCTTTGTCCATACGTCCGAAAACGAGAGCATAACCTTCACTTCCGTAATTGAGGCTTCTGTTTACACGGCTGATAGTTGCAGTACTTGCTCCTGTCTGTGCAACGATATCGCTATATACTTTTTTCTGAACAAGCATTTTGGCAACCTGCATTCTCTGGGACATTGACTTGAGTTCCAGAACTGTACACAAATCATCAAAAAATGCATAGCATTCATCTATGTTTTCAAGTGTAAGTATTGCTTTAAAAAGGTCATCCATATGGTCACTTTTAAGTTTATTGTTCATATATGACATTCCTCTCAATATTTTTTACATACTTACATTTTAACACATCATAGTGAAAAAGTAAATAGTTTTTCCGAAAAATATATAGAAATTATTCCAAATCGTTTCTTATAACATCCTCAAGAGTTTCGCGTTTAACAACAACTCTTGACTCTCCGTTGCTTATCATAACCACTGCGGGCTTTGGAATTCTGTTATAGTTTGATGACATTGAATAATTATATGCTCCTGTTGCAAGAACAGCAACAATATCCCCTGCTTCGGCTTTCTGAATTTTCATATTTTCGCCGATAAGGTCACCGCTTTCACAGCACTTACCTGCTATTGTAACTGTTTCGGTTTTGGGTTCAGCTGCTTTGTTGGCAATTACTGCGTCATACTGTGATTTGTATAAAGCATATCTTGGATTATCGCACATTCCTCCATCTACGGAAATATATGTGCGGATATTTGGAATTTCCTTTACACAGCCTAAAGTGTAGAGTGTAATTCCTGCTGGGGCAACAATTGAACGACCTGGTTCAATAAGGATAAATGGGAGCTTAAGATTTTTTTCTGCACAAAGTTCTTTTACTCTTGCAGAAACCTTTTCCATATATTTATCATATTCAACAGGTGTATCTTCATCTGTATACTTGATGCCAAATCCACCACCAAGGTTAAGTTCCTTTATTTCATAATCAAGCTCAAGTTTTATTTTCTCAATGAGGTCAATCATAACTTCCGCAGCACTGACAAATGGGTCAATATCAAAAATCTGACTTCCGATATGGCAGTGCAGACCGACAAGATTAATATTGTTTAAAGAAATTGCCTTTTTAACAATATCAAAAGCCTCACCTGTTTCAAGAGCAACACCGAATTTACTGTCGATTTGTCCTGTTTTGACAAAATCGTGCGTATGAGCATCTATACCTGGCTTGATTCTAAACATAATATTTGCTTTAACACCTGCGTTTGAAGCAATTTTATCAAGACGTTCAAGCTCGAAAATGTTATCAACAATTATTCTTCCGACACGTTTTTCAATTGCATAACTCAGTTCCCTGTCAGTTTTGTTGTTGCCGTGAAAGCATACTCTTTCCATAGGAAAGCCTGCACTTTCAGCTGTGTACAGCTCGCCTTCTGAAACGACATCAAGACCAAGGTCTTCTTCCTTGATTATTTTACACATAGCTTTACAGGAAAAAGCCTTGCTGGCATAACAAGCAATACCTTCACCATTATAATATTTATCAATGGAATTTTTGAAACTTCTGCAATGCTCACGAATTAAGTCCTCATCCATTACATATAACGGTGTGCCATATTTCTGAGCAAGAGCTACAGTATCTATTCCTGCGATTGTAAGATGACCTTTTTCATTTACATTAAGATTTTTTGATACAAACATTTTTATGTTCCCCTTTAGTTGTAATTATTTAATTATCCTGAGCAATATCTTCTATAATTTCACGGATTTGTTCTACGCCTTCACCTGTAACAGCTGAAAATACAATTTTTTCAATCTGGTCAAAGCAAGGAATTTCCTTTTCAAAACCTTTTAATCTTTCTTCTCTTTGCTTTTTGGAAAGCTTATCAGCTTTAGTAAGGATAATAACAAATGGCTGCTCAGTTTCTATCCAGAAATCTATCATCTGAATGTCATCGGCAGAGGGCGGATGACGCATATCTATAAGCTGCATAACAAGCATAAGCTCACGGTCAGCGGTAAGATATCCTTCTATAAGACTTGACCATCGTATTTTATCTTTTTGTGCAATTTTAGCATAGCCATATCCAGGTAAATCAACCAGAAAACAGGTTTTGTCAATGTTATAAAAGTTGATTGTTGCTGTCTTTCCAGGCACTGATGATACTCGTGCAAGATTTTTTCTGTTGAAAATCTTATTTATCAGTGATGATTTACCGACATTTGAGCGACCCGAAAAAGCTATTTCGGGTAAGCTCAGTTCAGGTATTTGTTCTATCTTGCCATATGATGCAAAGAATTCTGTCTTATTAAAATTCATATAAACCCCCTGCTTATGATTGGATTGAGTTGTAGATTTTCTCGTCAGATGAACGTTTTGGCTTTATATAATTTGGTTTCTTATTTTCAAGTGCAACTTTCAGAACGTCTGAAATATTTTCTGCATATACAAACTTTATGTTATCCTTGACAACGCTATCCACTTCGTCCAAATCGCTTTTATTTGCTGCAGGAATAACAACTGTTTTCATACCTGCTTTATATGCTGCCATTGTTTTTTCACGAAGTCCGCCGATAGGAAGGACTTTTCCGTGGAGAGTTATTTCTCCTGTCATAGCAACATCGTGACGGACAGGTATATTTGCAAGTGCAGAAACAAGTGCAGTTGTCATTGTAACACCTGCAGATGGTCCGTCTTTGGGAGTTGCACCCTCAGGTGCGTGTATATGAATATCCTTTTCCTTGTAAAAATCAAGAGATATATCATATTTTTCAGCAATGCTTCTTACATAGCTTACTGCAATTTTAGCACTCTCTTTCATAACGTCACCTAATGAGCCTGTTGTTTCAATAGTGCCTTTTCCGTCAAAAACCGACACTTCCAAAGGCATTACAACACCGCCTACAGATGTCCACGCAAGACCGTTTACCATACCGATTTCATTTTTCTTTGAAAGGTCGTCATCGATATATTTTTTAGCACCAAGGTACTCCTCAATATTTTTCTCTGAAATTCGTACAGATTTCTTTTCTTCACTTACAATTGCCTTTGCAGCTTTTCTGCAAAGCTTGGCTATGTATCGTTCAAGAGTTCTTACACCAGCTTCTTTTGTATAATTGTCGATAAGGATGTACAGTGCACTATCATTGATTTTCAGCATTGAAGCTTTAAGACCATTTAATTTCAGCTGCTTTGGAACAAGATGTTCCTTGGCAATATGAAACTTTTCTTCTCTTGTATAGCTTGTAAGCTCAATTACATCCATACGGTCAAGCAGCGGCGCGTCAATTGTCTGGGTAGTATTGGCTGTTGTTATAAACATAACATCACTCAAGTCAAATGGCACTTCAATGTAATGGTCACGGAAAGCATTGTTTTGTTCACTGTCAAGAACTTCAAGAAGTGCAGAAGATGGGTCGCCTCTCATATCGCGGGTCATTTTGTCAATTTCATCGAGGAGAATTACAGGATTACGGCTTTTAGCAAGTTTCATTGCATTTATAATTCTACCCGGCATAGCACCGACATAGGTTTTACGATGACCGCGTATATCGGACTCATCACGGACGCCGCCAAGTGAAACTCGTTGATAATTTTTGTTCAGTGCCTTTGCTATAGATTTTCCAATTGAAGTTTTTCCGATACCCGGAGGTCCTACAAGGCAGATAATCTGCCCCTTAACATCAGGTTTAAGTTTTCGTACAGCTATATTTTCAAGAATTCTATCCTTTACTTTTTCGAGTCCATAGTGGTCTTTATCAAGTATTTCTTTTACCTTGTTAAAATCAGGTCTGTCCTTGGTAAGAGTATTCCAAGGCAAATCAAGAACATTATCAAGATAATTGCGTATTACAAAAGCTTCCTGAGAAGACGAAGACATTTTATTAAGTCTTTCAGCTTCTTTTAAAAGCAATGCTTTGGTTTCTTCATCAAGCGTAAGCTGCTGTATTTTTTTTACATAATTATCCTGTTCGTCACCTTGTTCGCTGTCTTCTCCAAGTTGATGTGAAATTGCTTTCAGCTGCTCTCTGAGATACATCTCACGCTGGGAAACATTAATTTGATTGCGAACTCGCTCGTGTATATGATTTTCAAGTTCAAGCACTTCAACCTCTCTTGAAAGCATAGCTGACATTATTCCAAGCTTAGAAACTATATGACTTTCTTCAAGAAGTAAAGCCTTATCTTCGACGCTTAACGGAATTGTGTGAATTAAGCCTCTTAAAAGTCTGAAAGGGTCTTTTTCATTAAGAATTTTTTCAACAACATCATCCGGAATTTTAGGACCTAAATAGCTGTATTCTTCAAATAATTCCTTTACAACCCTTGAAACAGCTTTAAGTTCGACATCATTTTTGCTTACATTCTGTACCTCAGCTGACGGCTTTATCTGGGCGATAAGATACGGATTATTCTCCACAATATCAATTAACCTTGCTCGGTATAATCCTTCAACCAGCACTCGTATAGAATTATCAGCTATTTCAACACTTTGACGAACCTCAGCAACAACACCATAACGATATAAATCTTTATATGTCGGTTCATCAATATTGTCATCTTTTTGTGTTACAAGAAATACCAATTTATTGTTATTTAAAACATTTTTCAAAGCTGCAATAGATTTTTTTCTTGAAACTTCAAATTGTATGTTCATTTTTGGAAATACAACCAAGCCCCTTAACGCAATAGCGGGCATTGTAATTTCCTCAATTTTTGTTCTCATAATAACCTCCTGGATATGCCTTTTATATATAACATATATACTTATTATATATTATTAGCAGTTATTTTTCAAGTAACAATTTAAGATAACAAATTTACTTTATATCGCCTATGTAAAAAAATAATGAACAAATATCTGCATTTTATTTCTATATCTAAACTAAAAATACGCTTTCGAACAAGAAAGCGTATTTTAAAATTATTTTTTTACTGTTTTCTTTTTACCGATTTTTATTTGTGGTTTTTCATTTTTCAGAACAGTATCTTCTGTTACAGTAATTCCACATACATCATTGTCAGATGGAAGCTCAAACATAGACTGCTGAAGAATTTTTTCAACAATTGAACGAAGTCCTCTTGCACCTGTTTTTTGAGCAATTGCTTGCTGAGCGATTGCTTTTAATGCCAGCGGTTCAAAATTAAGCTCAATTCCATCAAGCTCAAAGAGCTTTTTATATTGCTTAATCAGTGAGTTTTTCGGTTCAAGAAGAATTCGTACAAGCGATTCTTCGTCGAGTTCATCAAGAACTGCAATAACCGGTAATCTTCCCACAAATTCAGGAACCATACCATATTTTACGAAGTCCTGATGCACAACTTCCTTATAAATTCCCTTTGATTTTTCTTCTTTTGTCTTGATTTCAGCACCGAAACCAACAGAAGATGACTCCGTGCGCTTCTGAATTACTTTATCAAGACCATCGAAAGCACCACCGCAAATAAAGAGAATGTTCTTTGTATCAATATGGATAAATTCCTGATTAGGATGCTTTCTTCCACCCTGAGGAGGAACGTTTGATACAGTACCTTCCACAATTTTAAGCAGTGCCTGCTGTACACCCTCACCGCTTACATCACGAGTAATTGATGTGTTTTCAGATTTACGGGCAATCTTATCAATTTCGTCAATGTAGATAATACCACGCTGAGCAGCTTCAACATTGAAATCAGCAGCCTGTAGAAGTCGTACAAGGACATTTTCAACGTCATCGCCAACGTAACCAGCCTCTGTAAGCGTTGTCGCATCTGCAATTGCAAACGGAACTTCAAGAATTTTAGCAAGTGTCTGTGCAAGGATTGTTTTACCAACACCAGTAGGACCAACCAAAATTACATTACTCTTCTGAAGCTCAACATCATCTGTGTCAGTCTGGCTGTTAATTCTCTTATAATGATTATAAACAGCTACTGCTAAAGCAATTTTTGCTTCATCCTGTCCGATAACATACTCATCAAGATATTTCTTTATTTCAACAGGCTTCATAAGCTTTAGTGGCTGCTGAACTGTTTTAGAATTACGTCCGTTAGATGAGCCTGACGGTGAAATCAAATCATGCCCTGCAAGCATTTCGTAGCAATAAATTACACAATCATCACATATATTGCATGATGCCGCAGAAAACATATTCTGAACCTTATTTTCAGGTTTGCCGCAAAAACTGCATCTTTTTAAGTTTCTATCATTTCCTGCCATAAATTAAACTCCAGACTTATCTTGTAAAAATAACCTTGTCAACCAAGCCGTATTCAGCTGCTTCGGCAGCACTCATAAAATTATCACGTTCTGTATCAAGACGGATTGTTTCAATTGGCTTACCTGTATTCTGTGCAAGAATACGATTAAGATTTTCTCTTGTTCTTACCATATGGTCTGCACGGATTTTTATATCAGTGCACTGACCTGAAAGTCCTCCTGAAATGAGCGGCTGATGAATCATAATTTCAGAATTAGGAAGTGCAAGTCTTTTTCCCTTAGTGCCTGATGAAAGCAAAAATGCACCCATTGAAGCAGCAAGACCCATACAAATTGTAGATACATCGCACTTGATGTACTGCATTGTATCATAAATAGCCATACCTGCTGTAACCGAACCACCTGGACTATTGATATAGAGATAAATATCCTTTTCAGGGTCCTGGCTTTCAAGGTAAAGCATCTGTGAAACAATAGAACTTGCAGAAGCGTCATTTACATCTTCAGAAAGCATAATTATTCTGTCTTCAAGGAGCATTGAATAAATATCATAGGTACGTTCTCCTCGTCCGGTTTGCTTTACAACATAAGGAATTGGCATATTAACCTCAATTCTCCGCAGAATGTCATATACACATACAAACCATCCTTCTGCGGAAAGATGGTTTGTACAAAAAACGTTTAATTAGCCATTGAACTTAGCAGAATCCTTGACAATCTTGCTTGCTTCAGCAACCTTAAGGTCAGACTTGATAGCCTTAGGGCTAACAATTGCCTTAATCTTATCTGCTGTAAGGTTGTACTGTTCAGCCATCTTGTTGATTTCTTCATCAACCTGAGCATCGGAGATTTCAACATTTTCAAGCTCAGCAATTTTTTCAAGAGCAAGTCTTACCTTAACCTGCTTCTGAGCCTGGTCTTCAAATGTCTTTCTGAAAGAAGCCATATTCATATTTGTATATGTCAGATACATTTCCATGTTAAGACCCTGCTGAGAAAGACGCATTTCGAAATCTCTTACCATTTCGTCAATTTTGCTCTCATACATAACCTCAGGAATATCAGCTGTCATCTTGTCGATAAGTGTCTCAAAAAGCTTATTGTCAGCTTCAATTTCAGCGTTCTTGGAAGCACGTTCTTCAAGCTTTGCCTTGATATCAGCCTTGAGTTCATCAAGTGTATCAAATTCTGTAGCATCCTTAACGAACTCGTCATCAAGCTCAGGAAGTTCCTTAGCCTTAATTTCGTTGAGCTTAATCTTGAATTCACATGGCTGACCAGCGATTTCTTCCATCTGATAGTTTTCAGGGAATGTTACATTGATTGTAAATTCTTCACCGGTTTTCTTGCCAACAATCTGCTCTTCAAAGCCTGGAATAAATGTATTGGAACCAAGTGCAAGTTCATAGTTAGTATCCTTACCGCCTTCAAAAGCTATGCCATCCTTGAAGCCTTCAAAGTCAATTACAGCGATATCGCCGTTTTCAGCAGCTCTGTCTTCAATTGTTACAAGTCTGCCGTTTCTTTCTCTGAGTGCTTCAATCTGGTTGTTTACATCTTCGTCAGTGATAGTCTTGACAGTTTTTTCAATCTCTATACCCTTATAGTCAGAAATTTCTACTTCAGGCTTTGTTGTGATTATAACCTTAAAGCTTACACCATCATTTTTGTTAACGGAAGTAACTTCAATGTCAGGGGAAGCAACAAGCTCATGATCTGTTTCTTCCACTGCAGGAGCAACATCTGTGTTAACGAGAAGATTAACTGCATCTTCAAAGAATACATTATCACCGTAAAGCTGCTCAATCATCTTTCTTGGAGCTTTGCCTTTTCTGAAGCCATTGATATTAATGTGCTTGCGAGCTTTTAAATATGCCTGCTGAAGTGCCTTTTCAAAACCTTCCGCATCTACATTGATGATAAGCTCATATTTTGTTGCATCGATTTTATTTGTTGATACTAAACTCATTGTAAACGTCCTCCAATTTTTATAACAACATATTTGTAATTATAGCATATATTTAAAAAATTTACTATACATAGAAAACTATTTCAGCGTATCATACAATTCACAAAACCAATTTAGGGCAAAATTGCACAAAATCCGCTGCAATCAAGTTGAAATTTATTCCTTCACGTTCGCCGCAAATCGCATATTTATGTGCATTTCCATGCAAATGACCATAATAACACTCTTTAACATTATATTTATACATAACATCAAGAATGTCATAATTACTTTCATTTCCGAACACAGGTGGATAGTGAAGAAAAACTATCGGTTCAAGTTTTTCATTTAGTGCTGATTTGATTGAAACCTCAAGCCTTTGTGCCTCCCTTGCCAGAACTTTTGCATCAGCAGGGACACTGTTTTCGTTTATCCATCCTCGAGTTCCGCATATACCGTATTTCCCATATGGATAATGGTTGTTGTGAAGAAATTTTATTGTATCAAAACTGTTTTCTACAAGAAAAGCATTCAGTTTTGATAACGTTGACCACCAGTAATCGTGGTTTCCTTTTGAAATAATCTTTGTGCCGTTTAATTTGTTGATATAATCGAAATCAGCCTTAGCCTCGTCAAAGTTGATTGCCCACGAAATATCTCCGGGAATTACCACAATATCATTTTCAGACACGGTTTCATTCCAATTTTTTGTGAGTTTTTCAACATGATTTGTCCAGCGTTCTCCGAATATATCCATCGGTTTGTTTACCGATAATGACAAATGCAAATCGGCTATTGCAAACAACGACATTGCATCACCTGCAAATTATTAGAGAGAAAGCTGTTTAAGAACGTAATCCTTCTGATTTTCCTTTGTAATAACGTCCTTGAAACGTCTTTCCTTGGTTTTAAGTTCTGCAAGAGAAGCAGGAATTTCATAGCCTGAAATTTCGTTAAGCTTGTCAACCATATCAAACTCATCAATCTCGGAAGGCTTACCTTCGATTGCTTCAAGAACGCTTGCACTGAACTTATATGGGCTTGCTGTAGAAGCAATAACAGTCTTTGTTGTGTCCCCTGTTTTTGCACAGTAATCCTCATAAACCTTAACAGCAACGGCAGAATGTGTATCAAGTGTGTATGAATACTTATCATAAATTCTCTTGATAGTTTCCTTTGTTTCTGTATCATCGCAGAAACCAGCTTCAAATTCTTCAGCAAGCTTCTTCTTGATATCATCAGTTACTTCGTACTTACCGGTTGTAGCAAGTGCACCGAACCATTCACGGATCTGAGCGTCGTTTTCACCGCACATAAGGTAAAGAAGTCTTTCAAGGTTACTGGAAATAAGGATATCCATTGAAGGTGAAACAGTTGTATAAAACTCTCTGTTTCTGTCATATACGCCTGTGTTTATAAAATCGGTCAGAACATTGTTCTGATTTGAAGCACAAATAAGCTTATTTACCGGCATACCCATATTCTTTGCATAATATGCGGCAAGAATATTACCGAAATTACCTGTAGGAACAACAATGTTTATCTTGTCACCGGCATTTATCTGACCGTCCTTGACAAGCTCAGCATAAGCCGAAATATAATAGATTATCT
>JAZQBN010000064.1:0-13897 GCA_045545795.1 Oscillospiraceae bacterium
TAACCTATTGAGGGAGACCCTTTTGGAAAAGGGTCTCCCTCAAACTCCCTCCCTAAAACTTCTAATGTAATTTTCCATATAGGGCTATAGCCCTATATGGAAAATTAGACTGAAAGTCTTTGGAAAGGGGTCTGGGGAATAACCTTTCTTCAGAAAGGTTTTCCCCAGTGGGTTGTCAAACACCTCTGCTAACTTATAATTTACCGTACTCCGCAAAAATCCCCGTGAAGCGGCTTCACGGGGTAATTTTTATCTTCTTGATTTTCTTTTTTTCTCAGGCTTGTAGTTGTAATAATTCTTTATATCCTTGTTTGTGACAAGCCTGAATGCTGTTGCTGCACTGAATGCTATTGCTGCTACTGTGAGGACTATACCCATAATATAATTTTCCGACTCCTGATTTTCAGGCTTCATTGCATAGAATAAAAGGCACGGACCTATAAGTGCAACCGTATTCAGAATAAAGAACATCACTGTCGTAATCTTGAAAAAGCTTGATTTTTCGAACATTCCCAGCGAAAATACCGCTGCAGCTATTCCAAGCGGATAAAGTGACGGGATTACTCCGCTTGCTTCGGGAACTTTTTCGTTCAGCACATAAATAAGCACTGATGTGATAATTCCCAGCACAGCCGTAATCACCAGCATAAGCAGACCTTTTTTCGCCTCTCTTGCGTGCTGTTCAGCCATAAGTGCTTTATACATTTCCGCACTCTTACGCTTGTCGTAGTCCTTTGATTTCGCTTCAAGCTGACTTTTCAGCTGGTTTTTCAGCAAATCCTTTTCGTTGCGGTCCAGCTTATTTTTCAGCATTATATTTTCCTGCTTTGTCTTGCTTGGACCGTACTCATCTGACATTTCATCAAGCTGCGGACGTTCCTCAACGGACATTGCAAGGTCGTCCTGCATCATCTGACTTTTCAGCGAGCTGATAATTGAGCTTTTATCGGTACGCATTTCCTCCAGCTTGACGTCCATATCCTCAAGGGCAATGCTCTCAACGGAAATATCCTCCAGCGCACCCGAGTAGCTGTAATTTTCGTCCTCGTCATAGACGTAATCAAGCTCAGCCTCGTTGTATTCAACCTGCGGTTCTTCAAAAACGTTCTGCTGCACAGGCTCCTCATATTCCGGTTCAGGCTGAGTATTTTCAGCAGCCTCAGCGTTCTGCTCCGCCGCCTTCTGCTGTGCAAGGGCAGAAAGATTGCCGCCTGCTTTCTGTAAATCCTGCTCAAATCTTGGCACATACGGCTTTGCGGGAGCGTCGCCGCCTATAAGCTCATCATTTATGAAATCGTTATCGTTGAATGACATTAATCCTCGTTCCTTTCGGTAATATGTAAAGCCGCTGCGCTTTTTGTCGGTGCAGCGGCATAACAGCTTATGCGGTTCTGTCTGTTTTACTCTGTTACAGCAATTGCATCAGGGAAAATACTTGAAGAGCTTTCCTGAAGGAATGTTGTGTTAACGTAGCCCTGGATTGTTGCACCGTCAAGAACGGTAATTGTTGAAGCGGTAATATTACCCAGCACGATTGCGTCAGTCTTGAACTCAGCCTTGCCGCCTACCTCGATATTGCCCTTGATTTTGCCGTTCAGGTCGAGATACTGTGCAGAAATATCGCCGAGAAGAATACTGTCACGGTCAAGCTGAACCTGACCCTTGGAATTGACGTTGCCCTGCATTGAAGCACCTGTCATAACGGAATTGTTGCACTCTATATCGCCTACAACCTTACCTGTAACACTGATATTCTTGGTAATCTTGACGTCACCCTTAACGCTGCCGTCGATGTTGATATTTGCAAAGGAACGGATATTACCGTCAATGATTGTGTTACGGGAAATAACCGTTGTTTCCTCGGTTTCGTAATAAGGGGTATCGTTTCCGCCGCCTCTGTAAGGGGGAGGAGTGTTCGGTGTTCTCGGAGGTGTAGGAGGTACAGCTCCGCCGTAGCCGCTGTAATTCGTACCGAATGGGTCAGCGGACGCTCTGCTTGAAGCAAACGGGTCATTCTGCTGAGGCTTTGCACCATAACCTGCCGCAAACGGGTCGCTCTGCTGAGGTCTTGTACCAAATCCCGCAGCAGACTGAGCAGTCTGGACATAAGGATTCTGATTATAATTCGGTGCAGGTGCAGGCTCGGGCTCAGGCTCGGCAACCTGCTCCGGCTCAGGCATTACGATATCTTCCTCAGGTTCTTCCTGCATCGGAGCGGTCTGCTCCGCAGGTCTTGGAGGGTCAAGATATCTGTCAAGCTCGGATTTCTTTTTTGACTCTTTGGAAAGGTCCTCACCAACAAGACCGTCTTTTTTAAGTATTTCTTTTACCGCCTGGTTAAAATTGTCCTTCAGACTCATTTTCTATACTCCTATCCGTATATTTTAATCGTGCGTATACCTTTTGTATTATATCAATCCTTATAACCAAATGTAGTTGGCTTAACGCTGTTATCCAGCTTATCAAACTTGTATCCCATAGCTGTAAGCTCCTCGATAACATCGGAAAGGACGTTTACAGTATGATTTTTATCCTTGCTGTCGTGAAGAAGCACGATAGCCCTGCCTGTTCCGTCAGAGGGGATATAGTTCATAATATTATTGTAGATGCTTGTCCAGTCAGCACCCTTGACAGCGTCCTCGCCGCTGACATTCCAGTCGTAGTAAACAAAGCCGCGTCTTGTCATTTCCGCAATAATCTGCATATATGTAAAGCGGTTGTAGTTGTTGATTGAGCCGCCCGGGAAGCGGAAAATCTCAGGCTTTACACCTGTTGCCTCATAAACGCACATATATGTTTCGTAGAAATCAGCCAGATAGCTTTCAACGCTTTCGTAGATTTTGCCGTAATCGTGGGAAATGGAGTGGATAGCAATTGTGTGCCCCTCATCGACAACACGCTGCATATATTCCTTTGACTGTTCATCCGTGCCGCCGCAGACAAAGAAGGTTGCCTTGACGCCGTAGGTTTTAAGGATATCCAGCACCTCAGGAGTTCTTTCGGAAGGTCCGTCATCAAAGGTAAGGTAAATCGTACCCTCATCCTGTCTGAATTCGGCAGGCTTGTTTTCAACGTAAAGGTCAGGGTAGAGCTTTGTGTAATCTGCGGATGAGTCAACTCCCGCCTCACCGCCTACAGTTTCCGTATCGGCAGGGACAAGGTCGGGGTTTGCGGAAATATATCCCTCAACGTAGGTTCTGAACACGTCCTCATCGCCTGTTTCGATAACCGCAAGCATTTCCTCGGAGGTGTATCCCTTTGCAAGCAGTGCAAGGAAAAGCTGTTCAAAGCTTGTTCCGTCGGGAACGGAAATCTGACCTGCCGCTTCCGTTTCGTTTTCGGGAACAATTACGGTAATTCCGTCGGCAGGAAGTTCGGTTTCATCGGCACTGTCATTTTTCAGCAAAAAATATTTTATTCCGAAAAACACTGCAAGAAATGTTGCTATAGCAAGCCACGCAAATACAACTGTATATATAAGGTGCTTAAAAAATTTAACACTTCCAATGTACATAATTTTTTTCCAATCTCCGCAGAAACATATTGCTGCCCAAATCCTCTGCGGCGGACTTTCGTCAGGACATACTTATACTCTTTAATAATACACCTTTTTCGCAGATATGTCAACATTTTTTTTGTGGTTTTCAAACAGTTGCCAGCGGTGCTGATTTGTGGTAAAATAGGTGTATAATTATTTTTTTGGAGCAATGCTATGATAAGAAAAATGACGGCAGAGGACAGAGCGTTTTTTCTCAGTGCCGCAGATGAATTTTACCATACGGACGCGGTTGAAAAGCCGCTGCCGCAGGAACAGCTTAACGCAAATTTTGACGAGGCTATGCACTCTGACCTATACCTTGAAGGGCTTATTTTTGAGTACGGCGGCGAAAGGGCAGGATACTGCCTGCTGACAAAGACATTCCACACCGAAGCGGGAATGACGCTTTGGATTGAGGATATTTATATATTGGAGCAATTCAGGGGCAAAGGCTTGGGCAATGAGCTTTTTGCGTACCTTGATGAAAATTACTCGTCAAGGTTCGGACGTTTCCGTCTGGAAGTGGAGGACGACAACGAAATCGCCGTTGAACTTTACAGGAAGAACGGCTTTCGGTTTCTTGAATATAAGCAGATGGTTAAGGATAATAATTTATGAGTGTGGAGTTAGGAGAGTGGAGTGAGGAGTTAAAGAGAACCATAGTTTACACAACAACTCCACACTCCACTCTCAACACTCCTAACTCTATAAATTACAATTTATCCGATTTAACGACAAGGAGTGATACTATGTTCAGAGATATGCGACGCTTTAAACAGGCTCTGCCAAAAGAACAATGCGAGGAAATCCTCCGCAGGTGCACTTCGGGCACGCTTGCCCTTTCGGGTGATGACGGCTACCCCTATGCTGTACCGCTGAGTTACTTTTACGGTAACGGAAAGATTTACTTCCACTGTGCAAAAGAGGGACACAAGATTGACGCTGTGAAAAACTGCTCAAAAGCTTCATTCTGCGTAATTGAAAGCGACGGGGTAATCCCCGAAAAGTTCACCACGGCATACAGAAGCGTGATTGCTTTCGGGCAGATACGAATTATTGACGATGCTGAGGAAATACGCAGGGCGATTACAATGCTGTCGGACAAGTATTCACCGAATATGGACAGTGAGCGTGACAAGGAAATCGACGAGTTTTTCAGCCGTCTTTGTATGCTGGAGCTTACGGTTGAGCATATGACTGGCAAGCAGGGGCTTGAAATGATGAGGCAATAATATGGAAATGACATTTTCTTCTCCGCAGATGTTCGGCTTTGTTGTAAGGGCAATTCTGACCATTGCCTTTCCGTTTATATGTATTTTTATTACACATAAGAAATTTGACGGCAGGATTTTTCCTTTTGTAATCGGACTCGTTGCGGTAAATCTGCTTGTTCTTCCCCGTGCACTGTTGAGAGGTATATTTGTGCCTGACAGCGGAGATTTTACGGTAAGGCTCGTCATTTCGTCACTTATAGGCGCATTCTGCGAGGAAACCGCACGATTTTTGATGTTCAGATATATGCTGAAGAATTACGATACCCTTACCGATGCGGTCTGCTACGGAATAGGTCACCACGGAATGGAGGTTATTCCAAGCGTAAGCTTTTGCTTTGATGCAATTGCTACGGGTTCAAAGCTGAACAGCGTGGGACTTGATTCAATGCTTGCAGGCTTGTCTGCGGAGAAAGCCGATGCACTTGTAAAACAGATTGAAATTTACACGTCAATAGGATTTTTGGAACACGCAGATGTTGTGCTTAGCTGGATAGCTTCGCTTGCGATGCAGATTGCCTGGTCGGTGCTTGTTTTCACGGCTGCATACAGGCAGGATTACCGCAAGTTCTACTTTGCTGCACTTCTGCTTCACGTTGTGGCAAACGTGCTTATTTACGGAGCAATTATGAACATAATCGGTGCGACGGCTATGTGCTATTTTGCGTATCGTGTCGCAAAAAGCAGTGAACTGCCCGTTACTCATTCGGAATATTATTGACAAACGAAAGGACAAACATTATGAAAAAATTTATAGCAATTCTCGCTCTTGCGGCAATGCTTACAGCTTGCTCCGACAGGGGAAATTCACCTGCTGAAACGACAACAGAAACCACTATCGGAATTACCGCAGAAGCTACAACTACAGAGGCTACAACTGCTGCAACTACATCAGCAACAGAAGCTGAAACAACCGCAGCCATTGAAGAATGTAACTGCGAACACGAATGGCAGCACGCTTTTTCCGAGTACATCAATGGTCTGGATTTTTATATGGGGCTTTATGTGGGCGACATCAACGGCGACGAAACTCCCGAAGCGGTTATTGCACAAGGTAAGAATGAAATGACAACGGTACTTTATTACCTTGACGGAGAAGTACGTCCACTTGATTTGCACGTTTCATCAAGCTGGGGTTATGTAAGATATATACCCGAAACAAAACAGATACTGAATTGTCCGTTCTATGGTCACACTTGGGGCACTTTCGGTCAGGAAAACTATTATATTTACGACTGGACTGACAAAGGTTATGTTGAAACTTTTTCATTAACCCGTGAGGGTGGATACTATAATGATGAAACCTTCTTTGATTACGGTCAGGGCTACATAAACGGCGAAAAAGTTGACTTCGACACCTTTGAAGCAAAGCTTGCCGAAATGAAACAGCTTGTTGAGGAAAATGAATATTTCCCCTGCATTTATAAAGATGATGAAAATTACGCAGAATACGTTGCAGAAAATCTGCCCTGCGTTAAGATTGGAGAATAACTATGCTTGAATATATCGACTCACACGCACATTACGACGACGAAGCCTTCGACAGCGACCGTGACGAGCTGCTTGTCCGTGTACACGAGGGCGGCGTGAAATACATTATAAATATGGGCTGTAATATGGAGCGTTCACGCTTTTCGGTGGAGTACGCAAACAAGTTCCCGTTCATCTATACGGCGGTGGGAATTCACCCTGAGGACGTGGACAAGGCTCCTGCCGATTACCTTGAACAGCTCCGCAAGTGGGCGGCTGACCCTAAGGTTGTTGCAATCGGTGAAATCGGACTTGATTATCATTACGACGGCTATGACGCTGAATTGCAGAAGAAAATTTTCGAAGAACAGCTTGATTTGGCACAGGAACTTGAACTGCCTGTTGTAATTCACTCCCGTGACGCAACCGAGGACACGCTGAACATTCTCCGCAAGAGGGGAAAGGTGAACGGTGTAATGCACTGTTTCTCAGGCTCAGCCGAAACAGCAAAGCAGATGCTTGACCTCGGTCTGCACATCAGCTTCACAGGCGTGCTGACGTTCAAGAATGCGAAAAAGGCAATCGGTGCACTGAGTGTTGTGCCTATGGACAAGCTTCTCCTTGAAACGGACTGCCCCTATATGGCACCTGAGCCAAACCGCGGCAAACGCTGCGACAGCAGTATGATTGTGCACGTCATTGACAAGATTTCCGCTGAAAAGGGAATTGCCCCCGAGGAAGTCGCAAAGCAGACAATGGAAAATACTTTGAAGCTGTTTTATAAAATTAAATTATAATTTGACGGAGAGATTATGGAGACCCAATGGGGGAAACCTTTCTGAGGAAAGGTTATTCCCCAGACCCCTTTCCAAAGACTTTTAGTCTAATTTTACATATAGGGCTATAGCCCTATATGGAAAATTACATTGAAAGTTTTAGGGAGGGAGTTTGAGGGATGACCCTTTTTCAAAAGGGTCTCCCTCAATAGATTTCCACAATGTCTCGTCAAATTATAATTTACCAAGAAAGGACGCTCATTATGATATACACTGATTTCGACAGCGTACGCTTATCCGAGGACGGCAAATCCGTGGTGATAATCGACCAGACTCTACTTCCAAACCGCACTGAATTCCTCTCGCTCAATCGTGCTGAGGACATTTTCGAGGCAATCAAGAAGCTTCGTGTCCGTGGTGCACCTGCTATCGGCATTTGTGCAGGCTATGCTATGTACGTCCTTGCCCGACAGATTGACTCCGCTGATTTTATGGGCGAACTCCGCAAAATCGGTGATTACCTCAACTCGTCACGTCCCACGGCTGTAAATCTTTCGGCGGCGGTAAAGCGTATGCTGAAATGTGCCGAAAACAACACTGTGAACACCCTTGACGCACTCCGTGCCGAGGCGGTGAAAATCCACGAGGAAGATATTGCGATGTGCAGGGCGATTTCCGAATACGGTCTGACCCTTGTAAAGGACGGTGACGGAATTCTCACCCACTGCAATGCGGGTCCGCTTGCTACCTCACGCTACGGGACAGGCTTGGGCACGCTTATTCTCGGCAAGGAAAAGGGATACAATTTTCACGCTTACGTTGACGAAACACGTCCCCTTTTGCAGGGTGCACGTCTTACCGCTTACGAGCTTGACAAGGCAGGGGTTGACGTGACCCTCATCTGCGACAATATGGCTTCGGCGGCGATGAAAAACGGCTTTATTCAGGCGGTTTTCGTTGGCTGTGACAGAGTTGCCGCAAACGGCGATACCGCAAATAAAATCGGCACGAGCGGTGCGGCTGTTCTTGCAAAGCATTACGGAGTGCCTTTCTACGTTTTCTGCCCGTCAAGCACAATTGATTTTTCCTGTGCAAGCGGCAAGGATATTCCTATTGAACTTCGTGACGGGGACGAGATACGAACGATGTTCTACAGCGAGCCTGTTGCCCCTGAGGTCAAGTGCTGGAACCCGTCCTTTGACGTGACGGACAGCGACCTTATCACAGCGATTATTACCGAAAAGGGAATTTGCCGTGCACCTTATGACGTAAGCCTTAAAGAATTGTTTGGAGATAAAAATGGATAAAATTAAAGCAATAATTTTCGATATGGACGGCACGCTTCTTGACAGCCTTTCCGTGTGGGCGGACTCGGACAGGGAGTTCATCACCGGCTTGGGGCACGACTATGACAACCGTCATTCCCTTGCGATGAAGACTATGCACTTTGACTCAGCCTGTGAATATCTGGTGCAGGCGTTTGATTTAAAATTATCCGCAAAGGAAACTGGAGAGCAAATATTACAGATAGTAGAGGATAAATATCTGCACGGGATAGATTTGAAAAACGGTGTGCTTGAATTTGTGAAAGCGGAGCATAATAAGGGCGTGAGGATGTGCGTTGCAACGTCAAACAAGAAGAAGCTTGCAGAGGACGCACTCAAATCCCACGGACTTATGGAGTATATGGAGTTCGTGCTGACCTCAGACGAGGTTGGCTGCGGCAAGGAGTCCCCGCTGATATTTGAGAAAGCGGCGGAGATGCTGGGTGCAAAGCCTTGCGAAACCGCAGTTTTCGAGGACTCAATCCACGCAGTAAATTCAGCGAAAAAGGCTGGGTTTTATGTGGTGGGAGTCCACGACCCGCTCAGTGAAAATGAGTTCAGGGAGATACAAAAAGTCGCAGATGAAACAATAAAAAGTTTCAGCGAACTAAAATAACGGGTTTCCAAAGGGGACGGTGTCCCCTTTGGTGGGGTCGAGGGGCAACGCCCATCGTCGCCGTCCGCAGACGGCGAAACACCTCTATGCTTTAAAAACGGAGAAAGAGGTGAGGAATGCGACAGCATTCCGATGGGGAAAAGAGTTCCGCTTTGCGGGACTCTCAGACAATGCTTTGCATTGTCTTGAACAATGACCGCTTCCCCTTGTCGCAGTTACGCAACAAGGCAACCTTTAAAATGTGCCAGTGGCACATTTTAAACACAACAAACTATTCAGCAGCCTTCTTCTTCCTCTTGTCAAAAACAACCTTAGCCACCGCCGAAAGCAGAAGCAGTACCCCGAACAGCACAAAGCTGTTCAGAAAGCAGTAAATTATATATAGTATACGTCCGCCCTCGCCGACAGAACCAATCACCGTCAGCACGGTTTCATTGAACCAACCGAGAGAGTCAGCCGTTTCGGTTACCATCTCCAGCGTGTCAGCAGACTTGAACAACGTCTTTATGTCGTACACCAACTCAACCGCCAGCACCGCAAGCGGAAAAGCACTGACCCTGCACGACAGCTTAACCACCAGCACAGCCGCCGCAACCACCGCCGCCCACATAATGAACGGCACAAACGAAAGCAGCGAGAACTCCATAAACAGCCATACCGCACCGAAAAGAACTTTCAGCACCGTCCTCAGAAGCTTGAGTACCACATAAACAAGCAGCGATATCAGCAGTACAAACCAGAAGCCGCGTTTTTTATCTTCCATAACTGTCACCCTTGTTATCATAATTACGAATTACGCATTGCGCATTGCGAATTACGAATTAAAATAAAAAATCCCCTAATCTGCACAAAGCAGACTAAGGGACAAAATTATGCTTCGCATAACTTCGTGGTTCCACCCGAAGTTCATATACCATTATAATAGGAGCGATATTACAACCCGTAATAACAAACCATACTATTATATATAGTATACCTCATTCTGCGTCCTTTAACGGGAACGAGCCGCCGTGTATTAAACGGACTCAAAGGCGGTGTGCACAATACTCGGATTTACGCCGTTCACAGCATCGGGCGCTCTCTGAAAACCCTTTGTGTAAGGTGCCTTCCTTATCAACGTTTTGGAATATTATTTATAGTGTAACACCCTTTTTAATTTTTGTCAACCGTCTTTTTTCACATACAAACAAAGTTTTTATTATGAAATAGTGTCAAATTGTATAATTTTCCTTGACAAGTTAAACGTTTTATATTAAAATAATAAAGTGAATGCAATATATTTATATAAAAGCGTAACTGAGTAAATGCTCAGCTCGTTCAAATAAATTGCTGTTCAACTATTTTCTTACTTCTATGGCTCAAATAGAAGGTTTTTCATATATTTCACGGGCAACTACTTACCGTATTTTGCATACCAGAATATACATACGGTATACTTGACATAGATTGCACTTTATTTATAGTGTACCCGCCTGTGAATTGATATATCCAAAAGGTCGATAAGGACAGTTACACAATCTTTTGAAATTTTTTGAATTTTGACAACGTTTCATTACTGAAACCACACAAGTGAAAATCCGATATTTAAGCCTCCGAAGTAATTTGCTTAATTAAACCAAAGGAGGTATATGGGTTTGGAAATCGTAATCGGAATTATAGCTTTCCTGGTCGGTGCAATCATCGGCGGTGCTGTCTTGTTCAAGGTTGGTATAAATTACCGTAAACAGCAGGCTGAAAATGCAATCGGCTCCGCAGAAAAAGAAGCGGAAAGAATTGTTGAGGACGCCAAGAAGGAAGCTGACAACCAGAAGAAAATCGCGCTGGTAGAGGCTAAGGACGAAATCCATAAGAGCCGTAACGAGCTTGAAAAGGAAATCAAGGAACGCCGCAACGAAATGTCACGTCAGGAAAGACGTATCCAGCAGAAGGAAGAAAACCTCGACAAGAAGAGCGACAACATCGAAAAGAAAGAGGAACAGCTTCAGAAAAAACTGAAGCAGGCTGACGAAAAACTCGAGGAAGCCGACAAGATTAAAAAATCCCAGATGGAAATTCTGGAAAGAATTTCTCAGTTTACTATGGAACAGGCTAAGGAACACCTGCTCTCTATGCTTGAAAATGAGCTTGTCCACGACAAGGCTCTCAAAATCCAGCAGTACGAAACCCAGCTCAAGGACGAATGTGAAGAAAAGGCAAGAGACCTTATCTCCCTCGCAATCTCCAAGTGCTCCGCTGACCAGGTTTCTGAGTCCGCCGTTTCCGTTGTTCCGCTGCCAAACGACGAAATGAAGGGTCGTATCATTGGTAGAGAGGGTAGAAATATCCGTACCCTCGAAACTCTCACAGGTGTTGACCTCATCATCGACGATACACCTGAGGCAATCACTCTTTCCTGCTTCGACCAGGCAAGACGTGAGGTCGCAAGAATTGCTCTCGAAAAACTTATCGCAGACGGAAGAATTCATCCGTCCCGTATCGAAGAAATGGTCGACAAGGCTCGTAAAGAGGTTGAGCACCGCATCAAGCAGGAAGGTGAACGTGCCGTTCTCGAAACCAACGTCCACGGTCTTAACCACGAGCTTGTACGCCTCATCGGTAGACTCCACTACCGTACATCCTACCGTCAGAATGTTCTCAACCACTCTATCGAGGTTGCTCATCTGGCAGGAATTATGGCTTCCGAGCTTGGCGTTGACGCTAACCTTGCACGCCGTGCAGGTCTCCTCCACGACATCGGTAAGGCACTCAGCTACGAAATTGAAGGTTCACACGTTCAGATTGGTGTTGATGTCTGCCGCAAGTACAAGGAAAACGCTGACGTTATCCACGCTATCGAAGCTCACCACGGCGATGTAGAGCCTAAGACAGTTATCGCGTCCCTCGTTCAGGCTGCCGACGCAATTTCCGCAGCACGTCCGGGTGCAAGAAGCGAAAACTACGAAAACTACATCAAGCGTCTCCAGAAGCTTGAGGAAATCTGTACCTCCTTTGACGGAGTTGAGAAGTCCTTTGCTATTCAGGCAGGCCGTGAGGTTCGTATTATGGTATTCCCTGACAAGATTAACGACGAAAAGATGGTTATCATCGCTCGTGAAATCGCTCAGAAGATTGAAAACGAGATGGATTACCCCGGACAGATTAAGGTTAACCTCATCAGAGAAAGCCGTGCAGTCGAATACGCAAAATAAACGCAAGCGTTTGTTTCCGAGCTTTTTTGCAATGCAAAAACATCGGAGGATGGGTTCATCCCAATTTGTGTTTATTTAAACCAAATAAATACCCCGTGTTTATTTACACGGGGTATTTTTGAAAATCAATATTACAATTTGTATACGAAAGAAGGTATTCTATGCCAAAGACCTTATTCGGAACATCCGAAAAATCCAACTTCATTCTGAATATGAATTACACAACCGTAAGAAAATGGGTTATGGGAATTCTCTGTGCCTGCATAATCCTGCCCCTTATCGGCGGTATGGTTATCCTCGCCGTTGACAAGGCAAGCCTTTTTCTCGGTTCATTCCTCTATGCAACAGGCTTCTCCTGCATACTTTTTTATATAGTATTGCTGCTGAGAAAGGATATCGTGTTCAAAAAATATCCCGTTGTATGGCTCGTAATCGGACTCGCCGTGCTGACGTTTGCTTCCTACTACAGAGTGGCACTCAGCGGTGCTTCACAGGATTACATAAACACCGCTCTCCTCGGTGAGTCGGGAAGATATGAAGGTCTGCTCTCGCTGTTTGCTTACTTCGGAATTTTTCTCCTCGCAACAGCCGTTATGAAGTATTCTTCGGTGAAAATCATCTTTGATATTCTCATCGGTGCAGGAATTATCCAGGCAATAGTTGCGGTTATGCAGCATATTCCATGGGGCTTCCCCTCTGATTTCAGAAAACTCCCAGCAATCCTCCTGCTTAAAGACGTGCACCTCTCCAGCGGTCTTTCCGACAGCCCGATTTTCTACGGCTCTTTCCTCACCCTCGTAACAGCCGTAGCAATCGCAGGTGCAATCTACGACAAAAACATTACCCGTGCAAGAATTTACGGAGCAGCCTCCGTGCTGTTCTTCCTTACAGGACTTTTCACTTCGTCAGTCGTGCCCCTTATCGGTATCGGCACGGCACTCGTGCTGACAATCGTAATCGAACTTACCGCAGGAAAAAAGGAAACAAAATTTGAAACAGGTCTGCTGAAAAGCTCAGGAAAAAGGCTCGCAGCAATACTCGTTGCCTTTGCAGCAGTTTTCGGAATTGTTTTCGCAGCACAGGGAATTTACCTGCGTGACAAAGCAATCGCATATACCGATTGCTTCAACCGCCTTTTCATAGCAGCAGGCTCACCCTCCCCTGTAAATAAACAGTCATTGTGGGAAATCGGTGCGGAAAGAAGCCTTATAATGATTAAGGAGCACCCCCTCCTCGGCGTAGGACCCGATATGATGGCAAAAAATCAGGTAACCGAAGACCTTGTCTCCGACAGTATCGACAGAAGCTATAACGAGTACCTCTATATCGCCGCAACACGCGGTATCCCATCGCTGCTGATTTACCTTGTGCTCGTGGGTGCAACAGTTTACCGCCTCGTAAAGGACTTGAAGCAGTTCAGGGACGACCGTGAAAAATGGTTCAGACCTGCCCTCCTTACCGCAGTTCTCGCATATTCAGTGCAGGCATTTTTCAGCGTAAGTGCCGTAACAGTAGCACCATTCTTCTGGCTGCTTATGGGAATAAGCTGGTCACAATTCACCGATGAAAAATAAAAATCAAAACCACCCGTAAAACGGGTGGTATGCAAAAGCCCTTAAAGGGCTTGGTACGACCCTTACCACTCAAGTGGTTCTGAAAAGTCTGCCAACCGCATTTGATTCACGGGCAGCCCCTCAAGGGGCTGTCTTTTTA
>JAZQBN010000065.1:0-175075 GCA_045545795.1 Oscillospiraceae bacterium
GCACCGATCATAGCGGTGATTTCGGGAGAGCAGTCGTTGTCAACCGAAAGGACGGTAAGAGAAAGAGCAACGTCGTTTCTGAGGTCCTTGGGAAAGAGGGGACGAATGGGTCTGTCGATTACACGGGAGGTAAGGATAGCCTTTTCAGAGGGCTTGCCTTCTCTCTTAAGGTAGCCGCCGGGGATCTTTCCAGCAGCGTACATTCTCTCCTCGTAGTCAACGGAGAGGGGAAGAAAATCGATTCCGTCACGGGGACGCTCGGATGCTGTTGCGCAAGCGAGGATAGCGGTTTCACCGTATCTTACGAGAACCGAACCGTTTGCAAGACCTGCAAGCTTGCCGCTCTCAACAACGAGGGGTCTGCCTGCGTAGGTGTAGTTAAACTTTTTGTAATTTTCGAACATAATGTTCCTCCGAAGAATTAATAATATTTTTTTGTTACCATCTTCAAAGGTTAGCACTTAAACGCATACAATCGCACTTATACGCATTTAACTGCTAAACTCAAAAAGACGGTAAATTTGCATTTTTATGAAGCCGCACCCCTCGCACGGAGGGGCCGGCCGTTTCCGTAATTACTTACGGATATCGAGCTTCTTGATGATTGTTCTGTAGCGCTCGATGTCGGACTTCATCAGGTAGTTGAGAAGGTTACGTCTGTGACCTACCATCTTGAGAAGACCTCTTCTTGAGTGGTGGTCCTTCTTGTGAACCTTCAGGTGTTCAGTAAGGTCGTTGATTCTCTTTGTGAGAATTGCAATCTGTACCTCAGGTGAACCTGTGTCGTTTTCGCTTGTCTTGTTTGCAGCGATAATCGCTGTCTTTTCTTCTTTCAGCATCATAGCCAAAACACCTCTTTCTTAATATTATCCGCAACATAGTAAGCGGCAGGCATTATTCCGCAAGCGGCTTACTCCGCAAACCAAGTAGACGGACTTATGCTGCATTTTAAAACGCAACTCATAAATTATAACACACAAAAAACCATTTGTAAAGAGTTTTTACGAAATAATTTTTCCTTTTTTCTTTTTTCCTTCAATAGGAGTTTCCTGTCCGCCCATATCGGTAAACACACTTTCATCGGCTGAAAGCGGCTTGAGATAATCAAACTCGGGGTTGTCCATTCCCTTTTCCTCGTAGTACGGATTGATAACGTACTTCTGCACCTTAGGATATGAATTGTATACTATAATAAATCCGATGAACGAAATTGCCCAGACAGGAATAAGAAGCAGCGTAATCGGACTTACAAACGTCATAGCAACGAGAACGGAAACAATCGCCATTACTATTACAAGTGTAATGAAGTTCTTTTTAAGTTCGAGACAAGCAAGATAAAAGCCGTTCTTGATAATGTTTTTAAGCGAAAGAGTTGTCGAAACAATCATAGGGAAAATGTAAAAATTCATCATAAACACGGTCAGTGCAAAGCTGATTGAAATTACGCACATTACCATATAAATTGTTCCGCCTGACTCTGCGGCGTCCCTGAGCTGAGGATAAATTTCAAGTCCCAGCAATGCGGAAACGAAGAACAATGTATCTACGATACCGACAGGGAGAGCCTGCTTCCAGTTCTGGCTGAAACCCTTCCAGAAATCATGGAACACAAATGCGTTCTTATCCATTGAAAAGTTTCTCAGGACTCTTGTCATACCTGCGATTGCAGGACCGATTGTCACAATCGGAAGGCAGAATATAAATGTAAGCAGGTTAAGCTTGATAAGCTTCCACCAATATCTGAAATACAGGTCAAAAAATTCAAAAAAGGCTTTTTTCTTCGGCGCATCCTTAGCAACACCGCTGCCTGCCTTTTCATAATTGTTACTGAATAAACCCAAAATTACAACTCCTTTATTTTTGTTCCCCTTTTATCTCAAACCTGCCACAAATCCGCAAACAAGAAGATAAGTGCACTTTCAGCAAAAGCCCCTGCGGCAACAATTGCACAAAGTATTACATATTTTGTAAAATACAGTCTGAAATCAATTTTTGTCCCCATACAGTTTTTGCCGAACGAAGCCGAACATATATCCGAAGACATATTCAGTGCTTCCCTGACAGCAATTATAACCGCAAACGCTGAAATAACTGCCCCGGGAATTATCATTACCGCCGACATTCCTATGCCCTTGAAGGCATATTCCGCATAGAAGCCTGCCAGCGTTATTCCCGTACCGAAGCCGTGAAACACGGGTACAAGATATTCAGCAGGGTGGGCTGCTGCACTTAAACCCAGCAGAAAGCACACAAGCAGCATTACAAAGGGTTCGCAGAATGAATTGACAAGAATTTCCGCAAACTCCTTATTGAGTCTGCCTGAAATAAAATTTTCCGCTGCTGCTTCAAATTTTCCCGCATATCCGTTTGGGGGAAAGCTGTACAGAATTACACCTGACAGAACTCCGATGAAATACAGCAGGGTAATTCCCTTTAATCTGTTTTTTCCATTACCGACCGAAATCTTTTTATCCGTCATATGAACCGTCCTTTACTTTTTTAGTAAAGTATATGCGGATAATTATTTTTCAGAACTATTTTGAAAGCTCGTACGCCCTTCTTGTACAGCTTTCACAAGCCTTGTTTACTGTTTCGGTAAGATTGCCGTCATAAAGCTCTTTAAGCCCTTCAAGTGTTGTTCCGCCCGGACTGGATACCATTTTGATAAGCTCGTCAATAGTATATCCCGAATCGGTAATCATTTTTGCAGAACCCACAAGTGACTGGGAGAAAAGTCCCTTTGCGGTTTCTTCGTCGATATCAACGGATTTTGCGTAATCGACAAATGCTTTTGCAAAGAGGTAGATAAATGCAGGGCTGCTTCCGTTTACTGCGATAATTTCCTTCATTTTATCCTGTGGCACGACCTCTGCTTTACCGCAGGATGCGAAAATATTCTTTACAAATTCAAACTCCTCATCGGTAACGTTTGCGTTTCTTGCAAGTGCAGATGCACCCTCTCCGAGAAGAAGCGGTGTATTCGGCATTACAAGGACAACCTTTGCATTTTCCAGTGTTTTTGACTGGAGATACTCGGCTGTGATACCTGCACAGATTGAGATAATTATTTTATCCTTTGTGAAATCTCCGCCGACCTTGTCAAGCACGCTGTCAAGCTGCTGCGGCTTAACTGCGAGGAAAACATAGTCGCACTTCTGAACAAGTTCGTTTTCGCTTGTGCACGACTCAACACCGAACTGCTTTAATCTTTCTATCATTTCATTGTTAGGGTCGTATGCATAGAGGCGGATTGTTCTTGATGATGCGTCAATTTTCACATCACCGCACAAACCGCTGCCGACTATACCTTTGATAATGGCAAAGCCCATATTGCCTGCACCGATAAATCCTACTGCTGTCATAAATCATCGTCCTTTCAACAGCAATTAAAATAACATATTAAACAGTATACTACAAATTGCACAAAATAGCAAGCACTTTTTATATTTTGCGGCAGATTAAATTTTACTCTTAATGAAAATAAAGGTCGTTTACTACTTGATATTTTTCTGAAATTATGTATAATTAAATTAAGTATGTTTTTACGTTTTTGTAAGGACAGTAAAAAGTAAAGGAATGATTTTATGGCTGAGAAAAAGTTTACCGTTGCACTTAAAAATATTATTGACGAATTCCATCTTGAAACCATTTATCTCCCTGAGGACTCCTCAAAGCTTATGATAAGGGAAACCGACCTTAACCGTCCCGGTCTTCAGCTTATGGGCTTTTACGAATACTTCAACAATGAACGTATTCAGATTCTCGGAAAGATGGAATTTGCTTATCTTGCTACAATTGATGAGGAAACTCGCTTTACTCGTCTTGATATGCTTTTTGCACAGCACATTCCTGCACTTATCATTTCAAGAGAACTTCCATATTTTCCTGAAATGGTTGATTTGGCTCAGAAATACAATGTTCCGCTTCTTCGCAGCAAGGACAGCACATCCAGCTTTATGGCGGCTCTGATTGCTTTTCTTAACCTGCATCTTGCTCCGAGAATTACCCGTCACGGTGTACTTATTGAGGTATACGGCGAAGGTATGCTTATTCTCGGTGAAAGCGGCGTTGGTAAGAGTGAAACTGCTGTTGAGCTTATCAAGAGAGGTCACAGACTTGTTGCGGATGACGCTGTTGAAATCAGACGTGTTTCCAGTATCAGCCTTGTTGGTTCTTCACCTGAAAACATCCGTCACTTCCTTGAAATTCGCGGTATCGGTATTGTTAACGCACGACGCCTGTTCGGTATGGGTGCGGTAAAGGTTACTGAAAAGATTGATATGATTGTTGAGCTTGAACCCTGGGACAGCGAAAAAGTTTACGACAGAATGGGTGTTGACAATGAGTACACTTCCATTCTTGGTGTAAAGGTGCCTTGCACGACTATTCCTGTAAAGCCCGGTCGTAACCTTGCTGTAATTCTTGAAGTTGCGGCTATGAACAACCGTCAGAAGAAGATGGGCTACAACGCTGCTCAGGAGCTTCTTGACAATCTCGGACTTGATATGGACCGCAAGGAAACTATCAAGAAATGGGATATTTATTGATTGGAGGAAATTCCTTTGCGAATTATTGCAGATACACATACACACACAGTTGCTTCGACACACGCTTACTCGACTGTGCTTGAAATGGCACAGTATGCTGAAAAGGCAGGTCTTGAAGCGTTGGCAATTACTGACCACACACCAAATTCTACGGACGGTCCTCACGTCTGGCATTTTCACAATTTACACAAGGCACTCCCCCGTGAACTTTTCGGTGTGAAGCTTATTTTCGGTGCAGAGTCGAGCATTATCAATTATGAGGGTAATATTGATTTTCCTGAAAATGAATGCAAGGCACTGGACTGGATTATTGCTTCAATTCACAGAAATCAGCTTGCTAAGGCTTCTCCTGAGGAGATTACCAAGCTGTATCTTGGGGTTGCGGAAAATCCTTATGTTGATGTAATCGGGCACTGTGCTACGGTTGGTTATGAATTTGATTACGAAAAATGCCTGAAAAAATTCAAGGAGTGCGGCAAGCTTGTCGAGATAAACGAAAGCTCAATCATTTGGAAGAACACGGAAAACAACTTCCGTGAGGTTATTCGTGTTTGCAGGAAATACGAAGTGCCTGTTGTTGTCAACTCCGATGCACATTTCTGCACGCTTGTGGGACATTTTGACAATGCAATCCGTTTGCTTGAGGAACAGGATTTTCCCGAAAAGCTGATTGTCAATGCTGATTGGGACAGGCTGTATTCTTTTATTTCCGCAAAGAGAGGAAATATTTTCGGTTAACAGGCATAAAATTATTTATCATATACAAATAAAAGGCGGTAACGTTATGGGTTGCTTGGATGAAAAAATTGAACAGATTACCGCGGAAGCTGCGGCACTTGGGTGTTACACTGAAAAGGACGCAGTTCTCAAGGATTATACTACATTTAAAATCGGCGGCAGATGCGATTTACTGGTAAAGCTTAACGGTGAGGAAAGTTTCGTGAAGCTTATTCCGCTTGCTGAAAAGCTTGGTGTGCCGTACTACATTTTCGGCAAGGGTTCTAACCTAATTGTTGACTCGGACGGGATAACGGGAGTCGTTTTCGTTTCGGGCAAGGATTATGCTGAAATTAAGCTTATTGATGATACAACCATTCTCTGCACGGCGGGCACTCCGCTTTCTCAGCTTTGCAAGTTTGCACTTGAAAAGGAACTTACGGGGCTTGAATTCGCTTATGGTATCCCCGGAAGCCTTGGCGGTGCTGTATTTATGAATGCAGGTGCTTATGGCGGAGAGATGAAAGATGTTGTGACAAGCGTAAAGGTTATGGACATTACAGGCGAAATTACTGAATATGATGCTGAACAGCTTGATTTTTCCTACCGTCACAGCCGTTTTACGGAAAGCGGTGAGATTATCCTTTCTGCTGTGGTAAAGCTTGAAAAGGGTGACAAGGAACAAATCAAGGCTCAGATGGACGACCTGATGGAACGCAGATGCAGCAAGCAGCCTCTTGAATATCCGAGTGCAGGAAGCACGTTCAAGCGTCCTGAGGGAAGCTACGCTTCGCTGCTGATTGAACAATGCGGGCTGAAGGGTGTTCACGTTGGTGATGCTGAGGTCAGCACAAAACATAGTGGATTTGTTATCAACAAGGGCAACGCAGATTTTGCTCAGCTTATGGAGCTGATTGAAATTGTAAAGGATACGGTTAAGGAAAAAACGGGTTATGTTCTTGAATGTGAGCCGTTGATTATTTCGGATAAGGAGATGTGAGCAGGTATGAAATTTCTGATTGTAACAGGTATGTCGGGGTCGGGCAAATCGGGTGCTGTAAATGTACTTGAAGACATCGGCTACTACTGCATTGACAACATTCCCCCACAGCTTATTCCGAAATTTGCTGAAATCTGTATCAACAACGGTCAGATGCAGAAGGTTGCTATTGTTACGGATATCCGAGGCGGCGAGCTGTTCTTTGAACTTGATGAGGGCTTGAATTATCTGAAAAGCAACAACCTTGACACCTCTATTCTTTTTCTTGACGCAGGCGATGAGGTGCTGATAAAACGTTACAAGGAAACACGCCGCAGACATCCGCTTGATGAGCAGAGTCACGGAAGTCTGCAAAAGGCTATCAACACGGAACGTGAGGTTCTGGCTTCTGTTCGTGAGCACGCCGATTACTACATAGACACTTCTGACCTTTCTATGGGGCAGCTTAAGGAAACGGTTTATTCCCTTTTCCTTGACAATCCGAATGAGTCGATGGTTGTAAAGGTTATGTCCTTTGGTTTCAAGTACGGAATATCCCGTGAGGCTGACCTTGTATTTGATGTACGCTGTCTGCCTAATCCGTTCTACATTCCTGAGCTTAAACAGCACACGGGACTGGAAAGCTGTGTGCGTGATTATGTGCTCAGCTTTGAACAATCAAAAGAACTTGAAAAGAAGCTTAAGGATATGCTGGATTTTCTTATTCCATTGTACATTCACGAGGGTAAGAGTCAGCTTGTGATTGCTTTCGGCTGCACAGGCGGCAAGCACAGAAGCGTTACCTTTGCGGAAACTATCTACAAGCACCTTGTTGACAAGAATATGCGTTGCAGAATAAGTCACAGGGATATTAACAAGGACAAATAAAGGATTGATATAAATGTCTTTTTCACATTCGGTAAAAAAGGAGCTTTGCTCAATTATTACGGATAAAGACAGAAAATACTGCTGTTTATACGGGATGCTTTTATTCTGCAAGAATTTCACTCCCGACTCGATTACTTTTCAGACGGAAAATCAGCTTGTATGCGAGCTTTTCTGCCGTCTTACGGATGATGTTATCGGCGGAAGAAATATTGTTGAGGTTACGGAAACAAAGAAGAAAAATGATATTACGCTGTACTCGCTGAATATTCCTTCGGAGCATTTCCGTGAGGAAATTATTTATCGGTACAGGATTTCAAGCCGCACGCTTATTCACCGTATTCAGCGTGAAAATATTGACAACAACAGCGTTTTTGCATTTATTGCAGGTGCTTTTCTTTCCTGCGGAAGCATTACTGAGCCTATCAAGGAGTATCATCTTGAATTTGTTGTGCCATACTATGATTTGACGCAGGATTTATTAAGCTTGCTTACAGAGGTCGGCATTAATGCGAAGTACACTGAGAGAAAAAATATGTATGTTATTTATCTCAAGGGCAGCGAGTCTATTGAGGATTTACTTACTTTGATGGGTGCAACGATGAGCAGCATTGACCTGATGAATGTCAAGATTTACAAGGATGTACGCAACAAGGCTAATCGTATTGCAAACTGCGACTCGGCTAACATTGAACGTACTCTCAAGGCTTCGGACAAGCAGATTGCGGATATTGAATATATTGCTGACACGATTGGTCTGGAAAATCTTCCTGCGGATTTGATTAACATTGCGGAGCTTCGTATGGAATATCCTGAAATGTCGCTTCGTGAGTTGGGTGAAAATCTGGACAAGCCACTTGGACGGTCGGGTGCAAATCACAGACTTAAAAGAATTTCCGAGATTGCGGAGACTTTGCGTGAGGAACGGAATGAGAAATAAACGGAGGTGCGGCAAATGAGCTTTGTACATCTTCATCTGCACAGTGAATACAGCTTGCTTGACGGTGCGTGCCGCATAAAGCAGCTGGTCAGTTATGCGAAAGAACTGGGACAAACGGCTGTTGCGGTTACTGACCACGGCTGTATGTATTCGGCTGTTGAATTTTACAATGAGGCAATTGCACAAGGTATAAAGCCTATTATCGGCTGTGAGGTTTATGTTGCACCGAGGACGAGGTTTGACAAAATCCACGGTCAGGACAACAAGCCTTATCATCTTGTACTGCTTTGCAAAAACAACACAGGCTATCAGAATTTAATCAAGCTTGTTTCATACGGTTACACGGAGGGCTTCTACAACAAGCCTCGTGTTGACATTGAGCTTCTCGGGAAATATCACGAGGGGCTTATTGCTTTGTCAGGTTGTCTGGCGGGTGAAATTCCGAGAAAGCTTGTTAATGGTGAATATGAGAGTGCAAAGGCTGTTGCACTGAAATACCGTGAGATTTTCGGTGAGGGCAACTATTACATTGAGATACAAAACCACAATATTCCCGAGGAAATGAGAATACTTCCGCTGTTGTACAGGTTATCGGCGGAAACGGGTATTCCTCTCGTTGCTACAAATGACGCACATTATATCATAAAGCAAGACCACGAGGTACAGCGTGTGCTGATTGCAATTCAGACAAACACGCTGTTGAGTGAGCCTAATCCCCTTTCATTTCCGACAAATGAGTTCTATATGAAGTCGGAAGCGGAAATGCGTGAGCTGTTTGCCAATGTTCCGCAGGCTGTTGACAACACGGCTAAAATTGCTGAAATGTGCAATGTTGAGTTTGAATTCGGCAAGATAAAGCTTCCAAAGTTTACGATTGAAAATGTTACTGACAACGTGGACTATTTCCGAAAGCTTTGCTACAAGGGAATGAAAAAGCGTTACGGAGAAAATATCAGCACAGGAATTACTGAGCGAATGGAATACGAACTCGATGTCATTACCCGAATGGGGTACGTTGACTATTTTTTAATAGTATGGGATTTTATTCGTTATGCCCGTGAGCAGAAAATTCCTGTTGGTCCGGGACGTGGGTCGGGTGCAGGAAGTATTGCGGCGTACTGCATTGGGATAACCTCGGTTGACCCGATGAAATACAACCTGCTGTTTGAGCGTTTTCTCAATCCTGAACGTGTTTCGATGCCTGACTTTGATATTGATTTCTGCTATGAGGGCAGGCAGAGGGTTATTGATTATGTTGTACGGAAGTACGGCACGGACAGGGTTGCTCAGATTATCACTTTCGGTACGATGGCGGCAAAGGGTGCAATCCGTGATGTGGGACGTGTTATGGGTATTCCCTATCAGGCTGTGGACAAGGTTTCAAAGCTTTTGTCGGGTGCACCCCTTGAAGATGAGCTTAAAAACAATGCGGATTTGATGGTGCTGTACAAGAATGACAGCGACGTGCGTAAGATGATTGACACGGCGAAAAAGCTGGAGGGTATGCCCCGTCACGCTTCGACTCATGCGGCAGGTGTTGTAATATCCGATGCACCTGTAAGTGAGTATGTTCCTGTACAGAAAAACGGTGACGCTATTGTTACTCAGTACGCAAAGGATGAACTGGAAAGTCTTGGCTTGCTGAAAATGGACTTTCTTGGACTACGAAATCTTACTGTAATCCGTGATGCTGAAAATTATATAAAAAAAGCTGTTCCTGACTTTGATATAACAAAAATTCCGCTTGATGACAAGGCGGTTTACGAGATGATTTCTCAGGGGTACACGTCGGGGGTATTCCAGTTTGAAAGTGCGGGTATGAGGCAGGTACTTATGCGGCTTAAACCTGAGTCGATTGAGGACTTGATTGCGGTGCTTTCGCTGTACAGACCCGGTCCTATGGACAGTATTCCGCGTTATATTGAGTGCAGGCACAACCCTGAAAAGGTTACCTACAAGCATCCGATTTTAAAGGATATTCTTGATGTAACTTATGGCTGCATTGTTTATCAGGAGCAGGTAATGGAAATCTGCCGCAAGATGGCTGGGTACTCCTACGGACGTGCTGACCTTGTAAGGCGTGCTATGGCTAAGAAAAAAGCTGATGTAATGCTGAAAGAACGGAGCGTTTTTGTTGAGGGTGCACTGGCAAACGGTGTTGAAGAAAGCGTTGCAAACGATATTTTTGACGAAATGGTAAGCTTTGCTTCCTATGCGTTCAACAAGTCACACGCGGCGGCTTATGCTTACATTTCCTATCAGACGGCTTATCTGAAATGCCACTACTACAAGGAATATATGGCGGCACTGATGACGGCTTCTCTTGAAAATACGGGTAAAATTCTTGAATACACGGAGGAATGTGCGAAACATGGCATAACTATACTTCCGCCTGACATAAACGAAAGCGGCACGGGATTTGTTCCGACTGCAAAGGGAATTCGCTTTGCACTTCTGGCTGTAAAAAACCTTGGCGTCAACTCTATCCGTGATGTGATTGCGGAGCGTGAAAAGGACGGCAAATTCATATCGCTGGAAAGCTTCTGCAAGCGTATGAACGGCAATGACATAAATCAACGTGCAATAGAAAGTCTGATTAAGTGCGGTGCGTTTGACTGCTTCGGACTGAACAGACGTGAGATGATTGAAAATTATGACAGGATTTTCAGCAGCATACAGGCGTACTCCTCACGCAATATGGAGGGACAGATTAACTTCTTTGAGCTTGACTCGGGAGAGGAAGCTTCCTCGGTAAGCATTGAGCCGTATGAGGAATATCCCATTGCTGAAAAGCTTGAAATGGAAAAGGAAATTCTCGGAACTTACATTTCGGGACATCCCCTTGACAGCTACGGCTTGTACGCAAAGCTTCTGCGGACAAATTCAATTGCACAGCTGCTTGATGAAACACGTCCTTTAAAGGATGGCGGCAATGTTAAGCTGTTCTGCATATTGCAGGGTGTCAAGCTTTACACGCAGAAAAACGGTGCACAGATGGCTTTTGTTACGCTTGAAGATACAAGCGGCGAAGCGGAAGGAATTGTTTTTGCGGATATTCTTGCAGGAAACAGGAATATTATTCAGAAGGGCAGAAAGGTCTTTTTATCTGCTAAGCTTTCCTACAAGGATGATGAGCCTAAGCTTATTATTGAACAGGTTTTTGATGCGGAGACTTATCTGAAACGCATTGAGGAAATGGCTCTGTATATTAAGTGCGGTTCTTACGAAAAAGAAAAAATTCAGGACATTATTGACATTTGCTCTGAATTTGAGGGAAGCAGGAAGGTTATTCTTTATTTCCACGATATCAAAAAAATGGTATCCCCCAAAAATATCGGCGGAATAATGCTGAGCGACAAGTTTATTAATAGTCTTTCTGCTGTAACGGGATGTGAAAATATTGCTTTAAAGTAGCAAAATGCTTAATTGTTGCAGCAATATATTTAATTATCTTGACAAAGGGTTTTTAAAATAGTATAATATATTATGTTTGGAAAAGTATAATTTGTACAATTTTTGTATATAATTTGGAGGAAAAAGGTATGAAGAGAATAGGTGTTTTAACAAGCGGCGGCGACGCTCCCGGTATGAACGCTGCTGTAAGAGCTGTTACAAGAGCTGCTCTCGGCAAGGGTTATGAGGTTGTTGGTATTCAGAGAGGCTATAACGGTCTCCTCAATGGTGAAACTATCAATCTGGGCGCTCGTGACGTTTCCAACATCATCCAGCACGGCGGTACAATGCTTTACACTGCTCGCTGCAAGGAATTCAAGGATTGGGAATACGTTATGAAGGCTAAGGAACGCTGTGATGAGCTCGGTCTTGTCGGTATTGTTGTTATCGGCGGCGACGGTTCTTTCAGAGGTGCTGCTGACCTTTCAAAGGCAGGTGTTCCTTGTATCGGTATTCCGGGTACAATCGATAACGATATTTCCTGCACAGATTATACAATCGGCTATGACACAGCTATGAACACAGCTATGGAAATGGTTGATAAAATCCGTGATACTGCTATGTCCCACGACCGTTGCTCTCTCGTTGAAGTAATGGGCAGAAATGCAGGATGGATTGCTCTTAATGTTGGTACAGCTGTTGGTGCTATGGCTATCCTTACACCTGAGGTTCCTTTCAATCTTGATGATATTATTGCTAAGATGGAAGCTTCCAAGAAAGCTAAGAAGGAACACTTCATCATTCTCGTTTCTGAGGGTGTCGGTAATTCTGAGGCTCTTGCAAAGGAAATTGAAGCAAGAACAGGCATTGAAGCCCGTGCTACAATTCTCGGACACGTTCAGAGAGGCGGCTGCCCTACTGTTCGTGACAGAGTTGCTGCAAGTGAAATGGGTTACTATGCTGTAAATCTTCTCGATAAGGGTATCGGTAACCGTGTTGTTGCTATGCGTGACAACAAGATTGTTGACTTCGACATTAAGGAAGCACTTTCTATGAAAAAGCCTTTTGACGAAGAACTTTACAAGATTGCTAACGAAATTTCTTTCTGATTATTTAATTAAATATCAGCATTTACAGAGTAGACAGATGTGCGTATAAGTGCTTGGCGGACGGGGAGTTGCCGCCTTGACGAAAAACAATTACTTGTTTGCGGTACATCTGTCGCATCCCGCTGAAATGCATAACAGGAGCTTTTCATTGAAATGATGTTTCTCCCGATTATGCAAATTAGCATAATTTTAAGGAGGTATTATAATGAAAAGCTTTTTTTCTACATTCAAAGACTCTGCGGCGGAGCTTAAAAATATTCGCTGTCTTACATTAACAGGTATTCTTGTGGCAATGTTCATTATTCTTGATATGTTCTCCATAAGAATAGGTGATTTTATCAAGGTCAATTTTGCTTTTGCGGCACTTGCTTCGGTTGGTATGCTGTTTGGCCCTGTTCCTGCATTACTTGCGGCACTTGCCGGCGACCTTATCGGTTGTATTCTCGGCGGTCAGGCTCCCCTGCCCCTGCTTTCCTGCACGGCTGCACTGGAGGGTCTGCTGTATGGGGTGATGCTTTACAAGAGAACCGGTGTAAAGCTTGTTACAATGTCTGTTATTGCAAGGGTTGCTGACTCGGCTGTTATTTCGCTGCTGCTTAACACAATGGTACTGCGGTATTATAACTTTATGTCAAGCACTGCTGAACAGTTTTATATTCGCTGCGGAAAAATTGCAATGGAGCTTATTGTATTTATTCCGCTGGTTATAATCATTATGCCTGCTGTTGCCGCTGTATATAACAGAATTTTCAGAATTAAACCGCAGACTTAAGAAAGGATTTGTATTTATGGCACCTGCTTACGATAAAAAAAAGCAGATTGAATTACAGAACATTATCTTCGGTACAAACGAAAAGAAATTAATGGTTTCTCCTGAATTTCTTCAGGAAATGACTAAGCACTACATTTCCAAAAGAATGAAAACCATTAATCAGACAATGGAAGGAATTGCTGCTACCAAAATTCCTCATAATTTCTTTACATATTTTGATACAATATTTGAGGCACTTGACGAGCTTATTGTTCTTCAGGATTACCATACCTTCAAGACACCCGTTCCATCAGTTGTAAAGAAAACACTTTTGGAAAAAAAGGGACGCTATATGATAGCCTTCCTCAATCGTGTCTGGAAAGAGGCTAATCACAAGGCTAAATATGACGCACGTTCTGACCTTCCGAGAAGGGTTGAAGATTTTGCACCTGTCCTTGATGAACTTCTTGTTTACAAAGACAAATATACCCCTGACAGTATGGATATACTGAACAAGTTCTACTCATCGGTTTACGGTCACAACATCGGTGAAGAGCCTGAGCCTGTTATTGACGAGGCTGATATGCCGACAGATGAGTTTGTTCCGAGCGGTGATGAATTTGCTGAGGAAGAATTTCCTGTGGCTGAATAAAATTAAGGCAAGTGAGGGTTACGACCTGCACTTGCCTTTTTTCATTTAAGTATAAACTGATATGTTACACCAAACCATTCTCTGACCCAATAGGTTGGCAGCAGATACCATACTGTTGGTGCAGACACTGCATAGCTTTCGGGAAAATACTCGGAGGCTATCATTTTTGCACGGAGCTGGTGAAACTCGCTTGTTACGATTGTTACTCTTCCGCTGAGTCCGTTTTCCTGCATTTTTTCAAGCGAGAAGCGGAGATTTTCATCGGTACTGGTGGACTTATCCTCCATAATTATTCTTTCTTCCGCTATTCCCTTTTTCACAAGCTCACGCTTCATGCACTCTGCTTCGGACATTATTTCATCACTTCCCTGTCCGCCTGAAACGATACACATTGCACTTGGGTTTTCGGAAAGATACTCATATGCGGCGTTGATACGCTTGCTCAGCATAAGGCTTGGACGCTCGCCCCTTACCTTACATCCGAGGATTATCACTGTTGTATTTTCGGGCGGCGGTGAGTTTGCGGCTGAAAGCATAAATGCTGAAATTACTGCGGCAAGGATAACAAGCACAACAGCTATGGCAGTTATAGTTATAGCTGTAATGCGGAGTGCTTTATTTTCGCTGAGTAAGGCAACAAGCTTGCTCCAGTAGATTGTTACAAAAAATAAAGCAGTGCAGACAAGCATACCTGCGGTATTGCCGATATTGATTATTCCTGTAACTATTGGAAGAAAAAATAATGCGAAGCCGATGGCAAATAACACAGCAAGGCACGTTCTGATGAGCGTGCCTTTTGTTATCATATCCATTATAATGCCTGCTTGAGTGCGGTTGCAAGCTGGTCGGGACAGGATGTTCCCCTGCCGCCGCAGTCGATACCCTCAAGTCTTTTGATTGCTTCTTCAACCTCCATACCCTTTACGAGTGCGGAAATCCCCTGTGTATTACCGTTACAGCCGCCTAAAAACTTAACGCTTTCGATAATACCGTCATCGTTTATTTCAATAGTGATTTGTCTTGAGCAGACTCCTCTTGTAAGATAGTTTATAGTCATTTTTAACCTCCGATTATTTTATTACTTATTAAGTCTTGCTACACCTGATTTTACTGCGGCTTCGGCAACTGCTTCGGCTACTACTGTTGCGATATTCTTTTCAAATGCGTTCGGCAGAATGAAATCTGCACAAAGCTTGTCCTCGGAAACAACTCCTGCGATTGCATATGCTGCGGCACGCTTCATTTCCTCGTTTATATCGCTTGCACGGACTGCAAGTGCACCCTTGAAGATGCCCGGGAATGCGACAACATTGTTAATCTGGTTAGGATAGTCGGAACGTCCTGTTCCCACAACATACGCACCTGCTTCCTTAGCGAGGTCAGGCATAATTTCGGGTGTCGGGTTTGCCATTGCAAAGATAATAGGCTTGTCCGCCATTGAGCGTACCATATCCTGTGAAACAAGGTTTGGCTTTGACACGCCGATAAATGCGTCTGCACCCTTCATAGCGTCGGCAAGTCCGCCCTTACGGTGTGTTTTGTTTGTAAGCTTTGCCATTTCGTAATGGGACGGATTTTCGAACTCATCTCCGTCACATATTATACCCTTGATATCAACCATTATAATATCGCCGATGCCGAGTGAAATAAACTGCTTTGCGATTGCACAGCCTGCTGCACCTGCTCCGTTGATTACGAGGGTCATATCCTCGAATTTCTTGCCTGTAACCTTTGCGGCGTTGAGCATTGCGGCAGATGCGACAATTGCTGTACCGTGCTGGTCGTCGTGGAATACAGGGATATCAAGCTTTTCCTTGAGTTTACGCTCAATTTCAAAGCAGCGTGGTGCTGAAATGTCTTCAAGGTTAATTCCGCCGAAGCTGTAGGAAATAAGCTCAATTGTACGGACGATTTCGTCCACGTCCTTTGAGTTTACGCAAATCGGAAATGCATCCACACCTGCAAACTCCTTGAAAAGTGCACATTTACCCTCCATAACGGGCATTGAAGCACGCGGTCCGATATCGCCGAGACCGAGCACGGCTGTACCGTCTGTTATTACGGCAACGAGGTTTGCACGTCTTGTAAGGTCATATGACAAATCGGGATTTTTTTCAATTTCGAGACAAGGCTGTGCAACACCGGGGGTATATGCGTGTGAAAGCTGGTCACGGTTGGAAACCTCGCAGCGGGAAATAATTTCGATTTTGCCTTTCCATTCGTAGTGTTTTTCAAGTGAGGACTGCATTATATCCATTTTTACAAGAACCTTTCGATTTAAATTTGTACAAATGACTTGCCACGTCATTCAACGTGGCAAGCTTTGGTCAAGTTATTTTTCTTTTTTGTTGGCAAGCTTGATAATTCTGTCGATGTTTTCCTTATCGGTTGTATTGCTTCCGATATGTGTAGGGTAAGCGTTATACAGACCGTGGAAATCTGAGCCGCCTGTTACGATGAGATTGTATTTTTCTGCAATTTCGAGAATTTTCTTCTGCTGTTCTTCGTTTGCTGTGTAGTGGTATGCTTCGACACCGTCAAGCTTGCCCTTTGCGGCAAGTTCTTCCAGCAAATCAAAGGAATCATAATATACGGGGTGTGCCATTACTGCGACACCTCTTGCGGAGTGAATAAGGTCGAGGACGAAATTCACGTCGGGGTACTCACGCTCTACTATACAGGAGCCTGTTTTCAGGTCAAAAAGCTCATCGCTTAATTCGCCGTAGAATTCAGTTGTATAGCCGTAGTCGATGAGGGCGTGCATAATATGCTGCTTGAAAATACTCTTTGAGCCTGTTGCGTACTTCATAACGCTTTCGGCTGTAATGGGGTAAATTTTCATTACGTTTTCAACCATCTCTTTTGCACACGCCTTACGGATTTCGCAGGCTTTTATACAAACGCCTTCAAGACGGTCGGGTTTCTGCGGAGCATAGCAAAGGATATGTACTTTTCTGCCGCGGGTTTTGTCCCATGCAGAAAGTTCAACGCCGGGAAGTATCTGGACGCCGTATCTTTCACCGAGAATTTTCGCTCTGGAAATTGATGACATTGTGTCGTGGTCGGTGATTGAAATAAAGTCAATGCCTGTTCTTTTTGCCTGGACAATTATATCTTCGATTCCCAAGGAACCGTCTGACAGCTTTGTGTGACAATGGAGGTCGCCTTTCATAACTTCATCTCCCCTGAATTTTAATACATAAATTATACCACAAACCAACACTGTATTGCAAGCTTTTTTATGAAATATATCAAAAATTACTGAAAAATACCATTTATATGAACTTATGGATAATTCATTTGGTTTCAGACGAATTTGTTTTCAAACCATACATCGTTCACTCTGAACTCTTTTCCGTTAAGATATTCAAGGCAGCCGCTGTCGGTTTCAAAGGTAAATTTCAGCTTGTACGAATACAATGCCTGTGTTTTTATTTTATATTCCTTATTCACCTTATTTATTCCATATTTTCCGTCGCCCAACAGAGGACAGCCGATATGTGCCATATGTGCACGGATTTGATGTGTACGTCCCGTATCAAGCTTTATTTCAAGAAGGGCAAGGTTTTCCTTTGTTTTCAGCACCTTGTAGGTTGTAATGATAGTTTTGTTTTTATCAGTTTTTCTGTCGGTAACCTTTACGGTGTTATCATCGGAATTTTTTTCGAGGTACGCTGTAATTGTATCCTTTTTCTTCGGCGGCACTCCGACTGTTATGCAAAGATAATACTTTTCAAGCTCCCTGTCCTTGATTTTCTGATTGAGGATACGGAGGGACTCTGCATTTTTTGCGGCGATTACAATTCCCCCTGTATTACGGTCAAGGCGGTTGCACAGGGACGGGGCAAAGCTATTTTCCTCCTCAGGCTTGTACTCGCCTTTTTGGTACAGATAATGCTTGAGTCGGTTGATAAGGGTATCAACGGTATTTTCGTTGTCCTCGTGGACTACAAGTCCGTTTTTCTTGTCGATGAGGATAATATTTTCATCCTCGTACACAATATCAAGTATTGCAGGTGCTGCCATAAATTCAGTTTCGACAGATGTATCAAAGAATTCGTCGTTTATGTACATCTGCACGGTATCGCCTGTTTGCAGACGTGTTGATATTTCTGCACGCTTGCCGTTGATTTTGATACGCTTATTGCGAATTGCCTTATACATCATACTCTGCGGAAGCCTTGGGACTGACTTCTGTATGAACTTGTCAAGACGCTGATTTGCGTCGTTGGAATTGATAATAAACTCTTTCACTAATTACACCACTCTATTGCTTGAAATTATAGTTAAATATACTAATTATCATTATAACACAAATTTTTTCAAAAAACATCTTTTCAAACAAAAAAATTTGTAGTATAATAATAGAAACGTTTGTTTTATAAATTTATAAGGAACTATTTGAAATGGATAAAAAAGTAAATGTCCACGAGGGACACCGTGCAAGAATGAGAAAAAGATTTCGTGAAACGGGATTTGAAGGCTTCAATGAACACGAGATTATTGAAATGCTTTTGTTTTATACCTGCCCGAGAAAAGATACAAATGAGCTTGCACACACGCTTATAAATGAATTCGGAAGCATTGCAGGCATTATGGACGCTGATTATGAGGAGCTTATAAAAATAAATAACATTACCGAAAATACCGCTACGCTGTTCAAGATGATACCTAAATTTCTTCCGCTTTATTATAATTCACGTCCTGAGGAGGCTGTGTTTTCCAACAGTGATGCACTTAAGAAAATGTTTTCGACATATTTTGTCGGGCTTACTCACGAAGAATTCAGGCTGGCTTGCTTTGATAACAACTTACATATGATTTCCAACATTCTGATTTCTTCCGGTGCACCTTCTTCAACAACGGTAAACATACGGAAAATTATCGAAGAAACGCTTCGCACAAAAGCCGCTTTCACGGCGGTTGCACATAATCATCCTCAGGGCGACACGCTTGCTTCCGTTGAAGATATTGAGGCAACCAAGCAAATTAATGCTGCGATGAGATTTATCGATGTTGAGCTTATTGACCACATCATTGTTTGCGAGGATTGCTCCATTTCTCTGAGGCAAATGGGTTACAAAACACTTTTTTCATAACAGCTTTTGAAAGGCGGTTTGTTTTATGGATAAATTCAAGCTTATTTCAGAATATACTCCCTCTGGTGACCAGCCTGAGGCTATTGACAGTCTTGTTGATGGTATCAACAAAGGGTTTAAGGAACAGACTTTGCTTGGTGTTACGGGCTCAGGTAAGACCTTCACTATGGCTAATGTTATTGCAAGGGTGAACAAGCCTACTCTTGTGCTTGCACACAACAAAATTCTTGCGGCACAGCTTTGCACGGAATTCAAGGAATTCTTTCCTGAAAATGCGGTTGAATATTTTGTTTCTTATTATGACTATTATCAGCCTGAGGCTTATGTGCCGTCAACTGACAGCTACATTGAAAAGGACTCGGCGGTAAATGAGGAGATTGACAAGCTTCGTCACTCGGCGACCCTTGCACTTGCGGAAAGACGTGATGTAATAATCGTTGCGTCGGTTTCCTGTATTTACTCTCTCGGCTCGCCTGAGGATTACCGTACCAATGTTATTTCGCTTCGTCAGGGAATGGAGTTATCCCGTGAGGAGTTGCTGGCTAAGCTGGTTGGTATTCAGTATGAGCGAAACGATGTTAATTTTATAAGAAACAAGTTCCGTGTGCGTGGTGACGTGGTTGAGATTTTCCCTGCGGGGTCAACGGAAAATGCTGTTCGCATTGAATTTTTCGGTGATGAAATTGACCGCATTACCGAATTCAAGGCACTGACGGGTGAGGTTATTGCCACGCTTGCACACACGGCAATTTATCCTGCTTCGCACTATGTTATTTCCCGTGACAAGATGCAGGACGCTATTGCTGAGCTTGAAGCTGAGCTTGATGAGCGTGTGAAATTCTTCAAGGACAACGACAAGCTGATTGAGGCACAGAGAATTGCACAGCGTACAAATTATGACATTGAAATGTTACAGGAAATCGGCTTCTGCAAGGGTATTGAGAACTATTCGAGAGTGCTTGCAAGACGTGCACCCGGAAGTATTCCCCTTACGCTGCTTGACCACTTTCCTGACGATTTTCTGCTTATTGTGGACGAAAGTCACGTCTCGCTGCCGCAGGTGCGTGCGATGAGTGCGGGCGACCGTGGGCGAAAGACTACGCTGATTGATTACGGTTTCCGTTTGCCGTCGGCTTATGACAACAGACCGCTTACCTTTGATGAATTCTATGACAAGCTCAATCAGGCGGTATTTGTTTCGGCTACTCCCGGTCCGCTGGAGCGTGAGAAGTCGGCACAGATTGTTGAGCAGGTTATTCGTCCGACGGGACTTGTTGACCCTGAGATTATTGTTAAGCCTGTTGAGGGGCAGATTGAGGACTTGCTGTTCGAGATAAATGCGAGAGTTGCGAAAAACGAGCGTGTGCTTGTTACTACGCTGACGAAAAAGATGGCAGAGGATTTGACGGCTTACCTTGAAAAGATGGAGGTAAAGGTACGTTATCTGCACTATGATGTTGACACGATTGAGCGTATGGAGATTATCCGTGACCTGCGACTTGGTGAATTTGATGTGTTGGTTGGTATCAACCTGCTTCGTGAGGGTCTGGACATTCCTGAGGTTTCGCTTGTTGCTATTCTTGACGCTGACAAGGAAGGTTTTCTGCGTTCGGAAAGCTCGCTTATTCAGACGATTGGACGTGCGGCGAGAAATGCTAACGGTCAGGTTATTATGTATGCAGACTCGGTTACACGTTCTATGGAAAGTGCGATTATGGAAACAGAGCGACGCCGCAAAATTCAGATGGATTACAACGAGAAGCACGGAATTGTTCCGCAGACGATTATCAAGGACGTTCGTGATGTAATTGAAATTTCCACAAAGGCTGACACTGACAGCAAGACCGCAAAGGCTAAGCAGAAGCGCCTGACGCCTGAGGAACGTGAGGAAATGATTAAGAAGCTGACAGAGGAAATGAAGAATGCGGCGAAAATTCTTGAGTTTGAGCACGCGGCTTATCTGCGTGACAAGATTAATGAGCTTAAGGAATATCAGCACAAGGGTAAGAAGGTATTTAACAGAAAGTAGGACGTGAAAAAATGGCTTTTGATTTTAAAAAGGAATACAAGGAATTCTATATGCCGAAGAACAAGCCTGAAATTGTTACTGTGCCGAAGATGAATTATATTGCGGTACGGGGCAAGGGCAATCCGAATGTTGAGGGCGGTGCTTATCAGCAGGCTATCGGCATACTTTACGCGGTTGCGTACACAATAAAGATGAGCTACAAGGGCTCGCACAAAATTGAGGGATTTTTTGAGTATGTTGTTCCGCCGCTGGAGGGTTTCTGGTGGCAGAATGATGTTTGCGGGATTGATTACTCGGACAAGGACTCTTTCAACTGGATTTCTGTTATCCGCTTGCCTGATTTTGTCACAGAAGATGATTTCAAATGGGTGGTTGAGGAAGCGAGTAGGAAAAAGAAGCTGGACTGCTCCTCGGCGGAGTTTTTCGTGGTTGATGAGGGGTTATGCGTTCAGATTATGCATAATGGGTCGTTCAATGATGAGCCTGCGACGGCTGCAATTATGGACGGATATCTGAAAGAGAATGGTTACGAAAATGATATAAATGATACACGCTTGCACCACGAGATATATTTGTCGGACGCAAGACGTGTTGCTCCTGAAAAGTGGAAGACGGTTATCCGTCACCCCATAAGGAAAATCAAGGACTGAAAGGAAGTTCAGAATGGCGATTGATAAAATTATTATTAAGGGTGCCCGTGAGCACAACCTTAAAAATGTGGACATAGAAATTCCACGTGACAAGCTTGTTGTTATGACTGGATTGTCGGGGTCGGGCAAGTCTTCGCTTGCGTTTGACACGATTTATGCTGACGGGCAGAGGAGATATGTGGAAAGCCTTTCTTCCTATGCGAGAATGTTCCTTGGTCAGATGGAAAAGCCTGACGTGGACAGCATTGAGGGGCTTTCCCCTGCTATTTCCATTGACCAGAAAACCACGTCGAAAAATCCACGTTCAACGGTTGGTACGGTTACGGAGATTTACGACTACTTACGTTTGCTGTATGCGAGAATTGGTATTCCTCATTGTCCTGTTTGCGGACGTGAAATCAAGCAGCAGACGGTTGACCAGATTGTTGACAGAATTATGGAGTTACCGCAGGGTACGAAAATTCAGCTGCTTGCCCCTGTTATAAGAGGTCGAAAGGGTGAACATATCAAGGAAATTGAGCACGCTCGCAAGGCGGGATATGTGCGTATCCGTGCTGACGGCATAATTTACGACCTTTCGGAAGAAATCAAGCTTGAAAAGAACAAGAAGCACAGCATTGAAATTGTTATTGACCGACTTGTTATCAAGGAAGGAATTGAGAGCCGTCTTGGTGACAGCGTGGAAACAGTTGCGACTATTTCGGGCGGGCTTGTAATTGTTGATGTTATTGACGGCGAGGAAATGCTGTTCTCGCAGAATTATGCCTGCCCTGAACATAACATTTCCATTGAGGAGCTTTCTCCGAGAATGTTTTCGTTCAACAATCCGTTCGGTGCTTGTGACAAGTGTACCGGCTTGGGTGTATTCAGAAAAATTGACCCTGACCTGATTATACCGAACAAGGAGTTGTCTATAAGACAGGGTGCGATAAAGGCGATGGGTTGGGCTACTACTGACGAAAATTCTATTGCGATGATGTATTTCAAGGGTATCGGGCAGTATTACGGTGTTTCACTTGACACGCCTGTAAAGGATTTGCCTGACGAGGTTATTGATGCTATTATGTACGGCACGAACGGCATAAAGCTAAAGCTTCATCGTGCTACGGAGTACGGCGGCGGTGTTTACTATCAGCCGTTTGAAGGAATTATTCCGAATATGGAAAGACGTTACCGCGAAACTAATTCCGAATTCAGCAAGAACGAGATTGAGGAGTGTATGACGGAAAGTCCGTGTCCTGATTGTCACGGACAAAGGCTGAAAAAGGAAAGTCTTGCGGTTACGGTTGGCGGAAAGAACATTTCGGAAATCAGCGACCTTTCGGTTATTGACTGCATTGAATTCATCAACGATCTGGAGCTTACTGAGCGTGAACAGATGATAAGCGGACAGATTATCAAGGAAATCAACTCACGTCTTGGTTTCTTACGCAGCGTGGGACTTGAATATCTTACGCTGTCCCGTGCTTCGGGTACGCTCAGTGGCGGTGAAAGTCAGCGTATCAGGCTTGCTACGCAGATTGGTTCTTCCCTTATGGGTGTGCTGTACATTCTTGATGAACCGTCAATCGGTTTGCATCAGCGTGACAATGACAAGCTGATTGCTACGCTGAAAAGACTTCGTGACCTTGGCAACACGCTGATTGTTGTTGAGCACGATGAGGACACGATGTACAGTGCGGACTACATTGTTGATATTGGTCCGTATGCAGGTATTCACGGCGGCGAGATTGTATGCTCGGGTACGGTTGAGGACATCAAGGCTTGTGAGCGTTCGATTACAGGACAATATCTCAGCGGCAAAAGGTTTATTCCTGTGCCTGATACACGCAGAACAGGCAACGGTCTGACACTTGACATTATCGGTGCACAGGAACACAATCTGAAAAATATTGATGTTTCCATACCGCTTGGTACTTTCACTTGTGTAACGGGTGTTTCGGGGTCGGGTAAGTCCTCGCTGGTAAACGAGATTATTTACAAAAATCTTGCAGGCAGACTGAACCGTGCGAAAATTCGTCCGGGCAAGTTTGAACGTATGGACGGAATTGACAATCTTGACAAGGTTATTGCTATTGACCAGTCACCTATCGGACGCACTCCACGTTCTAATCCTGCTACTTACACGGGGCTGTTTACGGATATCCGTGACCTTTTTGCAAGCACCAATGAGGCAAAGATGAAGGGTTACAACAGCGGACGTTTTTCCTTTAATGTAAAGGGCGGACGCTGTGAAGCCTGCGAGGGTGACGGTATTATCAAGATTGAGATGCACTTCCTGCCTGACATTTATGTACCTTGTGAGGTCTGCAAGGGACACCGCTACAACCGTGAAACTCTTGATGTTCACTACAAGGGCAAATCGATTTATGATGTGCTGGAGATGACGGTTGATGAAGGTGTTGAGTTCTTCGCAAACATTCCAAAGCTGGCGAGAAAGCTTCAGACGCTTCAGGATGTTGGTCTTGGCTACATCAAAATCGGACAGCCTGCAACAACCCTTTCGGGCGGTGAGGCGCAAAGAGTAAAGCTTGCTACGGAGCTTTCAAAGCGTGCAACGGGCAGGACGATTTACATTCTTGACGAGCCTACTACGGGTCTGCACACGGCTGACGTACACAAGCTGACGGACGTGCTTCAGAAGCTTGTTGACACGGGCAACACGGTGCTGGTTATCGAGCATAATCTTGACGTTATCAAGAGTGCGGATTACATCATTGACCTTGGTCCCGAGGGCGGCGAAAAGGGCGGCACGCTTGTCAAGTGCGGCACGCCTGAGGAGATTGCGGCTTGTGGTGAGTCTTACACGGGGCAGTATCTGAGGAAGATGCTGGAGAAGTGATATAACAGTAAAGCCTGAGAAGAATTTTTCTTCTCAGGCTTTCTATTTTGGTAACAACTAAATAATATACTTAAACCAACCAATCTTATTTATCTCATCATATTTAGGATAACATATTTTACCATATTTTCCTCTTGTACCATTTTGTCCTAAAATTGCATCTTCAGGAGTACTCCATTCTGCCTCGCAGTCATCACAGCATACATACATAATTCCACTGTTTTCGTCTTTTACAATTTCAAGAAAACCTTGACGACATATTTTGCAAACACCAATATTATATATCATCATTTAACTCCTTTGCATATTAGGTTACTTATACTCACAAATTCTCTCAAAATCAAGATTTTTCTTCAATCATCTTTACCGTTTCGATGAGGACGCTGTCCCATTTCAGACGGTTTTCAAGGTTGTTTATATCCTTGCCCTCGGCTTCAAGCCTGACACGGATAAAATACGCTTCAATAGGCTGCCCAAGATATATATCGGGGGATGTTCCTGTGACGGAACTGAACGTACCATCAGAATTCATAGCCGCATATCTGGTATAGACAAAGTAAATTCCGCTTATATCAAGATAATCCAAACACATTGTTCCGTTACGTTCGCCGCCTGTATTGTTTGTACCGATAACTGTGCCGAGATTGTTTTTCTTGAATTCGTAAGCAAAATTATCAGCGGATGAACCTGTCTGGTCAGAAACAAGCAGGTAGATATTTTTCTTTTCTGCCGCTGTACCATTAACGTTTTCACTGATAATAGTCTTATACAAGCCTGTTGACTCATCAAATATGTAAGCACGCTCTTCATTGAATCTGTTATAGCTTGCTTCGGTAATATACACCTCGCTGTAAAATTCTATATCGCTATCGGAAAGTGCACCGATAACAGCCTTGGCATAATCGTAATATCCTCCTCGATTTTTGCGGATGTCAATAATTATATTATCCGTTTCCTCGGAAATGCTTTTCAGTGAATTTGCCATAACCATTCCGTCAGCTGTTTCCGACTCAAACGAATTTATGCATACATACAGCAGGTTATGTTCCTCGCTTTTTTCCGCGGTCATATCGCCTATTGTTGTATAAGAAGCCTGTTCGCTGTCAGTTGCTGAAATGTTATCTGCCGCTGCACCGTCAATTGATATAAAATAATCTCTATATGCAATCACCGTATCGGCTTCCGCACCGTAATACATTCTTGCGCTGTGCTTTTCTCCGTCAGCGTCAAGGTACTCAATCGTACATTCTTCGCCGATGCTGTCGTTGAAAATAATAGTATCACGAAATGGTCTTAGGTTTGAATGGTCATATTTGAGCTTATAAACCGACGGGGTAAGCTTTACAAATTCATCAGCCGAAACGCCGTTTACTGTGAGCAGAGTTGCTTCGTTCACGTTATAAACATCATTATCAATCGACTCGGCAACACCTCTGTACTTTCCCGAATAGTAGGCAAAAACCAATTGAGTGATTTCCTTATCATAATATTTTCTGCACTCATTATGATACACATCCAACCAATAATCCTGTGCATTTACAAAGGATTTATTTTTTGAAAGTCTTGCTGAAAAATCCTCATCAATTTTTGATAAGGACGGAAATCCAACAGCCATATGTGCACTCGGAATGTTATTCAGGAAGCCTCGGATTACCGTACAATACTCAAAATCATTTACGGCATTTGCGGCAAGAGTGCTGTAATAAGCTTTAGTTTCATCATAGCTTATGCCGTAAAGCTTCTCATATTCATAAAGCGTGGGAACATACGCTTCAAGATGTTCACAAAGCTGTGAGAAATCTTCGGTACGCTGCTGTGCAGTAAGACCTGCGGAAGTATCAAGGATTACTTTTCTGCTGTAGACAGCATCATAGTTGTTTGCAAATATAATTACCCAAGCCATTGCAATCAAGACAGCAATGAGACTTACTCCAATGATACTTATCCCTGCGATTATAAAAATTTTAAAGCCTGTCTTTCGGCGCATTTTATGTCCTCCTTATCTGTACTCGCAAATTCTCTCAAAATCAAGATTTCCGCCGAAGATGTCGAGGGCACTTCCTACGGTAAAGTTGAGGTGTCCTCTGCCCAATTTTTTCAGCACGTCAAGGTCGTTGTATGAGCCTATTCCGCCTGCGTATGTTACGGAAATTTTGCTCCAGTTACCAAGCATTTCGGCAAGGGGCTGCTCGACACCTCTTGCTTTGCCCTCGACGTCTACTGCGTGGATAAGAAACTCGTCGCAATACTCGGCGAACATATCCATTGTTTCTGGGGTAAGCTTGACGTCGGTGAACTTCTGCCAGCGGTCGGTTACTATGTAATAGTCGTTATCTTTTTTACGACAGGAAAGGTCGATTACGAGATGTTCCCTGCCTGTTACGGCAACAAGCTTTTTAAGGTTATCAAAGTTGATTTTGCCGTCCTTGAAAACGTATGATGTTACGATGACGTGGGACGCACCTTTTTCGAGGAAGCCTGCGGCATTTTCTGCGGTTATTCCTCCGCCTACCTGCAAGCCGTTTGGGTACTCGGCAAGTGCAGAGTAGGCTTGCTGCAAATCGGCGTTGTAATACTCGGAGTCGGCGGCGTTGAGAATTATTATATGCCCGCCCTTTATGCCTTTGGTTTTATACAGGTTTGCGTAAAACTCTGCACCGTAATCGGACACAAAATTCTCGTCGGCTTTATTGTTCTTATCGGCAAGGCTGCCGCCTATTATCTGTTTTACTTTTCCGTTGTGGATATCTATACAAGGTCTGAATTCCATTTGTTTTTCCTCCATAATTTGAATAATATTATTATACATTGTATTTGCAATTTTTGCAATGGCAAAGAGGAAATTTTTGTATTGCATTTATGGACAAAATGTTGTAAAATGGATATAATGGGTTATTGTATTTTTATTAACATTGCTAAAGGGGTAAAATAATTATGAAGCATATATTTATTATAAATCCGAAATCGGGCAAGGAAGACACTACTGCTTACATCCGTCAGCAGTTTGAAAAGACTGATTTTGACTGGGAGATTTACAACACTTCTGCACCTAAGGACGCTATTCGGTTTATCCGTGAATGGTGCGGCAAGCACGATGAAGAAGTCCGCTTCTATGCCTGCGGCGGTGATGGCACGTTAAGTGAGGTTGTTAACGGTGCGGCGGGATTTGCAAATGCGAGTGTTTCCTGCTACCCCTGCGGAAGCGGAAACGATTTTGTGAAGAATTACGGCGGTATAGAAAGATTTCTTGACATTGACAAGCTGTGCCGTGCTGAAAATAAGAGTATTGATTTGATAAAGGTAAATGATGATATTTACTCGGTGAACATTGTGAATTTCGGGTTTGACGCTTATGCGGTAAAGACTATGAACAGCGTTCGCAGAAAGCCTTTGATTGGCGGTAAGAATGCTTACAACACGGGAATTGCAGCGGCAATTTTGAAAGCTATGAAGAACAAGGCTGAGATTAGTGTTGACGGAAAGCCTTTTTTCAACGATAAATTTTTGCTTTGCACGGTTGCAAACGGTCAGTTTATCGGCGGCAAGTATCAATGTGCACCGAGGGCTTCCCTTGATGACGGGACGCTGGATTTATGCTTGGTGAAGCCTGTTTCCGTGCCGCAATTTGCTTCCCTTATAGGACTTTACGAAAAAGGACTGCACCTTGACTCGGAAAAATTCAGGAAATACATTTGCTACACACGATGCAGATCGGTTGAAATTAACGCTCCCGAGGGGTTCTTTATTTCGGTTGACGGTGAGATTTATGAGGGCACAAATTTCAGCTTAGAGGTGCTTCCGAACGCACTGAAATTCGGTATTCCACTATAAATTGCACCTGTAATTTAGCATATTCAACAGTTTGAATTTACATTTTCGCCACATATGTACAAAAAATATTAACACGATTGACAATCCTTACAAAACTATGGTATAATAAAACAGTATATTTAGGTTTATTTTCACATAACCAGTGTTTTCATAAAAATAAAGTAGGAGGATTTCTATGGAACAGGTTTTTAATTACGGCAGCTATTCCGGGTTTAAGCAGACAGTTTCCGAGCTTACGGAAAGTCTTACACAGCTTAAGGAATACAGCGAGGATATCGGTCTTGAGCATACTGCCAAATCTATCGGCGAGACAATTGAAAAGGTTGCCAAGGAGCATTTTGAGGTTGCTATTGTCGGCGAATTCAAGCGAGGAAAAAGTACACTTATCAATGCTTTGCTTGGTCAGGAGGTTCTCCCTGCCGATGTTCTTCCTGCAACTGCTACACTCAACAGAGTTACATACAGCGAAGAACCATATGTTATGGTTGAATATAAAAACGGTACTGAGGAAAAGGTTGACATAAACAAGCTTGCTGACTATGTTACAAAGCTTTCCTATGAGTCTGAAAAGACTGCTGAAACCGTAAAGCAGGCTACCGTTTACTACGATACTGCTTTCTGTAAGAATAATGTTGATATTATCGACACTCCGGGTCTTAATGATGATGAGCAGATGACAAATGTTACGCTTTCAATTCTTCCTGAAATTGATGCGGCAGTTTTTGTTATCAGTGCAAACTCTCCTTTCTCGCAGTTTGAAAAGGAATTCCTTGAAAAGAAGATGCTTACAAGCGACATGGGCAGAATTATCTTTGCGGTAAACTGCTTCGGCACTTTCTCAAAGGAGGACGAAAACAGAATTGTTGAAACCGTTGAAAAGCGTATCGGAAGCTACGTTATGGAAAAGGCAAAGATGGTAATGGGTGAAAACTCAAAGGAATTTGCCGTTTACAAGCGTAAAATCGGTACTCCGAAGGTTATCGGCGTTTACGCAAAGAAGGCTCTTATGGCTAAGGAAAGCGGCGATGCTGCTATGCTGGAGGAAAGTAACTTTCCTACCTTTGAGCGTGTGCTTGAAACAATGCTTACGCAGGAACGCGGTGCCATTACTCTGCAAATTCTTGCAAACAAGATTATCAGCTCGGGCTCAGAGCTTATCAACTCAATCATTATCCGTGAAAACTCCCTTATGATGGAAACTGACGAGTTTATGGATAAGTACACTGCTGCCATTGAGGAAATCGATGAAATCCGTACTAAGAAGCGTGCTGAATTTGTTCGTATCAACGACGCCGCAAATAAGGTATTTGAAGGCTTGCAGCCTATCCTTGACAGCTACTGGGTACAGATTGAAGAAACCGCTATGAAGGTTATTGACGATTATCCTATGAGTGCTGAAGACCTGAAGCGTGACAAGCTGAAGATTGTTTATGCAAAGCTTACGGAAAGAATTAAGGAAAATATTGAAAACAAGGCACAGCTTATCTGTGAGCAAATTCAGAATGAAATCAATGTTGCTCTCAGCGATGAGGCTGAACGTTTGCAGTCATTTGAAGATGAATTTTTCGCTTCTGTAAGCCGTATTCAGGAAATGTTTGCTGTTCCGCACAAACATTCCAGAAACGGCGGTGTTGTTGACCAGATTATCAGTGTTGCTATCGGCAGCGTCGGCACAGGCGGTCTTTTCATCGGCTTCCGTGAGGCAGGCATCAAGGGTGCTCTTCTCGGCGGTGCTTCGGGCTTCGCAAGCTTTTTCCTTACATTCTTTGCTGCTACTACCTTCCTTGGTGTTCCTCTGGTAGGTCCTGCCGCTCTCTGTCTTATGGCTGTTGCAGGTCTTGCAGGCACATTTACAGGAAAATTTGCTGTTGACAAGCTGCTTGTTCAGGAAAGAATTGACAAGTACAAGACCAGCTTCAAGCAGGGTGTAAAGAAACAGTTCCACGAAATGAAAATCAGCTCCGACTTTACTGAAACGGTTCGTCAGCAGGTATTTGCTTCCTTCCAGGGTCTCAAGGCTAAGATTGAAGAAGAAACGGAAATCATTCTTCTCGATACTCAGAAAACACTTGACAGCCTTAACGAGCTCAAGGCTGAGAAGAAAACTATGTCTGACAACGAAAGAGAAAAGCTTCAGACTATTGCCGAATACACAGGCGCTTTGCTTGCAGAAACTTATAACCTGCACAAAACTCTTACTGATAATATGCAGTAACTGCTGACACAGATTTTTTAAGGAGGTTTCCGATATGTTCGGTACATTAGCTTCAGCGGACAGTAATCCGCTGCTTGATATAGATACAAGCTTTGCTTCATATCTCAAAGCCCGCACCCGTTCCTACAAGGACCATATTGTAGGCGGTATGATGGACTATGCTTTCGATGCGGATTTTTCAGTTAAGCAGAAAATTACTACTTTTTCAAGCTGGTCAAAGGTTCATAAAAATCTTATCAGCAAAGAAATTCCAAACAAAATCAAACGTATTTTCCAGTCAACGGACATTGCCGGTTCTCTTAAATATTCGGAAATTTACGATGCTGTAAAGGTTTGTGCCGAAAGATTACAGATAAGCGTTCCTACCGCTTATGTAAGAAATGCACCGAATAAATATGAGATTTATTCCATTGCGGCTGAGGGCACTGACCCGTTTATTGTTGTTACCTCAGGACTTGCTGAGGTTTGCTCTAAGGAAGAACTCCGTTTCCTTGTAGGCTGCGAATGCGGTCATATTCAGAACAACCACTGTATTTTCAATATGGCAGCTCCATATTTCGGTGTGAATAATCTTGAAGAGCTTGAAGGTTACATACCATCTGAAAATGACAGCTCGGTAAAGCAGATTGCGGGTACGATTGCTGAATGGATTAAGCTTTCGGATATTACAAGCGACCGTGCAGGCATTATTTGCCTGAGCAAGCCGCAGGATTACTCTTCAATCGTTTCAAGCCTTCACAGCAAGGGTATTTTTGTTACATATAAAAAGGATGCACTTGAGCTGCCTGACCTTATGGAGCTTTACGATGTGCTTCACATTACACCTGCAAGAAATATTATTATCCCTTCTGACTGTACTTCCATTGAAAAAAGGGTACTTGCAGGACTTGAATTCCTCAGCTGTGAAATTCTTTACAACTGGCGTACTGACCTTAGCAAGGCTGATGTTCATACTGTAAACAAGCAGGCTTTGGAAGTAAGATGCGAAATTATACTTGATGCGGCAAAGGAGGGTGCTTAATATGTCAGAAAATACAACTTCTCTCAACTATGCTGCTGCCGAGCCTGATATTGAATATGTGCAGAATGAGCTAAAGGAGCTTCTCAGCAACAAGCCGCTGTGCACTATTCTCGGCGATGAATTTACAGAACATCTCAGGGATTGGGACAAGGCTATCACAAAGCGCCGTACAGAACCGTTTTCTCTTGTTGTTCTGGGCGATTTCAAAAGAGGAAAGAGTACAATCATCAATGCTATTCTCGGCAGGTCGATTGCTCCGGTAAATGTAGCTCCCGAAACATTCACAATCAACTCTATCAGCTACAGCGAAATTCCTAAGGCTGAGGCTGTTCTCAAAAACGGACAGAGAATTACTCTTACTGCTGACGACCTTGTCCGCGAAAGACTTGAAAAGCTTATGAGGGCTTTCCCTGATACTCTTGAATACATTGATATCCGTGATAATGCCGAAATTCTAAAGGAAATCAGAATTGTTGACACTCCGGGTCTCAGTGACCTTGACTGCCTTGACAAGCAGGTTCAGGATTATCTTGTAAATGCTGACTCTGTTATTTATATTGCAAGTGCACTTTCCCCTTTCTCCGAGTCGGAGCAGCTGTTCCTTGCAAGTCATATCCGTCCCCTCAGCTTCAGCAAGCTGTATGTTCTTGTCAATATGATTGACGCTATGAACACTCAGGAGGACATTGAAAAGATTATCAACCGTGTAAGCGAACGCTGTGAGGCTATTATGCCGAATGCATATGTTTACGGTGTAAGCGGCATTGACGAATATAGACGCAAAATCGGTCTTAATCGTCCCGATATCAAGGGCTTCCAGGAATTCTATGAAAATGAGTTCCTGAAATTTGAGATGTCCCTCAAGCGTGAGATAATTCTTCAGAAGGACATTATCCGTACTCAGCGTGTACTTACAATGCTTAATCTTATGATTAAGGATACTGCCGCACGCATTCGTATGATTTACGAAATGATGGCTATGGACAGAAAGAAGCTTGATGATATTTCCCAGAGCATTGAACGTGAGTGCTCAACGCTTGCAAACGCTCTCGAAAGCAAAAAGCCGAAAATTCTTCTCAGCATTACCGAAATGCAGCAGGAGGCTGAGCAGTGGATGTATGGCTTCTTCTCAAAGCTTCGTGAAGATATTCTTGAAAGCCGCAATACCGCTTCACCCGAAGATATTGACAGGCATTTCTACTCATTCCTTGTTGACAAGGTCGGAGAGGCATACAGAAAGTGTCTTGACATTCACCAGCAGCAGCTTAATATTATTATTGCACAGCTTGGTGCTGAGCTTGCAAAAAAGCTTGGTATCAATGCTCTTGCTGATGATGCAAATGTTTCTGTTGAGGAGTCTATGAACGATTTCAATATGCTGGTTTCAAAATCGGTTATGAATGCAGCTTCTGCGGGCAGCAGCGATGCTTTCCCATCGGGCACAATGTCATCTTTCAAAAATATTCTTCGCAAAAAGCGTCAGACCGATATTATCGACACTGCTCTTGAAAACTATGATGATATCAGAAATCAGACTGTCAAGGATTTGAAGGCAGCTTACAAGGTTATGGAGGAAAATGCCATAAAGCAGCTTGACTCCCTGTATCAGACTCAGGTTGACGTAAGCCGTGACGCTCTCAACCACGCTATGGAAATGAGTTCGGATACAAGCAGTGCTTCTGTAAAGAAATGTCTTGAAGAAACTGCTGTTGTACTGAGAAATGCAGCTAAGGTTCTCGGAAAATATGCTTGATTAAAATAACATATTGACATATTATACGTTGTATAGTATAATATTACTGTACTGATTTTTCCTGAAAGGTTTTTATATATGATTTTTGAGGGCTTTTCCACTGAAAACAATAAGCTCGTTCAGACTATTACCACAACTGCGGATACATTCACTAAGGATATTTTTGAAACACATTCCGACAGACTTATGTCACGAGGTAATCATTTTAAGCCAGAAGAGCTTATTCCTGTTTATTTTATGGGACTTATAGGTGCACCTACCGAAGAAGATGAGCAGGCAAACTTTCATAATATGCTGTATAATCTTCGTGAGGACCTGATTAAGTGTCCTAAGCTTCTGATTTACACTGAACACGAGCTTAAATCCCCTACTCCCGATGAACTTTCGATTTTTGACGGAATAAACACTTCAAGCGACGAAACGCTGCTGAACGGACTTTGCGGGCTGATTAACATTGAAGGTGATGAGGTAAGAACAAAGCTTGCCAAGGAAACACTTCCGATTATGCTCCGTAATTTAAGCGGTGAGGCAATGCTTGAATTGGCAAAGCCGCTGATTGTATGGCTTAACAGGTGTCTTAATTCGGATACTTACAGAAACAATCATTTTGAAATTCCGCTTCTGATGTATTACGGAAACATCATTCCTGCGGCGGTCAATTTCCTGCATTTTATGTCGAGAATTGGTATTGATGTGGTTTATATCTGCAGCAATCTTTCCGCACTCACAACCGTAAAACGAAACAATCTTGAAGGGCGTATGCAGATTTTTGAGCAGCCTTGCTCAGTTCCTGTTACACCGTATCCTGACAAACCTGTAAAAGCAAAGCTTGCTACGGTTGCTTACAATGCTTCAAAGGAGCTTGACCAGCTGCTTTACAACGGAAGTTCGATTTTCCGTGATTTCCAGTTTACTGATATGCAGTCGCTGACATTGAAGACAACCTACGATGAAATCAATGTTCTTTGGCACCAGCCGTCAAAGTACCGAACAGGCTTCGGTGCTTCGGAAACAAAGGTTACCGTACCGAATATTTTTGCAAAAATAAGCGGTGTCAAGGACGGTGACATCGGAGATTACTGGGACAACATCAAATGGCAGCTTTCTCCGAATACAAGGGTTATCGTAAAGTCACCAAGCTACAAAAAATATGCCGAAACTCAGCTTGGCGTGTATAAACCGTACTACAATGGAGAACAGATACTTATAGAGCAGCTGAAGAATTCTCCGCTCAACAAGTATAATTATCTTTCCGACCATTTGCAGCTTCTCATTTTCAACAAGATGCAGGAAGCGGTTGACAGTGGTTTTCTGAAGCTTGACCCGAGTGAGCTTATGCCTATGGTTTTATATGTGGGAACAAACCTTGACCGTGAGGTGCTGAAGCTGATGCAGAAGTATGACTTCACCAAGGATATTCCAAAGCTGATTATCATTGATGTTATTGAGGACACATTCAGCAAGGTCGAATGTATTCAGCTTGTTCTGTATAATCTGTTGGGCATTGACATTCTCATTTACACGCCGACGGGATACAGGAACATTGAAACCTTTGTAAGCGAAATGGCGTTTGAAACTCATACTCTCAATGAGTTTGTTTATAATGCACACATCCCACGTTTTAAAATCCCTGATTCTATTCCCGAACCTAAGGGCGAGGGCGGATTTTTCAGTAAATTATTCAAGAAAGGACGATAACAAATGGCACTTAAATTTACTCCATCCACAGAAGCTGCTGCAGCTGCAGCAGAAGAGGTTGTTGTTACAGCAACTGAGGAAAAGACACTTGATGTCAAGGTTGAAGAAGCACAGGAATTTTCTATGGTTGACACAACCGCATCCCTCAAGCAGGAGCTTGTAAAGAATGAAGAGGTTGAAAAGCTTGTAAGCACTATCAACATCAATGATGTCAACTCTATTGTTAAGTTCGGTAACGAGGTTGCTATGGAAATTTCCAAGGCTTCCGACCAGGTTCTCAATTCTATGAATATGGACCAGATTAATGACTCAGGTGAGCTCCTCCAGCATCTTTCCGCTATTATGGAAAAGTTTGATGCAAAGGAACTTACCGAAGAAAAGAAGGGTCTTTTTGCAAATCTCAGAAAGCAGCTTGACAAGCTTCTTGCAAAGTATCACACTATGGGTGAGGATGTTGACAAGATTTACATTCAGCTCCGTGAATACGAAAAGGAAATCGAAGCTTCCAACGTTAAGCTTGAAACAATGTTCAACGCTAACATCAACTACTACAAGGAGCTTCTCCTTTACATTATGGCAGGTGAGCAGGCTTGCGTAGAGCTTGACCAGTACATTGCTGATTATCGTGCAAAGCTTGAAGCTAACCCTGATTCCGGTGCTGTTGCTATGGATCTTCAGACTCTTGAACAGACAAGACAGGTATTCGAGCAGCGTGTAATGGACCTCAAGATTGCTGAAAATGTTGCTATGCAGACTGTTCCTATGCTCAAGGCTATGCAGTTCTCCAACCTTAACCTTATCAGAAAGATTAACTCTGCATTCATCATCACAATGCCTGTATTCAAGCAGGCTCTTGCTCAGGCTATTATGCTCAAGAGACAGCGTGTTCAGGCTGAGGCTATGCAGGCTCTTGACGAAAAGACTAATGAACTTCTTCTCAAGAATGCACAGAACACTGTTGCTCAGACTAAGCTCACAACTCAGATGGCTACAGGCAGCTCCATTCAGATTGAAACTCTTGAAAAGACTTGGCAGATTATCGTTGACGGTATTGAGGAAACAAGACAGATTCAGGAAACTGCTAAGCAGAAGCGTAAGGACGACTCTGTTGTTCTTCAGCGTCTTAAGGACGATTACAAGAACAAGATGGGCGAAATCAAGTAATATTTATTGCAAGGCGGCTTTTGATTTTTCGGAAGCCGCTTTGATTTGTAGGTGAATAAATTTTGAAAAGCATACTTCTGAAAGTAAAAAAAATAACGATTATATTTGTTGTATTACTGTTAGCTGCATATGGTATTCATATAATAGCGAATGAGATAGGTGAACGCGAAAAATATGAATCACTAAATTCATTGAAACATAGATTCCCCCAATCATTTATAAATTTGGAAGAAAAATTTGGAACAGATTTGGAAATTGTGACTCTCAAAGAATATGATATAAACATAACTTTTATGAACAGTGCAAAGTTTGAAAACAAATATAATCATAACAGGCTTTCACAATCAGATTTTTTACAGAGTATGTCAGATGAAATATTTGATTGCTTTCGTGAAGAAATTGAAGCTGAACTTGAAAAGGAATATACTACATTTATGTGGCCGATATTGATATCATTTAAGCTTGAAAAAGGAAATCCATATGAAAAAGTTACATTTAAATATGATGATTTTGATAACTGCTCAATAATATATCATGAAAAATATTAGCATTATTTTCAACTAATCCAAGATTTTTTCTTGGGTTAGTTTTTTATTTTTCCTATTGACAAATCGAAATCGCTATGATATAATAACAACTGTTATATAACAAGCGTTATTAAGGAGGGTTGCTATGCCGCCGAATACAAAAATTACAAAAGAAATGATTATTGACGCTGCTTTTGAGATTGCTCGTAGTGAAGGTGCTGAAAGCATAAATGCACGCAGTATTGCAAAAAAGCTGGGATGCTCCACTCAGCCTGTGATGTATCAGTTCAGGACGGTTGACGAAATCAAGGAAGAAGTTTACCACAAGGCTGACGAGTTTCATTCGCAGTACATCAGCGATATTCAGGGGCGTTATGATGACCCTATGACGGAAATCGGTATGCTGTATATTAAATTTGCGGTTGAGGAACGGAACTTGTTCCGCTACTTGTTTCAGTCGGACAGACTTGACCGAAACGGGCTTGACGGAATGATTGCGTCGGAAGAATTTGCTCCTGTGCTTGGGATTATTTCAGAGGCGGCAGGCGTGGATTTTTCTGCGGCGAGAGATATTTTTGCAACTGTTTTTCTGACAGTTCACGGCTTTGCAAGTATGCTTGCGAACAATTCTATGGAGTATGACGAGGAGTACATCAAGAAAATTCTGACAATCGTATTTATGGGTGCGGTTGAAGTTATGGAGTAAGGAGTCTGAAAATAAATTTTCAGACCTGAGTTTTATTTTTCGGACTAAAGTCCGAAATTTTGTAAACAAAAGCATAAAACATCAGAGAGGAGGAACGCTTCTGACGAAGCGTTATTAAAATTATGATGAAGTTAAGAGAAAAAAGTGAAATCTGGTTTGCGGTGATTTGGATTATTGCTTATGTGGTTATTTTCAGTGTTTGTGACTCTGTTTCCGAGCAAATCGGGTTGGTTAAAAGTGTAACACTGGCAGCTTGTGTGTTGTTGTCCATAATTATTTTTGCATTTGTTAAAAAGAATGGTTTTATGGAATATTACGGCTTATGCAAGGGTAAATATGATGTTAAGAAGTGGCTGTATTTCATTCCTGTAGTTTTAATGTCCACAACTAATTTCTGGTTTGGTTTACAGCTGAATAGGTCCGTGCTTGAAAGCATTCTCTATGCGGCAAGTATGGTTTTTGTAGGCTTCCTTGAAGAAGTTATCTTCCGTGGCTTCCTTTTCAAGGCTATGAGTAAGGACAATATGAAGTCGGCAATTATTGTTTCATCGCTGACATTCGGTATGGGACATATTGTAAACCTGCTGAACGGAAGTGCCTTTCTGCCGACAATGTTGCAGATTGTCTATGCGGTAGCAATCGGTTTTATGTTTACAATCATTTTCGTGAAATCGGGCAGTATTCTCCCCTGCATTATTTCTCATATTGTCGTAAATACCTCAAGCACATTCAGTGGTGATAGAGGAACTGTTGAAGCAATTATTACCTGCGTATTTATTACGGTTGTAAGTTTTGGATACGGACTTTATCTGATGAAGAAAATTCCTGATAAAATTTCTCAATAATTTTCCGAAACGGCAAACCTTATGCGATTTGTTCCGACTATATAAATGAAAGCTTTTAATTGAGGTACTTCATATGGATAAGAACAATTTGATTGAATATGCTGACTATCTGTTCAAGGCGGCTTTACATAAGGTACAGAATATTACCGAGGCGGAAGATTTGGTGCAGGACACGCTTTTTGCGGCTCTTTCTGCCATTGACAAAGGCAAGGTTATTGACAACCCCAAAAGCTGGCTGTTATCGGTTATGAACCGCAGATTTTATGACAAGCTAAGGATAAAATACCAAAAGCCTGTTATGAGTATTGATGTAGCGGCGGAAATTCCGATGAACTTTGCGGTTTATGATGATATTGAAAAAAGTGAGGACGCTGAAAATATCCGCCGCTGTATTTCACAGTTGACAAACTTATATCGTGAGGTAATGGTGCGGTTTTATATGCGCGGTGAAACTGTTAAGCAAATTGCCGCTGAACTTGGTATTCCCGAAAGCACGGTAAAGTCACGTCTTGATACGGGCAGAAAGCATATCAGAAAGGAATTTGCTATGGAAAATTATGCTGCACAAAGCTATGCACCCGAAAAGATGTGGGTAAGTATAAGCGGTCAGGAAGGACTTAACCAAGAACCCTTTTCGCTTGTTGGCAATGACATTATTGCTATGAATCTGCTTATTCTCGCTTATGAAAAGCCTGTTACTGTTACGGAACTTGCAAAGGCAATTGGTATTGCGACCGCTTACATTGAACCGATTATTGACAAGTTAGTGAACGGCGAATTGATGAAGCGTGTTGCTGACAAGGTTTACACCGATTTCATTATTTTCAATGAAAATGACAGAACAGCTACTTTTGTAGCAGAAAAGGCGCTTTCCCAAAAGTTATACAAGGATATATGGTCCATTATGGACCAGGGGTTTGCTGAATTTCACGAACAGGATTACTATAAGAGGCAATCTCCTACCCAACATATTAAGCTGGACAGCTTTTTCGCAGTACGCACAGTTTCACACGTCATAATGAGAATTCGTGACGAGGTTTGCGGAGGCAGTGAGCCGTTTGATAATTACCCCGAAAGACCTAATGGCGGCAAATGGTATGCTATGGGAAACAGACATTCAGAGAATACACAAAATGGCGAATACAATAAATATGTTATAAACGGTGAAGCATCATACATAATCGAAGATTACTGCGGATTAAAGAAGCTTGCACTTTGCGGTTATGATACAATTCTTGGCAGGACTCATCAGGGTTACAATGATATTCGTTATATCAAGCACCCGATGAATGCTGAGGAAGTTACAAAAATGATGTATGCGATTATTTCTGACAAGCACGATGACTTGCCGATGATAAGCAACAAGTGCTTCGAAAATATTGAAGGGCTTACAAAGCTTGGTTTTATAGCAAAGGATGAAAATGGAAAGATTATCTGCGACATTCCTGTGATAAAAATGAATGACAGGTGGGATATGTATAAACTGTCGGAAAAATACATTGACAAAATTTCGGAGAAATTTCACGATGAAATCATAAAGTTTATGTGCAATCCTGTCCGCACTCCTGCACATATTACAGGTATTCCGAAGTGGCAGAGGTATATGTGGTGTTTCAGTTCATTTCCGATTATGACTATTCTGAACGCCCAAAATGATGGTTTATTCCTTGACGGAATTGATACTGCACCTGCTTTGTATATTGCTATTGAAGAATAATGGTTATTCATAATTATCTTCTATAATCAAAAAAAAAACTGCTGTAATTAGTTTTACAGCAGTTTGTTTTTTTACTCAATTATCTCCCTGTTTCCATTCTCATCAAAGTAATACGTCACGCTATAGGAATACTTTTCAGTATAGGTATCCCCCTCGTAGGCAAGCCAGTTTATTGTAACCTCACCCTCACCTGTTATCTCAAATGTCCAGTATTGTCTGTATCCCGGTCCGATTATTGAGGTTTCGTAGTAGTCGATTTCCTTTATTACATTGTCGGTGCTGAGGGTATACTCCCAATAGCTTCCGCTGGAGCCGTTTGCTGTTTGAGAAAGCGTAAAGGTTTCCGAGCCATTTTTACTTGTTGAACAAGAGGACAGCACAAGCATAGTTACCGCAAGAATTATTCCGACTAAAGCTTTTTTCACCGCACATTCCTCCTTTACGGCAATTATAGCATATTTGCAATATTATGTCAATATTTGGCACAATCAACTGCTACAGGCTGTATCAGTTTTTTGAAAACAAAATTCGCAGGGATTTTTGCACAAAATTCCCTTTAATGCTTGAAAGTTGTTATAAAATGGTGTACAATTAATATGTATGTTTTTAAATCAATATCTGGAAAGGATTTTTTATATGAACTGGACTGAGGTAAACATTTACACAACTACTGAGGGTATTGACCCTGTTTGCGGCTGCTTGCTCAGAATTGGCGTTACGGGCTTTGTTATCAAGGATGCTAAGGATTTTGAGGAGTTTCTCAACGACAAGACGGGCAACTGGGATTACATTGATGATGACCTTATGAATTTGAAGGACTGCGAGACCTGTGTTACGGTTTATCTGCCTGACAACTCGCAGGGTGTGGATATGCTTGCGGCAATCCGTTCGGAGATGGTTGCACTTGGCGGACGTGATGAGGACAAGGCTTTCGGCAGACTTGCTGTTGAACTTGCAAACGTTCGTGAGGAGGACTGGGCTAACAACTGGAAGCAGTACTTCAAGCCGCTTACTGTTGGTGACAAGCTTGTTATCAAGCCGTCATGGGAGGAATACAACAAGACTGATGACCGCATTATTCTTGAAATTGACCCTGCTTCAAGCTTTGGCACGGGACAGCACAATACCACTCAGCTTTGTCTTGAACTGATTGAGAAAAACCTCAACAAGGGTGACAGGCTGCTTGACCTTGGCTGCGGAAGCGGTATTCTTTCGATTGCTTCTATTCTGCTTGGTGCGGAGGAAGTTACGGCGGTTGACATTGACCAGAACAGTGTTAAGATTGCTAAGGAAAATGCTGAGAAGAACAACATTGCTGCTGAGAAATACACGGCGTACTGCGGAAATGTTATTGATGACAATGAACTGGTTGAAAAAATCGGCGGCGGGTATGATGTTATTGCGGCAAATATTGTTGCTGACGTGCTGATTGCGATGAGTCCGCTGTTTGAGAAATTCGTGAAAAAGGGCGGCACTCTCATTCTTTCGGGAATTATTTCAGAACGTTGTCACGAGGTAATTGACGCTGTTAAGGCTAAGGGTTACACACTTGTTGAACAGCGTGAGGCAAACGATTGGGTAGCGGTATCATTCAAAGCGTAAAGGACTTGATTTTATGACAATTATTTATTCGGCTGATAACAAGATTTTCAGCTATGATGAAAATGAAAAGCTTCTTACCGAAATTCCATGTGGTAAGATTACAAAATACAGAGAAACCATACGAAGCATTCAGCAGAAAAAGGAATGGAAAACCAGCGGAAGCGGTGCAACATTTATGGGAATGAATGCCGAAATGGTTGACGCTGACTTGCTTCCTGTGCAGATTACGGGACTTGGTATCTGCGGTGATGAATTGATTTACGGTGTAAATCTTGAAGGTGTGGGAAGTGTTTACCACAGAAGCTTTGACCCGTCCGATGACAGTGAGGGACTTGTCCGTGCTTCAAATGAATTTGTTTTCGGTTCATTTGACTGCAAGGGTGACCAGCTTGCTGTGAGTATGGGTGCAAATTCAAACTCGCTTCACATTGGGGTAATGGATATTAAGGGTCGTTACAACGAATACACTGACGGCGACACCATTGAAGAAAATCCAAGCTGGGCGGCAAAGAAAAACGGTATTTATTTTTCCACAGCGGGTTACGCAAGAAATCAGTATGGTGCAGTTGCAGCAACAGGTCCACGTTCTGTTGCTTACCTTAATCTTGACAATTCCTCAATGTCAGAGATTGTTGCTGATGAGGCTTACGATTATCTGCATCCGCAGGAGGATAAGAATGGTGTACTTTATTACATACGTCAGCCTTACGGCGGTGAAAAGCCTGAAAGCGGAATAACTTTCAAGGACGTACTCCTCTTCCCTGTCAGAATTATAAAGAGTATTTTCGGTTTCCTCAACGTATTCTCCATTCTTTTCGGCGGTGAGTCACTGAAAAGCGGCGGTGCAGCAAACGGTACAAAATCAAAACAGCGTTCCGAAAAGGATTTGATTATTGAGGGCAATGTTATCAATGCTGAAAAGCTGGACAAGATAAATGAGGCAGACGGTGACAAGCTGTCGGGAATTATGCCGATGAGCCGTATGCTTATCAAGCGGCTTGCTGACGGAAGCGAGGAAATTATCAAGAAGGGTGTGCTTGATTACACGCTTTGCGACAAGGACGTTATAATTTCCAACGGGCGGCACATAATCAGAATTGCTCCCGACGGCACGGAAACACACATTACAAAGGCAAAGCTTGCTATGAATATAACTGTAAAACCATAACAGAAAGGCAGATTGAAATTGGCGGGTAAAAAAACTAAAAACTACGGAAATGACAGCATTACCAAGCTTAAAGGTGCGGACAGAGTAAGACTTCGTCCTGCTGTAATTTTCGGCTCGGACAGTATTGAAGGCTGTGAGCACTCGATTTTTGAGATTATTTCCAACTCAATCGACGAGGCTCGTGACGGTCACGGCGACAAGATTATTGTTACATTCTATCAGGACAAGTCCATTGAGGTTGAGGACTTCGGACGCGGCTGTCCTGTTGACTATAACAACACGGAACAGTGCTACAACTGGGAGCTTGTTTACTGTGAGCTTTATGCGGGCGGCAAGTATCAGAACAATGCAAGCGGTGACTATGAATACTCCCTTGGTCTGAACGGTCTTGGTGCGTGTGCTACTCAGTATTCTTCCGAATATATGGACGTTGAAATTCATCGTGACGGTTACAAATACAACCTGCACTTTGAAAAGGGTGAAAACATCGGCGGATTGAAAAAGGAAGAAACAAACCGCAAGAAAACAGGTACAAAAACCAAGTGGCGTCCTGACCTTGAAGTTTTCACAGACATCAACGTAAGCCGTGAATATTTTGAAAATATACTCAAGAAGCAGGCTATTGTCAATCCGAATGTTTCGTTTGTTTTCCGCTATCAGACTACTGACGGAAAATTTGAGGAGACAACTTATTTATACGAAAACGGTATTTCCGATTACATCAACGAGATTATCGGTGAGGAATACCTTACTCCTCCGCAGTACTGGCAGTGCGACAGAAAGGGTCGTGACCGTGAGGACAAGCCTGAATACAAGGTTAAGCTTTCGGTTACTTTTGCTTTCTCCAACAAGGCGGCTTTGCTGGAATACTATCACAACTCCAGTTTCCTTGAACACGGCGGTTCACCTGACAAGGCTGTAAGCAAGGCATTTCTGTCTGCTATTGACGGTTATCTGAAAAATAACAACAAATACAACAAGGGTGAGAAGTCTATCAAGTGGGAGGACATTCAGGATTGTCTGGTGCTGATTTCGTCCTCATTCTCTACACTCACCTCTTATGCTAACCAGACTAAGAAGGCTATCACAAACAAGTTCATTCAGGACGCTATGACGGATTTCCTCAAGCATCAGCTTGAAGTTTTCTTTATTGAAAATCCTGATTTTGCAACAAAGATTGCTGAACAGGTGCTCGTAAACAAGCGAAGCCGTGAAACTGCTGAAAAGACAAGGGTAAACCTTCAGAAGACACTTACACAGAAGATTGACCTTGCAAATATGGTGCAGAAATTTGTTGACTGCCGTACCAAGGATTTGACAAGACGTGAAATCTACATCGTGGAGGGTGACTCGGCGCTTGGTGCTTGTAAGACTGCACGTGACGCTGAATTTCAGGCTATTATTCCTGTAAGAGGTAAAATTCTCAACTGTCTTAAAGCTGACTATGCAAAGATTTTCAAGAATGATATTATTACTGACATTATCAAGGTGCTTGGCTGCGGTGTTGAGGTTACTTCAAAGGCTAACAAGGAGCTTTCCAACTTCAACCTTGACAATCTCCGCTGGAACAAGGTTATTATCGCAACCGATGCCGATGTTGACGGTTTCCAGATAAGAACGCTTATTCTGACGATGCTTTACAGGCTTACTCCGACACTTATCAACGAGGGTTATGTTTACATTGCGGAAACTCCTCTTTTCGAAATCAACACTAAGGACAAGACTTATTTTGCTTACAACGAACAGGAAAAGGCTGAAATCCTTGAAATGATAAAGGGACAAAAATACAAGATTGACCGTTCAAAGGGTCTTGGTGAAAACGAACCTGAGATGATGTCACTGACTACTATGAACCCTGACACAAGACGTCTTATCAAGGTTACTCCGACAGATATTGAGGCTACTGCAAATATGTTTGACCTGCTTCTCGGTGATAATCTCCAAGGACGTAAGGATTACATTGCACAGTACGGTAATCAGTATCTTGAACTGGCTGACATAAGCTGATTTACAAAATTTAAGGAGGACTTGTTTTGGCTAAAAAGAGCAAGAAAACTGAAGATAAAGCTGTAAAAAAAGCTATTCCCAATGCATATATTGCGGGCAGCGGCATTGTTGCGGAGGAACAGATTACTGACACTCTTGAAAAGAACTATATGCCTTATGCGATGAGTGTAATTGTTTCCCGTGCACTTCCTGAGATTGACGGCTTCAAGCCGTCACACAGAAAGCTTCTTTACACGATGTACAAGATGGGACTGCTGACAGGTCCTAAGACGAAGTCCGCTAACATTGTCGGTCAGACAATGAAGCTCAACCCTCACGGTGACGCTGCTATTTACGAAACAATGGTGCGTCTTGCCCGTGGTAATGAGGCACTTCTGCACCCTTACGTTGACAGCAAGGGTAACTTCGGTAAGGCATATTCCCGTGATATGGCTTACGCTGCTTCACGATACACGGAGGCAAAGCTTGACCCGATTTGTAATGAGCTTTTCCGTGATATTGACAAGGACACTGTTGATTTTGTACCTAACTATGACAATGAAACTGTTGAACCTACTCTCCTGCCTGCGACCTTCCCGTCGGTACTGGTAAACTCAAACGTGGGTATTGCGGTTTCAATGGCGAGTGCTGTATGCTCGTTCAACCTTGCGGAAATCTGTGAAACTACGATTGCACTTATCCGCAATCCTGAGCATAATATTCTCACAACTCTGAAAGGTCCTGACTTTTCGGGTGGTGGATTTATGCTTTACGATGAGGACGAGCTGGAAAAGATTTACCGCACGGGTCGTGGCTCTGTAAAGGTACGCTCACGCTATCAGTTTGACAAGGAAGCAAACTGCATTGAAGTTGTGCAGATTCCGCCTACGACTACTGTTGAGGCGATTATGGACAAGATTATCGAGCTTATCAAGGCAGGTAAAATCCGTGAGATTTCCTACATCCGTGACGAAACAGACATTAACGGTCTGAAGCTTGCGATTGACATAAAGCGTGGTGTTGACCCTGACAAGCTTATGAAGAAGCTGTTCAAGATGACTCCGCTTCAGGATAATTACTCCTGCAACTTCAATATTCTCATAAGCGGTTCACCGAGAGTTATGGGTGTTTACGAAATTCTCGATGAATGGATTGCGTTCCGCAGAGAGTGTATCAAGAGAAGGACATACTTTGAGCTTACAAAGAAAAAAGAGAAGCTGCACCTGTTGAAGGGCTTGCAGAAAATTCTGCTGGACATTGACAAGGCTATCAGAATTGTCCGTGAAACCGAGGAAGAAGTTGAGGTTGTACCAAACCTTATGATTGGCTTCGGTATTGACGAGGTGCAGGCTGAATATGTTGCTGAAATCAAGCTCCGTCATCTCAACAAGGAGTACATTCTCAAGCGTACTGCTGACATTGAAGGACTTGAAAAGGATATTGCCGAAATGGAGGGTATTCTCAAGGACGACAAGAAAATCAAGAACATTATTGTTGAGGAACTCAAAGAGGTTGTCAAGAAATATCAGCAGCCGAGAAAGACTATGTTCTACTACGAAAATGACGAGGACGAGGTTGATATTGAGGACGACACACCTGACTACCCTGTCAATCTGTTCCTTACTCAGGGCGGCTACTTCAAGAAAATCACTATGCAGTCGCTCCGTATGGCGAGTGAACAGAAGTTCAAGGACGGCGATACGATGATGACGGCTATTGAGGGCACGAACAAGACTGAGCTGCTGTTCTTCTCGGACAAGTGTCAGGTTTACAAGACAAAGGCAAGTGCGTTCAAGGACACAAAGGCTTCCGAGCTGGGTGACTTTATTCCTGTAAAGCTTGGCTTTGATGAGTACGAAAACGTGATTTCGATGATTTCCACGCTTGATTACAGCGGTCATCTGATTATGGTATTCGAAAACGGTAAGGTTGCCAAAGTGCCCCTTAACGCTTACGAAACAAAGACCAACAGAAAGAAGCTTGCCAACGCTTACACGGCGAAGTCCAGGCTTGTGAAGATGTTCCTTGTGGCTGACAACACGGACATTATGCTCCGTTCCACAAACGGCAGGGCTATTGTGTTCAACACGGGAATGATTTTGCCGAAGTCTGCCCGTGACACAATCGGCGTTCAGGTTATGACTCTCAAGGCAAAGGCTCTGGTTGACAATGCGTACATTGTTACGGAGGAAATGGCTGAGAGTGTGAAGAAGTTCGTTGCGAAGAATATTCCTGCGGCGGGAAGTCTTGCGAAGGATCTTGAAGACCCTGACCAGCTTACACTTTAAAATAGTAATCCCCGAAAAGAAGTTGTTTCTTTTCGGGGATGTTTTTATGCGTTCATTTTAAGCTGGCAATAGTCCATTGCATATTCTGTAAATTTTTTCCCTTTGTTTACAAAACGAACAGCTGTCATCTCGTTAGCAAACGAATATGCTTTTTCATAATCTTCCAAATGAATTAAATATAACAATTCATATAGTGTATCGTGATACTTTATTTTATCCGTATTTTCATAAAAAAGCTCATCACTGAATGAATTGACATATTTGTCAAAATCAGAAATCATTCTGCATACTGCTTCTTCGATTTCTTCAGCTTTCCAGTTGTCGATTTTTATACTCGTCAAGTTATAGGGTAAACCGTGAAAAGTAAATGCACCATTACCTCGTAAACTCATTTGAGCGGAAAGGCACTCATTCATCTCCATAATTTTCCACAAAAGATTATCTGTCCACAATGGTTTACAGCGCTCACTTCCTGAACAGATTAAAATCTCATCTTTTTCAGTCACACCCAAGTGAAAACTTATGCAAAAGAAAAAATCTTTTTTTGAAACCCAAACAAAATTATCTTTCTTTTTAAACTTGTATTGTTTTGAATACTTGTTTATTATATCTGACAATTCCTTATCCAATTGTTTGAATAATCTTTGTTGTTCTCTTTTCATAATGCTCCTTTACTTATCCGCCCATCTGATAACAGCGATATCGCCGTCTGTAATTCTGTCCATAAAGCTTACGTTCTTGCCATTTACAGTAAGAATCATATCGCCGCTTGGCGGTGGGTTATCAAGGTCGATATCGGCAATTGCCATAAGCTCGATGAATTCGTGTGGCTGGTTATTTGGACGTGGCGGAAGTGTTACGCTTCTGCCGTTGAGGATAAGCTGACAGTCACGGGGAGCTGCTGGCTGTTCTTCCTCTGTAGTCTGTTCAGGCTCAGTAACAACCGTTGCTTCTACAGCTTCGGAAAGGACAGGAAGAATGTCGGGTGAAGGTGCGTTACTGTCGGCGATTGCCTTAGCGAGCTTGCCCTCTCTTGCTTCGGGGTTGAACACCTTATCTGCGGTAACGATATCGTCGTCGTCATGGAGATAATAGTCAACTGAAAGAAGCTTTCCTGCCTTATAATAGCTCAATGTTGAAGCGTCAAAGGTGAATGTCTGCATCAAATCGCCGAGAGTTTCAATTTCGGTAATTGAGATGTTGTCGGAGTTCTGAATTTGGTAATCGCCTGTAATCTGCTTGCCGTTGACGCGTGCGATAACGCCGAATGGGTATTCTGTACCGTCAATGAACACCTTTCTTGCGGAAATTTCGCCTGCGATATCGGAAACCTTAACCTCTGCATTATTGCCGCTTTTAGCAGGCTTGAACACAAGATTATCGCCCTGCTTGACGGTTGTTTCGAGGGTTGCGGGTGCACCGTTGAGGGTGATTTCTGCAAGGGTTGCAAGCTCGCCCTTGAGAAGCTGTTTTTCGCCGTTGAGGGTAAATGTGAGGTTGCGTCCCGAACGTCCGATAATCTGGTTGGACTTATATCCTGCTGTTGAAAGCAGGTCGAGGACGCGTACTGCTCTTGTATCGAAGATACGGATTTTCTTATCGTTTACAGTTACAACGGAGAAATCGTAGCCCTGATTATGTGTAGCTGTTACACCGATACCGATTGGAGTAACATACTCGGGACCCGTAATTTTTGTTCTTCCGAAGGAAACATTCTTCATAGCCTGCTTTCCGCCGACAGCTACACGGCTTTCGGGGATTTCAAGCTTTTCGGCAACCTGCTTTGCAAGGTCAGGGATAAGGCTTCCGCCGCCTACGAGGAATACTGCAGCAGGTGCTTGTCCGTTTGCCTTGATGATATTCTTTGAGATATCGTCAGCAAGCGAGTCAACCGCAGGGAAAAGGCTTGCAAAGAACTCCCCTGTTTCAACGGTATGGTCAAAACCGAGAATATCCTTGTATGAGATTTGCTCCTGATAGCTGCTGAGCTTCATTTCTTCAGCTGTCTGGAAATCCACTATATATTTTCTGATTATTTCCTCGGTAATTTCATCGCCTGCAACGGTTGACATTGCATATGCAACAATGCTGCCGTTCTGTGCGATGGCGATATCCGACGTACCTGCACCGATATCAACGAGAGCCACATTGATAAGGCGGATTTCGGGGGGAATGATGATATTCATTGCTGCAATAGGTTCAAGGGTAAGACTTACAACCTGCAAGCCGTTCATATCCATTACCGAATAAAGACTTTCCACAACGGGACTCGGCAGAAATGCGGCAATAAGCTCAACGGTAACCTTTTTACCTTTATGTCCTATAAGGGATTTGATTTTATAGTCGTCCAGAAGGTACTGAATAACTGTATGACCTACACAATAGAATGAGCTGTTTGTATCGGTTGTTTCTGCGTCAAGCTCATCCTGTGCTTTGAGTGCAGTTTCAAGCTCAAATGCTTTTACGTCATCCTGAGTAATAACCTCTTTATCCTTGATATCAAAGGACATTTCGGTGCTGCATGTTTTGAGTGCACGACCTGCGGCTGCGATTGCAACACGGGAAAGCTTAATTCCTGATTTTTCTTCAAGCTTTTCCTTGACCTGCTTTGCAACACCTGCAACAACAGGAATATCCTCAATCTGACCGTCAATCATTGCACGCTGTTTATGGGGCACGGAGATTGCGTGGTCGATACAGAAGATACCCTCGGACATATGACCGATTATGCCGACGATTGTTCTTGTACCGATATCAAGTGCGAAAATTTCACTTTCCTCCTGAGGACGGAGAACCTTAGGCTCTTTCTTTTTGGCAGGAGCTTTTGCCGTGCTCTTTTTTGTAGTTGTCTTTTTTGAAGAAGCTTTCTTCTTTGCAGTCTTTTCCTCAGCTGCTTTGTTGGTCTTTTTTTCTTCATTTGCCATATGGTATCACCCTTTACTGAAAATATCGGGAAAATTTATCGTAAAACAACGAATTTCATTGGTATATACATATTTATTATATTATAATTTACCGTAAATTACAATAGTTTTGCCCCAAAAACTTTACTGTACTTTCCATAAATAATAAATATGAAAAATTTGTCTTGATTTTATATTGAAAATATGATATAATTAATTGCGTAATATTTTTATTTTTCAGAGAAAGGACGGATTGCAAATGGGTTCCGTATATAATTTTTCCAGGGTTACACAGGATATCGTTGACCTTGCTTCACTTTGCAGTAAAAATGACCGAATTGACCCTGAGCTTTACACCAGATACGATGTAAAACGAGGATTGAGAGATATTAACGGTAAGGGCGTTCTTGCGGGACTTACTGAAATTTCGGAGATTATTTCCTCCAAAACAGTTGACGGTGAGTCCGTTCCTTGCGAGGGTGAGCTTTATTACAGAGGCTACAACATTAACGACCTTGTTTCGGGCTTTACTCAGGATAAACGCTTTGGCTTTGAGGAGATTACCTATCTCCTGCTTTTCGGTGAGCTTCCTGATACCTCTGACCTTAAGAAATTCAATAAAATCCTTGCTGATTACAGGCAGCTTCCTACAACCTTTGTCCGTGATATAATTATGAAGTCCCCAAGCAACGACATTATGAACGGTCTTGCAAGAGGTGTGCTGACGCTTTATTCCTATGATGATATGCCGAACGACACTTCTATTCCGAATGTTCTTCGTCAGTCACTTGAACTGATTGCTCTGTTCCCTCTTATTGCGGTTTACAGCTATCAGGCTAAGTCCTATTATCACGACGGCGAAAGCTTCTTCATTCATCAGCCTGTTCCCGAATATTCAACTGCGGAAAATATTCTGCATATGCTTCGTCCCGACAGTTCGTTTACACCGCTTGAAGCACACATTCTTGACCTTGCTCTTGTGCTTCACGCTGAACACGGCGGCGGTAACAACTCAACTTTCACAACTCACGTTGTTACATCTTCGGGCACGGACACCTACTCCGCAATTGCAGCTGCACTTTCATCTTTGAAAGGTCCTAAGCACGGCGGTGCAAACATCAAGGTTACTATGATGTTTGAGGATATGAAGAACAAGCTTAGTGACTGGACTGACGATGACGCAATCCGTGATTACCTTACAAAGCTTCTCCACAAGGAAGCCTTTGACCGTTCGGGTCTTATCTACGGTATGGGTCACGCTGTTTACTCGGTTTCCGACCCGAGAGCTGCAATTCTCAAAAAGGCTGTCAAGAGCCTTTCCGAGGAAAAGCATATGGAAAAGGAATACGCTCTTTACAAGAAGATTGAACAGCTTGCTCCTGAGGTTATTGCAAAGGAAAGACGCATTTACAAGGGTGTTTCCGCAAACATTGACTTCTACAGCGGTTTTGCTTACAGTATGCTGAAGCTTCCGCCTGAGCTTTATACTCCGATTTTTGCGATTGCGAGAATTGCTGGCTGGTCTGCTCACAGAATTGAGGAGCTTCTCAACACGGGCAAGATTATCCGTCCTGCTTACAGAAGCGTACAACCACACAGGGATTACAAGTCACTTTCTGACAGATAAAAAATTAAGAGTACCGAATTTCAGTTTCGGTACTCTTTTGTTTTACCATCGTTTCATATTACGCTCAAATTTTTCGGTATACGCTTGTTTCAGCTCGTCAGCGGTTATTCCATAGCAAAGCAAAACGTCATTATAGTACATCAGCACGTCTGCCATTTCTTCAACAAGGTGAGCACGGATTTCTGCGTCCTCACAAGCCTTTGTGCCGCCGTTTTGCTTGACAATGTCGATAACCTCACCAATTTCGCCAATCATCCACAGAAGCTTGTTTTTGCCAGTTTCGGGGCAGATTTGTTCCCATTTATCTTTGTATTTATCCTGTAGCTTTCTCTGCATTTCAAGCATTTCGTTTACTGAAAAGTCTGACATAATGTTACTCCTTTACAATCTGCACTTAAAATCCTCATAGCCAAACTGCTTGATGATTTTGTTTTCGCCGTCAAGAGTATGAAGCACTATTGCAGGAAGCGGCATACCGTTAAAGGTGTTGTTCTTGACCATTGAATAAATCGCCATATCGCAGAAAACAAGTCTGTCCCCCGCTTTCAGCGGCTTATCAAAGGAATAGTCACCGATAATATCGCCTGCGAGGCAGGTTGGTCCGCCGAAACGATAGGTATACGGCTTCTCGTTTGGCAAACCTGCACCGATAATATTTGGGCGGTACGGCATTTCCAGCACGTCGGGCATATGGCACGCTGCGGAAGTGTCAAGAATTGCCAAGTTCATTCCGTTTTTCAGCGTGTCGAGGACTTCGGTTACAAGGTAGCCTGCGTTGAGTGCAACGGCTTCACCGGGTTCGAGGTACACCTGAATATCGTATTTTTTCTGCACACGGTCAACAATCTGCACCAGCTTTTCCACGTCGTAATCGTCACGGGTAATGTGGTGACCGCCGCCAAAATTGAGCCATTTCAGGTTGTAGAGGTACTTACCGAATTTTTCTTCCACAACGGCAATTGTACGTTCAAGTACATCTGCACCCTGCTCGCACATTGTATGGAAATGAAGTCCGCTTATTCCCTCGGGAAGCGTTTCGGGGAACTCGGCGAGGATTGTTCCGAGACGTGAATTTTTGAAGCAGGGGTTGTAGATATCCGTTTCTATTTCGGAATATTCAGGGTTGATGCGGATACCCACTTCGATTTTGCGTCCGCTTTTCTGCACGGTCGGATAGTATTTTTCGTACTGTGCAAAGCTGTTGAACACGATATGGTCAGCAACGGTTACGATTTCGGCGAAATCCTTTTCGCTGTAGGCAGGTGCGTAGACGTGGGTTTCGCCCTCGGGCATTTCTTCCTTGCCAAGCTTTGCTTCAAAAAGTCCGCTGGCGGTTGTGCCTGCAAGGTATTTGCTGATAAGCGGATAGGTGCTGTACATTGAAAAAGCTTTCTGTGCGAGGAGAATTTTACAGCCTGTTCTGTCCTGCACGGATTTGAGGATTTCAAGATTTTTTACAAGCAGACGCTCGTCCGTTACATAGCAGGGTGTGGGCAGGGTTGAGATGTCAAAATCAAGCATTTCGGTACTCCTTATTTCTTGTCAACAAATTCGATATTCTGAAGCTGTCCCGTCAGGTTAGCCTTGATGCCGTCACGGTACTCCTGACGAAGCTGTGCCTGCTCTGCCTTTTCCTCCTCGGTCAGACCTTCGGGGGTACGGGATTTCCTTGCAAGCTCATTTATTCTATTGATTTTTTCCTGTGTCATAGTTTTGCTCCTTAAAAATAATTTCAAATGATATTATATCAGATTTTCTTTTGTTTTGCAACACAGCATTACTGATTCAGAAAACTTTCTGTAAATGCTGTAAAATCTTTTTCAAAAGCTGAATAATCAAACTTACCCTTTGATTTGACTTTCTTTACGGCACATAATACTAAATTATACATCATTTTTACTTTATCATCGCTATCAGAATTATAGTATTTCTCAAAATCCAATTGTAGTGATATTGATGCACAGGTGTTGTTAGCAAGCAAACGAACACTTTCTTTCCATTTGCCGCTTTCATATACTTCTTTTGGTGCAGCAATCGGAATTATGCCTATTATTTTTAATGTTTCACTGTAATTCTTATTTTTGAAATGTTGATACGCTTTTTGGCAATACTGATAAACCAAGTCATCTACTCCATAATGCTCCGAAAAATAAGCTGGTGAATTTATATTAAGTTCCATAACTATACTCCTGAATTGTATAATAAAACTATTATATCAAGTTTACTGTATTTTTGCAACTACTCTTTCACAGCCTTGACGATAAGAAAATTCGGCTTGATGTACTCCTTTACAATGGTCGGGAGCTTTTCAATCGCCCACGGCTTTGGTGTCGGCTCAACGATTTCTTTCAGGGTAAGTCCGCTGCTGATGATTTCGGTGAGAAGCTGTCCCATAGGGCGGTGATATTTTATAACACCGTCAACAAACCAATTCTTTTCACGCTTGCCAGCCCTGTTGTAATCGGAAAAGGTATAGGAAACACGCTGACCGTTTTCGTCATAGTTGAAGTGGGCATTGCTTTCGTCGACAGTTGCGGTAATAATGGGGTGCTCCTGAGAGAAAAGGAGTGTTCCACCGACGTTGAGAAGATTACATATATCGGTCATAAGTGCACCGAAGTCCTCAATATAGTGTAAAGCTAATGAACTGTACACCAAATTGAACTTCATATCCAACTTGCTGATTTCTGTCATACTCATACGGATATACTCAATATTTTCGTGCACTGCTTCTTTCCGTGCAACTTCAAGCATTTTCTCAGATATGTCAAGACCAACGACTTTACAAGCTCCACGGTGTATAAAATCAAGACAATTCCTTCCGCAGCCGCATCCTAAGTCGAGAACGGTCTTTCCTGTCAGGTCGGGTAGCATTTCCGCCATTGCAGGCTGCTCCAGAAGGTCATTCAGACATATATCCTTTGCACGCAATTCCTTGTATCCATTGAAAAATGTTTCGTTATCGAAAATGTTCTGATTACTCATATTGACCTCCTATCTTATCAAAGAAGTACCCCAGCGTTGATACAAGCTGACCTGTTTTGTAAAGCTCATTTATTTCGGCAACGGTAAGCCATTTTGTCTGTGCAACCTCATCAGTTGTGGCATTGTCAAGCTGAACCTCGCCGTTATACTCAAACAGCCACACGTCAAGAATGTCGTTGAAATTCTTACCGTTAATCTGCTTACGCACCTGTGAGAAAACAAGGTTATTTTCCGTGCCGATTATATTAATTCCGACTTCTTCCTTTACCTCACGGATTGCACCTTGCAGGCTTGTTTCACCTTTCAGCACTGAGCCGCCGACCGTTTCCCACATAAGCGGAAAAGTGGGACGGTTTTCTGAACGCTGTGAAATAAGGTACTGTCCCTTGCTGTTGCGTATCCAGACGTGGACAACGAGGTGGTAACAGCCGTCGGGAATTTCATTGCCGCGGACGTGTTCCCTGCCTGTTGAATTTCTGTTTTCGTCATATAAGTCCCATAATTCCATTCTATTACCTCCGATGAAAAAAGCCGTTTCTGAAACAAATCAGAAACGGCTTTACAAAATTTGTGATTACTTGGAGATGAGTGCGAGTGTATCTCTTGCGATAAGAAGCTCTTCGTTTGTTGGAACAACCCAAACCTCAACCTTGGAGTCAGGTGTGGAAAGCTTTGTGAGCTTGCCGTGGATTGTTGCGTTGAGCTCGTTGTCAATCTTGATACCGAAGAAGTCCATATCTGCACAAACTGCTTCACGAACCTCAGCAGCGTTTTCGCCGATACCGCCTGTGAAAAGAACAGCGTCAAGACCATTCATTGCAGCAGCGTAACCGCCGATGTACTTCTTGATTTCGTATACGAGCATATCTGTAACAAGCTGAGCTCTGTCATTGCCTTCAGCAGCAGCAGCAGAGATATCTCTGTTATCGGAAGAAATACCGGATACGCCGAGGAAGCCTGACTTCTTATTCATATAGTCGCTCATTTCCTTTGTTGTAAAGCCGTGCTTTTCAGCAACGAAAGTTACAGCAGATGGGTCAACGCAGCCTGTTCTTGTACCCATTACAACGCCGTCAAGTGGTGTGAAGCCCATAGATGTATCAACGGACTTACCGCCGTCAACAGCTGTGATGGAAGAACCGTTGCCGAGGTGACAGGAAACAATCTTGAGGTCCTTGATATCCTTGCCCATTGCTTCTGCAAGTGCTGCGGAAACAAATCTGTGAGAAGTACCGTGGAAGCCGTACTTTCTGACGTGATACTTTTCGTAGTCCTCGTAAGGAAGACCAAACATATAAGCCTTGGCAGGCATTGTCTGGTGGAATGCTGTATCGAATACAACTACCTGAGGAACGTTAGCTGGGAGAACTTTCTTACAAGCCCAGAGAGCAAGTGCGTGTGGGTGGTTATGTACAGGAGCGAGATCCTGGAGGTCGTCAATCTGCTGGATAACTTCGTCTGTAACGAGAGTTGTCTTATCAAAGATTTCAGCACCCTGCACAATTCTGTGACCAACTGCGGAAATTTCGTCCATAGACTTGATTACAGCAGCGTCGCCTGTTGTGAGAACTTCAACGAGCTTTTCAAAAGCTTCTGTGTGTGTCGGGAAATCGCAGTCCATATCAACAGCTCTGCCGTCGAAGGTCTTGTGGGAAACGTGACCGCCGATACCGATTCTGTCACAGTTACCCTTTGCGATAACGCTTTCGTCTTCCATATTGAGAAGCTGATACTTGAGTGAGGAACTTCCTGCGTTTACTACGAGAATAATCATAATTTTGAACTTCCTTTCAAAAATTTCTAATCATACCTTTATATACTATTACAAAATACAGCCAAAATCAAGAGTTTCACAATATTTTAAGAATATTGTAATATTTATTCCATATTTGCTGCTGCAAAATCATATACTATATAAATGTATGGGTTTGTACACTACGGGTGAACTGTACCCTATGACCCCAAAAGAAAGGATTGAACTGTATGAAAACATATGGTATTATTTGTGAATACAACCCGTTCCACAACGGTCACATTCATCAGATTGAAGAAACAAGAAAACACGGTGCAACACACATTGTTGCAATTATGAGCGGTAACTACGTTCAGCGAGGCGACGTTGCAATGATTGACAAGTTTGCCCGTGCCAAAGTTGCCGTAAACAACGGTGTTGACCTTGTTATTGAAATGCCTGTTGTATACTCTCTTTCAAGTGCTAACTTCTTTGCACGCGCAGGTGTTATGATGCTGGGTGCTCTCGGCTGTGTTGACGGTATTTCCTTCGGCAGCGAATGCGGCGACCTTGCACTTCTCAAAAATGCCGCAATGGCATCTATCAACGCAACAACTCCTGAAAAGGTAAAGCCTTTCCTTGAAAAGGGTATGTCCTTCCCTCAGGCTGTTCAGCAGATTATCGGTGCTGAATACGGTCCTATCATTTCTTCCGTTTTCGACTCACCGAACAACACTCTTGCTGTTGAATATCTTAAAGCACTCAAGGTTCTCAACCTCGATATGGAAACATTCACAATCAAGAGAAAGGGTGCTGACCACGACAGCCTCAAGGCTGCTGACGGCATTGCAAGCGGTACGCTCCTGCGTCAGATGATTGAGGACGGCGAAGATATCAGTGCATATGTGCCTAAGGATATGGCAGACCTTGCCGCTGAATATGAGGACAAGGAAATGCTCGCTTACTTTGACAACCTCGAACGTGAGCTTCTTTACGTTCTCCGTTCTTCCGTTCCGCCGACGATTTCCGAGTGTCCCGACGTTGACCCGGGTCTTGCAAATCTTATTTTTGCATCGGCAATCAAGTCCAACTCTATTGATGAGTTCCTTGAAACAGTTGATACAAAGCGTTACACAACTGCAAAGATGAGAAGAATTCTTCTTAATATGTATATCGGCACAAAGGCTTCCGACCTCATGATTATGCCTCCTTACGGCAGAGTTCTTGCATTCAATGAAAAGGGTACCGAAATTCTCAAGGCTGCCAAGGAAAAGGCTGAGGAAAACAAGTACGCTATTCCGTTCAATACTTCCCTCAAGGACATCGTTGAGCTCCAGAAGCCGCCTATCAACAGATTTGCAGATATTTCCAACCGTGCCACAAATCTTTACGGACTTGCTTCAAGAACAATCCGTCCTTGTGCAGAAGAATTTACCACAAAGATTGAAATTCAGTGATTGTAATGGAAACAAAAGTTACAAATCGATGTTCTTTTGTAACTTTTTTACATCGTTTTTTCTGAATTCGTCATAAAATTGTAATATATTTTTGCAAAATAACTATTGCAAAACAAATATTTTTGTTGTATAATGGTAACAAGCAGAATTTTAGGTTCAGCATATTCGAATGTAAATTTTATTTGAAAAGGAGATATTTAAAATGAAAAAGACAACATTACGCAGAGGCACAGCTGTTGCTCTTGCCGGTCTTACAGTACTCCCTGCATACAGCATGGTTGCAAGTGCAGCTTCCTACTCTACCAACATCTATGAGTTTACTTACGGTACTGTTAGTGTAGTTAAATCTACAGCTAAGGCTGATAGACTTCTTTCAAACAACAGCTATGTAACAGCATATGATTTTGATGGCAAGTTCACTATCGAAAATCTTTCTCTTTTTGCCCTTGATGACGCTGTAGTTGAATCCTGGTGTGCTGATGGTGCAACTTCATGGACATACAAGGATCAGTGGACAGGCGAGGATATTCTTGTTGCTGATTATGTTGAAGATCGTGGCGGTTCTCTTGGTCTTGCTTTTGTATTCAAAACAAAGGCAGAACGTGATGCTGCTATTTCCGCTATCAAAGCAGGTGTAAAGTCTGATTACACATCTAAGGCTAATGCAGCTTACAGCCAGCTGAACAAGGATCTTACTCAGGCTAACAACGCACTCTACAAGAAGGATATTGATGCGGCTACCGAAACATATAATTCAGCAATTGCTAATGCTAACGAAATTTATGAAAACTCCGCAAAGGATGCAGACGCTAAGGCTGAACTGGCTGAAGCTAAGAAGCAAGCTTCAGCAGCAAAGACAGCAGCAAATAAGGATGCTTCTGAGGCGAAGTCAGAAAGAGCTAAGCAGCAGAAGGAAGCTCTTGCAGAATTCAAGGAAGTTTATGCAATCGGAAACTTTGACTTTGATCACAATGACGACCTTTTTGTAATTGACGACACAAAAACTATAGTTTCATACAATACATACGGCAATAAGATTTCAGAAGGCACATATGATGGTACAAGCGGTGGAACTCTCGGTGACCTTCTTACTTGCTACTATCACACAACAGGTGAGCGTGTTGACTCCAAGAATTACGCTTTCAAGGGTGAAATCATTCCTGCTGCTGATAGAAAAAAGGATCTTTACGATGAATATGTAATGTCTGATAAGTGGGTTCTCTTCTCTGTATTTGTTGAAGGTGGTATTACAGATAACGACTATACAACTGAAACAGGCGACTCCACATCTGATGACGATGATGATACAACAACTACAACACCTGACCAGACAGCAGTTTACAAGGTTGGTAACAGCTACTATCCAACATATTCTGCTGCATACGTTGCTGCTGCAGGTAATGAGGACATAATCTCACTTGTAAGAGACTACACAACTCTTCCTAACGACTACTTCTCTCAGGTAACAGGTTCTTTCTACAGCACATATGAGGCTGCTCTTAAGGCTTCCGGTGATAACTCCGCTAAGGTTACAGTATTCAATGGTGCTTCCACAAGCACAAACGACTCCAACCTTGACCCATATTACCTCTACTGGCTCAACAAGCAGAACGGTACAACAACAACCAAGGATACTACTTCTGCTACACTTGGCAAGAACAAGGGTTGGTCTGCTATCACAAATTACCTCAACAAGTCCGGTGCAGGCACTTCCGCAACAGTTGATATGAACAAGGAAACTACAGTTCCTTCTTCCGTTCTTTCTGCTATCGAAGGCAAGAATGTTACTGTTAAGTTCGTTCAGGATAACGGTGCTTCCCTCACTGTAAACGGTAAGGACATTGCTGATGCAAAGAATGTTGAAATTGATGTAACATACAACACAAAGAACATTTCCAAGAAGCTCATCCAGAACGCATTCAAGAAGAACGGTGCTGTAAGCTCTGCTCAGATTTCTATCGACGAAGGTTCCTTCGGCTTCGAGTCTGACCTCACAGTTAAGTTCAACTCCAAGCGTGCTGGTTACAGTGCTAAGATCTACCGTTACAACTCCTCCAGAAATTCCCTCCAGCTTGTTGATACTGCAACTGTTAGCAACAGCGGTAAGACAACATTTAACAACATCACTAAGGGCGGCGAGTTTGTAATTGTTCTTTTCGAAGACTAATTAATAGCTCTTTAAACAATGCACAGTTAATTCTGTGCATTGTTTTTTTGAAAATAACTATTGACTTTTCATAAATTATGTGATATAATTTATATCCGTAAGTGATTTATTAGCACTACTGTCCGATATACTGTGATGGGCTGCTATGCAATCATAGATATATTGGCGAGAAATGAGGTGTTTTTAATGAAAGCCGGAATTCATCCTGATTACAAGGAAACTACTATCACTTGTGCTTGCGGTAATGTAATCAACACTCGTTCTACTAAGGAGAACATCAAGGTTGAAATTTGCTCCAAGTGCCACCCATTCTATACTGGTAAGCAGAAGCTTGTTGATACAGGCGGACGTGTTGACAGATTTAAGAAGCGTTTTGGTCTTGATAAGTAATTCCAAAAAGCCTGCGTAGGTTTTACGCAGGCTTATTTTTTACGGGAAAGCGGTTGCAAATATGAATTACAATGATTATTCTACTATAAATGGTTCTGCTGAGGCTTCATTCATTGAGCGTAAATCCGAATTTATCGGTTATATAAAACACGTTGAAACCAACGATGAGGCTGTTGATTTTATAAATGAAATCCGTGCAAGGCATCGCAAGGCTACACATAACGTTTATGCGTATATTTTGCGTGACGGTTCAACGTCCCGTTATTCCGATGACGGAGAACCTCAGGGTACGGCGGGGGTGCCCGTTCTTGATGTACTTCAAAAAGAGGGCTTGACTGATATATGCTGTGTGGTAACACGTTATTTTGGCGGAATACTTCTTGGCGGCGGCGGTCTTGTTCGGGCATATTCTCACAGTGCAAAAATAGCTGTTGAGGCTGCCGAACGGCTGATTATGTGCAGATGCTGCCCGATTGACGTCACTATGGACTATAATTTGTACGGCAAGATAAATTATGTTCTCCCTGACTTCGAGGTAAAAGTTCTTGACACGATTTTCGCTTCCGATGTCACTGTTAAGCTGCTGGTGAAAATTGATTTTATTGACAAGCTGAGAGAGAAAATTACTGACATTACTAATGGTAACGTTTTAATTGAGCAATATGACGAATGCTTTGAGAATTTCGCTTGATTTTTTGATATTATACACAAATCGTGTTTTTTTACAAGGTTTTTTTTATACTAAATTCGTATATATAGATGTTAAATTAATTTTTTGTCGCAATTAATCAATGCAGGTTGTTTTCTGCTTATTTCATATACAAGAAAGGAATGGGTTTATGACAATTCGAGAGCAAACAGAAATCATGGAGCTTGGTATACTTTGTGAGGACGCTTGCACCTCAAAGGGTACGGGGCGTCGTGTGCACAGTGAACCTAAATGTCCTATCCGTACTGAATTTCAGCGTGACAGGGACAGAATTCTCCATTCCAACGCTTTCAGACGTCTGAAACAAAAAACTCAGGTTTTTCTCTCCCCTGTCGGCGACCATTACCGTACAAGGCTTACTCATACTCTTGAGGTTTCTCAGATTGCAAGGACAATTGCAAATGCTTTGCGTCTTAACGAGGATTTGACAGAAGCTATCGCTCTTGGACACGATTTAGGGCATACACCTTTCGGACATTCGGGTGAGGATATTCTCAATGAAATATGTCCTTATGGCTTCTGCCACTATTTACAGAGCGTTCGTGTTGTTGATTACATAGAAAAAAACGGCAAGGGTCTTAATCTTACTTATGAGGTCAAGAATGGTATTGCCTGCCACACAAACAAGGTGGCTGTTACAAAGGAAGGCTACATTGTAAGGCTTGCTGATAAAATTGCTTACATAAATCACGATATTGATGACGCTATCCGTGCAGGTATGCTTAAAGAGTCAGACTTGCCTAAATCGGCTACTGACATACTGGGCCACACTAAAAGCGAACGTATTACTACACTGATTATGTCTATCATAAACAACGGTGTTCAGGATATACGAATGAGCGTTGATGTCAAGGAAGCTCACGATGAGCTGCGTACCTTTATGTTTGCAAATGTTTACAAGAATTCTGTTGCTAAGGCTGAGGAAGCAAAGGCTAAGGCTTTGGTTGAAAAGCTTTATATGTACTTTCTGCGTAATCCTGACAAAATGCCTGATGATTACAGGAAAATTATGGCACGCTTTGACAAGGAACGTGCTGTGTGCGACTATATTGCAGGTATGACGGACGTTTACGCTGTCAACCTTTACAATGAATTGTTTATACCGAAAGGCTGGAAACTTTAATGGCTTTTCCCGACCAGTTTATTCTGGAGTTAAAACAGAACAATCCTATTGACAGCGTGATGTCTTCGTATGTTAGCCTTATACGCAGGGGCAGGAACTGTGTTTGTCTGTGTCCGTTTCACTCGGAGAAATCTCCGTCCTGCACGGTTTACCTTGACAACAACAGCTTCTACTGCTTCGGCTGCGGCACGGGCGGAGATGTTATCACGTTTATAATGAAGATTGAAAATCTTGATTACGTTGAGGCGATAAAGTTCCTTGCTGACCGTGCGGGAATGAGTATGCCTGATGAGGCTAAAAACAACGAGGCTTCACGAATTAAAGCTCGTGTTCTTGAAATTAACAGAACAGCGGCAAGATTTTTTCATAATACACTTGCTAAATCGCCTGATGGCGAAAAAGGACGCAGGTATTTTGCTGAAAGACAGCTTTCCCCTGCCACTATTACCAAATATGGTTTAGGATATGCTCCCGATGACTGGCACAAGCTTTCGAATTACTTACAATCCAAGGGATTTACTGAGGAAGAGCTTGTTACGGCAAATCTTTGCGGACGAGGCAGGAACGGCGGCATTTACGACTCATTCCGTGACCGTGTGATGTTCCCTATCATTGATTTGAGGGGCAATGTCATTGCTTTCGGCGGACGTATTATTGATGGCAGCGGTCCTAAGTATCTGAACAGCTCCGACACGCCTGTGTTCAAGAAAAGCAGAAATTTATTTTCGCTGAATTTTGCCAAGAAATCCGAAGAAAAGCGGCTTATTCTTGCAGAGGGTTATATGGACGTTATTGCCATTAATCAGGCGGGGTTTGAAAATGTTGTTGCAACTCTCGGCACGGCACTTACTCAGGAGCAGGCTCGGCTTATGTCCCAGTATGCTGAGGAGATTATTATTGCTTACGACTCGGACGGTGCAGGTCAGAATGCTACTCACAAGGCTATAAATCTGCTTTCAGAGATTGGTGTACGCACAAAGATTATTCATATGGAGGGTGCTAAAGACCCTGATGAATACATAAAGAAATTTGGTGCAGCACGTTTCAGGCAGCTGCTTGACAAATCAGGCGGTGCGATTGAGTTTGAGCTTGAAAAGTGTAAAAGCGGTCTTAACATTGACACTGATGACGGTAAGATTGAATATCTGAAGCGCTGTGTGAATGTGCTCGCTGACATCAGTTCACCTATTGAACGTGAGGTTTACATTGGCAGGCTTGCTGAGGCAAACCGTGTAAGCAAGGATATGCTTTTGCATCAGGTTGAGGGTTCAATCAAACGCAGGATTAACAAGGCTAAAAGTCAGGAATGGACTGAAATACGGACATTCCAGAAGCAATACAAAAGTAATCCCGAGTCATATCGTCACCCTAAGGAATACAAGGCTGAGGTTGGAATTATTGCGTATCTTGCAGGCAATCCCGATGAGGCGGAATATGTTTCATCAAAGGTTGCTCCCGAACAATTTGTGACAGATTTCAACAGAAAAGTATATCAGGTTATGCTTGAAAAAATCAAAAATTCAGCATTTTCCGATATTCATTCGCTGCAAAGTGAATTTACTGCCGATGAAATGGGTAAAATAACCGAAATTGCAGTCAACAGCAAAGATGTAAATATTAATAAAACTACTGTTGAGGATTTTATTAATATTCTTGCATCGGTCGCTGACAATCAGGTTGATATCAAGGATATGTCAAATGATGACTTTTTGAAATATATTCAGAATTTGAAAAATAAGAAGTAAAAAGAAAGGAATGACCTTTTATGCAGAACAATAAAAGAACAATTGAAAGCCTTATGGAACAGGGCAAGGCAAGCGGTAAGCTTTCCACTAAGGAGATTACGGATGTTCTTGAGGAGCTTGAATATGACGTTGACCAGATGGAGGCGTTCTATGACAGCTGCACAAATCTGAACATTGAAATTATTGAGGACTTTACTATTGACACTGACGACCTTTCCATTCCTCTTGAGTCCGCTGATGACCTTGAAATGTCCCTTTCCACTGAGGGTATTGCCATTGACGACCCTGTAAAGATTTATCTCAAGGAAATCGGACGTGTTCCGCTGCTTTCAGCTGAGGAGGAAATTGAACTTGCTGAGCGTATGGCTCAGGGTGACCCTAAGGCAAGAAAGCGTCTTTCCGAGGCTAACCTCAGACTTGTTGTTTCTATTGCAAAGCGTTATGTAGGTCGTGGTATGCAGTTCCTTGACCTTATTCAGGAGGGTAATCTCGGTCTTATCAAGGCTGTTGAAAAGTTCGACCACACCAAGGGCTTCAAGTTCTCCACTTACGCTACCTGGTGGATAAGACAGGCTATTACGAGGGCTATTGCTGACCAGGCAAGAACTATCCGTATCCCTGTGCATATGGTTGAAACTATTACTAAGGTTAAAAAGGTTACAAGTCAGCTTCTTCACAAGAATGGTCACGACCCGTCACCTGAGGAAATTGCAATTGAGCTTGATATGCCTGTTGAACGTGTTCGTGAAATTATGCGTATAGCTCAGGACCCTGTTTCTCTTGAAACTCCTATCGGTGAGGAGGAAGACAGCCATCTCGGTGACTTCATTCCTGACGATGACGCTCCTGCTCCTGCTGAGGCTGCTTCTCTTATTCTTCTCAAGGAACAGCTCGGTGAGGTGCTTTCCACACTTACAGAGCGTGAGGAAAAGGTTCTCAGACTCCGTTTCGGTCTTGAAGACGGCAGAAGCAGAACTCTTGAAGAAGTCGGCAAGGAATTCAACGTTACCCGTGAACGTATAAGACAGATTGAAGCCAAGGCTCTCAGAAAGCTCAGACACCCAAGCAGAAGCAAAAAGGTCAAGGATTTCCTTGACTAAGAGAAAGGATTTATATGTATTTTACTTTGGAAGCAGATTACGCTGTAAGAATTGTTCATTGTCTTGCTCAATCTGAAACACGGCTTGACGCAAAAACCATTGCGGAGCGTTCAACGGTTACTCTCAGGTTCGCACTGAAAATTCTCCGCAAGCTTGTGGAGAGCGGTATTGTCAAGTCATTCAAGGGCACGCAGGGCGGATATATTCTTGCGAAAGAACCGAAGGATATCACCCTTAAAGCTGTTATTGAAACGGTTGAGGGTAAATATCAGCTAAGCAGGTGTCTTGACCCTGAACACGGCTGCAACCGTGGTATGTCGGGAAAATGCTGTTTTCAGAGGGTATTCGGTGAGATATCTGCTGACGTTGACAGCAAGCTTTCTTCTTACACATTCGATATGTTCATATAATACATATGCCGTTTCAGCGATATACTGAAACGGCATTTTTTATTTCTTATAAGCAACCTCATTTTTGAGTGCCTCACCATTGTAGAACTGATGAAGATTAAACAAGGTTACTTCGGCAATTTTTTGCAGTGCTTCCTCGGTAAGGAATGCCTGATGCGATGTCATTATAACATTCGGCAGAGAAACAAGACGTGCAAGGACGTCATCCTGCACGATTGTACTTGAATAGTCCTCAAAGAAAAGTGCGGTTTCTTCCTCGTAAACGTCAAGACCTGCTCCCCTGACCTTTCCGTCTTTGAGCGATTGCAGGAGTGCGTCGCTGTCGATAAGCTGTCCTCGGGAGGTATTGAGGATTACAACGCCGTCCTTCATTTTTGCAAGGCTTCTTTCGTTGATAATATATCGTGTATCCTTAGTCAGCGGACAATGGAGAGAAATGATATCGCTTTCCGCAAAAAGCTTATCAAGGGTCACATAATTGATGTTGCTGTTCTCCATTGGATATGGGTCATAGGCAATAACGTTCATTCCGAAGCCCTTACAGATTTCAATGAAAATGCGTCCGATTTGTCCTGTACCGATTATACCTGCGGTTTTGCCGTGCAAATCAAAGCCTGTAAGACCGTTAAGGCTGAAATTGAAGTCACGGGTTCTGATAAAGGCTTTGTGGATTTTTCGGTTAAGGGTAAGCAGGAGTGCCATTGTGTGTTCGGCTACTGCGTACGGTGAATAAACAGGCACTCGCACAACACTGATTTTGTCCTTTGCGTACTTTAAATCAACATTATTGTAGCCTGCACAACGCAGTGCGACAAGCTTTACGCCAAGTGCACACAGCTCGTCAATTGTTTCGCTGTTGATTGTATCATTTACAAAGGCAACAACTGCTTTACATCCTCTTGCTGCTGCGGCACTGTCGGGTGTGAGCTTATAGTCGAGATACTTGATATTATAGTCGGTATTAAGCTTGTCAAACCACAATTTGTCATAAGGCTTTGTATCAAAAAATGCTATTTTTTCCATTGCAGATTTTCCTTTCTTTTTTCATAGTATGTGCGGAATATCGGTTATTATCAATTTTCAAGCCAATCAAGAAATTCTTCTATATATCTTCTGTTCGGCGTAATTATGTCCCTCACTTCAGGATGCTGTGCAGAAAATGCTTCAAGCATTTCACTAAGATTAGCTGCTGACTGCATATAATCATTTACGATGTATTCCCTGTCATAGCCAAGCTTATGGAGCAAGATTGCTGAAACTACACCTGTTCTGTCCTTGCCTGCGTTGCAGAAATACATTACATTGGTTTCGGCAGAAATAATCGTTTCGATTATTTTATCCATATTGCTGTCAGCCATTCTGATATAGGACGCTGAAACCTCGTTGACCGTTTTGGGAACAGCATTTCCGCCTTTTACAGGCATATGCAGATAAGTAAAGTCAGTGTTGTCAACCAACGGACATTTCTTCTGCTGTTGTTCAATTTCTTCACGCAGGTCAACAATAGTTGTAACGTTATTTTTGACAAGCCATTGAATTTCTGCTTCGCTTATTTTATGTGGCACGTCACTTCTTATGTATCTCAGGCTGTCAGGAAGAATTGCTCTTGTGTTCAGTGTACTTGTTAGCAAGCTTTTCATAGTTACCTCTATTACAATGCCGCTTCTGAAACAATTCGGAAGCGGCGTTTATTTTACTCAAGTTCAATGCTGTATGTGAAAACATACTCGTTTTCAGGAGCAAGCTTTATTGCGTGGGACATCTTTGTGATATCCTCTTCCTTATCACAGTATACAGGAACACTGCTCCAAGGTTCAAGGCACACAAATTCAGCCTTTTCGGTAAGTGTCTTATCGGCAAAATATGATGACCATACTGCGATACAGCCGCTCTTATCGTAGTTAAGCTTAACCTTTCTGCCTGATTTGTTTGCAAGTGCAACCCACGAGGAATTCGGAGCATCCTTCATAAACACGTCATTTGCGAAAAGCTCGTGGCTGAGCTGTACGGTATTTGCATTGTCGAGAATTACAGTGCTTTTACCATTGAACTCCTGCACGAGATTTTCGTTTTTCTCGTACTCAACATAGTAATCATCAAAGCTTTCGTTATCGTTAAGCGGTACTCTGAATGCAGGGTGTCCGCCGATAAAGAAGTAAATGTCCTTGCTGTCAGTATTCTTTACGGTATATGTAACGGTAAGCTTGTTGGCAGAAACAGCGTACTTGACAAACAAGTTGAAGTCAAAAGGGTAGATTGCCTTTGTTGCGTCTGTTGATTTCAGCACGAATTCTGCTTCTGTATCGCTTGATGAGGAAAACTCAAATTCGCTGTCACGGGCAAAGCCGTGGTTTGAAAGGCTGTACTCCTTGCCGTCGTAATAATACTTCTTTGAGTCGGTGTTGCAGATAAATGGGAAAAGCACGGGAGCGTGACGCTTCCATACATCGGGAGCAGCCTGCCAAAGATATTCCGTATCACCAAGTTTAAGTGAATGGAGCTCTGCACCGAAACTGTCAATTACAGCATTGATTTTTTCAGTTGAAATTGTTGTCTGCATAAAAATCTTCCTTTCCAATCAGGTAAAAGCCGATGAGGCTTCCCCGTAATAAGCGTCAAAACAGATATTCAGGTCGACGTCGCCTTCGATACCGTCAACTCTGCCATCGCTTGCGTACTGCCAGATTTTGAAATCGTATGGGTACATAGGCTCGTTGTAGCCGTGCTTATACTCGGCATACCAAAAGCCGTAATCCTTTAATTTGCTCATATCAAGCTTGAACAGTGCAAATTTAAAGCTGCCGTAAACCATTGGTATATAGCCGCCGTCAGCAATTGTATCGCAGAAAGCAGCTGCACACTCGGTTACGGTATATGGTGCAATATTCTTTGTACGGGCATTATCAGCTTCGGTTATTTCCCAGTCATAGACTATGGGGAAGGTTATGTCGTAACGCTGTACCTGCTCCATAACAAAATTGGCTTCCTCGATTGCTTCTTCGGGGGTTACAGCCTGCGAGTAGAAATATACACCCACTTCAAGACCTGCGTCAAGAGCGCCGTTAATATAAGTGTGAAAACGGTCGTCGAGGTTTATTCCCCCTGTTTCATATCCTCGGTAGCCCACACGCATAATCGCAAAATCAATTCCGTCTGCGGCAACTCTCTGCCAATCGATTTCCCCCTGATGGTAGGACACATCAATACCTGTTTTGGAAATCTGAGTACCGTTTTCAGTATATGTATATCTTCCGTTTTTAAATTCAAGTCCGTCATAATTATAGGAATGACGGGGCAAATCCGTAAAAGCCTTAATCCATATATCACCGAAATATGAGTCGTTGAGAATGATTGTATCGTCCTCGTCAAAGAAATCATAAACACGGTTATTTATAATCGGAACAAACTCAGGTTCAGGCAAGGTTTCAGGCTGTTTCGGTGCTTTGGTTGCAAGAATTGCGACAGCTATTGAAAGTATAATAATTACTGCAATGGCTGTAACGGAAAGTCCTATTGCAAGGTTAAGGGGCATTTTCAGCATTTTTCTTGTTTTAAGAAGCTTTTCCTCATAGATTGGTTCATCGACAGGAACGGGTTCTTCAACAATAGTTTTTTCTTCTTTTAATTCGCTCATTTTTCATCTCCGTTAGGTAATGTCGAATAATTTATACTTTACGAAGATTATAGCATATTTTATTGCTTTATGCAAGAAAAATATATTCTTATGAAATTGGATTTTTTATGTATCAGTGCAAATAATATTTACGGTGAATTTATAATGAAAAAAATCCTGTTTCTGATTTGTATTATATATGGAGTGTCTGCTAATTACATTACTTCACTTTTTTACATTGAACCTCTTGCACACATAAGACCGTCTGCTGAGAGGACGGATATTTCGCACCTGACGGAAAAAGCTGTTTCGGATTATACTGCTGAGGATTATGAACTGATTTTTCAGCAAACGGGTTTAGGCAAGGCGGCGGTTGAAGGTCTTGCTTCTCCGCTGCTGCTGACGGCTTATCAGGAAAGCTATTTTGCGGAAATTGAGTACAATTGCACGATGAACTCCCCTGTTTCCTTTGAGGAGAGGATTGAGGACAGCCCTGTTATGCTTGCTCCACTGGAGGACGGTGATGTGCTGATTACAAATTCTTCTCACGTTTTCAGCTGGAGAAACGGACACGCAGCGATTGTTGTTGACGCTGAAAACGGAATAACGCTTGAAGCGGTTGTTATAGGTAAAAACTCAAAGCTGCAGGACACTGACAAATGGCGGCATTATCCCAATTTTGTTGTTTTGCGGCTTAAAGATGCAGAAAAAGAAGAACGTGCCGCAATAGCACGTTCTGCATATAATTATCTGACTGACATTCCTTATGTTGCTACAATCGGGATAATTCCCGCAAAATACAGTGAGCCGGAAATCGCAAGCGGCACTCAATGTGCACACCTTGTATGGCTTGCTTATGCTGCACACGGCTATGACATTGACTCAGACCGCGGTCTGATTGTTACGCCGAATGACATTCTTGAAAGCGATTTGTTTGAGGTTGTGCAGGTTTACGGAACAGGTCAGATGATATCTCCGCCGTTTATACGCAGGTGAAATTTAATTCCGAGGAATTCCGCTGAGCGTTTGCACAAAAGCATTCGGTTGAGGAATATTTCAAAATACTCCATAACGGGCGAAATTTCGCTGTCAATGCTGAGTTCAAGAATTATTGCGGACTTATCCTCATTAAAATACAGCTCGGATTTTTCCACGGCATAATTAACACGGTCGTGGATATCGAAATTAATCATTTCCGCACGGACACGGCTTCGGCGTACATCGGTTTTATCTGCGATTATGAGTGCTGCGGAAATTGCGTTTATAGGCTGTGCGGTTGCTTCGTCGTGATTGCCGATTGCGGACACGATTGCACAGATTTCGTCAGCAGGCATATCGAAATTGTCAAGCAGGCGGAAAGCCATAACCGCACCGCTTTGTGCGTGCTCAGAGCGGTTTACAACGTTGCCGATATCGTGGAGATAAGCGGCAATTTTGCCAAGCTCTATGGTTCTTTCACTGTAGTTGAGGGTTGATAAAATCAGTTCAACTGAGGCGGCTGTTTTTTCAACGTGGGCAAAGGAATGCTCCGTATAGCCCTGTGCTTCCACGGCTGCGTCGGCATTTTTTATGTAGGTGCGGATATCGGGATTTTGCTGTATATATTTGTAGGTTACAATACTGCTCATTGTTTTTTCCTTTCAGTTTATGGAATATTTATGTATTCATTATATCACAAATCATCCAATCCGTCAAATGTTATGATTTGCTGAAAAACAGGAGAAATGCTTTGACAAAAGACGATTTTTGTGATATAATGTATGTTAGTTATGTATACTCAATTGAAACATAGAAAGGCGGCTTTTATTTGTTAAAAATCCTTTCTGAAAATCTGAAGCTTATTATGATTGGTCTTGTTTCAATTCTGATGATTATTGCAGCTGCCATTCTTATCAGCCTTTACTTCGGCGGTGAGGTTTCCCGTGAGCTTATTGTTACTGATATTCAGGGTACTGCTACAATTTCCAGAGAAACAAAGATTGTCAATGCCAGTAAAAATTCCCGTCTTATGAGCGGTGACATTATAAATACCGATAAAGACTCCTCGCTGAGAATAAGTATTGACGATGACAAATATATTCTTGTAGAACCTGAGTCTACACTGTACATACATTTTACCGATATTGCCTCAAAGGGTGATATTTCCGTAAACCTCAGCAAGGGTGCGGTTATATGCGAGGTAAACAAAAAACTGAACAAGAATGCTACATTCAAGCTTAAAACTCCAAACAGCTCGATTAATGTTACGGGGACTGTTTTCCGCACTGAGTTTGAATATGCTTCGGAATATATGGGCTATGAGAATGTTATGATTACTCAGGTTCAGAACTTTGAGGGCTCTGCCAATCTGCAGCTTTACAACCTTAATCAAGAGCCGCAGGATTTACCTATGGTCCTTACGGAGCGTACCTCGGCTCAGCTTCTTACTGCGGAAAATCTATGCCAATACGGATATCTGAACTACAGCTTTGATTTACATTCTATGAACAGTATGGTTCTGGGGGAGCTTATCCGTGCTCAGAAAAACAAGGAGCTGGCTTTCAGTCCCGAAGAAGTTGCTTCTGCATTTAAAAGCGTTTCACTTGAAGAAAAGCGTCAGGAAACTATGACTGTAACTACTACGGTTTCCGAAAGCACAGAAACCGAAACCACCACGTCTTCTGCAACGTCTAAGACTACAGAAGCTGTGACTTCAACGGATACAGAACCGCTGCCAACCACGGATATGCCGATTACTACATCACCTCCGCCGTCCGGCTCAGAAGCTGATATGCCATCGTCGTATGATACGCTGAGCACCACTCAGAAGCAGCACGCCTATACCACCTACTCAGGTATCAAATGGTGGGAGCTTACCGGCAACAGCAATACAGGTACTGACGATTATGAAGATTGGTTCGCAGAGGAAGAAGAAACAGAAGTACAAGAACCTCAGGAAACTGTTACAGCAGGCACGTCTGCTGACTAAATGGAAAGGAGCATACTGATTTATTCAGTTTGTTGATTATGAAAGAATTATTCAGAAATTACAAAATTCCGATTATTCTCGGAGGCTGTGCAATTATTGCGGTTATTCTGACTGTTATTTTACTTACAGGCGGATTTTCCTCCGCATACGGATTATATATTTCCTCCGCATACGGAACTGTAAGCGTTACAAATTCCGATAATGTAACCGCTTCAACAGCAGGTTATCAGCTTACAGAAAGCGATATTATCACAGTCGGGGCAAATTCCTCCTGTACCCTTGCTTACAAGGGCGGAAAGAATTCCGAAAACAACTATATCGTTCTTGGTCCTGATACTCAGATTGTTGTAATGAGCAATTTTGACGGAAAGAAGGACGGTGAGCTTTTCCTCAGAAGCGGTACCGTAATTGCAAACTTTGCCGAAGAAGACCACTCATCTGTTATTTTCCGCACTGCTGACTCGTCAGTAACAACATCTGACAGTGTTGCAAAAATTGCATATTACACCAATGAATTTATGTCCTACACTGACTTACATACTTTTATGGGCACAAGCCAAATGCAGCTTTATGACCAGCTTGGCAACCCTGTAAACAACGCAGAAATGCAGATTGAGAAAAAATGGGGTCGTGTGGTTTCCGAAAGCGGTCCTTCGTTTGAAGCACTCAATCTTGACATTGACCTTAACGAGCTTACTGCTTTTGACTTAAAGACGCTTATTACAATTGCAAATATTGTTGGGAAAAAATTCCCGTACACACCTGCTGAGCTTAAAGCTGTATACGACACAAAGGCTGACGACAGCAGCGGAATTTCCGTTGAGGAACAGCAGACGGAAGCTGTTACTACAGCAGTCACCGAGCCTGTTGACACATCCGATACAATTCAGACTGCTGAACCGATTGTTACTACAAATCCGCCTCCTACGGAAACCACTCTCCCGGGACATACTACAACCAAGCCAAAGACATCAGCGGCTTCCACGACAGCTGCTTCCACAACTGCTTCCACATCATCAGCTACAGTAAATCAAAGCAATGTTTACCACTTTGTTTCCATTATTATTGACGGTGAAGAAACCATTCAGGAAGTGCCGCACGGCGGAAATGCCGAAAAGCCTGCTGACCCGCAGATTGAAGGACTTACATTTATCGGCTGGGATAACTCCTTTGAAAATATCACTGAGGACAGAATTATCACAGCTATGTTTGACGAAGCCCTTGTCACTGACAATTCAAATAATAATGGTGACACTGATATTGATTTTAATGTTATCCACAATGTAACCGTTGTTATCGGTGACAAGTCTACCGTTATTCAGGTTGAGCACGGTCAGTCTGCAAACCTTCCCGAAACAATCAATGTTGAGGGTTATGCTTTCAAAGGCTGGGACAAGGATTACACCAACATTACAGAGGATGTTACAATCACAGCAATTCTTGAAAGAAATGTTTTCAAGGTTACATTCGTAATCGAAAACGACACCTTTGTTGTTGACGTCAATTACGGTGAAACCGCATATCCGCCGTATATTCCTACCGCTGATGTCAAGGGCAACAAATTCACGGGATGGGACAAAAATGTCGGAAACATTACTGCTGATACTACAATTACTGCCCTTTTTGATGATGACAAATATCACACTGTTACATTCATTATTGACGGTCAGTTCTACACAGTTAAGGTTGAAGACGGCGGCACGGCTGAGCCCCCATTCTGGCCTGTTGCAAATGCAAGCGGTCAGACATTCCTGTTCTGGGATACAAGCCTTGAAAACATCACAGGCGATGTTACAATTACAGCATATTTCGGATAAAAATCAAGACCTGAACTTTTACGGTTCAGGTCTTATTTTTATTTAAGCAGATTGTGTATTTCATCAAACGGTGCAACGCTTCGTTTTAAAATTCCGTTCATATAGGCAATTGCTGTTCCGTAGTTCGTTATCGGCACGCACTGTTCGGCTGCACAAAGGTAACGGTACTTCATTTCTCTTTCGTTGAGCATACAGCCTCCGCAGTGGATAACAAGCTTATAATCGCTCAAATTCTCAGGAAATTCCGTTCCTGATGTGAACTCAAATTCAAAATTTTTGCCTGTGTACTTTTTCAGCAAGTTGGGAAGCTTTACTGTACCGATATCACCGCATTGTCTATGGTGGGTACAGCCCTCGGAGATAAGAATTTTATCTCCTTCTTTAAGCTGTTCAATTGCTGCAGCACCCTTTACCGCGGTTTCAAGACTTCCTTTGTAGCGTGCAAAAAGAATTGAAAAAGATGTAAGCTGAATGTCATCGGGGACAATTGCGGAAACCTTGCCGAAAGCTTGACTGTCGGTTATGACAAGCTTTGGCTTTGTACCAAGCTTTGCAAGCGTTTCTTTAAGCTCGGTATCCTTGACAACCACGGAAACCGCACCTGCGTCAAGTATATCACGGATTGTCTGCTGCTGAGGGAGGATAAGTCTGCCTTTTGGTGCGGCTGCATCAATTGGCACGACAAGCACGACAATATCCAGTGGCTCAATCAAATCTGCAACAATTTTTTTATCGTTATCCTCGCTGTTTGCAAGAGTTACGATTGCCTGTTTCAGCTCATCAATACCGATTTTTTCAAGGGCACTTCCGTAAAGGTGTCCCTCTTTTTTATCTGCGTTAAAGGTATCGGATTTGTTATGAAAAATTACATAAGGAACATTTTTCACTTTGATTTTTTCGATAAGCTGTTTATCTTCTGCTCTTTCCTCTGCACCGTCGATTACCACAACAGCAACATCGGTTTTGTTGAGCATCTGATAGCTTTTCTTGATACGGAGTGCACCAAGCTCGCCCTCGTCGTCGATACCGGGGGTATCAATCATTACTACAGGTCCGAGCGGAAGAAGCTCCATTGCTTTCAGCACGGGGTCGGTTGTTGTACCCTTAACGTCGGAGACGATTGCTAAATTCTGATTTGTCAGGGCATTCATAACGCTGGATTTACCTGCGTTACGTTTGCCGAAAATGCCGATATGGACACGGTTTGCGGATGGGGTATTGTTAAAGCTCATAGGCTGTTCCTTTCCGATTAAAATCTGAAATCACGCTTGCCCTTTGTAATTTCTTCAAGGTTCTTGATTACGATTTCTCTTACCTTTTCATTAGGAATGTTGTTGATTTCCTTCATAATAAGCTCATCGCCCAATTCCTTTGTACGCTGTTCAGCATAGTCGGTGAGGTATTCCTTAAGGGTCATAAGTGCGTTAGGGTGACAGCAGTTCTGAATTTGTCCTGTCTTGCAAAGACTCATAAAGCGGTCACCTGTTCTGCCTTCACGGTAGCAGGCTGTACAGAAGGATGGAATGAAGCCCATTTCCATAAGCCAGCGGACTACCTCGTCAAGTGTTCTCTGGTCAGAAACGTCAAACTGTTCGCTGTCGTGCGGACGTTCTTCCTCTGCGTAACCGCCTACGGAAGTTCTTGAACCGCCGCTGATTTGTGATACGCCAAGACGAAGAACCTTTTCTCTTACGGACTGGCTTTCTCTTGTGGAGATAATCATACCTGTGTATGGTACTGCAATTCTGATAAGTGCACAGATTTTTGCAAAGGTTTCATCGGAAATACCGTTATCAAACTGGTCTGGGTCAATATCGTCAGCCTTTTTAAGACGTGGCACGCTGATTGTGTGAGGTCCTACACCGTGAACAGCTTCAAGGTGTTCGGCGTGCATAAGGAGACCTGCAAATTCGTAGCGGTAGAGTTCAAGTCCGAACAGTACGCCGAGACCAACATCGTCGATGCCGCCCTCCATTGCTCTGTCCATTGCTTCGGTGTGGTAAGCATAGTCGTGTTTTGGTCCTGTCGGGTGGAGCTGGAGATAGCTTTCCTTATGGTAGGTTTCCTGGAAAAGGATATATGTACCGATACCTGCTTCTTTAAGCTTGCGGTAATTTTCAACGGTTGTTGCGGCAATATTTACGTTTACACGTCTGATTTCGCCGTTCTTATGCTTGATTGAATAGATTGTGTCGATACATTCGAGAATGTATTCGATTGGGTTGTTTACAGGGTCTTCACCTGCTTCGAGAGCAAGACGCTTGTGTCCCATATCCTGAAGTGCGATAACTTCCTTGCGTACTTCCTCCTGAGTAAGCTTCTTACGGGCAATGTGCTTGTTCTTCATATGATAAGGACAGTAAACACATCCGTTTACACAATAGTTGGAGAGGTAGAGAGGTGCAAACATTACGATACGGTTGCCGTAGAATTTCTGCTTGATTTCCTCAGCAAGTGCATACATTTCCTCAATTTTTTCAGGAATTTCACAAGCAAGAAGCACGGAAGCCTCACGGTGGGAAAGACCTGCACAGGTTACATAGCTGCCGTTTTTCTTTGGACGTGCCTTTTCAAGAATGCTGTCGATAAGTTCGATATTATCCTTGTTTGCGTCGGCATAGGCAAGGGTTTCACGGATCTCTTCGTCGCTGATAAATTCTTCAGCCTTTAATGATTTTGGATTGTACATAATTCTATTTCCTTTCTTGAACGGGTTTACCCGTAATTAGTCATTTTTCCAATCGCCTCTTGCGGTTACTATTTCGTAGCCTATGGCTTCCATTCGCTTTTTCAGATTTGCAACGCTTTCTGCCGCTTCGTCACCTGTGCTGATTTTGTTGTCGTACAGAAGATACTTTTCACGGACATCAAGCGGCGAAAGGTTTGGCATTACAACGTTACAGCCTGCGAGGATACCCTTTTCCCTGCCGCTTGGGTGGATTGTACCGAGTGCGGTTGTAGACGGAAGCAGGACGTTTGGCAGGATAAGTCTTACAAGTCCCAGCATAAGCAGGGTGGTTTCAAGCGTACCTGCTTTTTCATTTGCAAAAGGTGTATCGTGGTGAGGGATAAACGGTCCGATACCGACCATATGGGGCTTGAAATCGTGTATAAAAATCAAGTCGTCAGCAAGATTTTCCGTTGTCTGATAAGGTGAGCCTACCATAAATCCGCAGCCTGTCTGAAAGCCGATTTCCTTCAAGTCAGCAAGACATTTCTTACGGTTTTCAAGGGTTAAATTTTCTGGGTGCAGCTTGCTGTAGTGACAGCTGTCAGCTGTTTCGTGCCGCAGGAGAAAACGGTTTGCACCTGCGTTGTAGAACTTCTGATAGCTTTCACGGGGACGTTCGCCAATTGAGAGGGTCAACGCACAATCGGGATATTTTGCCCTGATTGCGGAAATGATATCGACCATTTTTTCGTCGGTGTAGAAGCCGTCCTCGCCGCCCTGCATTACAAAGGTGCGGAAGCCTAAAGCGTATCCTTGCTCGCAACAGGATAAAATCTGCTCTTTTGTAAGTCGGTAACGCTCGGTCTGCTTGGCACTTCGGCGTATTCCGCAGTAGTAGCAATCGTTCTTACAGTAGTTGGTAAACTCAACAAGTCCACGGATATACACGTCCTTGCCATAGTGCTGTTCACGGATTTTCCGTGCTTTTGCGAAAAGGTACTCGTCGGTTTCGTGGGTGTGGTTTTCGATTATTTCGACAAATTCGCTTTTGGTTAAGACGTGCTGCTGTTCCAGCTTGTCGATTAATTCATATATTCTATTCATTAGTTTTCTCCATTAGTTTAGAGTAAATGGTTTTGGTGGAAATTCCGTCAAGCATACCCAGTTTGCCTGATAATGCACTTATCACGTTTGCAGGTGCGTCAATTGCAACGCTGATGATTGACACGCTTCTTTCACGGTACGGGATACCCATTCTGCCAATTATGTAGTTGCTGTACTGGTGGAGAATGTTGTTGAGTTGTTCAACAGATTCGGTATTCTCCACGACAATTCCGATGAGTGCTACTCTTGTGTCCATATTTCCTCCAAAAAAATAAACCTGCCGACAGTTCTGCCGACAGGTACAATAATAACGTAATATTTTATCGTTGCCTTTCCCCTCAGAAAAATCTTCGGGCGTCAGAACAGGGATTATATTATAGGTTGTTCACGGTCAGGTGCACCTTTCCGATTACATTTATATTATAACATAGTTTTTCTGACTTTGCAACAGGGAAATCTATTGATATTTGAACAACTTATAAATTATTTGATACAAATTCAATTATTTTTTCGCTTATTGTTTTGTATTCGTAGTCGTGAATATAGTGAGGACAATCCAATTCTATATATTTTCCGCTATCTATCTGTGAAATATATTCTATCGGAATTTTACGCCACGTTTCTTCGTCAAAGCCTGTTCCACCTGACCCGTTTGAAATGAATAGGAGCATTGGCAGCTGAGGTATGCCCATATCGTTTACTTTTTTGGCATTTGCTTTCACAGCTTCACATTCATTAATCATTGTCTTTGTTGCAGTACGGTTATAAAAAACAGCTTTATAAATTTCTTTTTCTTCATCTGATAATGTACCGTGTTTAATAGCTTCACTTTCGGAAATACTCGGAATTAAGCGTGTAACACCTATATCAGCTGCCCAGCTTGAAAGTTTCATAAACGGTATATTGATGTTCATACTGTCATAATATTGCGGCACAGCCATATCAAGCCCGATAATTGCTGATACTTCATTCGGATATTTTTGTGCCCAATATAAAGCTTCAAGTCCTGACATAGAATGAGGACAAAGGACATAGGGAGCATTTAACCCTGATGATGTAAGTGCAGCTCGTGTATCTTCAAGGATAGAGTCAATATCTCTGCTTTTATCAACAACATCACTGAAACCATAGCCGAATTTTTCAACTACGGCTATCTTATATTTATCACTCAATAACGAGTACAAGGATTTAAAATCCAGTATTGGTGAACAAGTTCCGCCGCCTGACATAAATACTATTGTTTTATCACCTGTTCCCTCGGTATAAATACTCATATTATGACCGTCAACCTCAACAATTTCTCCAAGTGGCGTTAATAATTCAGCCTCATTATTCAATTGAACTCTGTGATAAATATAAATTGCTGCAAATAAGATTAATATGACCGCAAAAATTATCACAAGAACTCTCTTCAATTTTTTCTTCATCTCAAACCCTCCACCTATGTCCGCAACACTGGCATACTGCTTCGCTGTGAGTTTTGGTTTTCGTTTTTGTCCGTGTGTTGGTTATTGCTGGGATAATCAGCACAAGTCCGCAGGTGCAGACTGCGAGAAGTATCCACAGTGCCCAGCCGAGGCAGCCTCTGTGCTTTGTTTTGGTTTGTGTTTCGGTAACCGCTTGTATTGTAACATCATATGAACCGCATCTTGAACATTTCATAATGATACCTCCTCTTTTTTAATATTATACAATATATAATATTAAATGTCAACACTTATTTGCAAAAAAATATCGGGAAAGCGTAAATCTTTCCCGATAACGATTATTTGAAATACATATAAAGCTGACATTTCAGCATACCGTTGTAAAGCTTACGGCGTTTGTCTGCCTTTTTGCCGAAGATTTTCTCGAACTCCTCGTGTGGTGAAATCACAAAGCAAGGGTGCTCCCTGTCGGCTTTGAAGTGCTGTCCCATTACTGAATAGAGCTTTTCCGCTTCTTTCAGTTCAAGGAGTCTTTCGCCGTAAGGCGGATTGCTGATTGTGATGATGTTATCTTCGTTCACGTAGTCACGGACGTCTGCCTGCTTAATCTGCACACGCTTCTGTATACCTGCTTTGCGGCAGTTTTCCTGTGTAAGTGCGACACATTCAGGGTCAATATCGTATCCGTAAGCGAAAAAGTCGGTATCCTTACGGATTGAGTCAAGTGCATTCTGACGCTCATCAGACCATATTCCCGAGGAAATTACATTCCAGTTTTCAGCGGCAAACTTACGCTTTAAACCGGGAGCGATATTAAGTGCCTTGTATGCGGCTTCGATAAGGAGTGTTCCGCTTCCGCAGAATGGGTCGCAGACAATGCTGTCCCCTCTTACATGGGCAAGGTCAACGATACCTGCGGCGAGGGTTTCCTTAATCGGTGCGGCATTGGAATTTCTTCTGTAGCCACGCTTGTGGAGTCCTGCACCTGAACTGTCGAGATAGATTGTAACGTGATTTTTGAGGATACTGAACTGTATCTGGAACAGTGCACCTGTTTCTTCAAACCAGCTTATTCCGTACACATTTTTAAGACGCTCTACTGCGGCTTTCTTGATTATAGACTGGCAATCGGGCACGCTGTGAAGCTCGGAATTGAGAGAATGACCTTTTACGGGGAAGCGGTCGGTTGCTCCGATAAAATCCTCAAAGGGAATATTTTTTGTGCCCTGAAATAAGTCCTCAAAGCTGTATGCGTCAAATTCCGCAAGCTGAATGAGAACTCTTTCCGCTGTTGCAAGCCATAGGTTTGCTTTGGCAAGGACGGAAAAATCTCCCGAAAAAGTAACCTTTCCGTCGGAAACGGTTATGTCCTGTCCGCCGATTTTTGTTACCTCAAACTTCAACACGCTTTCCAACCCGAAATGACACGGGCAAGCCATTCTAATCAAATTCATATCCAATAATCCTTAATCTTCATTAGTCTTTTTCTTTTCTTCATCTTCCTTATCGGACTTATGAACGCCCGAACACATTTCAGGAATGTTGCTCTGCTTATAATAACCTACTGAACCAGTCGGGCACTTCGCACTTGCAAGCTTACCTGTTTTGGTGCAGTAGTAATATTCAAGAACGTCAGGGCATTCGGGGAATTCCTTACCCTCCTCGGCTTCTGCGATTTCACCGAACACATTCTTCCATACCTGTGCTGAACTGTAATATGTTCCTGTCGGAATTTGCTTAGGTGTTTCATAACCGTACCAAACGCCGCTGACATAGTCAGGGGTACAGCCTACAAAGGAAAGATCGTGCCAATCCTGAGATGTACCTGTTTTACCGACAAGCGGTGTATTCTGGAGCCTTGCTGCTCTACCTGTACCGTTCGGACCTTCGATAACGGTCTGCATAAGCTTATTCATAATATACGCAGTATCCTCGCTGATTGCCTGAATAGGTGTATACTTATGCTGAATAACTATCTGACCGTTTGCGTCAACAACCTTTGTAAAGGAGGTTGGCTTATAATACTTACCGCCGTTGCCGAACACCTGATATGAAGCAACAAGCTCTTTAAGGGTAAGACCGTTTGTAAGTGCACCTACTGAAAGAGGAGCAATATTTGCGTCATCCGCTACAAGAGTTGTAATCTGGTAACGGTTCTGCAAGAATTCAAAAACCTCCTGCGGTGTTTCCTGCTCGATAAGCTGTGCAGGAATTGTATTGAGGGAACGCTGGAGTGCCTGGAAGGTAAAGTATCCGCCGTAGTCCCACGATTTGGAGTTATAGTTGTAAGGCCACTTTCTTGGGTTGCCATCTTCATCAAGAATTTCATCTTCAAGCGGTTTATTGGTAAACACGGTTGACCAATGGAAAAAGTCGTGTTCAAGACCGTATGAATAAGAAGTAATAGGCTTTATGCAGGAGCCGGGAGAACGCTTTGAATGGGTAGCATTATTCCACGACATAGACTCTGCCTTTTCACCGATACGTCCGACTACCGCCTTGATATTTCCTGTGTAGTCCATAACAATGAATGCAGACTGGGGCGGGTCATTGAGTACGGTTTCGGAGAAGGTTGTATAATCCTTGTACTTCTCCTCAATTGCATTCTGCATTTCGATATCAACCGTTGTATAAACCTCGTAACCGCCGTTATAAAGCTTATCGCTTGCCTCCTGATAATCGATACCGTACATTTCCTGAAATTCGCCTATAACATCATTAATTGCCATATCCACAAACCAGTTCTGGATACCGTTGCTTTCTTTTTCGCCCTCTGTTTTGGCATTAGGGTCTCTGAAAACAACCTTTTCAGCAATTGCAGCCTCGTACTGACGCTGTGAAATGCAGGCATTCTTGTACATAAGCCATAAAACAGTTTTCTGACGTTCAAGGTTGCCCTCTTCATCGGCAAACGGATTAAGTGTTTCAGGTGATTTAGGAATTGCGGCAAGACAAGCACCCTCAGCAATTGTAAGCTCAGAAACGTCCTTGCCGAAATATTTCATTGAAGCAGCCTGAATACCGGCGGCACTTCCGCCGAAGCCGATATAGTTAAGGTATGCTTCAAGGATATCTGTTTTTGTACAATACTTTTCAAGCTGTGCGGAACGGAAAATTTCACGCATTTTTCTGTCCCAGTCGGGATTATCGTCGCCTGTTACGTTACGGACAAGCTGCTGGGTGATTGTCGAACCGCCCTGACGTGAGCCGAGAAAGCTTAAAAATTCGTTAAGGAACGCTGTAAATGTACGCTTCCAGTCAACACCTGCGTGCTCATAGAAACGCTCGTCCTCGGTGTAAACAAAGGCATCCTGAACGTGCTGAGGCACTCTGTCTATGGAAACAGGAATTCTGTCAGCGTTACGGCTGATGCTTGCAAGCTCAATCGTTGCACCGTTTTCATCGTAACCATAGATAAAGGTCGTGTAATCAAGGTCAAGGTCGGAAAGGGAGATATCAACCTGCTCCTGGTCTACGAACTGGAGAACGTAAACTGTGAGTGCCGCAGCGATAATCGAGCCTGTAATAACAACAATCAGCACCAGCGAAAGAATGGTTGTACCGATTACGGCAAGGGTACGCTTAATCGGATTTACCTTTCTTTTTTTACGTTTTTTCTTTTTAGGCGGCTCAGCAAAGCGCTCACCATGAGTATTTTCATTTATTGCCATATTTATGTCCACGCTTCAAGCGTGTCCTCCTCTCTCAAGGTTTCAGGTGTAACAAATTAAGTATATATGGATTATAGCACATATATCTTCTTTTGTTAACGGTAATTTCCGTATTGTAATAATTACAATGCAAATTGTAATTATTTTATCACAAAGCCTTCACCCGTTACTGTATAATATACGACTCACAATCAAGTGAAAGAATGGCAGTGATGGTTTCGTTGAAATCTGCCTGTGAAAAATCGGACTGCTTAAAAACAGGAACTATCGTCACATCGTTTCCTGCAAGTCTTTGAATTTCTGCAAAAACAACATACGCTCTGTTATTGGCAGGAAGCTCTGCAAGGGCAACCTCCTCATTGTTTATCAATGCAATTGCAGGAAGCTCTGACGGAACAAATTCAACTGCAAGCATATCAAAGTTAAGCTCGACAGGCTTGAACACTTCTTCTGTTCCTGCAAGGATATCTGCTGCGGAAACATTCAGAATTGCTGCTGAGTCCGCTGCTTCAACCTCCCTGACTGCAATTTCGGTAATATTAATAAGTGCTTTATATCTTGTTTCAGATTTTACTGCTTCACCGATATAGGAAAGGTCGGAATTTCTGAACGGAGGGAACATCAAGCCGTCAAATACAACATAATCAAAGCCTGAACCTGCTATTTCGGAGGAAATAAATTTAACGTATTCCTGCGTTTCTGCCTCAAATGGTGAGAGCCACGGCTTACCTCCCTTGGAGGGAGCGTTATCAAGCCAGGTAGAGTCGTCACTTGCGATACGGTATGAGCCTTTGCGGCTTTCACCGTAACGGTTATTATCTTCGAGCAGATTTACATATGCAATTGCGGTAAAGCCGTTGCTTTTTATTACGGAACAAATCTGCCCCGCATACATTGTTCCTGCAACAGCATCTTCGGATGTTTTTGCCAGTGCGGAAGTTGTATTATAGTAAAGCTTGCCGCCCTTTGCTTTAAGTGGCACGGTAACGGCAGTGTATCCGCTGTCCTTTACGTTATTAAGTGCTGTAACAAGAGCATCCTGACTTTCAAGTGCAGTTGTAGGAAGCTGATATGCGGAGAATTTTTCTGACCTTGTCTTCTCATCTTCAACAGGCTGAACCGCTTCTTCTTCCTTTTCGGTATTTCCGGCAGTAGTTTCCTCCGGTTTTTCCGTAACAACAGGCGGAGTCCACACCTCGTCCTCTGTAACATTTTCCCCTGTCTTGCTGACGATGTAATTATGAATAGGCTTTGCTATACTGTAACCGAGAAAAACAAGCACAGCAAGCAGTATTATAACAAAAACAACCTTTAACGCCTTACGGGTTCTTTTTTTGCGGTAATTTGCAGATGTTCTGTAAATCTTTCTTCCGCCCTTTGCCATATTACCCTTCCTTTCAATAATTTAGAGTATGTCCCGACAAGCCCCAGAAAGCCATACTCAATATGCCTATATATATAAGCATAAGAGGATATCCCCTGAAAGTATAGGGAGCTTTTTCGGAATATAGTTTATCATAGACAATTGCAGTAAGATACACTGCAAATACAAAGCCGAGACCTATTCCAAGTCCGTGTATAAAATAATCGGACAGCGTTTCGCAATTCTTTGAGGTAAGGAACATTGAGCCTAAAACAGCACAGTTGAATGCCGAAATATGGATATATTTCCTTATACGAGAAAAAAGCTTAGGGGTGAATTTCCACATACAAAGCAAGGTTATAATATAAACAAAACCGAGGATTGTTACATATAAAAGCGGCATATACACATAGCTGTTGCTTCTGCCTGAAAAAAGCCTGTCAATGAAGTAGGTCATCACGCTTATAAGTGCGGTTATATAGGTTACGCTGAGACCAAATCCGAAAAGATTTTTTCTGCTTCTTGCAACAACCACAAGCGTACTTGTTCCCAATGCTCTTGAAAATATTGTATTTTCAACAAAAACCGCAATAAATGCAGTCATTATTATCTTTCCCATCAATTCCATAAAAACACCTTTATTTTTGTCTTACTCGTTTTATAAACAGCAGTACGCTTCTGAACAATGCCGCCATAAGTCCCAGCAGGATAAATCCGCCGAAAGGGTTCTGAAAGGCTGACAGCTGAACAGGCATACCTATTATTGTTCCGCCGATTGTGCCGAAAGCGAGGATTTCCCTTATTGCTGCGAAAAGAAGCACTGCCGCATCGTAGCCAATGATACAGAATATTATATCAAGGAACATCTTTCCTTTTGTTTCAAGAAAAAAGATTGACTCTGAACGGGATATGATAAAACTGCTGGTTATAAAGAGCGGGAAAAATATTCCGAGTGCTTCCACACCCTCAGGCATAAGATATTTCAGCATTATTACAGCAGGAACATACACCAGTGCACCGATTAAAGTATACAGGATAATTCTGATTGTATAGACAATATTTTTCGGAACAAAGGACGATATCAGCAAGGTAAAGAAGGTTATGAGCGAAAAGGCTGTAATAAGAGTTACTGCGTCCAAAAAGTTATTTGCCATTACCACAACAGGTGCAATAACCATTCCGCTTACAAGTATTGGATTTTTATACAGAAGGGCATTTTTTATAATGTCCTTGCAGCTGTTATCATTTGACACGGTTATTTCTCCTGTTCGTTATTTTCGAGAATTTCGAGGGTTTCATTTATATGGTTAAGGGGCTTATTCACCTTTTTGAGCAGTCCCTTTCTTTTATTTATCATATCCGCAAAGGAAAGAGCACGTCTGTCAAGCTCAATCCCGATTGGTGATGAAATTATCACGGCATAAATTGCGGCATTTTCGGTAGACGAGTAGCTGTGAAAAATTATTACACAAGCTGCAAATATAGCTCCGTAAAGGAAACGTGAGCTTCTTGTTTTAGGGATAATGCTGTAATCGCAGGAAAGAAATATCATTCCGAAAAGCAGCATACCGCTTGAAAAGAAATACAGCACGCACATTACATCGTTATCGTATTTAAAAAATGCATATAGTCCCAAAAGCACAAGCTCCGTAAAAAATGTTATTGCGGAAATTGAACGCCTGAGCATCAGGAAAACAGCTGCCACACACATAATAAGAATAAAGCCTGTACCCATAGGTCCGCTGAATTTTCCTATAAGGGCATCAATCAATGAAAGCTCTGCGGCTTCGGTAACAAGAAATGAACTTGTAAAGGACGGCGAAAGCATACTTGGCGAAACCACTGACGACATTGGTATTTCCGAAAAAGCTTTCGGATATGTAAGCATATTCTGGGGGAAACACAGTGCTGTAAACAGAAATCCTGCTGCTGCGGCATTGAATATTTCACAGCCGTGACCGCCGAAAGCGTGCTTTGAAACTATCACAGCAAACACTGCGGCAATTGCGGCGGCATAATACGGCACTGACGCTGACAGCATCATACTTAATGTAAGACCTGTTATCAGGGCTGATATGTCCTGCTTGCTTTCAATTCCTCTGAGCTTACAGCAGATAAAATCAGTAACAACACATACTACTGTTGTCACCGCAATAACAGCAGCCGCCCTCATACCGTAATAGTACACTGACATAGCTGCTATTACAATAAGGACTATAAGCATATCCGTCATTATGCTGAATTTGGTTTTTACTTCTTTTGAATTCATTAAATTCACCTTTATTTTACGAGCTTTTCCACAGCCTCGCTCATATTGTCCGCACCGAAAAGATATGAACCCGCAACGAGGATTTCCGCACCTGCGTTTTTCACAAGCTCAGCTGTTTCGGCATTAATTCCGCCGTCAACCTGAATGGGCACGTTTAGTCCCCTGCTGTCGATTATTTTTTTTGCTTCGGCAATTTTATCAAGGGTTTCACTAATAAAGCCTTGTCCGCCGAAGCCCGGCTCTACGGTCATAACAAGAAGCATATCAATCATCCCGAGATACTGCTCTATATCGGAAACGGGAGTATTGGGCTTTATTGCAAGACCTGCTTTTTTTCCGCAGGAATGAATTGCATCAATTGTTTCCTTTATATCGGATTTTGCTTCGGAATGAAAGGTAATTATATCCGCACCGTTATCAGAAAAGTCCTTGACATACTTAATCGGGTCGGTAATCATAAGATGTACGTCAAGTGTTCCCTTTACAATTTTGGAAACAGCTTTAAGTATAGGAATACCGTAGCTTATATTCGGTACGAAAACACCGTCCATAACATCGAAATGTATATATTCGCAGCCTGCCTCCTCTGCTCTTGCGATATCCTTGCCGAGGTTACAGAAATCTGCACTTAAAATTGAAGCTGAAGCTATATTTTTCACAAAAAGTCCTCCAAATATTAAATAAAAGCATACCACATTATATTATATAATATTTCCAATAAAAAATCAAGGTCAAATGTCAAAAAACTGACATCTGACCTAAATCTATTTTATACAGGCATACACGGAATACGCTTATGCTGAAGCTCCCCTACGGGTATCGCTCAAACTAATCCTTTATCAAAGAACAGTATTATTCCGCTGCATACCACTTCCGCTGCATAAACCGTTATTACCCGTTAATTCAGTTTATGCAGTTCAGGATTTTTCGCTACTTGTACTATTTACCCGTAGGCAAGCTTTCTGATATTGATATCTGTCATAAATGATGATACGTTGTATAGAAACATTACCTGGTCGTAATCCTCGGGATTTACAATATTTTTGTAGGACATCTGGATATAACGCATATCCACGAGAGTGATTTCGGAGTAATGCTGCGTAAGAAACGGCACATAGCAATGAGCATAGGAATCCTTGAACATAAGGAGCTTGCCGCCCTCGCTGTTGGTTTTGATTGTAACAAGGGGCTGATTTGTGCCGAGAAAAGTGGAATACTTATCCTTTACGTCAAGAAATTCTCTGAAGTACATACTGTCATAGCTTTCAGGTGCTTTACCATACTCAGATGTGACAAGCACCTCGGTAATATTACTTCCATCGGTGTAGTGGTAAATGTCAAGTATATCCTTTTCCACGCCGTCATAAAGTGCTTTGGAATAGAACGTACCGAGGAATTCATCAGAAGCGTGTTCTATGTCGTACATTTCCTTCGGGACAGGCTCATAACCCATTTTTTTTGCAGCCGCTTCATAGGCAAGATATGCACCGAGAGTTGTCCAGTGGTGGTCGGTACGGTAATAGATATAGTCAAACTTTCCTGCCTGCATTGCTGAATATACGTCTATTGTTGAGATTGACTTTGACAGCCCTCCGTAGGTGTAGTTGATAATTTCACTCTGATTTGCATTCGGTGCACTTTCGGGAAGCTGTTCACGATAGATTTCAGCTGATGTGGGAACAAGCATAAAATACACGGGAACATTATTTTTTTCCGCAAATGTATTGATTGCACCGATACTTTTATCGATTGCGGCATAATCAGGTTCATCAATTTTTTCCACAAGACGGTCATCAAGAATATATATACCGTTGCGTTCATACTTGCCTGCAAGGGTTTCAACGGCGGTTTTTGCCTTTATCCAGTCAGTACGTCCTGCAAAATGGTCGGAAATATAAGTTTCCAGCTTATTCATATAGCTTCGGTCATAGATTGATTTTGCGGAAGCCTTCGGCATTGACTGAAGGGTACGGTTTTCTATATCGGAAAAAGTTTCCTTTGGTGCTATAGCCGTTATAATCGGAAAAGCAATGAGTATTCCGAAAAAAGCCAGACAAGTTATTAAATTTACAACATTAAGCTTCTTTTTCATATGCTTCTCCTTTTACTAAAATCTGAAATACAGGAACGGATTGTAGGTTGCGTCCACGAGATAAGAGGTGCAAAGAAGAAGCATTGCAACAATAAGCACTGGTGTTGCACAGGTAACAAACTTTTCCTTTTTCTTCTTTATCAGGTTTACAAGGGTCATAAACCAGTCTGTTGATGCAAAGATACAAAGTGCGAAAATTACAATATTTGTTGTGAACATATAGGCTGCCGTACTGTCGGTAAGGATACCTGTTGCACCGAACATTGCACCGAAATAGCGGAATGCGTCCGAAAGTGTATTTGTATCGAAAAGCACCCAGCCGAATACTGCAAGCAGGAAGGTATACAATGTACTTACAGCAGCAGGAAGCTTTTCAAGAACCTTGCCCCAGCCAAGACGTTCAATAATTATCAGCACACCGAAATAGAGTCCCCACAGGATAAAGTTCCAGCTTGCGCCGTGCCAGAGACCTGTAAGTCCCCACACGATAAGCAGGTTGCGGAGAGTTTTGCCTTTGCCCTTACGGTTACCGCCGAGTGGAATATAGACATACTCACGGAACCAGGTGCCAAGGGTAATATGCCATCTGCGCCAGAATTCGCTTACACTTTTTGACATATACGGGTGGTCAAAGTTCTGTGGAAAATTGAAGCCAAGCATTTTGCCAAGACCTACTGCCATATCTGAGTAACCTGAGAAGTCGAAATAAATCTGGAATGTAAATGCGAGAATACCAATCCAGGCAGTTGCGACACTGATTTCGCTGTAGTCCATAGCTTTAATCTGAGTCCATATGATACCGATATTGTTTGCGAGAAGTACCTTTTTTGCCAGTCCCTTGACAAACTTACCGATACCCTCGCTGATTTTGTTGATGTTTACGGTACGTTCATTGATTTCAGCGGCAACGTCCTCATAACGTACAATCGGTCCTGCAACAATCTGCGGAAAAAGTGTTACATAAGAGGTGAAACCGATGAAGCTTTTCTGCACCTTGATATTACGCAGGTAGAGGTCGATTGTATAGGACATTGACTGGAAGGTAAAGAACGAGATACCGATTGGAAGTGCTACCCTGTCCTCCGTAAGACCAAAATCATAGATATTTTCGTTAATCCAGCGGTTGACGAGGATAATCGGGTTAGTGATATCGCTCTTGAAGATTGAATTGATTGTATCAATAAAGAAGTCGCTGTACTTAAAAATAGCCAGCAGACCAACATTCATTATTACGGACACAAGCAGACAGATTGTACGCTTTTTCTGATTATCGTCGTACTTTGCCATAAAGCGTCCTGCAAAGTAGTCAATTGCTGTGGAGAAAAGCATTAAAATCATATAGAATGGCTCTCCCCAAGCGTAGAAAAAGAAGCCTGTAAGCAAAATAAGCAGGTTTCTTGCAGGGATTACAATCGGCTTTTTCTTTCCTGCATTGATTTTATCGGGAAGAAGAATATATATTATCATTACTATCGGGAGAAAGTAATATAGAAACGTTAAGCTTGAAAATACCATAATTTACGGGTTATCCGTTTGCTCCTCTCCGTTGTGTATTTTTTCGGCAAGAGCGAAGAACTCCTGCTTTGTCATAAGCGTATTGAGTATGTCGATTATTGCGGTTGATGACATTAATTCGGGCAGGTCAAGCTCGGCAAGAAGCTTTTTGCGGAGTGCAGAAGAATTCGGCATACCGCTGAAACCGCACTCATAAAAGTCAATTCTTGTAATCGGGTCGGGATTTTCGGGACGCTCCTCCGACTCAATACCTGCTTTTGCAAAGGCTTCAAGGATAAGCTTTTTTTCAATTCCTTCGACACCAAGCTTTCCCTCCTTTGAAGGCTCGGACTTGCGCTTCTCCTTACCGAAAATATCAGGGATATAGACATTTGTTATGTTTCCGTTTTTAATTGCACCTTTAAGGAATGAGCGAATTTTAAAGCCTGCAGTGTCTGAGTCTGTCAGGATTATTATTCCCGTTGCGGCGGCATAATACCTTATAATTTTCAAAGTTTCCTTATCCTTGAAAATCTTAAAGCCGTTTGTGGGAATTATTACTGCGTCAATAATTGAGGAAAGCTTGATTTTGTCGTACTTTCCCTCTACTATGACGGCTTGTTTTATATGAAGCATAATTGCGTACCTTTCATCATTTTCTGAATGTGAGCATTTTTACGAGGGCTTCCTCCAGCAAAATCTGAGGTGAGGTTTTTGAGGATTTCATCAATGCGTCTGTATCTGCGAGAGTATTGATACACATTCTCAGGTGGGGCATTGATATTTTCTGCACGTCACGGAATGCGTTGTCCACTCGGAATTCCACGTTTTTTGCGTAGCCGAAATCTGCTTTTACGTCGGCAGGTCCTTTGCACACGGACATTGCTGTTCTTGCACGGTACATATCGAGAAGGTTGCCCGTAATCGTATATAGTATTACAATAGGCTCAATTTTTTCTTCAATAAGGTCATTGAACAGACGCATTGCTGTTTTTCTGTCCATTCGCATTATTGCTTTTGCAAGGTCAAAGGTTGTTGTTTCGATTTGCCTTGGGGAAAGCTGACGGATTATATCCATTGTTATTTCGTTGCCTTGTGCATAGGCTGTAAGCTTGGCAACCTCGTTGGAAATAAGCATTGTATTGCAGGAACATTGTTCAGCGAGAAAACGTGCTGCATCACGGGAAATTCCGCAGCCTGCCTTTGATACGGCTGCCATAATTTCCTTTGCAAGGGTATCTGCTGTTTTAAGTGCAAAATTACAAACGCTTCCGTTTTTGCTTACGGCATCCATAAGCTTTTTATTCTTGGTTGTGAGGTACTTCTTTCCGTCGGTAACATCTACGGAAGTGTAATAGAAAATCAGTACTGTGCTTTCGGGGAGATTTTTTACAATATCCACAACCGTGTTAAGCTGGTCTGCGGTAAGCGTTTCAGCATTAAGGTCGGAAACTATGCAGCAGACGTAGTCCGCAAACATAGGAAGTGCTTCACAGGAGTCGGAAAGCAATTCTATATCAAGATTTTTTCCGTCAAAATTATGCAGGTTGTAGGTTTCATCGTCCTTGCTGACAAGACGTGCGGAAAGTGCCTTTGTATATTTTTCAACAGCAACCGCGTCTTTTCCATAGAAATAATATGCACGGCTGTAGTTATTGTTTTTCACCGCGGTTTTAATATCATTTTCAGTTACAACAGCCATTGCTTTCTCTCCTATCTTATGATTTCAGAACGGATTTCTCCGTATTTATCAATTTCAATTTTTATGCTTTCTTCTGTGTACACGGCACTCGGCAAAGCATTTTCTTCCGGTGCTTCATTCATCACTACTACCATATCTGAAGCAGGTTGATTTGTAAACGTCTTACCACTGTAAAGCACGGCAACTTCATAGCTTTCTTTTTCAGCAACGTCACTTTTTGATGTGCACAGCAAGAATTCATTTTCATCTGCATTAATCCTGACCGTGTCACTGAAAAACTCGATTTTATATCTGTCTGCGTCAAGTGTACTTCCGTCTGCATAAAAAATCATATTGTTATATTCTGTGCTTACGAATTTTCTGTCTGCTTCAGGAACCATATATTTTTCAATTTCAAAGATGTCAAACTGTTTATCATATATATTCTGCGAAGAAACAACGTCCACATTCATAATTAGTGAATTTATTTTCCGTATGCCTGCACGGTTAAGATATTTCACGGCGTACTCCGCCGTTTTGCCTCCCTTTTTCAGGTCAATTATGCAGGCGGATTTGTTGTCGTGAATAACTGCGGAAACGGAAGTGTTGTTCTTAATAATTGCAACGGTAAGCGTATCGCCTGACATATACTGCTGTACATTTACAAAGCATATTACTAAAGCAAACACGCTGACTATTACTGCGGAGGCGGTTTTCGTACTCCTGCAAAGAAACGAAGCAATTATGCCTGCTATCAATGCGGAGGCAATCAATACCGCTGTATTTTCATCGCCTAACGGAATGTAGGAAAAATGCAGGCTTCCGATAAATTTTGAAATCAACGAAACAGCTGCACAGCATATTTCGCATATTTTCAGCACGGGAATTGCTATTATCGGCAGTCCGCCTGTTATAGTAACGATTACTCCGCCTACAAGAATTAACTCACATATCGGCAGCAATATCAGGTTTGATATAGGTGATATTACGGAGACCTCGTCGAAAAAGAGTGCTGTCACGGGAAACACCACAATCATTACACATAATGATGATATAACTGACTCGGCAATTTTACCAAGGCGGATTTCTTTTTTAATATCCTTTATAATTTTCGGTGCAATTACACCTATTCCGAAAACGCCTGTTACCGACAGCAGGAATGATGCGTCCCTTACTGCAAAGGGCGATGTTATCGTAAGCAGGATTGCGGCTATTCCCAATGAATTGAAGGTATCTGCTTTACGTCGGAAAAGCTCTGCACTGTACACGAGAAGTATCATTATTGCGGCACGGATTACCGAATTTGACATTCCTGCCAGTACCACAAAGCACAGCACGGGAATAATAAGCAGTCCGAAACGCAGGTACTTGTTCATAGGAATACGGGAAATAATCAGCCATATAAAAGAACAGACCACTGACAGATGCACGCCCGAAACTGCCATAATATGCCCTATTCCTGCACGGTACATCAATGTTTTGTCCGAGCTTTCAAGTCCCGTTTTGTCGCCGAAAAGCATAGCGGTCATTATCCCGCTGTATCGGCTGTCCATATTTCTGTTGATTGTTGATAGGATATAATCCCTGTATTTCAAAAGAGTTTTCTTAATTGAAAACCCGTTATTTTCTGTATAATTAAACTTATAAACCTTGCTTAAACGCAGGAATATTTCTTTGGATTTGTAGTAGGTTTTAGTGGGAAATTTATAGCTGTCCCTGAGCTCCTCGGCTTTCCCCAGCACGCTTACGCTGTCACCGATTTCAACGGCATAGGAGTCGGTATAGAAGCTGACATACGCTTCGGTATCGCCGTTGATTATACCATTGACTATGTATGATGCTTTGTCACCGTCGTACACACTTACATCGGTTACTGTGCCTTTGATTTCAACGTCGTAACCGTCGTACTTGATTGCATTCTGATACACTGTCAGGTCATACAAGCCGTAGAGCATAAATGCTACTGCGGCACTGAATGAACAAACCGTAAATTTCACGGATTTACTTCTGAAAACAGTCACTGAAAGAATTGCTGGGGCTAAAATTGCTGCTGACAGGCACAGGTTAATTCTGTATGCAAAAAATGATGCGAAAAACAGCCCTATAAGATAAGATGCACCTATATAAGCCATTTTCCGCACCATAAAAGGTCAGCCCCTTTGATTTACTTAGCCCATTGTTTCGTTGAGCTTTCTTCCGCCGAGAATGTGGAAGTGGAGATGCTTAACGCTCTGACAGCCGTTTTCGCCGATGTTTGTTGCAACACGGTAGCCGTCCTCGGCAATGCCCTGCTCCTTGGCAATCTTTGCAGCTGCTTCAAAAATGTGAGCAACGTATGCAGAGTTTTCAGCTGTAATTTCAGCTGCACTTGCAATGTGTGTCTTTGGCACTACGAGAATATGCACGGGAGCAAGAGGATTGATGTCCTTGAATGCGTACACGAATTCGTCCTCGTACACCTTTGTGCTTGGGATTTCCCCAGCAATGATTTTACAGAAAAGACAATCAGACATTTTCATTTCCTCCCGATTACTTTACAAATTCAGCAACAATTCCGCTTACTGCTGCGATTGCTTCTGCTGCCTTGGAAGCGTCACCCATACCTGCCATAGCACTGTCAGGACGTCCGCCGCCCTTACCGCCTGTGAGTGCGGAAACCTTCTGGACAATCTTGCCTGCGTGAGCACCGTTTGCAACTGCGTCCTTACCGCAAGCACAGATAATAGAACCGCCGTTTTCGTTTGTTGCGGCAATTACTGCAACAGCGTCGGAAGCCTTGTCCTTAATCTGGTCACCCATTGTTCTGAGGACGTCAGGCTTTGTATTTTCGAGAACAGCTGTGATAACCTTAACGGAGCCAACTGTTTCAGCGTTATTGAAAAGTGAGTCAAGCTGAGAAGCGGCAATCTTGCTCTTGAGTTCGGAGATTTCCTTTTCGAGAGCCTTAACCTCGCCAGCCATAGCGTTACACTTGGAGACAAGTTCTGTAGCGTTTGGTGCCTTTACAGCCTGTGCTGCACTTGTGATTGTTGTCTTATACTCGTCGATGAGAGCGAGAACACCTGCACCTGTTACAGCTTCGATACGTCTTACGCCTGCTGCTACGGAGTTTTCGGAAAGAATTTTGAAAAGGCCAAGCTTGGATGTGTTGTCAACGTGTGTACCGCCGCAGAATTCGATTGATACGCCGTCAACATTTACAACGCGGACAACATCGCCGTACTTTTCGCCGAACAGAGCCATAGCGCCGAGCTTTCTTGCTTCTTCGATTGGCATTTCTGTCATTGTAACTGTGATTGCATCGAGAATATTCTTATTGATAATAGCTTCGATTTTCTTCAGTTCGTCAGCTGTTACAGCTTCGAAGTGGGAGAAGTCAAAACGTACTCTTTCGTCGTTTACAAGCTGACCTGCCTGGTGAACGTGGTCACCGAGAACTGTACGGAGTGCAGCCTGGAGAAGGTGTGCAGCGGTATGGTTACGCATTACAGCTGCTCTTGTTTCAGGGTTAACCTTTGCAGTAACGTCTGCACCAGTTGTAAAGCCGCCGCTTGTTACTTCACAATCGCATACGAACTGACCGCCTGTAAGCTTCTGTGTATCGAGGACTTCCATAACGTTGCCGTTGCTTTCGATTGTACCCTTATCGCCTACCTGTCCGCCGCTTTCAGCGTAGAAAGGTGTTGTTTCGAGGAGAACTGTTACTCTGTCGCCTTCTTCGCACATATCAGCAGCTTCGCCGTTCTTAATCATAGCGAGGAGCTTTGTTTCGGCTGTAAGGTCTGTATAGCCCACAAACTTTGTTGTGTACTGTGTAAGAACGCTTGCTGTAGCGTCGTCCCAGCCACCGCCGAGCTTTCTGTTTTCACGGGCGGTCTGCTTCTGTATCTTCATACATTCCTGGAACTTTTCTTCGTCAACGGAGATACCCTTTTCGCCGCAGATTTCCTTTGTAAGGTCAAGCGGGAAGCCGTAAGTATCGTGAAGCTTGAATGCTTCCTCGCCGCCGAGAAGCATCTCGCCGCCCTTAGCTTCGATATCAGCGATATACTGGTCGAGAATCTGAGAGCCCTTGTCAACTGTCTTTGCAAAAGCTTCTTCTTCCTTCTTGATTACTGTCTTGATGTAGTCACGCTTACCGTCGAGTTCAGGATAAGCACATACATTTTCGTTAATAACTGTGTCAACAACTTCATAGAGGAAAGGCTTGTTTGTGCCGAGAATTCTGCCGTGTCTTGCAGCTCTGCGGAGGAGACGGCGGAGAACGTAGCCGCGTCCTTCATTGGAAGGCATTACACCGTCGCCAACCATAAAGGTTGTGCTTCTGATGTGGTCAGTGATAACACGGATAGAGATATCTTCCTTAGCGTCAGCCTTATATGTTTTGCCTGTAAGCTCGGAAATTTTCTTCATAATGTTCTGAACGGTATCAACTTCAAAGAGGTTGTCAACGTCCTGCATTACGCAGGCAAGTCTTTCAAGACCCATACCTGTGTCGATGTTCTTTGTAGCAAGCTGTGTGTAGTTGCCGTGACCGTCGTTATCAAACTGTGTGAAAACGTTGTTCCAGATTTCGATAATTCTGTCGCAGTCGGAAGCCTGTTCGAAGTTCTCGAATGGACCGTACTTCTCGCCTCTGTCGAAGTGAATTTCGGAGCAAGGACCGCAAGGACCGCTGCCGTGTTCCCAGAAGTTATCCTTCTTGCCAAGCTTGATAATTCTGTCTCTTGGCACGCCTACTTCTGTTGCCCAGATTTCGCCTGCTTCATCGTCTTCCTCATAGATTGTAACCCAGAGTCTGTCCTCAGGGATTTCAAGTGTCTTTGTGAGGTACTCCCAAGCCCATGCGATTGCTTCGTGCTTGAAGTAGTCACCAAAGGAGAAGTTACCGAGCATTTCAAAGTAAGTACCGTGACGAGCTGTTTTACCAACGTTCTCAATGTCAGGTGTACGGATACACTTCTGACAGGTTGTTACTCTGTGGCAAGGTGGTTCTTCGATGCCCTGAAAATATTTTTTAAGCGGTGTCATACCTGCATTGATAAGCAGGATAGAGTTGTCGCCCTGTGGTACGAGAGGAGCGGAGTCCATTCTGAGATGTCCCTTGCTCTCAAAGAATTTAAGATAGCTTTCACGCAGGTCGTTAAGTCCTGTCCATTTCATTTTCAAAACTTCCTTTCAAAAACGTAAAACGTTTATTAGTCTTCATCTTCCTCATCAGGCATATCCCAGTTGTGGTATACCTTCTGAACGTCGTCGTTGTCCTCGAGGTGTTCAAGGAGAAGGTTCATCTTCTTGATGGAATCCTCGTCTGTAAGCTCTGTATATGTTGCAGGAATCATTTCGATATCAGCTGAAACGAGCTTGTAGCCCTTATCTGTGAGGGCATCTCTTACTGCTGCAAAATCAGCAGGCTCTGTTTCGATTTCAATCATATCGTCTTCCATTGTGAAGTCGGAAGCACCTGCATCGAACACTTCTTCCATAACTGTATCCTCGTCCTTGCCGTCAGCTTCAGCAACAATAATACCCTTGCTGGAGAACATAAAGGATACACAGCCTGTTGTACCGAGGTTGCCGCCGAACTTATCGAAGTAGTGACGAACGTCACCTGCTGTACGGTTCTTGTTGTCTGTAAGTGTTTCAACAATTACAGCAACGCCGTTAGGACCGTAGCCCTCGTAAACATTAGCTTCGTAATTTGTCTTATCAGCGCCGCCTGCTGCCTTCTTGATTACACGGTCAATATTATCGTTAGGAACGTTATTTGCCTTAGCCTTTGCGATAAGGTCACGGAGCTTTGCATTATTGTTAGGGTCAGCGCCGCCTTCCTTTACGCAAACAGTGATTTCACGTCCGATTTTGGTAAAAATCTTAGCCTTTGCACCGTCTGTAGCTTCCTTTTTTCTCTTGATATTGTTCCATTTGGAATGTCCTGACATAATAAAACTCTCCTTCAAATTATATAAAAAATTTATTTTACTTTATAAACATTCTGCGGTATGCCGCAGATTTTGTTTCAATTGGTGAGCCGTGCCCGAAGAAAATTCTTTCGGTTTTCAGCGTCTTGATTTTTTCAAGTGACGTTCTTGCGGCTTTCGGACTTTCGCAGATTGCGGGGAATGCAGGTGCTATGTAATTCATTGCCGCATCACCGAGGTACAAATCCGTACCATTCATAAAGCCGAATGAGCCTTTGGTGTGCCCGTCAAGCTTGACAGCTTTGCAGTCTGCACCGAAATCCTTGCCAAGCTCCATACCGTCCTCAAGGTAAATGCTTACCTCAAACAGCTCAGACCTTTGGCTCACTGTCTTTTTAGAAAGTGCGGCAACAACCTTTCCTGCTGCACCTACCGAGTAAAAGGGTCTGCAAAGATTATCCTCGGCAAGTAATTCATCGTACTTGCTCATTGCAATCGGTGCACCGTACAATTCCGAAAAATAGGCGGCGTTGCCGATATGGTCGTTGTGACCGTGGGTAAGCACGATAAGCTTCACGTTGTAGTTGAGAAGCCAGGTTTCAATTTCATCACGGTACTTCGGAATACCCGTATCAACGAGGATATCGCCGTCCGTGCCCCTGATTATGTAACAGTTGGTGTTATCACAGTTGATGAGATTAACATTATCTAAATTCATATCAGCTTTCCTCGTTTGCCAAATTAACATTATACCATATAATGTCGAACAATTCAACTATTCTTTCTGAATTTCCCGTAAGGTGGAGATACCCGAAAAGAGTTTCCAGAGCGGTTGCACGTCTGTACTCCACGGGATTGGAGCTTTTCGGCACGGTATTGCCTGTTGCGTTGCGACCACGCTTGAAAACAGCTTCTTCCTCCTCGGTAAGGTGCGGCATTATCACGTCAACAGCCTTTGACTGATATGCTGCACGGACTCTTTCAACAGCTTCCTTATGAAGCTTCTTCACGGGCATATTTGCCGTAAGCACAATTTTTTCACGGACAAGCTGCTCATACACTGCATCTCCGAGAAATGCAAGTGTAAGAGGGCTGTACTGGTTAGCACGCTGAATATCTATATCAAACACTTCCTTGTCTTATGACTGACTTAACACATAAACATAAGCGTAAATGCTGTCCTCGTTACCGTTCTGATAACGTTTCATAGCTCTTTGAGCAGGAAAAATGATGGTGCCGTTATCAAGCTGAACCGCAATATTAACCTCGCCCATCGGGTCATTATCATCGGTAATCCACTTGCCGCCATAAAGCTTTATAACCGTTTCACCAATGTAAGCTGCAATTGAGAAAATTATATTTCCCCTTCTTTCGGGTGTAATAATACCGCCTGCTCCGCTTTGTTCATCAAAAAAGCGGTCTATTTCCTTCATACTTTCGAGGGTATAGTCTGCTTTGTAGCCCGAAGTATTAAGTGCAGTAACAATCCAGGCACAGGCAGAATGAATATCATCTTCAAGAGTTGGCTTTTTCTTACCCATAAGCTTATCCAGCAATCCCATAAAAATGCTCCTTTACATCAAAATACAAAGTCAAACTCAAAGCCGAAGATATTGACCGTATCTCCCTCATCAATGCCCATACGCTCAAGTTCGTCGATAATACCGCTGTTACGGAGAACACGCTGAAAATACTGGAGAGAGGAATAGTCCTCCATATCCACGGTACGCATAATATTTTCAAGCCAAACAGCTTCGACGTAGTAAACGCCGTCGTCGCCTCTTGTGATTTCGAATTTCTCGCCCATTCCTGCACGCTCGTCAAGCTCCTGCTGAGTGAGAGGTTCAGCCTCGTACTCTCTGATTGGAGGAAGCTTGTCAAGCTCAGCTGTGATTGCGTTAACAAGCTGTTTTGTGCCCTGTGTTGTTGCGGCGGAAATTTCAAAGAATTCAAGTCCCTGGTCGGTTACATACTGCCTGAATGCTTCAATCTGCTCAGGAGTTGCCATATCGCATTTATTTGCGGCAACAATCTGCGGACGTTCAGCCAAATCCTCACTGAAATTAGCAAGCTCACGGTTGATGATTTCGAAGTCCTCAACGGGGTCTCTGCCCTCAATACCCGATACATCAACGACGTGCACAATAAGTCGGCAGCGTTCAACGTGGCGAAGAAATTCGTGTCCCAGACCTACACCGTCGCTTGCACCCTCGATAAGTCCGGGGATATCTGCCATTACAAAGGATTTGCCCTCTTCAACCTTAACAACGCCGAGAACAGGTGTCAGGGTTGTAAAGTGGTAATTAGCAATCTTTGGCTTTGCTGCTGAAACAACGGAAATAAGCGTGGATTTACCAACATTCGGGAAGCCTACAAGACCAACATCGGCGATAAGCTTCAATTCGAGAGTTACCTCGTATTCTTCACCGAGGAAGCCGGGCTTTGCAAACTTTGGAATTTGTCTTGTTGGTGTGGCAAAACGAGCATTGCCCTTGCCGCCCTTACCGCCCTTTGCAAGAATTTTCGGCTCATCACCTGACATATCAGCCATAATTCTGCCGCTTTCAGCGTCACGGATAATCGTACCCCTTGGAACACGGATTACAAGGTCTGGAGAATTCTTGCCTGTACGGTTGCCCCCCGAACCATTCTCGCCTCGCTGTGCGATATATTTTCTCTTATAGCGGAAGTCTTCGAGGGTTGAGAAGTTGTCGTCAACCTGAAAAACGATATCGCCGCCCTTTCCGCCGTCACCGCCGTCTGGACCGCCTGCCGCTACATATTTTTCACGGTGGAACGAAACGGCACCGTCGCCGCCGTCACCTGCTTTTATTTTAATTTTCGCTTTATCTACAAACATTTTATAATCATTTTCCCGACAGGGAAAATGCACTCCTTTCCGTATGTTTAAAACAACGCAAGGTTGTCTGGGTTTCGCTTGCGAAATTCTGCACGGCAGTGCAGAAAACAAAACTCGGGTCTGAAATTTTTCAGACTTACCTCTTTCTTAAGTTTGGTTACAAAATACCCATAATATTATACCACAAAAGATTTGCAACTGCAATATATAATTAGAAAAAATCGCCTGTTTATGCAGATTTTCGGATAAAAAATGTCCCTCTCGGGGTGGAGAGGGATTTTATTATTCATCAATTACACCAACCTGATAATCATCCTCATAAATAATCTTGCCAACATAATTGCTATAAACAATATCATATGGCACTTTATATTTATCAAGCAAATCAAGAAGTGGTTGGATATGTTCAAGCATTTCGTCACTGTTTTCGGTTTTGAACCAAGTTATTGCTCCCTGCGGATTTTCATTATCGTTTCCGTAAAATGGAGGTTCGGGCAAATGCTCTAAAAACCATTTATGTGTAGTTTCATATATCTGCTTATCTTCTTCGCTATAGATATTATCCCTTATTCTTCGCCAATTCAAGATAAACACACCAACTGGCTTTTGTGTTCGCCATGCTATTTCTCTGCCTTGAATACGCATATATTTTGGAAATTTCATAATTACAACCCCTTTGCAATATACAAAAAGTCCGTCACCAAATGGTAACGGACTTTATGGCGGAGAAGGAGGGATTCGAACCCTCGATGAGCTATTAACCCATACACGAGTTCCAGTCGTGCGCCATAAACCGGGCTAGGCGACTTCTCCATTTATTGTATCGCATCTCTCAGCGACTTAATTATTATATCAGATGTTTTTACATTTGTCAAGCCTTTTTTGCAAAAAAGTTTTATTTTTTTCTAATTATGTAAAAACGGCTTCCAACCGTAATTGGAAGCCGTTTGGATAGATTAAACTGTTGCAGGTGCTGTATGTTCTGCAGTTTCGTTCTTGACAACCTGTGTATTATTGTAAACGTCCATACCTGTACCAGCAGGGATGAGCTTACCGATAATAACATTTTCCTTAAGACCCTGGAGATAGTCGCTCTTACCCTTGATTGCTGCATCGGTAAGTGCTCTTGTTGTCTCCTGGAAGGAAGCTGCGGACAGGAAGCTGTCGGAATTGGACGAAGCCTTTGTGATACCCTGAAGTACAGGGAGAGTTGTAACAAGTGTAACACCTGTTTCGCCTGCGTCAATTCTTGCCTGAAGCTCTGCGTTAATCTGGTCAATTTCACGCTTATCAACGAGTGAACCAGGGAGCAGATAACTTGAACCGCTCTCGTCAACCTTAACCTTACGGAGCATCTGACGAACGATAACTTCGATATGTCTGTCGTTGATATCAACACCCTGCTGACGGTAGGTCTTCTGAACTTCTGTAATGATATAGTTCTGAACAGCCTGCTGACCGTTAACTGCGAGGATATCGCCTGGATTGATAGCACCTTCTGTAAGCGGTGCACCTGCTTCAACCGTGTCACCCTCGTGAACCTTAATCTTGAAGCCGTAAGGAACAGGATAGTATTCCTCTGTGCCTGTTTCAGCATTTGTGATGATAACGTTTCTGATTTTCTTGATTTCTTCCATACGAACTGTACCGCTGATTCTTGCGATAATGGACGCATTCTTCGGACGGCGGCTTTCAAAGAGTTCTTCAACTCTTGGAAGACCCTGTGTGATATCTTCTGCGGAAGCGATACCACCTGTATGGAAGGTTCTCATTGTAAGCTGTGTACCAGGCTCACCGATGGACTGAGCAGCGATTACGCCGACAGCTTCACCGACAGCAACGAGGTTGCCGTTTGCGAGGTTTGCACCGTAACACTTAGCACATACACCGTGCTTAGCCTTACAATTGAGTACGGAACGGATTTTAACTCTTTCGACACCGCTGTCAACAACCTTCTGAGCGTCAATCTCATTCATAAGCTTGTTATGGCTCATAATAAGGTCGCCTGTATTCGGGTCACGGAGGTCTTCCATAAGGTAACGACCAACGAGACGCTCCTTGAGAGGCTCAATCATTTCGTTACCATTCTTGATTGTATAAACTTCGATACCCTCGTTTGTACCGCAGTCCTCCTCACGGATGATGACATCCTGAGAAACGTCTACGAGACGACGTGTAAGGTAACCGGAGTCGGCAGTACGGAGTGCTGTATCGGCAAGACCCTTACGAGCACCACGGGAGGAGATGAAGTATTCGAGGATGTTAAGACCTTCACGGTAGTTAGCACGAATAGGCATCTCGATTGTGGAACCTGAGGTATTGGCAATAAGACCACGCATACCTGCCAGCTGACGAATCTGGTTGATACTACCACGGGCACCTGAGTCAGCCATCATAAAGATTGGGTTGTACTTGTCAAGACCATCCTTAAGGGCAACTGTTACCTCATCGGTAGCTGCATTCCAGATATCGATAAAGCGCTTGGACTTTTCAGCAGCGGAAATAAAGCCGCGCTTGTAAAGCTTATTAATCTTTTCAACCTTTGCATCTGCGTCAGCAAGAATATCCTTTTTCTGTTCAGGAATTTCTGCATCGCAGACAGCAACTGTGATTGCAGCTCTTGTAGAGAACTTATAACCGAGAGCCTTGATATCATCAAGAACCTCAGCGGTTTTAGCTGTACCGTGGATACGGATACAACGGTCAACGATATCGGAGAGCTGACCCTTCTTAACGAGGAAGTCAATTTCAAGATCAAACTGCTTATCGGAATTTGTTCTGTCAACGTAACCGAGGTTCTGAGGAATTTTTTCGTTGAAGATAATTCTTCCGACTGTACATTCAATCAGCTTGGAAACTGTTCTGCCGCCGATATCCTTGGAAATACGAACCTTGATAGGTGCGTGAATGGAAACAACACCCTCACTGTAAGCCATAAGTGCTTCGTTTACATCACGGAATACCTTTCCTCCGCCCTTCTCGAGGTACTGACCGTTCTCGTCCTTTTCTTCCTTCTTCATTGTGAGGTAGTAGGAACCGAGAACCATATCCTGTGATGGTACTGCAACAGGACGTCCGTCGGAAGGCTTGAGGAGGTTATTTGCAGCAAGCATAAGGAAGCGTGCTTCAGCCTGTGCTTCTGCGGAAAGAGGAAGGTGAACAGCCATCTGGTCACCGTCGAAGTCGGCGTTGAACGCTGTACATACCAGAGGGTGAAGCTTGATAGCTCTGCCTTCTACGAGAATTGGCTCAAACGCCTGAATACCGAGTCTGTGAAGCGTAGGAGCACGGTTAAGGAATACAGGATGGTCCTTAATCACGTTTTCAAGTGCATCCCACACATCATTCTCAGCTCTGTCTACCTTCTTACGGGCAGACTTGATATTTGTAGCCTTGCCTGTATCAACAAGACGCTTCATAACGAAAGGCTTGAAAAGCTCAAGTGCCATTTCCTTAGGAAGACCGCACTGGAACATCTTAAGCTCAGGACCAACTACGATAACGGAACGACCGGAGTAGTCAACACGCTTACCGAGGAGGTTCTGACGGAAACGACCCTGCTTACCCTTGAGCATATCGGAAAGAGATTTGAGTGCACGGTTGTTAGGACCTGTAACAGGTCTGCCGTGTCTGCCGTTGTCGATAAGTGCGTCAACAGCTTCCTGAAGCATTCTCTTTTCGTTTCTGATGATGATATCAGGTGCTTCGAGTTCAAGCATTTTCTTGAGACGGTTATTTCTGTTGATAACACGTCTGTAGAGGTCGTTAAGGTCGGAGGTTGCATATCTGCCGCCGTCCAGCATAACCATAGGACGGATATCAGGAGGGATAACAGGAACAACATCGAGAATCATCCACTCAGGCTTATTTCCGGAAAGGCGGAAAGCTTCGATGATTTCAAGTCTCTTAAGGAGCTTGATTTTCTTCTGTCCCGGAGGAAGCTCTGCAAGCTCAGACTTAAGCTCGTTTGCAGCAGCAACAATGTTATTTATCCAGTTTTCCTTATTTGCAATTTCATCGTATTCGCCATTTGCGTTTGCAGCTTCAAGGTTCTCAAAGAAAATCTTTTCGATATACTGAGAGCCTGTTTCAACAGTAATGAGAGCACCCTGCTCCTCAGCCTGTCTTCTGTTGAACGGAACAATTTCTTCGGTATAGGTTGTTCTGGAAACAACATCGCCGATATTGTAATTCTCGTTCTCAGCGTTATCGGAAATTACATAGTAACGCTTAGCAAGGAAGTCCTTAATCTGTTCCTCATCGATGCCTGTAACCTTGGCAAATTCGCTGAGGTGCTGCATAATATAGGTGTCGTATCTGTCAGGATTGTACTCGTCAAGGAGTTCCTTGATAGCTTCCGCACCCATTTCAGCAACAAAATCGTCCTCGTACTTTTCACGCATATCTGCGTATTCCTTTTCGGTAAGCAGCTGCTTCTTTACGAGTTCAGTATTACCTGAATCGATAACGATATACTTTGTAAAGTAAAGAACTTCTTCAAGACGCTTCTGAGATACTTCGATAACCTGACCGATTCTGGAAGGTGTACCCTTGAAGTACCAGATGTGGGAAACAGGAGCAGCAAGCTCAATGTGACCCATACGCTCACGACGAACCTTGGCGCGTGTTACTTCAACGCCGCAGCGGTCGCAGACCTTGCCCTTGAAGCGGATTTTCTTATACTTACCGCAGTGACACTCCCAGTCCTTCTGAGGTCCAAAGATTCTTTCGCAGAAAAGACCGTCACGCTCAGGCTTCTGGGTTCTGTAGTTTATTGTTTCAGGTCTTTCAACCACACCGTGAGACCATTTTCTGATCTGCTCAGGGGACGCAAGACCGATTTTTATAGATTCAAAAGTATTGAATTCCAAATATAACACTCCTTTAAACTGTTGTTTCAATGAGAAGCGATGTTCCGTCCCGATTTTCACGGGACAGAACCGAGTGTATTAATCATCAGATAAGGTCGTCTTCGTCGTCGAAGGAGTAATCTTCTTCGTCCTCATCGTCACCGTCATAATCACCGTAATCGTCATCTTCGCCGTCTTCCAGCGAGAAGCCGTCATCGAAATCGCCTTCTTCAACGATTGCGTCCATATCATCTGCGTCTGAAACAGGAGGTGGAATAATATCGTCGTCGTCCTCAAATGTCTGCTTGAGGTCGATTTCCTCTTCGTTTTCGTCAAGAACCTTAACATCAAGACAGAGGGACTGGAGTTCCTTGATGAGTACCTTGAAGGACTCAGGGATACCAGGCTTAGGAACGTTCTGACCCTTAACGATTGCCTCGTAGGTCTTTACACGTCCTACAGTATCGTCAGACTTGACTGTAAGGATTTCCTGAAGTGTATATGCAGCACCGTAAGCTTCCAGTGCCCAAACTTCCATTTCACCGAAACGCTGACCGCCGAACTGAGCCTTACCGCCGAGAGGCTGCTGTGTAACCAGTGAGTAAGGACCAACGGAACGTGCGTGAATCTTATCGTCAACAAGGTGGTGGAGCTTGAGGTAATACATATATCCAACGGTTACAGGGTTATCAAACTTATCACCTGTACGTCCGTCGTAAAGAATGGTCTTACCGTCTTCTCTCATACCTGCTGCCTTGAAGCACTCACAGATATCATCTTCGTGTGCGCCGTCAAATACAGGAGTCATAATCTTCCAGCCGAGCTTCTTAGCCGCCATACCGAGGTGAACCTCAAGAACCTGACCGATGTTCATACGGGAAGGTACGCCCAGAGGGTTAAGAACGATATCAAGCGGTGTACCGTCAGGAAGGAACGGCATATCTTCGGATTTAAGGATACGGGAAACGACACCCTTGTTACCGTGACGACCAGCCATCTTATCGCCGACAGAAATCTTACGCTTCTGAGCGATGTAGCAGCGGACAAGCATATTTACGCCGGGAGCAAGCTCCTCGGAGTTTTCTCTTGTAAATACCTTAACATCAACGATAACGCCAGCCTCACCGTGAGGAACTTTAAGGGAGTTATCACGAACTTCTCTTGCCTTTTCACCGAAAATTGCACGGAGAAGTCTTTCTTCGGCTGTAAGCTCGGTTTCACCCTTAGGTGTAACCTTACCAACGAGGATATCGCCTGCACGAACCTCAGCACCGATACGGATAATACCACGGTCATCAAGGTCCTTGAGAGCGTCTTCACCGACATTAGGAATGTCGCGTGTGATTTCCTCAGGTCCGAGCTTTGTATCACGGGATTCAATCTCATATTCTTCAATATGGATAGAGGTGTACATATCTTCACGAACAACACGTTCATTAAGGAGAACGGCGTCTTCGTAGTTGTAGCCTTCCCATGTCATAAAGCCGATGAGAGCGTTCTTACCGATAGAAATTTCACCGTTGCAGGTAGCAGGACCGTCAGCAAGAACCTGTCCAACGTGTACTTCTTCACCCTTATCAACGATAGGACGCTGGTTTACGCAAGTACCCTGGTTGGAACGCTTGAACTTTGTAAGCTTATAAGTGTGTGTTGCACCTGTGCCTTCCTTGATGACAACTTCGTCAGCGGAAACACGTTCAACAACACCGTCGTGCTTGGAAACAACGCATACGCCTGAGTCAACAGCAGACTTATACTCCATACCTGTACCAACGATAGGTGCTTCGGTTTTGAGGAGCGGAACAGCCTGACGCTGCATGTTCGCACCCATGAGAGCACGGTTTGCGTCGTCGTTTTCAAGGAACGGAATCATCGCAGTAGCAATGGAAACTACCATCTTAGGAGAAACGTCCATATAATCGATACGTTCACGTTCACATTCGAGAATCTGGTCACGGTAACGTGCATTAACGATAGGACGTGCAAACTTGCCGTCTTCTGTAAGAGGCTCGTTCGCCTGAGCAACTGTGAAGTTATCTTCAACATCAGCTGTCATATAAACAACTTCATCAGTTACAACACCTGTTGTCTTATCAACCTTTCTGTAAGGAGCTTCGATAAAGCCGTACTCATTTATACGGGCGAAGGAAGCGAGGTAAGAGATAAGACCGATGTTAGGTCCTTCAGGGGTTTCAATAGGACACATTCTGCCGTAGTGGGAGTAGTGTACGTCACGAACTTCGAATCCGGCACGGTCACGGGAAAGACCGCCTGGACCGAGGGCTGAAAGACGTCTTTTATGTGTAAGCTCTGCAAGAGGGTTTGTCTGGTCCATAAACTGTGAAAGCGGTGATGAACCAAAGAATTCCTTGATTGCAGCAGTAATTGGTCTGATATTGATAAGAGCCTGCGGAGTGATGGAATCCATATCCTGAGTCTGGATATTCATTCTTTCACGGATAACTCTTTCCATACGGGAGAAACCGATTCTGAACTGGTTCTGAAGAAGTTCGCCGACAGAACGGATTCTTCTGTTGCCGAGGTGGTCGATATCGTCAACAAGACCTACACCCTCGCAGAGGTTGATAAAGTAGCTGATTGTTGCATAGATATCGTCAAGGATAATATGCTTAGGAACGAGTTCCTCAGCACGGGACTTGACCATTTCCTCAAGTTCTTCCTTATCGGAAGCTGTTTCAAGGATTTCCTTGAGAACCTTGAAGTATACCTTTTCGTTGATGCCGTACTTTTCAGGGTCAAAATCAACGTAAGGAGCCATATCAACCATACGGTTGCCGAGAACCTTTACTTCACGCTCTTCAATGCTGTGAGAGGTTTCGCCTGTAGGTGTTGTGAAGGTTTCCTTATGTTCAACACGGAGCCATACTTCGCCTACACCTGCCTGCTCGATTTCCATAGCCTTATCGTAAGTGATAAGGTCGCCCTCGTCAGCCATAATTTCGCCTGTAAGAGGGTTGGCAACAGGTCTTGAGAGGTAGTGTCCCGAAATTCTTGAGCCTACGCCAAGCTTCTTGTTATACTTGTAACGTCCGAAGCGAGCAAGGTCATATCTCTTTGCGTCAAAGAAAAGACCGTTGAGGTGATTTTCCGCACTTTCAACCGTAGGAGGTTCACCCGGACGGAGCTTCTTATATACTTCGAGAAGAGCTTCTTCTCTGTTCTTTGTTGTATCCTTCTGAAGAATTGTCTGGTTAAGACGTTCGTCTGTACCGAAAATTTCTTCGATTTCAACATCTGTGCCGCAGCCGAGGGAACGGATAAATGTTGTAAGAGGAATTTTTCTGTTTTTATCAATTCTTACATAAGCAACATCGTTTGAGTCCATTTCGTACTCAAGCCATGCACCTCTGTTAGGGATAACAGTTGCTTTAAAAAGGTCCTTACCGGTCTTATCCTTTTCAAATGAGTAGTAAACACCGGGAGAACGAACGAGCTGTGATACGATAACACGCTCAGCACCGTTGATTACGAACGTACCGCTGTCTGTCATAAGCGGGAAATCGCCCATAAACACTTCATTTTCTTTTACTACACCTGTTTCCTTGTTCCAGAGAGTAGCCTTTACTCTCAGCGGAGCAGCATAAGTAACGTCACGTTCCTTACACTCTGCAACGGAATACTTAGGTGTGTTGTCGATGGAATAGTCCACAAAGTTAAGCACGAGATTACCGTTGTAATCTGTAATTGCCGCAACATCGCGGAATACTTCTTTAAGTCCCTCCTCTAGAAACCATTTGTAGGAATTTTTCTGCACCTCGATAAGGTTCGGCATTTCGAGAGCTTCATTAATCTTACTGAAACTCATTCTCGTCGTTTTACCGAGCTGCACCGGCTTGACATTCACCATAGGCGGGTCCCTCCTTATTTTTTTGCGGGGATAGAACATTCCGAAAAAACAATTTTTCTCGGAGCTATTGCAATCTCAGGCACGATGTGTTATACTATATATAACGTCAAAACGGCATAAGATTACATTATGATACAGTATATTATTATACAACAATATTCAAGCGTTGTCAAGGATTTTTCCACGATTTATTAGATTTATTGAAAATAACCGTATTCGAAGCAAAAACGAATACGGTTATTTTTAATTTTATACAAAAAGCACAATATTTTGTGTTATATTTTATTATCCGCCCCAATATTTACGGTCAAGGCTTCTGAACTGTACAGCCTGAGCGATATGAGCCTTGTCTATCACTTCCGAGCCGTTCATATCGGCGATTGTTCTTGCAACCTTCAATATACGGTCATAGGCACGGGCTGAAAGTCCCATCTTCTCAAAGACGTTTTTCAGCGTTTCCTTTGCCTTGTCGGTCATTACGCACACATCTGCAAGCATATCCGAGGTAATTCTAGCGTTGCAGGTAACCTTTGTACCCTTGAAACGTTCATTCTGAATTTCTCTTGCAGCCTGCACACGCTCTCTTATCTGTGCGGAGTTTTCCTCCTTTGCAGCCGAAGAAATATGCTCAAACTCAACAGGCGGAACTTCAACGTGTATATCAAATCGGTCGAGGAGAGGACCGCTTATTTTTGAGAGATATGCAGAAACCTGTTTCTGCGAACAGGTGCATTTTCTCGTAGGGTGTCCGTAATATCCGCAGGGACAGGGGTTCATTGCGGCAACAAGCATAAAGCTGCACGGATATGTAATAGCACCTGCTGCACGGGAGATTGTCACCTGCTGGTCTTCAAGGGGCTGACGGAGAATTTCAAGTGCAGGTCTCTGGAATTCGGCAAGCTCGTCCAGAAACAGCATACCATTATGTGCAAGTGATATTTCTCCGGGACGCGGAATTGTTCCTCCGCCCGCAAGTCCTGCCGAAGAAATTGTATGGTGGGGACTTCTGAAAGGGCGTGCTGTAACGAGAGGGTGCTCCTTATTTACAAGTCCCGAAACCGAATGGACGTTGGTTGTTTCGATTGACTCCTCAAAGGTCATTGCAGGAAGAATTGTGTTAAGGCGCTTGGCAAGCATTGACTTACCAGAACCCGGGCTGCCAATCATCAGCACATTATGTCCCCCTGCTGCGGCGTACTCCAGTGCCTTTTTAGCGGCATACTGACCCTTTACGTCAGCAAAATCAAGAGTGTCAAATCTTTCCTCTGGCTTTATTTCGTAAGGACGCTGAGGAAGAATTACCTCCTCACGGCTGAAATGCCTTATAAGCTGACCTGCATTTTCAACGCCGTACACGGTTACGCCCTCAACAACGCTTGCTTCATAGGCATTGTCAGCGGGAACAAACACATTCTCAAAGCCTGCTTTCTTAGCTATAAGCACCATTGGCAGTACACCGTTTACGGGTCTTACGTCGCCGTTGAGGGAAACCTCTCCGATAAATGCGGATTTTGAAATATCATCCTGAATATGTCCCATTACGCAGAGAAGTGCAACATAAATTGCAAGGTCGTGGACGCTTCCCGATTTTCTTGTATCGGCAGGAGCAAGGTTTACGATTACCTTTGCAAGAGGAAAAGCGATGTTGCAGCATCTCAGTGCCGAACGAATTCTTTCACGGCTTTCCTTTACGACTGTATCGCCAAGACCTACTATATCAAATGCAGGAGAACCCTTGCTTGTTTCTATTTCAACCTCAACGGGAAAGGCATTAAGCCCGAAAAGTCCGAGGCTGTTTACTTTGGCAAACATAATTATTCCTCCACTTCATTTATATGGTTGCTGCACCATTGTACAATATCGTTATACACTTCATTTCGATTAATTTCGTTAAGTACTTCGTGACGTGCACCCTCATAAAGCTTCATTTCAACAGCTGTACAGCCTGCATTATCAAGCACCTCAAAAAACTCACGGGGACCCTTGCCCCACTGCCCTATCGGGTCAGCTTCTCCGCCCAGTATAAGGAATGGTTTATCCTTCGGAGTTGCTTCAATACATTTCTTATCTGTTGCATACATAAAAAGCTTTATCAGGTCGCAGTAGGCACTTATTGTAAATATAAAATTACATTTCGGGTCATCGTAGAACTTATAGACAATATCATCATCTCTCGTAAGCCAGCCGAATTTATTTGCAGGGTCATCTATTTTGATATTTGTATATCCATAAACCAGCTTTTCGATAAGCTCCGAACGGCACATATCTCCGCTTGCTCTGCGGAATGTATCCGCCATTGCCATAACGGCATCAACCTTTACCTTTGTATTCAGTGCACCGAGGAGAATTACACCATTATAAAAGTATCCGCATTTTGACACGGCAACTCTTGCTGTAAGTGAGCCAAGGCTGTGTCCGATTAAATACAAAGGTATATCGAGATACTGCTTACGGATAATTCTTGACATCTGCACGGTATCCTTCACGAGATACTGCCAGCCCTTCTGCGGAGCAAAATAACCGAGATAATCATCATTCAGCACGGATTTGCCGTGCCCCAGATGGTCGTGACCGCACACCGCAAAGCCGTTATTACAGAGGAAAGCTATGAATTCCTCATATCTTTCGATATATTCACACATTCCGTGAGTAATCTGAATAACTGCTTTCGGCTCAGCCGCAGGCTTGTATATGTAATATGCAATATTATCCGTACCGTTTGAACTTCTGAAAAAATCAGCTGATTTGTCATAATTCATTGTTTTCACCCGCCCGATTATATATAGTACAACTGTATTTTATTATATCACCGTTTCATATTTTTAACAAGAGTTTACCGCAAAAATTTGTTTCGAAGGTAAAATACACAATTTTCCCACATGCAAAGAAAGATTTTTGGCTGTTTTACTCTTAATTTTGCCCTAACGGATAAATAGTTGTTAAAAATTTTTAAAACCTATTTTCAAGCGGAAAATTTTGTGGTATACTATATCATATTATGCTGTTAAAGCAATATTTGGTTAGAACATTCATATTTCTTATATGGAGGTATTTTTTATGAACGAAAAAGAGCTCTACGCACTCTGGTGCGAAAAAGCAGTTGACGACCCCGACTTGCAGACTGAACTCAAGTCCATTGCAGGCGATGACGAGGCTATCCTCGACAGATTTTACCGTGACCTTGAATTCGGTACAGGCGGTCTCCGCGGCGTTATCGGTGCAGGCTGCTACAGACTGAACATCTACACAATCAGACGTGCTACTCAGGGTCTTGCTGACTATGTCAAGGAAGCTTTCCCTGTTAACCCTTCCGTTGCTATCGCTTACGACAGCCGTATCAAGTCCGATGTTTTCGCTAAGGAAGCTGCTGCTGTTCTCGCTGCAAACGGTATCAAGGCTTACATCTACAATGAGCTTATGCCTACTCCGATGCTTTCATTCGCTGTCCGTGAGCTTAAATGCAGTGCAGGTATTGTTGTTACAGCAAGCCACAACCCTGCAAAGTACAACGGCTACAAGGTTTACGGCTCCGACGGTTGTCAGCTTACTCTCGGTGCAGCTGAAATCGTGCTCAAGAACATAAACAACGTTCCTATGTTTGACGGTGCAAAGGTTATTCCTTTTGAAAAGGGTCTTGAGGATGGCACTATCGAATACATCAAGCAGGAAGTTATCACAAATTACATCAACAAGGTTGCTGAGCAGGGCATTCATACTGACCTTTGTGCGGCAAGCGGTCTTAAGGTTGTTTACACACCGCTCAACGGTACAGGCAATAAGCCTGTTCGTATGATTCTCAACAAGATTGGTATCACAGACGTTACCGTTGTCCCTGAGCAGGAATATCCTAACGGCAACTTCCCTACCTGTCCTTTCCCTAATCCTGAAATCAAGGAAGCACTTGCTCTCGGTCTGAAGCTTTGCGAAAGCGTACAGCCTGACCTGCTCCTTGCTACTGACCCTGACGCTGACCGTGTTGGTATTGCTGTTCCTGACGGAAAGGGCGATTACGTTCTTTTCACAGGTAATGAAGTTGGTGCAATGCTCCTCGAATACATCTGTGCCGAAAGAACAAAGCTCGGCACAATGCCTGCTGACCCGATTGCTGTAAAGACAATCGTTACAACTGACATTGCAAAGGCTATCGCAGAAGAATACGGCGTTAAGATTATCGACGTACTTACAGGCTTCAAGTTCATCGGTGAACAGATTGGTTTCCTTGAAGACAAGGGCGAGGAAGACCGTTACATCTTCGGTTTCGAAGAAAGCTACGGCTACCTTGCAGGCTCTTACGTTCGTGACAAGGACGCTGTTGTTGCTTCTATGCTTATCTGTGAAATGGCTGCATTCTACCGTACAAAGGGTATCACTATGCTTCAGGCTCGTGAGAATATGTACAAGAAATACGGTGTTTACACTCATACTCAGAAGTCCTTCACCTGCGAGGGTGCAACAGGTATGCAGAAGATGAAGGAGCTTATGACAATGCTCCGTACAGATACTCCTAAGGAAATCGGCGGTCTTGCTGTAATACGTTTTGACGATTACCTTGCAAGCACTTCCGTTGACTGCAAGACAGGCGATAAGACAATGCTTACACTTCCTAAGTCTGATGTTCTTACATTTGCACTTGAAGGCAACGCTTCTGTTATTATCCGTCCGTCAGGTACTGAGCCTAAGATTAAGGCTTACTACACTACAACAGGTGCAACAAAGGCTGACGCTGACGCACTTGAAGAAAAGATTTCCGCTGACTTCCAGAAAATTCTCGGTTTCTAAATGAAATTAAGGCTCATTGTTCCGCAAAGGCAATGAGCCTTTTTTACAAGGAGTGACAATATGGCTGACGTCAAAAATACCATAGGAAAAATAATCTCGTTTTTATTTCTTGCAATAGCCTTGATAAATCTTGCAGTTGTTATTATGACTTCGGCTTTTATGCCTGTTGTTATGATGATTATCTGCACGGTTTGTTTCATCGTTGCTTTCAGAAAAAAGCAGTATAGCGTCAAGAATATTGCTGTTGAATTGATTGCTGTATTGATTTCAGCATATTTTATATTTTCCACTTCAATCTTTTTGGGAAATATGAAGTGGCAGTATCCTTTTCAGCGTTGGTACATTGAATTTATGGCAAATGATGACACTGACGGATTTTTTCCTGACAAGCTTCCTGCTGATGCAGAAAATTTCCATACGGAATATTGTCCGCCGTTAATGCAAGCAAGCGGTTACTATTATATTTGTTTCAACACTGACAGCGTTGAGCAGTACAAGGCTTACACTGAAAATGCAATTCTTTCATTTACTATGGAGGAATATAATAACGGACTTTCAGATGAAAACAATGCAAAATTCAATGAACTTGCAGAAGAAGGTTACGGGCTGGACTTTTATGTTAATATTCCTGATTGCATTGATAAATCTATAGGCAGCACGGAAATACACATAATTAATTCAAATTTTTACTGGAATCACCCTCATACAGACATTATTTTTATCAATTATGATGAAAAGCTGATTTGTTTTTATAGTGTTGGATAATTTCTCTTGACAGTACAGATAAAAAGGCATATAATAATTTATGTGCGTTTTTTTAGGATATTATGTCTGAATTTGAAAGGATATATACAATTATGAAAACAAAGGCTTATAATATTTTCTGCAAATGCTTTCCTCAGCTTCCTTTGAAGGAAGAAATGTTCCTTAAATTGATTGATATGGAAAGCTGTAAGCTTATCCCCCACTATGAGCACGAGGTGCTGGCGGGGTACGGCGTTGTAAAAGGCAATTGCATCCGTCTGCTTTGTGTTGCTCCTGATTATCGGGGACGTGGTATCGGCAGCAAGCTTATGAAAAAGTGTGAACAGTACATTGCTGAAAATGGCTTTGACAAAGCTATACTCGGTGACAAGGGTTCGGAATTCTTCATTGGTGCGGTTACTCCCGAAAGTCAGTGGAATGATATGCGAAATCGTTTCTTTGAGCGTGAAGGCTACTCAGCTAAAAACGGCTGTCTTGAAATGAAGATGAGTCTTGCTGATTTTGATTATGACAAGCTTGATATTCCTGCTTGCAGTGATGATGTAGCCTTTGGTTATGTCGGCAATGACGAAAAAGCTGAGCTTATTGAGGCAGTCAAAAAGGTAAGTGCTGACTGGGCAGAATATTTCACTATGGGAAGTCCTGTTTTTGCGGCAAAGAAGAACGGCAAAATTGTTGGGTTCTGTATTGTTGATGAAAATGCAGATACAATCATCAGCACGGGTGAAAACAATGTGGGTATGATTGGCTGTGTGGGGGTTGTTCCCGAAATGAGAAGAAACGGCATTGGTCTGCGTATGGTTGCAAAGGCTATGGACGACATCAAGGGAAAAGGCTGTGACGATGTATTCATTCACTTTACTTATCTTGACTGGTGGTACGGCAGACTCGGTTTCAAGACTTTCCTGCACTACTGGTTCGGTGAAAAGGAGCTTTGCAAATGATTATTACACACGAATTTTTTGATGGCAATGTTCCTGCCGAGGCAAGAAAAATCCGTCAGGACGTTTTTATGACGGAACAGGGATTTTCCTACGAATTTGATGAAAACGACTATATCAGTGTACATATTCTGCTTTGCTGTGACGGCGTACCTGCGGGCACAGGCAGACTTTTCAAGGATAAGGATGGTTCTTGGCACGTCGGAAGAATTGCTGTGAGAAAGGAATTCCGAGGAAAAAATCTCGGTGCAGAGGTTATGCTTCGCATTGAGGATAAGGCTCGTGAGCTTGGTGCAGACAAGATTGTTCTTTCGGCACAGTGCAGGGTGCGTGGATTTTACGAGAAATGCGGTTACACGGCTTACGGTGAGGTTTATCTTGATGAGGACTGCGAGCATATCAGGATGGAAAAAGTGCTATAATGTTAAATATTTTAGTATTTCTTTCTGACAATAAACCTTATCGAGAAATATTTTCTGACATTTTCAGATTGGATTGTATTTTTTACAGTGAAGATGAAGCACGTTACTCAAAAAAATTGGACAACGATGCAAGATATTTTTTTGACTACAGCAAATCTTCGCTTGAATATTCTGTTGAAGAATTATCACAAATTCCGTATAAAGTTTCCGAAATCTGTGACATATCTTTTTATCCGCCAGAAATACTTAGCTCTATTGTTTCCGCATTGGCAGATTGTGACAAAACAATTTATATTGATGATGACCATGGGACGATTGCAAATGTTACTGAATATAAGAAAATTATTAATATACCTTGATTTAATCCTCCGAATTGATTTTGGGGGATTTTTGTTGAAAACTCAACAATTATTGTTGACTTATCAACATTCTATAGACATTTTAACTATATTTTTTTAATTTTTTTCGGTAATTGCAGTTGACAAATGTATTTACATTTTCAAAACTATGTGATATAATAATTATGAAATATTTTGTGTCTAAGTGTAAACATAAATGTTTACACTTAATCTGAAACAGTTCCGCATTTTGCGGTCAATATATAATGATTGGAGATTTTTTTACTATGGCAAGGGATTACGTTATTGTTACTGACTCATGTGCCGATATGGACGAAAACTATTATAATATGAATGATGTCAGGGTTACCGGTTTGCACTACACTATCGGTATCAAGACTTATACGCAGTGCACAAGTGATGACCTTACAACAGAAAAGTTCTATGACAGAGTAAGAAGCGGCGTTCTTCCAAAGTCTTCCCCTGTTACATATGAGGACGCTCTTGAGCTTATGGATAGCATTGCTTCTGATGGGAAGGATATTTTCTTCCTTTGCTTCTCAAGTGAGCTCAGTACAACATATCAGACCTGTCAGATTGCTGCACAGGACGTTATGACAAAGCACCCTGAATGTACAATCAAGGTTATTGACTCTATTTCCGCGGCTCTCGGTCAGGGACTCCTTCTCCATCTTTGCGTTAAGAAGAAAAATGCAGGCACTTCCCTTGAAGAACTTGAAAAGTACGCTGAACGTATGAAGGGGCACGTTGTTCATCTCTTTACCGTTGACAACCTCAATCACCTCCAGAGAGGCGGCAGAATTTCAAAGTTCTCCGCTGTTATGGGTACTCTCCTTTCAGTTAAGCCTCTGCTTTGTGTTGACCCTAAGGGCGGTCTTAACGGTTACGCTAAAATCAAGGGCAGAAAGAAGGCTCTTGAAACAATGGCTGAGCATATGAAGGAAAAATATCTCCCGGGCGAAAACGAGGAAATCTTCATTTCCGATGCTGACTGCCTTGAAGACGCACAGTATCTCGGCAAGGTTATTATGCAGATGATGCCTGATGTCAAGCGTGTAAGATACGGCAAAATCGGTGCGGTTATCGGCTCACACACGGGTGCTGACGCTATCGCTGTTGCTTTCATCGGCAAGAGCAGAACACCTGTTGAAAACTAATTTTGTTTTTTAATCCTGCATAGATTATCTATGCAGGATTTTTGTCATTTCCGCACAATTTTTTTGTAAAATCACTTCCATTTTTAATCGAAGTATGCTATAATGTGTATATGTATTGTTTTTAGAAAGGATTTTTGACTATGAAAAAGCTTATGCTTGGTAATGCTGCCTTCGCAAGAGGGCTTTATGAGGCAGGAGTTACTGTAGTTTCCAGCTACCCCGGTACTCCTTCCACTGAAATCACTGAATATGCGGCTGAATATGATGAGATGTATGCTGAATGGGCACCTAATGAAAAGGTTGCGATGGAAGTTGCAATCGGTGCTTCAATTGCAGGCTCACGTTCCTTCTGCGGTATGAAGCACGTTGGTCTTAATGTTGCTGCTGACCCGCTCTACACTGCTGCTTACACCGGCGTAAACGGCGGTATGGTTATTGCTGTTGCTGATGACCCCGGAATGCACTCCTCTCAGAATGAGCAGGACTCCCGTCATCACGCTATTGCTTCAAAGGTACTTATGGTTGAGCCTTCCGACTCCTCCGAATGTAAGGAATTTGTAAAGGCTTCCTTTGACCTTTCCGAAGAATTCGACACACCTGTTATTGTCCGTATGTGCACAAGAGTTGCTCACTCACAGTCCGCTGTTGAGCTTTGCGACAGAGTTGTTCCTGCACAGAAGGAATACGTTAAAAACCCACAGAAATATGTTATGATGCCTGCTTTTGCAAGAGGCAGACACGTTTTCGTTGAGGAACGTCTTGAAAAGCTTCGTGCTTACGCTGAGACATCACCTCTCAACAAGGTTATTGACAACGGCGGTGATATCGGTATCATCACAAGCGGTATTTCCTATCAGTACGCAAGAGAGGCTATGGGCGACAAGGCTTCTTACCTGAAACTCGGTATTGTTAATCCGCTTCCTGTTGACCTTATCAAGAATTTCTGTGCTAAGTACAAGACTGTTTACGTTATTGAAGAACTTGACGATATCATCGAGACACACTGCAAAAAAATGGGTCTTGATGTTAAGGGCAAGGAAATCTTCGGTTACATAGGCGAATTCTCTCAGGCAATCGTTGCTGAAAAGCTTCTCGGCATAAAGAACGAGTCAGCTGTATTTGACGGCAATGTTCCTGTTCGTCCTCCTGTAATGTGTGCAGGATGTCCTCACAGAGGCTTGTTCTACTGCTTGTCGAAGAACAAGATTACCGTTTCGGGTGACATCGGCTGTTACACACTTGGTGCAAGTGCTCCGCTTTCCGCTATGGACACTACAATCTGTATGGGTGCTTCCATTTCCGCACTTCACGGCTTCAACAAGGCTCGCGGTGCTGAGGCTGAAAAATCAACTGTTGCTGTTATCGGTGACTCCACATTTATGCACAGCGGTATGACAGGTCTTGTTAATATTGCTTACAATGCTACAAACTCTACTGTTATTATTCTTGACAACTCCATTACAGGTATGACAGGTCATCAGCAGAACCCTACTACAGGCAAGAACCTCAAGGGTGACCCTGCTGCGGCTGTAAATCTTGAAGAACTCTGCAAGGCTATCGGTATCAAGAGAGTAAGAGTTGTTGACCCTTACAATCTTGCTGAAACTGAGGCGGCTATCAAGGAAGAACTTGCAATCGAAGAGCCTTCCGTTATCATTTCCCGTCGTCCTTGTGCACTTCTCAAATACGTTCAGCACAAGCCTGCACTCAAGGTTGACGCTGACAAGTGCAAGAGCTGCAAGATGTGTATGAAGCTGGGTTGTCCTGCAATTTCCATGAAGGACGGCAAGGCTGTTATTGACCATACACAGTGCGTTGGCTGCGGAATTTGTCAGGAAATGTGCAAATTCGGTGCTATTGAATAATAAAATTACTACTTAATAAAATTGAAAGGGCGATTTTTTTGGATACACGTTCTATTATGATTGTCGGCGTGGGCGGACAGGGTTCTCTCCTCGCTTCAAGACTTCTCGGCAACGTTCTTCTTGCACAGGGATACGATGTTAAGGTATCCGAGGTGCACGGAATGTCACAGAGAGGTGGCTCGGTTGTTACTTATGTTAAATACGGTGACGAGGTTTTCTCCCCTGTTATTGAAAAGGGTGAGGCTGACGTTATCATTTCCTTTGAGCAGCTTGAAGCTGCAAGATGGGTACCTTATCTCAAGAAAGGCGGCAAGCTGATTACTTCCACACAGAAGCTTGACCCTATGCCTGTTATCACAGGTGCGGCTGAGTACCCTGATGAAATTATTGAGAAAATCAAGGCAGCAGGCGTTGAGGTTACTGCTGTTGACGCTCTCGGACTTGCTGAACAGGCAGGCAACGCAAAGGCTTCAAACGTTGTTCTGATGGGTAAGGTTGCTTCTCAGACTGAGTTTGATGACAAGCTCTGGCAGGACGCTATTGAGCAGTGTGTACCTGCAAAGTTCCTTGAACTCAACAAGAAGGCTTTTGAGCTGGGTAAGAATGCGTAAATAAAGTGACTTGCTTATTTTTAATTTAAAATTGGAGGTTTTGCCAATGGCAAATTACTGGAACAAAGAAATTGAATGTATGTCCCGCGAGGACATGAAAAAGCTTCAGGACGAACGTCTTGTTGCTCAGGTAAAGCACGTTTACGAAAATGTGCCTTACTACAAAAATCTGATGGACGAAAAGGGTGTTACACCTGATGACATCAAATCTACAGACGACCTTCACAAGCTGCCTTTCCTTACAAAGGCTGACCTGCGTGAGGCTTACCCTTACGGACTTCTTGCAAAGCCTCTTTCCGAGTGCGTAAGAATTCAGTCCACAAGCGGCACAACAGGCAAGCGTGTTGTTGCTTTCTACACACAGCACGACGTTGACCTTTGGGAGGACTGCTGTGCAAGAGCTATCACAGCTGTTGGCGGCACAAAGGATGACGTTTGTCAGGTTGCTTACGGCTACGGTCTTTTCACAGGCGGTCCGGGTCTTAACGGCGGCTCTCACAAGGTTGGCTGTCTTACACTTCCTATGTCCTCGGGCAACACTGAAAGACAGATTCAGTTTATGACTGACCTTGGTGCAACAATTCTTTGCTGCACGCCTTCCTATGCGGCTTACATTGGTGAAACAATCAAGGAAATGGGTATTTCTCCTGATGACCTTAAGCTTAAGGCTGGTATTTTCGGTGCAGAGCCTTGGACAGAAGAAATGCGTCGTGAGATTGAAAAGTCTCTTGGCATCAAGGCTTATGATATTTACGGTCTTACTGAAACAAGCGGTCCCGGTGTTGCTTTTGAATGTGAAGCACAGACAGGTATGCACATCAACGAAGACCACTTCCTTGCTGAAATCATTGACCCTGACACAGGTGAGGTTCTCCCTGAGGGCTCAAAGGGTGAACTTGTTTTCACAAGCCTTACTAAGGAAGCGTTCCCGCTTCTCCGTTACAGAACCCGTGATATCTGCGTACTTACAAGAGAAAAGTGTTCCTGCGGAAGAACACTTGTCAAGATGTGCAAGCCTATGGGCAGAAGCGACGATATGCTTATTATCCGTGGCGTAAACGTGTTCCCAAGCCAGATTGAAACTGTACTTATCGAGCAGGGCTACGCTCCTAACTATCTCATTGAAGTTGACCGCAGAAACAACACTGACACACTTGATATCAATGTTGAACTTACTGAGGAACAGTTCTCCGATACAGTAAAGGGCATTCAGGAGAAGGAATATGAACTTGCTCAGGCTATCAAGACAATTCTTGGCATCAATCCTAAGGTGCACCTTGTATCTCCTAAGTCCATTGCTCGTAGTGAGGGTAAGGCTGTTCGTGTTGTTGATAAGCGTAAGCTTCACGACTAAAAAACAAAAAATCTACGATTTTTTGTTTCCGAGATTTGCTTTGCAAAACTCGGTATCTGCGTGTTCATCATAAAAGCCAAAAATAATTCCATATAAACAAAGGAGGAAAATATTATGTTAATCAAGCAGATTTCTATTTTCGTTGAAAACAAGCCGGGCAGACTCAGTGCTGTTACAAAGCTTCTCAGCGACAACGGTATTGATATCCGTGCACTTTCCGTTGCTGACACAAAGGATTTCGGTATTCTCCGTCTTATCGTTAACAATCCTACAAAGGCTTGCGAAGTTCTCAAGGAGGCTGACTGCACAGTTTCCCTTACAAACGTAATTGCAATCGGTATTCACGACAAGCCCGGCGGACTTTCTGCTGCTATGGATTGTCTGTACTCCGCTAACATTTCTGTTGAGTATATGTACGCTTTCATTTCCAAGTCCGAGGATCAGGCTTACGTTATTCTCCGTGTTGAGAACAACGACAAGGCTGTTGAGGCTCTCAAGGAAAATGATTTCACTATTCTCAAGGCTGAGGAAGTTTACGATATGTAATGCAAAAAATCACGGTGGGAATTTTCCTGCCGTGATTTTTCAGAGTGGAGTGTGAAGTGTGGAGAGTGGAGTTGTGACAAAAGTTAATGAGGTACTCAAAGCGTGTGGATTTGATAAGATTCAAAATAATCGAAATGAAATAATCCAACTAATACAGACAATTATACAAAAATATGATATTCAATTTAACAAACAAAAATTGCTTATCGACTTTCTGGAAATGTACAATGGCTTATCTGTTGATGTTTCTGTTGCAATAAGAAAAAGTATGAAGCAATATCACTTTAACGGTGGGTTTTCGATTTCCTTGGACAAAATATTACGATATGAGGATAAAGAAAATATCGATGAACAACGCCAGCTTTCAAGGGAAAATGTTTTCCCCGTGGGTGACGGATTTTGTGATACGATATATATCGGAGAGTCAGGGAAAATATATTTAACAGGTGGAGAACTTATTGCTGAAAACTGGGATACATTTCTTGTAAATTTGATTGAGGACAAGTATGCTGATTTGTGAAGGAGTGACGCAATGACTATCGAAAATATGATCGCAGACAAAATCAATGAATACGCTGAACTGTTTGTTTCGGTGTTCAACTCAGAGCCGTGGAATGATTCGTGGACTACGGAAACGGCTTGCGACAGGATTGAAAGTATGATGAACACGACTACTTTCATTGGCAAGGCGTGTTATGCTGATGGGCGGCTTATGGGCATAATCTGGGGACAGAAAGAACCGTTTTATGATGGTATTCACTTTCAGATTCAGGAGTTCTGTGTGCGGTGCAATGAACAGCGGAAGGGCTACGGAAAGGCTTTGCTGAATGCGCTTAATGAGGAGCTGAATTCGATTGATGTAAAGAACGTTTATCTGATTACTTCGCGTGGTGAGCTTACGGAGGGGTATTATCAGAAGCGTGGATTTGTTACTTCGGATTATATGATTCTTATGACTAAAGGAAAATAATAGTTGACCTGCGATAGATACGCAGGTCATTTTTTGTGGCAAGTTGTTTTCTTGATAAATTATTGACAAACCGCACGAAAAATGGTATACTATATTATGTATTTTTATAAATTGAAAGGACGGTTCAGAATGGGATACACATTAACTGAAAAAATTCTGAAGGCTCACCTTGTTGACGGCGAATTCGTCAAGGGTAAGGAAATCGGAATCCGCATTGACCAGACATTAACACAGGACGCTACAGGTACTATGGCTTACCTCGAATTTGAGGCTATGGGCGTTCCGAGAGTTAAGACAGAGCGTTCTGTCGCATATATCGACCACAACACACTTCAGTCGGGCTTTGAAAATGCTGACGACCACCGTTTTATCGGTTCTGTTGCTAAGAAGCACGGCATTTACTTCTCACGTCCAGGCAACGGTATCTGTCATCAGGTACACCTTGAACGTTTCGGCATTCCCGGTAAGACTCTTATCGGATCCGACAGCCACACTCCAACAGGCGGCGGTATCGGTATGATTGCTATCGGTGCAGGCGGTCTTGACGTTGCTGTTGCTATGGGCGGCGGTGCTTACTACATTACATATCCTAAGATTGTCAATGTTAAGCTTACAGGTAAGCTCAATCCTTGGGTTGCTGCTAAGGACGTTATTCTTGAAGTTCTCCGCATTATGTCCGTTAAGGGCGGTGTCGGCAAGGTTATTGAGTACACAGGCGAGGGTGTAAAGACACTTTCTGTTCCTGAACGTGCTACAATCACAAATATGGGTGCTGAGCTTGGTGCTACAACATCTATCTTCCCTTCCGATGAAATCACAAAGCAGTTCCTTGACGCTCAGAAGCGCGGTGAGGTTTGGACAGAGCTTTCTGCTGACCCTGATGCTGTTTATGATGAGGTTATCGAAATCAACCTTTCTGAGCTTGCTCCTCTTGCGGCTTGTCCTCACTCCCCTGACAATATCAAGTCTGCAACTGAGCTTGCTGGCATGAAGATTGACCAGGTTTGTATCGGCTCCTGCACAAACAGCTCCCTCATGGATATGATGAAGGTTGCTCACATTCTCAAGGGCAAAACTGTTCACCCTGACGTTTCTCTTTCTATTGCTCCTGGTTCGAAGCAGGTTCTCAATATGCTTGCACAGAATGGTGCTCTTGCTATTATGATTGATGCAGGTGCACGTATTCTTGAAAGTGCTTGCGGTCCATGTATCGGTATGGGTCAGTCCCCTAACTCCAAGGGTATTTCCCTCCGTACATTCAACAGAAACTTTGAAGGACGCTCCGGCACAAAGGATGGTCAGATTTATCTTGTATCACCTGAACTTGCTGCAGCTTCTGCTATTGCAGGTGTTCTTACAGACCCAAGAACTCTTGGTGATATGCCTGTATTTGAAATGCCAAAGGAATTCGTAATCAACGATAATATGGTTGCTGAACCTGCTCCTGTTGAGGAAATGGACAAGGTTGAAATCCTCCGCGGTCCTAACATCAAGCCTTTCCCTGTTACAAAGCCTCTTGCAGACAGCATTGAAGCACCTTGCTCACTCAAGGTTGGCGACAACATCACAACTGACCACATTATGCCTGCAGGTGCGAAAATTCTTCCACTCCGTTCCAACATTCCTGCTATCTCCAAGTTCTGCTTTACAGTTTGCGATGAGGAATTCCCTGCTCGTGCTGAAAGCCTTGGAAAGAGCATTATCGTTGGCGGTGCAAACTATGGTCAGGGTTCATCCCGTGAGCACGCTGCACTTGCTCCTCTCCACCTCGGCGTAAAGGCTGTTCTGGTTAAGAGCTTTGCAAGAATTCACCGCTCCAACCTTATCAATGCTGGTATTCTCCCACTCACATTCGTGAATGAGGCTGACTACGAAAAGATTTCTCAGGGCGATGAGCTTGTACTTGCTAATGTTCGTGCTGATATTGAGGCTGGCAAGACTGAGCTTGTAGTAAAGAACAAAACAACAGGTGCAGACATTCCTGTGCTTTGCGAGCTTTCAGGCAGAACTAAGGATATTATCCTTGCAGGCGGTCTGCTTGACTACACAAGAGAGAGTTTGAAGTAATGAATATATTAAGACGTTTTTATCTTGACACACCTGATTTGATTATTCTTCTTTGTGCAATAGCTGCTTTTTACGGAATGAAATGGGCAGCAAAAAAATTCTTTCCTGATATGGACGAAAAGAAACGTGACTCTGTTACATTTGGAATAGCTATGGTTCTTTTTATGGTCATTATCGGAATTCGTTATGCAGCAAAATAAAGGAGATATTCAAGTCAATGGAACTTACATTTTTACTCAGATATCGCAGGCATCATCATTGGTCGACGGCTGATTTTATTGCATTTATCTGTGCATTAATTGTTATTTATGCAATAAAAAGCTTTGCCAAAAAATATTTTCCCGACATCAGCGAATCCAAGCTTAATATAATTTCTACAATAGTTATTGTTGTTGCAGTGCTTATTGCAAATTCTATTGAATAGTATGGATATTAAAAATAATAACAATCCTTCTGTTGTTGTGACGTCACGCTGCGGCAAGGATTGCTCGCAATGCGAAATGAAAATCGAAGAACTGTGTACAGGCTGTTTTGAGCTTGAGGAGGGCAACTGGGCAGGCGACTGCGAAATCAAGGCTTGCTGTGAAGGCAAGGAGCTTGAGCATTGCGGCTGCTGCTCACGTTTTCCCTGCGAGTTGCTCCGCAACACTGCTTTCGACGAAGAAGAAGGCGATGACGGAGAGCGGCTTGTTACGCTGAAACGCTGGGCGGAAGAAAATGACGTACAGAAAGATAATTCACGCAATTACATTCTCGGCGGATTTGCTGTGGGTGTGATTGCAGGTGCGATTTTCGGTGCGTTGTCGGGAAGCTTTGCAGCGGTTATGTTTGCGTGTGTTCTGGTTGGTACTGCTGTGGGCGTTATGATTGATATTACTAAGAAAAATAAATGACATATTTGATTGTCGGGTGATTAGGTGAAAAGGTTTATTGACGAGATAACAGATTTTCTCAAAGCAAATGCTGTTGTATTTCTTTATACGGCAATGGCTGTTACTGCAATTATTATTGCTATGCTGATTGCTGGAATTCATCTTAATGTAAATTATCCTGAACACTATAGTTTATCTGTTGTACTGCTCACAATATCTGCACCGGGACTTATATTTACTCCGTTGATATGGATTTTCTACTGGGCACTGACTCACGAAAGCACAGAACAAAAACTGGAGAAGATTAATTCTTATATTCCGCCTGTGGAAATGATTCCTGCACCAAGAGTTCCGAAAACACGCTTTAATTTTAAAGAAGATGTTGTCAGAAATACAATTGAAGCTATTGCTCAAAAATATAAGTTCAAGTTGATATTCAATACTCAGAATTATGAAATTCTGCCGTTTGGTCACAACTGTTCTCCCAAAAAAGGATATTATATTTGCTTATGGGATAAAAAAACACCTATCAATTATTTTTCTATTCGAATTTACCCTGAAATAATCATTTTTGATGCACCTCAGGTTATGGGATGTAAAATTCTGCTTGCAGATGATATTGCAAGAACTAATTATCTTGGCTTTGCTGAAGATACAGCTATATCAGAAACGGAATTTACAGCACTTACCGACAACGAGATTTTTGACATTATTGAAAAAATGATTGACGTTTTATATGGTGCTGTAGATATTAAGGTGAAGAAAGCCGAAAGTATGCTTTATCGAAAGTATTATCAGGCTTATGATTACACTTTTCACGTTGACGCACCTGATTATTACGGCTACACTGAAACGGTTACAATAGGTAATTTTAAATTTATTATAAACGGAGGTTTTTAAAATGGCTGATAAAATTAAAATGCTTACCCCACTTGTTGAAATGGACGGCGACGAGATGACCCGTATCATCTGGAAGATGATCAAGGATATTCTTCTCACTCCTTATGTTGAACTCAACACCGAATACTATGACCTCGGTCTTGTTCACCGTAACGAGACAAACGACCAGGTTACTTTTGACTCTGCTGAGGCTACAAAGAAGTACGGTGTTGCTGTAAAGTGTGCTACTATCACACCTAACGCTGCTCGTATGCCTGAGTACAACCTCAAGGAAATGTGGAAGTCCCCTAACGGTACTATCCGTGCTATTCTTGACGGTACTGTTTTCCGTACACCTATCATTGTAAAGGGTATCACTCCATTTATTCCAACCTGGACAAAGCCTATCACTATCGCTCGTCACGCTTACGGCGATGTTTACAAGAACACTGAAATGCGTGTTGAAGAAGGCTGCAAGGCTGAGCTTGTTGTTACTGACAAGGACGGCAACGAAACACGTTCCCTCATTCACGAATTCGGCGGCACTGACGGTATCATTCAGGGGCTCCACAACACAGACAAGTCCATCGGCAGCTTTGCAAGAGCTTGCTTCAACTACGCTCTTGACCTGAAGCAGGACCTCTGGTTTGCTACAAAGGATACTATCTCCAAGAAGTACGACCACCGCTTCAAGGATATTTTTGCAGAAATCTATGAGAACGAGTACAAGGAAAAGTTTGAAGCAGCTGGCATTGAATATTTCTACACACTCATCGACGACGCTGTTGCAAGAGTTGTTCGTTCAAACGGTGGTTACATCTGGGCTTGTAAGAACTATGACGGCGACGTAATGTCCGATATGGTTGCTACAGCTTACGGAAGCCTTGCTATGATGACTTCTGTTCTCGTTTCCCCTGACGGCGTTTACGAATACGAGGCTGCTCACGGTACTGTTCAGCGTCACTACTACAAGCACCTCAAGGGCGAAAAGACTTCCACAAACAGCGTCGCTACAATCTTCGCTTGGAGCGGTGCACTCCGCAAGAGGGGCGAACTGGACAACACACCTGCCCTTGTTGAGTTTGCTGACAAGCTTGAAAAGGCTACAATTCAGACAATTGAAGAGGGCGTTATGACAGGCGACCTTGCTGCTCTCTCCTCTATTCCTAACAAGCAGACTGTTGACACAGAGGCTTTCCTCGTTGCTATCAACGAAAGACTTGCAAAGTTAATGCAGTAAAGATAAAGGACGTGCACGCAAATGGCAAAGAAATCAGGTATATCAATCTCTGTTATCAAGCGTCTGCCGCGGTATTACCGCTTTATAGGCGAGCTTGTGAAGCAGGGTACGGTAAGGATTTCCTCCGGTGAACTGGCTGAGAAAATGTCGCTTACCGCTTCACAAATCAGACAGGATTTAAACTGCTTCGGCGGCTTCGGGCAGCAGGGGTACGGTTACAACTTAATCGAGCTTCAAGCTGAAATCGGCAAAATTCTTGGGGTTACACAGGGGTATAAAACTGTGCTTATCGGTGCAGGTAACCTTGGACGTGCTATTGCTACGCATATGAATTTCAGCGAGTACGGCTGCAAGCTGGTGGGTATTTTCGACAGCGATGCGGCAAAGGCAGGAACTACTGTTGCGGGGCTTGATGTAATGCCTGTAACGCAGATGGAAAGCTTTTTTGCAGCTGAACAGCCGCAGATTGCTATTCTGTGTATTCCGAAAACCTCGGCACAGGAGCTTGCTGACAAGCTTGTTGCATTAGGCATAAAGGCATTCTGGAATTTCAGTCACTACGATATCAAAATTTCCCACAAAGACGTTGTGGTTGAAAATGTACATCTTGGTGACAGCATTATGATGCTTTCTTATGCACTTACTAATGGTGAAGAATAAAATAAAGGCTGTTGTAGTAAGGGCGTACACGTCCTGCTGCACAGCCTTTCTGTTTAATAATACTAATTGGAGTAAGTCAAATGAAACCATTTCTGATAATATATTTTTCGGGAGTAGGCAATACAAAAGCTGTTGCTGAGCACATAAAAAATTACGCAGATAAAATTTCAGCAGATATTTATTCAGTGGAAAAACTTCCTGAAAACTTTTCCATTGAGAACTATTCGGCTGTAATTCTTGGTACACCTACATATCACGCTGAACCTGCACCTCAGTTAATAAAATTTCTTGATACAATAAATTCAAGCAGAAGAATTCCCGCTTTTATATTTACCACCTGCGGTTTGTATTCGGAAAACTGTTTGCGTGTTCTTGCGAAAGAATGTATCAAGCATAAGATTATCCCGATACACTCTGCAAGCTATCGCTGTTCTGCAACAGACGGAATTCTTCTTGCACCATTTATGGAGTGTTGGTTTAAGAACGAAAAAGATTTACCGTCCAAAATAAAAACGGATTTCAGCACGTTTATATGTAGGCTGAAATCACATTCAAAGGCAGATATTCCAAAATCAAAGTGGTACACACTGCTGAATTACCCGAATAAAATGCTTGGTAAGCATACAACTTTTCCGATATACCTTCATAAACACAAGTGCATAAACTGCGGTAAATGCCAAAGAAATTGTCCGCAAAATGCGATTACCGCTACAGACAATTATCCTGTAATCAATAAAGAAAAATGTATGAATTGCTATCGCTGTATTCATCATTGTCCCGAGCTGGCATTGTCCTTGTCTGAAAAAAGGACTACGGAAAAAGTTTGGGGAAAAGAAAACTGACTCACTATGCAAGAGGTTAAATTATAATCAGATACATATCATATAAAAACGGCAAAGATACAAAAATATCTTTGCCGTTAAAATTATTAAAGAACAACAGGCTCAAATTCGAGTCTGATTTTTGGCAGCTTCTTTACTGTATAGTAGTAATTCTCTGCCCAGTCATCGCCCTGAGATGGGTCGTTTTCGCCGCTTGCAGGAGGTGCAAAAAGCTTGAGAGTCATATCACAAGCACCGTCCAAAGGCTTCTCATAGAATGCACTCATAAGGTCGATGCACTTTGCTTCAGGTGACTTATAGAACCATCTGCCGTTGATTTCCATCATATAGTTGCTGTCGTCGTCCTCATCAAAATAGAGCTCGCAGAAGTGCGGGTTGCTGTCGAAATGCATTGGAATTGCAAGACCATCTGCATCCTCTGCACCGCCCCAGCGGAGTGTTACAGGGAGTTCGATTTCGCTGCCCTGCTCCATTTTAGGAAGGAAACGCTCGCTGTGGATAATTTCCTTGTAAGTCTTCATAACAGGCTGTGGAATACCAACGTCAGCGTTGTTAGGGTCCTGAATTTCAAGACCGAGACGTCCTCTGTCACGGAACTGATAGAATGTGAAGCCGCTGAACCAGTCTGCGTTTTCTTCTTCCATAATATTGCAGAATTCCTTGACCATCATTGCCTGGTCGTAAGCACCTGTTACGTCGCCGTCAGCATTGAACTCGGACATTACCATTGGCTTTGCAACGCCGCCGTTAAGCTCCTTATATCTTTCAAAGCTGAGCTTTGTGAGGTTATATGTGTCTCTAACCTTGCTTCTGGAGAAGCTGTTTCCGCCCTTTAATGCAACGTCGAAAGGCCAGCCCCAGTGGAGAGCCATATACTTGTCAACAGACCAGATATCAGCCTCTGGGATACACTGAGCAAATTCCTTTTCCTTTTCCATTTCAGGACCATTTTCAGGGTGCTCAACACCGCCGATACAGATAATTGTCTTAACGTTAGGAGCGTGCTCGTGGATAATCTTGCTGAAACGAACAAAGAAATCAGCTACACCCTGATAGGTTGTACGCTTTGTGAAAGAAAACCAGTCACCTGTTGCTTCGTGGTTGATACGGAGAAGCAGTCTGCCGAAAGGACGCAACTCCTTTGCGATTGCAATGAGGTGCTCGTCGGACACGTTAGGGTCAACGGTAAGTGTGAGGGTAACGTCCTGACCGTGACGGCGGACATCTCTCATATAGGTGAAAGGCTCATCGTCGGTTGTACCGTTAAGACCGCCCTTGTATGTAAAGTAGTCATCGTATGGGTAGTCCCACTGGAAGGAAACCTCGGCGTCCTTCATAACCTCGGAAATTCTGCCGGGCCACTCCTTGTCGAGTGGGTAGTAGCAGTACATAAGGCTGATACTTCTGTGTGGTCTGCCCAGGGCGTGGAGGATATAGTCCTGGTTAACGTACTCTCCTCTTTCGGAGCCGTCGCCAAGGTCAACAGCGCACTTTGCAGCGCCCATATGGATACCGTAAATCTTCTCGCTCATTTTTCATACAACCTTTCGTCAGAAAATAACAATTTTATTTAAAAGTAATCGTTTCCATATGATTAATTTAACATATATTTTTCTGTTTGTCAATTACTAATTTGTGAACTTAATTGAGTGAGGAAAACGAACGCAAAGCGTTCGTCTCCGAATTTTTTCGCTGTGCGAAAAAATATCGGGCTTGTGTGCTCAAAATTCAAGAATGGAGTTGTTAAAGTTTATTTCTGATTTTGTTTATAACATATTCAGCACGACTTTCCAACTTTGGCAAATTATCAAGTGGAAAATATTGAAGCTTATGACTTTCATCATCATTTATTTTCAACTTACCTGTTACTCCATAGGATTTATATAAGGTAATCACTGTATAGGTTTCGTCACCATTGGGATAACGGAAATACAAATCCTTACCCGAGAGAACATCAAGCAATTCAAATCGTTCGGCTTTCAGACCTGCTTCCTCCCACAATTCACGGGAAGCAGTTTCTTCAAGACTTTCACCGAGTTCCATACTGCCGCCGATTATTCCCCAAGTGTTTGTATCGGTTCTGAGGTTGAGAAGAATTTCGTTTTTATCATTGAGAACAATAATTGTCGCACCTATATTTATAATGGGATTATGTCCTATATATTTTCGTAATTCGGATATGTAGCTCATATTGTCACTCCTAAAAACAAAGGGCGGAAAAATCCGCCCTCACTTATTTTTTAATTACCAAACAAACCACGATGTATTTCTGCAACGCAGAAATACTCGTAAACGAAAGCTTGCTTTCGTTTTACACATTAAATCTGAACAGAACAACGTCGCCGTCATTCATTACGTACTCCTTACCCTCGGAACGGACAAGACCCTTTTCCTTTGCGGCATTGAGTGAGCCGCATTCCATAAGGTCATCGAAGCTGACAACCTCGGCACGGATAAATCCTCTTTCAAAGTCGGTATGGATTTTACCTGCCGCCTGTGGTGCTTTTGTACCCTTTGTGATTGTCCACGCTCTTACCTCTGGCTGTCCTGCTGTGAGGTAGGAAATAAGTCCGAGAAGTGCGTAGCCTTCCTTGATAATTCTGTCAAGACCTGAAACTTCAAGACCAAGCTCGGAGAGGAACATTTCCTTGTCCTCGTCGCTCATATCGGAAATTTCGGCTTCAAGCTGCGCACAGATTGGGAGAACAGCCGCGTTCTCACGCTTTGCAATTTCGCATACCTTTTTATAGTGGACGGAAGTTTCAATGTTGTTCTTGAAGTCGTCCTCGCAGAGGTTTGCTGCGTAGATAACAGGCTTTGCGGAGAGAAGCGGAGTTGTTTTGATAAGCTCTGCCTGCTCCTCGGTAAAGTCTAAGGAACGTGCGGAATGTCCTTCTTCAAGGTGCTGTTTCAAAGCTTCGAGGAACTCTACTTCTGCTAGGAACTTCTTGTCGCCCTTTGCGGCTTTCTTTGCTCTGTCGATACGGCGGTCAACCATTTCGATATCGGAGAAGATAAGTTCGAGGTCAATTGTTTCAATATCACGTTCAGGGTTGATTTCGCCGTCAACGTGGATAATATCGATATCCTCGAAGCAGCGTACAACGTGAACGATAGCGTCAACCTCACGGATATTTGCAAGGAACTTGTTGCCAAGACCCTCGCCCTTTGACGCACCCTTTACAAGACCTGCGATATCAACGAATTCGAGGGTTGCGGGGGTGAACTTATCGGGGTTATACATTTCCTTCAGCTTATCAAGTCTTTCATCAGGAACGGAAACGATACCCACGTTAGGCTCGATTGTGCAGAACGGATAGTTTGCAGACTCAGCGCCTGCGTTTGTAAGTGCGTTAAAAAGTGTACTCTTTCCCACGTTAGGGAGACCAACCATACCAAGCTTCATATCTTTGAAAATCCTTTACTGTGTTTTATTTTTTAGCAAATAAGTATCAGAATGAGAGTTCTTCCTCATCAAAATCGAAATCGTCCTCGTCGTCATAGCCGAAGTTGAGTTCTCTTGCGTAATCATCTGCATTGAAGGTGTTTTTCTTTGCTTTCTTGGACTTTACGCCTGCTGTGCAAACGATACCGATGATGAGTCCCACGAGGAAGGACACCACTGCGATAAGCACGATAACACCATTTGAAACAGTAACCTCTTCCTTAGCCTTTGCAACAGTATTTGCGGTAATTTCCTTAAACATAAAAAAATCTCCTTTTCCCCGCCGTTGTAATTAAAAATATCATTTACGGCGGCAAATGACACAAATAATCGGCGAACCGACATATCCAACATATATTATACAATTTTTTTCTTTGGATTGCAAGAGATTTCAGGAAATTTTATTCAGCATTTTTTGGTGCATATACAACAAAAGTTGCTGTTGGAAATAGTACGTTTTTGTTGAAATTCATATTAAACACTTGATATGCGGACAGCATTATGGTATAATGTAAAAGATTTATGCAAACTGAAAAGGAGTTTTACTATGTCCCACTGGATTGAAAAAAGTAATATTTATCACCTCTACCCTCTCGGCTTCTGCGGCTGTGAGCGTTTCCGCTCCGAAGCAAAAGACCTTGACAAGGGCAGAATTCTGAAGGTTATTGAGTGGATTCCGCACCTCAAAAGCCTGAATATGAACGCAATTTATTTCGGACCGATTTTCGAGTCCTTTGAGCACGGCTACGACACAACCGATTACTACACCATTGACAAGCGTCTCGGTACGAACGAGGATTTCGCCAAGGTTTGCGAAGAACTGCACAAGAACGGCATCCGTGTTATTCTGGACGGTGTTTTCAACCACGTCGGCAGAGACCATTTCGCTTTCAAGGATTTACAGCAGAACGGTCAGAATTCACGCTACAAGGACTGGTTTGCAGGTGTGAATTTCGGAGGTCGCTCCCCTTACGGCGACAGCTTCTCCTATGACGGCTGGAATGGCTGCTACAACCTTGTAAAGCTGAACCTTTACAACAATGAGGTTGTGGAGCATCTTTTCGGTGCTGTGAAGATGTGGATTGAAAAATGGGGCATTGACGGTATCCGTTTCGATGCTGCCGACTGTCTTACCGATGATTTTATCAGACGCATTCACACACTGACACGCAGTATGCGTCCCGACTTCTGGCTGATGGGCGAAATTATTCACGGTCAGTACAATCACTGGGCTAACCCTGAAATGTTTGACTGCGTGACAAATTATCAGTGCTACAAGGGAATTTATTCCTCACACAATGACCGCAACTACTTTGAAATTGCTCACTCAATTGACTATCAGAATGGTCAGTACGGCAACCTTTATATGTACAATTTCCTTGACAATCACGATGTTTCACGTCTTATGTCGGTGCTGAAAGACCCTGCAAGGGTTGAATGCTGTTACACGATGATGTATGGAATGTACGGTGTACCGTCAATTTACTACGGAAGTGAATTCGGCATTTACGGTGCAAAAGGACACGGCGCTGAGGCTGACCTGCCTGTAAGACCTTGTCTTGACCTGAACAACATTCCTGACAGAAATGACGAGCTTTTGAAACACATTTCCGCGCTTGGTGCGATAAGACTTTCCACACCTGCAATTCAGTCGGGCGGTTACTCCAAAATGGAGCTTCGCAATCAGACCTTCTCTTTCAAGCGTGAAAAGGACGGCGAGGAAGTTTACATTCTGCTTAATGTCAGTGACGGCGATTACACCTTCCGTTTCAACACGAAGTACGGCAAGCTTGTTGACCTGCTTACGGGCAAGACTTTCGGCGGCGGCAATGCTGAAATCTGCGTGCCGAAGAACAAGTCTATGATTATTGCTGACGGTAGCAAGGCTGTGGAAATTCCTGAGCCTGAGGCTATTGAGGTTAAGGTTGAAGCACCTGCTGAGCCTGCACCTGCCCCTGTTGCTCCTGTTGTTGAGGTAAAGGAAGAGCCTGCACCAAAGAATAATGGCGTTGTAGGAATTGGCGTGCCTGAGGGAAGAAAAATCGTTCTCGGCGGTCACTACAAGCATTTCAAGGGCGGAGATTATGTTGTGCTGAATGTTGCAAAAGACAGCGAAACTCTTGAAGAAATGGTTGTTTATATGCAGATTTACGACAAGCCAACGGTTTGGGTAAGACCGTTGAAGATGTTCCTTGAAGATGTTGACGACCACGGCAATATCAAGCCGAGATTTGCTTTTGTTGAATAAAATTAAAGTCGGAAAGAAACCAATCTTTCCGACTTATTTTTTATCATTAAAATATTTTCGCCACATAAAGCCAATTCCAAGTGCCAAACCGATTGCACACACCATAAAGAGAAATCGGTTTTCGTTACCCTTTGTTGCAAAGATACACAAAGAAGCGATAAGGGCGATGCCCATAATTACTGTGAAAGCTATTACCCAGCCTAATTTCAGCGGCTTCTTCTCGCTGCCCTCGGTCACGGAGCAGAATATTTCTACTGCAAGTTCAACAACAAATTCAATAATATCGTCGAGCATTATGTTACCTGCCTTTATCGTTTTTCTGGTTTCTTTTAGCCGTGTTTAAAGATGAAATTAAAATCCGCTTGATTTCAAGACAATCTTCAAGCATAGACTCGCCAAGATTTTTTTCTATATATTCCGTCAAAATCAGCAGTCTCAACCAATATTCAGTTTCAGCAGTTTCTTTTAGAGAAATTTGCAATTTGGCAATAAAATCTGCCTGGCTGACACCATATGCCGCTTCATTAGCATTTGCCCCAATTGATGTGCCACTTCGTAAAATCTGTTTGGAAATTACAGCTTCCTTTTTCTCTTTTTGAAGATACTGACAAAGCCTTACTATTCTTGCGGCAAAGTGCAATGATTTATCCAAAAGAGGATTTTCCATAACATACTCCTTTTAATGAATAAATAAAAATGAATAATGAATAACGAATAATACAAATGCAGCCTGTCAATTTATTATTCACTATTCATTATTCATCATTCATTATTAAATTAGCCTCATACATAAGTATGAGGCTGCATTTGGCTGGGGTGCAGGGATTCGAACCCCGGAAGTGCCTGAGTCAGAGTCAGGTGCCTTACCGCTTGGCGACACCCCAGTATATAAGTTCGCTGTGAAAAGTTCATTTACAACGAACTTTTTGACTGGCTGGGATAGGTGGATTCGAACCACCGAAATGACGGAGTCAAAGTCCGCTGCCTTACCGCTTGGCTATATCCCATTATTGGATATATCAGCGAATCTCTTCAAGCGACTTATATATATTATCATATTTTTCTTTCGTTGTCAATAGTTATTTTTATTTTCGTGATTTTGCACAAAATTTAAAACTATATCTCGTTTCTGTTTTCCAAAGCTTTGAAAAGTGTAACCTCATCTGCGTACTCCAAAGTGCCGCCAACGGGCAGACCGAACGCAAGTCTTGTAACCTTTACCCCCAGCGGTTTAAGCAACTTTGAGATGTACATAGCTGTTGCTTCGCCCTCTACTGTTGGGTTTGTTGCCATAATGACCTCCTCCACGCCGCCCTTTTGTATGCGTGCAAGAAGCTCCTTGAGACGAATTTTGTCCGGTGTTATTCCGTCAAGGGGCGAAATAAGACCGTGCAGGACGTGATAAACGCCTTTATACTCGTTGGTACGCTCAAATGCCGAAATATCCTTTGGGGTTTCTACAACGCAGATTGTACTGTGGTCACGCAGTTCATCTGCACAAACGGGACAAAGCTCATCCTCCGTTAAATTCTGACATTCTGCACAGCTTTTTATTGTACTGTGGGCACGAATTATTGCATCGGCAAAATCCTGTGCCTCCTTATCGGTCATACTCATAACGTGATATGCAAGTCTTTGTGCACTTTTCATACCTATGCCAGGAAGACGTGCAAACTGCTCTGCAAGAAGCACGAGAGGAAGTGCGGTACTGTTATTAGCCATATAAATATTCATTTTCCTGATAAGGAAAATGCACTCCTTTCCGACGTTTTGTGGTTTTGCTCTCAAAATTCGAAACTGCTGTTTCGAAGCCAAAACTCGGAGTCTGAAATTTTTTCAGACTTCCTCCTATAATAAAGTTCAACGGCATACACGGGTTGACGTGTATGCCGTAAGATTTGTCAATCAGAAAAGACCCGGGAAGGAAACGCCGCCTGTGATTGCACCCATTTCCTTTTCTGTTGTTTCCTCAATCTGCTTTACAGTATCGTTGAATGCACTGATAATAAGGTCCTGAAGCATTTCGATATCGTCAGGGTCAACGACCTCAGGCTTGATAACAAGGTTCTTAATAGCCTTTCTGCCTGTCATTGTTACTTCTACAGCACCGCCGCCTACAGTTGTGGAGAACTCTCTGTTTTCGATATCTTCCTGAACCTCAGTGATTTTCTCCTGCATTTTCTGAGCCTGCTTAATCATACTGTTCATATTCTGAGCACCGCCGCCCATTCCCTGTGGTAATCTTGCTCTCATTTTTTTACTCCGTTTCTCCGCCGCAAAAACTTAATAGATTAAACGAAGCATCCATCGGCGGAAGACGCCCCGTGATTTTACAAATTTATGATTACGTTTCGTATGAAACCGTAAACCCTTATGACTGCTGCTCCACAGGAATATTATTTTCCTGTGCTCTGCTCAGAACACCCGCTAATTTGTCATTCTGGGCATTATTTTTGTCACCCACATATTTTGCCTTTATCGCCAGCTTTTCGCCTGTTACAAGGTAAATAGCCTCTCTAAGCTTTGCAACGTGCTCCTTATTACGCAAAAGGTCAATAAAGAAGCTGTTTGTGGTGGCAATAAACATATATCCTCCGCCCTTTTTAGCGTAAGAGCCGCTTAATGCACCCTTTACTGACGGACTGATTTCCGCAAATTTCTCGAGGATATCCTGCCATCTCGGCTCATCAAAAAGCTGAACGGACTGAATTGCTGTAAGGTCAGCAGCTTCATTCTGCTGCTGCGGAACGTACTGGGGTCTTGAACTTTGACGTGTATTCTGCTGAACAGGCTGTTCGGCAAGCTTACGCTCAAGCATATCAATTTTCGCAAGAAGCTCAGGGCTTACCGCTGCAGCTGTCTGTGCAGGCTTAACCGAGCAAAGCTTAAGTAGGCTCATTTCCATTTCCACACGCTTTGCACTGACCTTTGCAACACGCTCGTTGCAGGACTGGAGAATTTCAAGCTTGGACATTATTTCATCAAGCGTAAGCTTATCCGCAAGCGTTTTTATACGGTCAAGCTCGTTAGGCATACACACAAGCAAATCAATATTTTCGGGAACTGCCTTTGCAAGCATAATATTTCTGAACTGAGAAATAAGCTCCTCACAAAGTTTCTGCATATCCTTGGACATATTATAAAGCTTGTCGATAACTTCTATAGCCTTTGCAGCATTATTATCGGCAACCGCTTCAATAATGTCAAAAACAGGCTCACGTCCCGCAATTCCTGCCGCATTTGAAACGATGTCAAGCGTAACATTATCGGAAAATGCCACACACTGGTCAAGCAAAGAAAGTGCGTCACGCATACCGCCGTCGGCTGTTTTGGCAATAAGCTCGGCAGCCTCACGGTCGAGGTTAATCTGTTCCTTTTCTGCAACGTACATAAGTCTTTCGGTTATGTCAGCAGGCAGAATTCTTCTGAAATCGTACCTTTGACAGCGTGAAAGAATTGTAGGCAAAACCTTGTGTACTTCTGTTGTCGCTAAAATAAATTTAACGTGCGGAGGCGGTTCCTCCATTATTTTCAGCAAGGCATTGAAAGCATCCTTACTGAGCATATGGACTTCGTCGATGATGTAAACCTTGTATTTACATCTTTCGGCGGTATATACTGCACCGTCACGCAGGTCACGGATATCATTTACGCCGTTATTTGAAGCGGCATCGATTTCGATAATATCCGCAAGTGCACTTGCATCTGCGTCACGGCAGATTTCACATTCAAGGCAGGGATTTCCGTCAACAGGGTGCTGACAGTTGAGTGCCTTTGCAAGAATTCTTGCACAGGTAGTTTTACCCGTACCTCTTGAACCTGTAAACAAGTAGGCGTGGGCAGTTTTATTATTAATGAGCTGATTACGCAGAGTTGTGGTAATATGCGGCTGTGAAACAACGTCGTCAAAGGTCATAGGACGGTATTTACGGTAAAGTGCCTTATACATTTTACTCACTCCTTATCTGACAAGCTCCTTCATAGTATCAGTGTTGATTTTCATATTTTCGTCAATTTCATTAAGAAGTCCCACGGACTCGGCAATGCTGCAATAGTAAACCTTGAAGCCGTTGACGTCCTCCATACTGCATCTGACAGCTTCCTTAAAATACTCATTGCTTTTTTCAAGGTCTTTCATCTGCAAGCAAGCAAGCGAACAGCCACCCAGTGCAAAGGAATAATTCATTCCCTCATCGACGGATTTTCTGAAATATTCAAGTGCCTTTTCGCCGTCACCCTTTTTCAGATACGCAAGACCGATATCGGTATATATGAATTCAAAATAGCTTTCTCTTTCAATCAGCACGCTGTAATACTCTATAGCATCGTCAAATCTGCCGTTCTGTGTAAGGCATCTTGCTGCAAGCAGATACACATCGTTAAGCTTCATTCCCAGTTCAAGGCAGGTTTCAAAATGCTTTACAGCATTTGCGGGATAGCCCATCAGCTGATAGCAGCGTCCTGTATAAAAAGAAAGCACAACCTTCTGATTGTCTGCAAGCTGTTTTTCAAAAAGCTCCTCGTATTTATCAAGTGCTGTATTGAAATCAAAACAATGCATATCGATTATGGCTTCTCTGAGCTGTCTTTCATATCTTACTCCGAACTGCATAAGCATATTTCTGTCAAACTCGCCAAGCTTTGAACTGCTGTATTTCGCATCGTTTCCGAAAAAGAAATGATAAGCAAGCAAAGCAGGCAAAAGAGACAGACCAGCCGCAATCAGGAGCGGTTGATAATACTGCCTGACTTCGTCAGTTCCATAGGAATATGTTATTATAACAGCACCTGCTGTCACAGCTATTACTATATGAAACAGGAGCACAGGAAGAAAGCTTTTCAGCAATCTGACAATTCTGTCCGTTATTTTCAATGAGTTTACCACCCTAAAAATAAAATAATCCGATACATAGGTGTGCAGGCTTACTGCGGCACACAGAACGTTCCGCTTAATGCTGCTCGGTTCCCCGCCTGACATGGTTCACGGTGTTCCGTTGCACAGGGCCCGCACACCTATATATCGGATAAATCCGTAAGTATTAGTATTATAACATACTTTTTTGCTTTTGGCAAGTATTTTTTGAATTTTTTTGCAATTACCGCTTTATCTGTACCGCAGAGCTTTTTTTGCAAAAATAATTGAAAAAGAGAGAAATATGTGATATAATTAAATAAATATATTTTTATTTCGGAGAGGAGTTCGGAAATGAATAACAGCATTGTAAAATTTGCGGTTTACGATAACAATAATTTTTACAAGATTGATCTATCCAAAACGCTTCTGCAATTTACTGAATTTGATTTTACATATTTCTGGGAACAATGCATTGAGGCAGGAAGAATTGCACGCAAAAACGGACGTCTTCCGCAGAATGTCATTTCCAATGCAAAAACTGTGGTAAGCCGTGCTCACCCGTTTATTGAGGCGTGTATTTCAAGCGATTACTCCGAAATTGTCACCGACTGCATTATTGAGTACATCTGTCACAGTGAGAGAATTGGTCTTGAAGAACTGTGGGCAAGGTGCATTACTCCGAAAAATCTTTACGAAACAGCTATTTTCCGCCGCATTTCCGAATATAAGACAAACCGTGCAATGAACCGCTGGACAAGCATTGTAAGGCTTCAGGAATACGCACGCAACAAGCTTGAATTCATTTTCGGCACCTCTGAGGGGGAATCTCCGCTCACTGAGGAGATTATCCGCACACGAAAGGAATATTTTGACCTTGCGGTTTCTGTTGCGGCAAACGAGCTGGGCTGTCCCGATAAAGCTATGCCATCGGTAAGGCTCTGCACACCTGCAACTCTGCCTAATGCGGCTTTTGCGGTAAGCAAGGTTTCAAAAGCCATTTACAGACGCTTTGCCGAGGCACTTTCACACGGTCAGGATATGACTCCGCTGGAAAACAGAAACTGCTCCAGAATTCACGACCAGGTTGCTATGGAGGCTTATGCTTACGTTAAGAATATGTCCCGTCCGGGCGAAATTGATATGAATTTTGCTCTTGAAGCAATTCGTGACAACCCTACCGAGCTTTATCTCCCTGACAGCCTTAAGGCTATAATTGACCTTGAATTTGAGCTTATGCTTCAGAGAGGAATTTATCTGCGTAAATGTGAAGCCTGTAACAGATACTTTACTGTTACGGATGATAACACCAGATGTGACCGTGTAAACAGCTCAGGTAAAACCTGCCGCAAGCAATATGAGGAGCTTCTGGAAAGCATTGCTCAGGCTGCAAAGGTCAATGCTCCTGAGGAAGAAGTTATGCCTGCACCTGTCCCTGCTGTTGAGCCTAAACCTGATATTCCTGTTACTGTTCCGCCCGAAACGGAGAAACGCTGTCAGAAGCTTTACAACGCTCTGTACAAGCGTGTCGGAAAGGGTATTGACGAAAATGAGTTCAAGGAATGGTCGCAGTACCTTTCAAATATGAAGCGTAACCTTAAAATCGGCGAGGCAACACTTTCTCAGCTGGATGAATTTCTTGATTACTCAGACAGGCTCTGCGAGGAAGTCAAGCTTGCAAGCAAGACAAAGACTCCGCACGCTCCTGTTGAGAAAACATACGAAAAAAACAGCACACCTGTACAAAGCATTGCCGAACCTGCCGTGCAGCAGACCAATATACAGAATGAACCTGTTCAGACCCCTGCCGAGCCGCAGGTTTCCACTGTTGTTTCCTCTGATACGGTAAACGTGAAGCCGTTTGTTCCGCAGACCTTTGATACGCTTTTTGACGCATTTATGGCAGGCTACAACGATGACGAGGAAGGCGAAAAAGTTGCACCTGAAAAACGGGAAAAGAAGCACGTTGAGATAAAAATGCCCCAATGGGAGCGCCTTACCCGTGAGGACGCTTACGGAAAAAAGGATTGACCGAAAGGAGCTTCTGAATGCTTTTTATTAATGAAACAGCGGCAATTAACGGTATTGCCGACACGATAATCAAGGGCGGCGTTAGTCTTTACAACGCTATAAAATACATCTATTCCATTACGGAAAAGGATTTTTACAACGTCAACATCAAGGATGCTTTCAAGGTTGTTCTGAATAATATTACCGACACTGACAGCTTGCAGGCACTTGGTCTGAGAATTAATGACAGAACCTGTGTGGAAATGCAGAATGAGGAATACAACCGCGTGCTGCCGATGATTGTTTACTCTCTTGCAGTACGCATTCCGACGCTGAAAAACGTTAAAAACGGTGACGATTTTATGACCGACGACCAGCTTTACCGTCTGTACACGGCGGTTATGGAAAAGGGTGCGGAAAATTACAAGGATATGATTTCCGAAACCTTTCTGGAAACCAAATATCTGGTACGCAAGGGCAAAAAACTTCCGCCTTTTACCGCTGATTGGTACAAGACTTATATTTACACAAATGTCCCCTCTCTTGCGGAAATTACCAACAAGAATATGTTTCTGTTAGGGCTTGTGGACGTGCTTTTTGCGATGTTCTATTCCTGCCTTGAAGAAGAACTTCACAACAAGATTATTGAATTCACTGCTGACAAGCCTGAGGATGAGGAGAAATAATATGAAAGCTGTTTATCTTTGCGGTTTTATGGGCTGCGGAAAATCCACTGTGGGAAAAATTCTTGCCCGTAAAAACGGCTGCGGATTTATTGATATGGACGATTACATTGTCGAACGTGAGAGAATGACAATTCCGCAGATTTTTGCGGAAAAAGGCGAAAAATATTTCCGTGACACTGAAACTGCGGTTATCGGAGAACTTGCCGAAAAGGGTGCGGTAATTGCCTGCGGCGGCGGTGCGATGCTTAAAAAGGAAAATGCGGAAATTGCTTCGGGAAACGGCATTGTGGTTTACATTGACATTCCGTTTGAAGCTTGCTATGAACGCATTTCGGGTGACAGCAACCGTCCGCTCGTTATGAATAATACCAAAGAACAGCTTGAAGAAATTTACAACGGAAGAGTACCGATTTACAGGGAAAATTCAAATATTTCCGTTGACGGAATTGGGTCAGCGGATGAAATTGCCGCAAGAATTGCTGAGGCTGTTAAATATTGAAAAAAGGTCTTTGAGTAAGCTGAATTACTCAAAGACCTTATATTTTATTCGGAAATCCTGCCCTTGCAGAAGCTGTCGATATATCTGTCGATACAACGCTCTATGATTGCGATTGCTTCTTCCCTTCCCTTCATTTCGTCGATTACAGTTTCCTTATCTTCAAGGGATTTATAAACGCTGAAAAAGTGGGACATTTCCTCGAATATATGCTTAGGAAGCTCGCTGATATCACGGTAGGAATTGTATGTAGGGTCATTGAAAGGAATTGCAATAATTTTATCGTCGCGTGCACCATTATCAAGCATTGAAATTACACCTATTGGGTAGCAGTTTACAAGTGCAAGTGAGCAGATTGACTCTGAACAAAGCACGAGAACATCCAATGGGTCGCCGTCCTCGGCATAGGTTCTTGGGATAAAGCCATAGTTTGCAGGATAGTGTGTTGATGTGTAAAGCACACGGTCAAGCATAAGAAAGCCTGTTTTCTTGTCAAGCTCGTACTTCATCTTGCTGCCCTTTTCGATTTCGATTACAGCAAAGAAATTTTCCTTGGTAATTCGGTTAGGGGAAATATCGTGCCAGATATTCATAATTATCGTTCCTTTCTTTTCTTGTACAATTCTTCGGTTTCGCCGATTATATATCTTGGTCTGTCCTTTACTTCCATATAGGTTTTTGCGATATACTGACTCTGCACGCCCATACAGAACAGGTTAAGTCCGCCCACAAGGCAAACCATTGCTATAATTGCAAGGTACTCGGCTGAATTTACAACTGCAATAATTATAAAAACAATCGCAAGGACAAACAGCAGCATTGAAATCACAACCGACATCGCAAGAGGTGCTGTGGAAAATGCATAAATACCTTCAAGGGAATACATAAACAGCTTCCAGAAATTCCAGGTGGTTTTACCTGCGGCTCTCTCTGTATTTTCAACCTCGATGTATTTTGTACGGAAGCCTACCCAACTGAAAATGCCTTTGGAAAAGCGATTGTATTCGGGCATTGCAAGGATTGCATCGACCATCTGACGGGTCATAAAGCGGTAATCCTGTGCACCGTCCACAATATGGGTCTGAGAAATTTTATTGATAACCTTATAGAAGCTTTGTGAAAAGAACGACAGCAGCTTCGGCTCACCCTTGCGGGAAACACGTCTTGTTCCTGCACAGTCATACTCTCCGCTTGAAACGTACTCATACATTTCGGGCATAAGCCTTGGGGGATGCTGCAAATCGGCGTCCATTATTACAACATAGTCGCCCTTGGAGTTTTCAAGCCCTGCAAGCATACCTGCTTCCTTGCCGAAATTACGGCTGAACGAAACATAGCGGAAACGGCTGTCCTGCTCAGAATATTCACGGAGAATTTCAAGGGTTTTATCCCGTGAGCCGTCGTTTATAAACAGGAATTCAAATTCAAGGTGCGGATGCTTCTCGGTCATTTCCGAAGAAACACGGAGTATTTCCTCACGGAACATCGGAAGCACCTCCTGCTCGTTATAGCAAGGCACGATAACTGAAATCAGTTCTTTTTCCATTCAAGGTTTTCCTTTCATTTACTCTACAGTAACGGATTTTGCAAGGTTTCTCGGCTTGTCAACGTCGCAGCCTCTCTGCACGGCTGTATAGTATGCGATAAGCTGCATTGTTACAACCGAAAGAAGCGGCAGGAACAAATCCTCAGCGTCAGGGAGTCCAACCTTATAATCTGCACAATCCTTATCAATATTCACCGACTCACGGCATATAATGACAACCTTAGCGCCGCGGCTTTTTACCTCACGGACGTTGGAGATTGTTTTGTCGAAAAGCTTGCTCTGTGTTGCGGCAACAATTACGGGCATACCATCGTCGATAAGAGAAATTGTGCCGTGCTTAAGTTCACCTGCTGCATAAGCTTCACTATGAATGTAAGAAATTTCTTTAAGCTTAAGAGAGCCTTCCATACTGAGTGCATTGTCAAGACCTCTGCCGATATAGAGCAGGCTGTCAGCATTGATAAGCTTTGAAGCTACATACTGATAGTTGGACATATCATCGAGACAAAGCTGGATTTTCTCAGGAATTGCAAGGAGTCCTGCTGTAAGACGCTTGCACTCGGCTTCGTCGATTTTGCCGTGTGCATAAGCAACAGCAAAAGCAAAGAGGTACATAAATGCCACCTGAACAGCGTATGCCTTTGTTGAGCAAACGGAAATTTCGGGTCCTGCGTTGGTGTAGATAACCATATCCGCTTCACGGGCAATTGATGAGCCTACCACGTTTACAACGGCGAGGGTGTCTGCACCCTTCTTGCGGGAAAGCTTGAGTGCTTCGAGAGTATCAGCAGTTTCGCCTGACTGGGAAATGATTACCACCAAATCATTTTCTGTAACAAGAGGATTTCTGTATCTGAATTCGGAAGCGATATCAACAATAACGGGAGTCTGTGCCAAATCCTCGATAAGGTACTTGCCGACCATACCTGAATGCATTGCTGAGCCGCAGCCTACGATATAGATATTTCTGTAATTTCTGATTTTTTCAGCTGTAAGTCCGCACTCCTCAAAGTTAGGGAGACCGTCTTTGACTCTTGGAGAAACGGTATTGCGTACAGCTTCGGGCTGCTCGTGGATTTCCTTGAGCATAAAGTGCTCATATCCACCCTTCTGTGCAGCGGTAACATCCCAAGTTGCAGTCTGGAGTTCTTTTTCAATTTCAAGACCGTGAATATCTGTAAAGCGTATACCCTTTTCACTAAGGATAGCGATTTCTCCTCTTTCAAGGAAATAATAGTCACGGGTATGCTCGAGAATTGCTGTAACATCGGAAGCAATATAGCTTTCATTCTCGCCCTTGCCCACGATAAGCGGACTATCCTTGCGTACTGCAAAAATCTTGTTTTTGTGCTCTCTGAAAACAATTCCGAGAGCGTATGCACCCTCGATATCTCCGAGTGCTTTTTCGATTGCTTCGATAGGGTCGCCCTCGTAGTAATAATCGAGAAGCTTTGCAACAGTTTCGGTATCAGTTTCACTTTCGAAGCCGTATCCCTTACTGATAAGGAAGGATTTCAGCTCACGGTAATTCTCGATGATACCGTTGTGGACAATAGAAACTCTGCCGTTTCCGATTGGGTGGGAATTTACATCGGACGGCTCACCGTGGGTTGCCCATCTTGTATGACCGATACCGCAGGTTGCCTGCAAAGCATCACCCTCATCAAGCTTTACGGCAAGACCCTCATCGATTTTTCCTTTTGCCTTTACGGTTTTGATTTTATCATCTTCAAAAACTGCGATACCTGCTGAGTCATAGCCGCGGTATTCCAGCTTTCTGAGTGCATCAACAAGAATATCTGCACAGGCTTCCCTGCCTACATATCCGACTATTCCGCACATAACAACATCTCCAATCCATACAGAAATAAAACACGGATACGCTTAATAAGCTAAGCGTATCCCCTTAAATTCTATGCTTACTTTGTACCAAAAATTCTGTCGCCTGCGTCACCAAGACCCGGAACGATATAGAGTCTTTCGTCAAGCTTTTCGTCAACAGAACCGCAGTAAATTTCCACATCAGGATATACGCTGTGAACTGCTTCAATACCCTCAGGTGAAGCAATGATGCACATCATCTTGATGCTCTTTGCGTTGGCATTTTTGAGAATTTCGATAGTCTTTACAGCTGTACCGCCTGTTGCGAGCATAATATCTGTAATGATTACGTCACGCTCAGCAATATCAAAAGGCAGCTTGCAGTAATACTGAACAGCTTCCTTTGTATCAGGGTCACGGAACATACCAACGTGACCGATTTTTGCGGCAGGAACAAGCTTTACAGCACCGTCAACCATACCGAGTCCCGCACGGAGAATTGGCACAAATGCAAGCTTTCTGCCTGAAATAACCTTTGTTTTTGCAATTGCAACAGGAGTCTGCACCTCTACAGTTTTGAGCGGCAGGTCACGGGTTGCCTCGTAGCACATAAGCATTGCTGTTTCGGAAACAAGCTCTCTGAACTCCTTTGAGCCTGTATTGATGTCACGGAGAAGTGAGATTTTATGCTGAACGAGTGGATGCTCGATTATAGTAACTTTATTCATAATGATTATCCTTTCATCTTGTTTTCGATATCGGTAAGAAGGTCAACTCTGCGCTGATGTCTTCCGCCCTCAAAACCTGTATGCAGGAAGGTATCAACGATTTCAAGTGCTGCACCTGCACCGAGGACGCGTCCTCCCATACAAAGGGCATTGGCATTGTTGTGAAGTCTGGTATACTTCGCCATATATGTGTCTGTACAGAGGGCTGCTCTTATACCGTTGATTTTATTTGCAGCCATAGAAATTCCGATACCTGTACCGCAGATGAGAATTGCGTACTCAGCAGTACCGTCAAGAACCTTTTCACAAACCTCCTCGGCAACATTCGGGTAATCAATGCTGTTGCCGTCCATACAGCCGAATTCCATATATTCGTAATTATTTTCCTTAAGCCACACAATTACTTCGCCCTTAAGCTCGTACCCGCCGTGGTCACTGCCAATTGCAATCATAGTTACCTCCAAAAGATAAATTACTTAATTTATTATACCACACAAAAGCCATTCAGGCAAGTATTTTTTACTTTTCCTGCAAATCCTTTTCAGCCTTTGTTATCTGCAGATATGCAGCATCCAGCTTATCGGGTGTGCCAAGCTTCTTATCAAATGTAGCAAAGCAAAGTCCCGTTGCAAGCTGAAGCTTAAGATGAGGTGGAGCAATCATGAACTGTCCGCCATCCAGCTTATCGGCAGCATCACCGACAACGGCAATAGTTTCACTGTACTTTTCAAGCTTTACTTTCAGGTCATCCAATGAAATGATTTCATCATCGGTAAGGCGTTCAACCCTGTGTCCGTCTGATTTAAACAATGCACAGTACACCAAATCGAGTCGTGCGGTCATCACAGCACAGATTATACCCTTGTGCAAGGAAACGTTATTGGCAAGCCCCTCCAGTGTTGATATGCCAATACACAGCTTGTTCTGTGCGAAGCAAATCGCCTTTACAGCGGATATTCCTATTCTAAGTCCCGTATATGAACCTGGTCCCATAGCAACAGCAATGCCGTCCACATCTGCAAGGTCAACGCCGGCATTTTTCAGCACGTCATTGCAGATTGGCAGAATAACCTGCGAATGGGTAAGCGATGTATAAACAGTTGTCTGTGCAAGCACTTTATCCTCAGTGCACAAGGCAACAGATGCGGTTTTTCCGGAAGTATCAATTCCGAGCAGCGTCAAAACGCTCATCTCCTTCAACGGTGATTTCTCTTTCGTTGTCACCGCAATGATTTATTGTGACAGTTATATGCTTTGCAGGCAAGCAATCCTCGATATTTTCAGACCACTCACACGCTACAACACTCTCATCACTGAGATAATCATAAAAGCCTGTGGTTTCCAATGCTTCCGCATTCATAATCCTGTACATATCAAAATGGTAAAGCGTTATACCCTTACCTCTGTATTCGTTAACAAGTGCAAAGGTCGGGGAAAAAACTTCATCGGGAAGTCCCATTCCAACGGCAAGACCACGGGTAAAGGTTGTTTTACCTGCACCGAGTCCGCCTTTATATGCGATAACATCTCCGCCGTGAAGAAGCTTTCCGATTTTTTCGGCAAAAGCAATTGTATCTTCCGGAGAGGTTGTTTTTACTTTAATCATTTATTATTCCTCAGTCTGAACATTAATAATTCTGAAGCTTTCACAGAAGAAATTGATATCATCATCTTCAAGAGAACATATACGATAATTCATTCCGCCGAGCATATCGGTGTTACGCACCTTCATTATATCAAAGCCCGTAAGCACTGTTTTTACACCCGTACAGCCGATTTCAAATCTGCGGACATTTTCAAAAATGATATCCACAGAAAATGCTTTTGGTTCATCGCAATATAACGTCATAAACACACTTGCAACCAACTCGCCGTTGCTGAGCGTACTGTAATACTTGAAATCTCCGAAAGCGTCAAAATTGTACCAATAAAAATCAGGTGCAATATCGGTAATCTGCTCAATACCGTATATATCACGGAAATTGCGTCTCAGGCGGCAATTGTCCTCAGGGAGAATCATTTTCTTGCACATTCCTCTGTTACGCTTTTCAAAGCCTTGCTTTTCATACCAGGGAATAAGACTGTCCTCGCAGAAAAGCTGGACATTAAGCTTGTTGCAGCCTGACTGGCAATAATACACCAGGCGAGTAACAATCTGCTCCCCTATACCCTTGCGGCGATAATCGGGGCGTACGCATATTCCGCTCATTATTGCAGCAATATGCCCGTCAGACGCAACTCTCCCCAGCCCTACAAGCTTATAGCCGTCATAGGCATAAACCGAATAGAAGCTGTTTTTATTTGCCTTTTCAATATCATCATCGGTATATCCGGGCAGTCTGTACCATTTCAGGGCACGGTACAAGTCAATAACATCGCTGTCATTTCGTGTTTCAGAGAAATATTCAATTTCCACCAAAATCACCCCTGTTTATCAGTTAATAATTCTTGTTCCTATATTATCGATATGAAGCTCGTGGACGTCCCAATCGGAAAGTCCCATTCTGTCAAGGGCAAATCTCATTTTCCCCTCAAAATATTCGTTGTCAGCGTCAACAATTGCCATAAGAGCAGGACCTGCACCACTGAGATATGCGGCATATGCACCAAGGCTGTATGCTGTATCAAACACGTCTCTGCCGTGAGGGATAAGCTCCATTCTGTATGGCTGATGAAGTCTGTCGTGCACCGCTGTACGCAGGTTTTCGTACTTGCCTGTGAGCAGGGATGCGGAAAAAAGTGCCGCTCTCGAAAGATTGTAAACTGCGTCCTTATGGGAAATTTCCTGCGGCAGACAGGCTCTTGCCTTTTCGGTTTTAAGTTCAAAATTCGGGATTACCACAACAAATTTGAGAGTTGTGTAAACCTCCTGCTTAACCCAGTGAACACACTTTCCGTCAAAAACCGCTGTAACTATACCGCCGAGAAGTGCAGGAGCGGTGTTATCGGGGTGTCCCTCAATCTGTGCGGAAAGGTTGACAAGGTCGTCAAGTCCCATAGGCTCACCCAGAAGCTGATTTGCACCTACAAGACCTGCTATGATACACGCCGATGAGCTTCCGAGTCCCCTTGCCATAGGGATATTGTTAATCTGCTGAATTTTAAGACCATTAAGCGGTTTGCCGCAGATATCATAAAGAATTCTTGCAGAATCATACACAAGGTTGGAAGCATCATTGGGCACGTCTGTGCCGTCAAGGCTTTCGATAAAAATTCCGTCAGCTTCTTCAATATTGACATAGTTATAGTAATTCAATGCAAGACCCAGTGCATCGAAGCCTGCACCGAGATTTGCACTTGTTGCGGGGATTTGTATTTTAATCATCCGAGGATAGTCCTTTCAGAAAATCATTCAAGCTCCAGAACACGGATTGTTCCGAGAATTTCGCCGTCAAGCTGTGCAAGCTTTTCATCAAAGAGTTTTTCCTGCATTGCAGGTGCAATGAAAGCAAGCTCGCCGTCAGGCTGATTTTCGCGGCTGAGATACTCAACCGTGCCGAACACCTCGGAAATCTTTTCAGCAGCAACGCCGTTTACACGAACATAGATTGAAACAATATCGTCCTTATAATCAGCGATAAAGCTATCATCTGTGCTGTCCTCCCAAGTCTGAGAAATAGATGTAGATGTCATTTTTGCAACAGTTGCAATGTCGCCCACAACAGCACTTGCAGTAGGAAGCTTACCTGCACCTCTGCCGTAGAACATTACCTCGTCGAAGCCATCGCCGTACACCATTACACCGTTGAAAACATCGGAAATATTGGAAAGCTGGTTATTGCCGCAAACAAAAGCAGGACGAACCATAGGAAGAATTTTACCGTTGCCGCACTTCTTCACAGAAGCAATGAGCTTGATTTCGCCGCCCCAGCTCTGAGCGTACATAACATCCTCAAGAGTAAGCTTTGTGATACCCTCACAGTGAACCCACTTAGGGTAAACGTGCTTACCGAAAACGAGGGAAGAAAGAATACAGATTTTTCTGCAAGCATCGTGACCTTCAACATCAGCGGTCGGGTCCTGCTCAGCATAACCAAGCTTCTGAGCCATTTCAAGTGCGTCATTGAAAGCCATCTGCTCGTTAATCATCTTTGTAAGAATAAAGTTTGTTGTACCGTTGAGAATACCTGCAACAGCGGAAATATCGTTACCAGCAAGGCAAACGTGGAGGGGACGGATAATCGGAATTGCACCGCCTGTTGAAGCTTCAAAGAGGAAGTTACAATTCTTTTCCGCAGCAATTTTCAGAAGCTCTGCACCCTTTTCGGCAACCAACTCCTTATTGGAGGTTACAACGTTCTTGCCCTTTTCAAGGCAGGACTTAACATAACCATATGAGAACTTCATACCGCCGATTACCTCAGCAACAATTGTTACCTCAGGGTCGTTAAGAATATCATCAAAATTCTTGGTAAATTTATCAGCGTAAGGGCTGTCGGGAAAATCACGGATATCGAGAATATACTTGATATCCAAATCCTGCCCCGACTTAGCACAAATCTTATCCTTATTTTTATAGAACAGTTCAACTGTACCTGAACCTACGACACCATAACCTAAAACTGCGATTTTTGACATTACAATTACTCCTTTTTCTATTGACAGCTTGCTTATTCACCTGAAATAAATTTTACATCAACAACACCATTAAGTGCCGCCAAATCTCTTTTAAGACCATATGCATCCGCTTCATCGCCGAACAATCTGACAGTAATATTGACAGCAGCAACGCCGTCTATCGGCATATTCTGGTTAACGGTAATAATATTTGCACCCTGTCGATGAAATTCAGCGAGAATTGCCGAAAGAACCCCCGGCTCATCCTTCAAAACGGCATAGTATGATATTATTTTCTGTGTAAGCTTTTCCTCATATGCAAAAACACACTCTTTGTACTTATAAAATGCACTTCTTGAAATACCGATTCTTTTACAAGCAGAAGCGGAGCTCTTTTCCTCTCCGCAAGCCAAAAGCCGTTTCACTTCCAAAACCTTTGGAAATATTTCAGGAAGAACATCGGTACTGATAACCACAAATGATGAATTACCCATACTAACCTCCGTTGGACAGCGTCCTTGTGAAAAAAACAAGTGTACTCACTATAAATACAATTGTACCATATTTTACATTACTTTGTCAATAGAAATAGTATTAACAAACTATATTTAAGCAATAAAAAAGCTGTACAACCAAGGCTGTACAGCTTTTGTGAAACTTATTATTCCTTTACACCACCGAGGGCAACACCTTCAACGATGAACTTGGAGAAAATGAAGTATACAACAACTACAGGAATGATAGAGAGCATAATTGCGGCATATTTAGCACCGAAGTCAGCCAATTTATCGTTCGAGAGGATTGTATTAACCATCATTGGAAGTGTCATCTGGTTTGGCTCTCTGGATACGAGAATCATAGATGGCATATAGTAGTTGTTCCAGCTTGCAACGAAAGCGAAGATAGCCTGAACAGCAAAAGCAGGTTTCATCATCGGAATTGCGATTGTGAAGAATGTTCTGAACTCATTGGAACCGTCAATTCTTGCAGCTTCAACAATTTCAAGAGGGAACGAAGACTTCATATACTGACGCATAAAGAATACAACCTGTGGAGCTGCGATTGCAGGAATGATAAGTGGGAGGTAGTTATCAGTAAGACCAATCTTGGACATAAACTGATAGAAACCTACAGATGTTACCTGTACAGGAACCATCATTACTGCGAGGATGAATGTATAAGCAGGACCCTTAAGTCTGAAATCATATACACAAACACCGTAAGCAGTTGCACCTGCAAAGAGAACTGTCAGGAAAGTACAGGAAAATGCGATAATAGCACTATTGATGTAGCCTGTGAAAGCATCGTACTGAACCTTACCTGATGCAGACCAATCAAGCATTGTTTCAATATTCTTGAAAAGATTAAGTCCCGGAATAAGTGAAACACCGTTACCTGTGATATCAACAGATGTTCTTGTAGCATTGACAACAAGTACATAAATTGGAATTAAGCTAAGTACACAAAGGATAATCATACAAGCTGTAACGATTATATCCAATGGCTTTGGCTTACTACGATTTACTTTTTCTTCAACCATATTCATAGTATAATAACCTCCTTATCCTTTTACAGTAACTTGCTTGTCTTCTTGCTCTTTTTAACCTTTGTATCCTTGTCCCTGTTAATTGCAAAGCATACAGAACCAAGAATGGAAGTAATAAAGAACAGGATAACAGATGCAGCAGCAGAATAACCGAAGTTATTAAGGCTTGTATCGTGGAAGTTATTGAAAATGTAAACAGCAATTGTTTCAGTAAATTTATTCTGAGATGTACCTACATTATAAAGAGCAGGCATATCGTACATCTGGAGACCACCAATCATAGATGTTACAACTGTGTAAAGAAGGATTGGTCTGAGGAGCGGAAGTGTAATTCTGAAGAACTGCTGTGTATGTGAAGCACCGTCAATGCTTGCAGCCTCAAAGAGAGAACCATTGATACCCATAATACCGGACATAAGCATAATAGTTGTATTACCATACCACATCCAGGTCTGAATAATCATAATCATAACACGAGCTTCTGTTTTACCGCTTACAAAGCTGATTGTTTCAGTTGTGAGACCGTTCTTGAGAAGCATTGCGTTGATAGCACCGAGCTGTGAGTCGGAGAAAAGCATAACGAAAAGTGCAGCAGCAGAAGCAGCTGTAATAATATTAGGCATGTACATAATAATCTTGTACGCACCCTTACCCGGGATTTTCAAGCGAGCATTTGTAAACCAAGCAGCGAGAACAAGAGAGATAATAATCTGAGGAATGAAGTTACCAATCCAAAGAATAAAGGTATTACTAAGAACTCTTATAAATGAATCGTGAGCTGCTTGCTGAGCAAATCCACCACCAAACAGAAGTGTTTTGAAATTATCAAAACCTACAAATTCGTCTATCTTCTTACCATTACCGAAAAAGCTAAGGTAGAAAGTGTTAAAAAGTGGATAAATCTGAAAAATTGCATATACTAAAAAGAATGGAAGAATAAATATGTAACCGTATTTAGCATAGCTTATAGAGCGAATTCTTCCGCCTGATCTGTTTGCCATAAAATTCTCTCCTCAAAATCAAAAGTAATATTATTTTAAATCTATGGGGCAGACATAAGGCCTGCCCCAAGACTTAAAATTATTTAGCTAATAGCTTCTTGATTAACCCTCAAAGTTGGAGTAATCGAGATCAGGAAGTGCAGCAGCTACGTTCTGAGCCCAACCAGCGATAGCTTCATCAGCTGTAGCGTATGTGCCCTGGCAGTAAGCTGTTACTGCATCGTTGAATGCTGTCTTGATTGTAGAGTCATATGGTGTGATACCGCCAGCCATATCGATCTGATCAGCAACTACGTTGAGAACTTCAAAGTGGTTCTGACCGCCGAGTACGCCGAGACCAGCATAGTTAGGAATAACTTCAGCCATAGCAGCCTTGTTAGAAACGTATTCGCCCTTATCGTTAGCGTAAGCTACAGCGCCATCCTTATTTGTTGTGAAGAAGGAGATGAATTCCTTAGCGAGTTCTGGGTTGTTGCATCTGCTAGCAACTGTAGCCCATGTACCGCCCCAGTAGAAAGGCTGTGGACCAACTACTACATTCCACTTACCGTATGTAGCACCGCCTTCGCCACCAGCAGCCTGTGTGAGGATAGACTCACCGAAGCCCCATGTGGATACGAAGTAACCCATTGTTGTATCTGTCTGACCAGCTGCATACCAGTCTGTAGACCACTGACCGAGGTCCTTGATGATGTAGCCGTTATCGTACATCTGCTTAGCAAGATCGATGTAACCCTTAGCGGAATCATCGAGTGTGAGCTTGTTGTCAGATACCCATGGAGTATTTCTGCCAGCAGAGAATACCTGCCATGCACCAGCAGCTGTTGTTGTGAGAGCTGTCTGTCCGCCGGAAGCTTCGCTTACCTTAGCAGCTGTAGCAACGAATGTATCCCAGTCAGAAACGAGAGCCTGCATTTCATCAGGTGTTGTAACGCCGAGGTATGTTTCAGCGAGGTCTGTTCTGTAGCAGAAACCACCTGCAGCAGCCTGCCAGGAGAGACCCTTCTGAACGCCGCTTGTGGACTTACCGATTTCTACTGTATAGCCGTAGAGATCGCCGTAGTCAGCATCGGAGAAACCGATATCGGAGAGAGCCTTTGTACCTGTCTCAGCAGAGTCATCATTGATGTACTTGAGAGCCCAGTCAGCTTCAACGAACATAATATCAGCATCGTTGTTAGCGTCAGAGAGGTAGTTGTCATAGTTTTCAGCAGCTTCACCACCGCCGCAACCAAAGCTCTTTACGTTGAACTCGTCAGCTGTGTGACCAGTCTGTGCACAGAAAGTCTTGATCATTGGGTCGATGTCGTCTGTGTTCCAGCAGAGAACTGTGAGCTTGTCAGCAGCAGCATCGCCTTCAGCAGCAGGTGCATCTGTTGTTGCAGCATCACCTTCAGCAGCAGCAACTGTTGTTGTGTCGCCTTCAGCAGCAGGTGTGTCTGTGTTTTCTTCGCTAGAGCAGCCAGCGAGCATGGTTCCAGCACATGCAAGAGCTGCGAGAAGAGCAATGTTCTTCTTAAAATTCTTCATTTGATTTTTCCTCCTTAAAAATATATTATATTATAAAAATATAATAGCGTGGTTTAATCATCAGTCAATCTCTTAACCGATGAACCTTCCTCGAGATACCCGTCAATAACAACAGGAACAACATTGCCGGTTATCTCTTTTTTTATCAGGGCAATCAGCTGCTTGGCAGCTTCCGCACCGATTCTCTCCGTATCCTGCCTGAAGGTTGTTAGCCTTGGATTCAGATACTGTGAAAGAATAATGCCGTCATAACCCATTATCGAAACATCCTCCGGAACACTCATATCCAACTTTTCAAACGCCGTTATTGCACCGATTGCCGAAAAATCATCAGGCAAAATAATGCAAGTAGGCGGGTCGTCAAGCTTTACAAGCTGTGCCGCAAGCTGCTCCGTAGTAACGGGATCATGGTATCTGCCTTGAAGCATATAATCGCTTCTGATATTTATATTCAGGCTCTTCAAGGTATCTTCGTAGCTTTTTACTCTTACGGAAGTTACCGCTGAAGTATCGCCATAAATATACGCAATTTTTCTGTGCCCCATATTATACGCATACTCAACAAGCGTTCTCATACCGAACTCGTTGTTGGAAACAATTGCGGGACAATTGGGACTTTTATTATCGATTGTAACCGTAGGAACCGAACTATTGAGAAGCTCTGTAATTTCCGCATCTTCAAAGTCATCCACACAGGCAACGAACACGCCGTCAACGTTTCTGCATATGCAATGCTCATAAAACGTCATTTTGTTATCGCCGATCTGACGGCTGATAAACGTGATATCGTATCCTCTTGACTCAGCCTCATTCTTAAAGCTGTTCAGAACTGCCGCAAAATGGCTGTGAGTCAGACCGCTGTTGGCCTGTTCCGCAAAAAGAACTCCCAAATTATATGTACGATTTGTTTTCAACGCTCTTGCCTGTGAGTTCGGAAGATATCCAAGCTTTTTGGCAGTTTCGCGTATCATCGCCTTTGTAGCTTCACTGACATCTTTATGATTGTTCAGCGCTTTGCTGACTGTTGCAATCGAAACACCGCAGGCAGAAGCTATGTCCTTTATCGAAACCATAACACATCTCCCTGCCCAATTTTGTTGAAAAGCTTTAAACGTTTTCGCCGCTTTCGTTAATAAATATACAACTGAAAATCAATTCTGTCAATGGGTTTTGTGAATTCTGAGTGAAAAATAGTCTTTTTGCATAACAATGCCCACTTTTTTTAGTCTTTTTGTCCAATCATTTATTACTCAAAAATGAACAATTCGCCATAAATTGGCATTTGTATAGTTAAATGATACAACCATTTTTATTTTGCCTTATCGTTTTTGTTTAAAAAATCAATTAAACGTTTAACCTGTTTACCTGACTTAAAGTAAACGCTTACATGTTTTTTTACGGTGCATCAACAAATCCTACTTTTCTGTATGCCTTTGCAACGGTTTTCCTGCTTACGCTGAGTGCCATCTGTGCACCTGCTGTATAGCATTCTTTAAGGTACGCCTTATCTGCAATAAGTCTTGCAAACTCGTCACGGACAGGCTTAAGGTGGTCAGCTACAGCTTCACCTACAGCGAGTTTGAAATCTCCATAGCCCTTTCCGTCAAATTCACGCTCAATAGAGGCGTAATCCTTGCCTGTTACAACGGAATAAATGGACATAAGATTTCTGATACCGGGCTTTTCATCGGCATATCTTACAACAGCCTCACTGTCGGTAACGGCTCTCTTGAACTTTCTGATTATTACATCAGGCTCGTCAAGGATGAAAATACAAGCGTTAGGATTTTCGTCAGACTTGGACATTTTTTTCTCAGGGTCCTGGAGGGACATTACTCTTGCCCCCACCTTTGGAATATATGGCTCAGGAACTGTGAACAGCTCACCGTACTTATTATTGAAACGCTGAGCAATGTTTCTTGCAAGTTCAAGGTGCTGCTTCTGGTCTGCACCAATCGGGACAAGGTCAGCCTTATACGCAAGGATATCGGCAGCCATAAGCACAGGATATGTGAAAAGACCCGCATTGATATCGTCAGGGTGCTTCTGGGATTTATCCTTGAACTGTGTCATTCTGGAAAGCTCACCGAACTGTGTTGAGCAGGACAAAATCCAGTTGAGTTCAGCGTGGGATTTAACGTGGCTCTGGATAAAAGCAATTGACTTCTTAGGGTCAACACCGCAAGCAAGAAGAAGTGCATACGCTTCGAGAGTATTCTGACGAAGCTTTGCAGGGTCCTGACGGACAGTAATTGCGTGCATATCAGCAACAGCATAGATACAGTCAAATTCATCCTGAAGCTTACCCCAATGCGAAACAGCACCCACATAGTTGCCGAGGGTAAATGTACCTGTTGGCTGTATAGCGCTTAATATTCTCTTTTTGTTTACCTGTTCGGACATATTATCAAATCCCTTCAAAATACTATACTATATTAATATATTAAAACAGATATAGTTGATTTTACAAATGCTTATATATTATAGCACATATTTCTTCTTTAGGCAACATAAAATTTTAAAAAAATCAAAAGGAGGCGGAATTATTGAAAAAACAAACCTTTATTTTCAGTTCGGCAATTCTTATTTTTTCCGCTGTTGCAGCCAAGCTTATCGGGGCACTTTTCCGTATCCCCCTCGCAAATATGCTTGGCGGAACGGGAATGGGCTATTTTTCGGGTGCATACGGCATTTTTATGGTAGTCTATGCACTTTCCGTAACAGGACTTCCCACCGCTGTCGCAAAGCTTGTTGCCGAAAACTCTGCACTTGGACGTTACACAAATATACATAAAATAAAATCTGCCGCACTGCTTTTTTTCGGCTTAACAGGACTTGCATTTACGGTTATTCTTATTTTAATCGCCTACCCCTTCTGTATGCTCACGTCAGGAATAGAAACCGTCCCGTCAGTTCTTATGATTGCACCGTCAATTTTTTTCTGCTGCATAACCTCTGTATACCGAGGCTACTATGAGGGACTGAGAAATATGTTTCCGACGGCTGTTTCTCAGGTAATCGAGGGGCTTTTCAAGCTCTGTGCGGGACTTGCTTTCTGCATATATGTAATACACAATCCCGAAAAATTTGATAAGGTCAGTGCATTCTTCGGAAATTGCGGCACGGCTTCCATTGCGGCAGCTGCGGCAATACTCGGAATTACCGTTTCATCTGCGGCAGGAACTGTTTTTCTCGTTATCCGTGACAAGCTATACGGGGACGGCATTTCAGAACTGCAAATTGCCGCACAAAACAATCAGCGTGACAGCACGCATACTGTTATTGCACAGCTTCTGAAAATCGCTCTGCCTGTTGCGGCAGGTGCACTCGTTACAAACCTGACATCGCTTATCGACCTTGTAACTATCACACGCTCTCTCAATAATGCTATTGAAAAAAATCCCGATTATTTTATGGAAATTGCACCATCAGGCAACATTTCACTGCTTCCGAATTTTCTTTTCGGCAGCTTTACGGGGCTTGCGGTTACGGTTTTCAACCTTATCCCCTCCTTTACCAATATGTTCGGAAAAGGAATACTCCCCTCACTTTCGGAAGCGTTTACCGAAAACAACAGAAGTGCAATTGCCCTGAACACGGAAAAAGCCTTGCTTTCAACGGCAATAATCGCTGTCCCGTCAGGTTTCGGAATATTTGCACTGTCGGAAAGCATTCTTGGATTTCTTTTTTCTTCCAGACCGATTGAAGCAAAGCTCAGCACAATTCCTATGTCAATTCTTGGAATTGCCGTCATTTTTCTTTGTATTTCATCAACAATTTTTTCTGTACTTCAAGCCGCAGGAAAACCACAGCTTCCCGTGAAAATTATGATTGCAGGGGTAGCCGTAAAGCTTGTCGGAAACATCATTCTTATATCTGTTCCGAGGCTTAATATTGCAGGAGCAGCAATTTCAACGCTTTTATGCTACATTGTTATTTTCATTCCTTCGGTATACTATACAATAAAGCTGACCGATATTTCAGGACGCAAGCTATTTGTGAATTTATGCAAGCTGTGCTACTGTTCTGTTATGTGTGCCGCCGCTGCAAAATTAACCGAAAATATCCTCTCAAATACGATAAATACGTCATTCGTGTTATTTATTTCCATTTTTATCGGAGTAATTTTTTACATATTATCAGCGTTTTTATTGGGCATATTTACGAAAAGTACGTTAAAATTGCTTATTTCTTAAAAATTTTGAAAAAACCCTTGAATTTATTTGATTTATCGGTTAATATATTAAATGTACCATTTTTGCGTGTGCAATTAACTTCGGAGGATGTTTATGGACTTTGTTCTCAAAAAGAGATATGATATTAATGATATGCTCCGCATTATGGAAATTCTTCGCTCGGAAAATGGTTGTCCCTGGGACAAGGAACAGACTCATCAATCCATAAGAAAGGATTTCCTTGAAGAGGTTTATGAGGCTGTTGAGGCTATTGACCTTGAAGATACCGCTCTGCTTCGTGAGGAGCTTGGCGATGTGCTTTTGCAGGTCATTTTCCACTCTCATATTGAGGAAGAAAAGGGAAGTTTTTGTTTCGGCGATGTTGTTGATGAGGTTTGCCAGAAGCTGGTTATACGTCATCCGCACGTTTTTGCAGATGTTGTTGCGGAAACAAGCGATGAGGTGCTGAAAAACTGGAATGATATCAAGCAGCAGACTAAGGGACAGGAAACCTACTACGAAACACTTGAAAGCGTTTGTACAGCACTCCCTGCTCTTATGCGTGCACAAAAAGTCGGCAAGCGTGCCGAACGTGCGGGAATGGATTTTGAGAATGTTACTCAGGTTCTTGAATGTCTTGAAGCTGAAATTGCTGAGCTTAAGGAGGCTATTTCAGGCGGCAGTCAGGAATGTATTGAGGATGAGCTTGGTGATGTGCTTTTCTCCTGCACAAACCTTGCACGTCACACCAAATGTGACGCTGAGGAGGCACTTACACGTTCCACTGAAAAGTTTATGAAGCGTTTCAAGGATACTGAGGAAATGGTTAGATGTGACGGGATTGATATGAAGTCCCTTAACATAAATGAGCTTGACGTTTACTGGCGTAAAGCTAAAACAAAATAAAAAAATGGGATTTTCCCATCAAAATTATGGAGGTAGTTAAAATGACAAAAGCAGAACTTATCAATGCAATCGCAGAAAATGGCGGTCTTACTAAGAAGGACGCTGAAAAGTCCCTCAACGCTGTAGTAGCATCTATCACAGACGCTCTCGTAAAGGGTGACAAGGTTCAGATTGTTGGTTTCGGTACATTTGAAGTTCGCGAGAGAAGCGCTAAGGAAGCTATCAACCCAAGAACTAAGGAAAAGATTAAGGTTCCTGCAAAGAAGGCTCCTGCTTTCAAGGCTGGTAAGGCTCTCAAGGATGCTGTTGACGCTAAGTAATTAACAGCTTTTATAAAATGTACGAGCAGACAGGGTTTCCGTCTGCTCTTTTCATTTAAAGGAGTGATTTTATGCGCCTTGACAAATATCTCAAGGTTACACGTCTCATAAAAAGACGTACAATTGCCAATGAAGCCTGTGACGCAGGCAAAATTTCCGTAAACGGCAAGATTGCAAGGGCTTCCTACGATGTTAAGGTTGATGACATAATTGAAATCAATCTCGGTATGAAGCCGCTCAAGGTAAAGGTTACTAATGTAACCGAATATGCAACCAAGGAAAATGCCGCTGACAACTACATTGTTGTGGAGGGTTGATATGGGTCCCTTTGAATATGTTGTTACCAGAATTGACGGCGATTATGCGGTGCTGAAGCGTACCGACATTGTAACAGATGACACTGTTCTCGTTGCTCGTGCACTGCTTCCCGAAGAAACAGATGAGGGCACTCGTCTGCTCTGGGAAAATCTTGAATACACTGTAATATGAAAAATGCCCCCACGGCTTCAGTCCGTGAGGGCATTGACTTTTTATTCTTCTGTTGTTTCTTCAGCAGCTTCTTCAGCAACAACGATTTCGATGTCAGCCTTTTCTTCAGCAGCTTCTTCAACAACCTCTTCCTCAACAACAGGCTCAGGCTTTTCAAGCACTGCACCGCACTTGCCGCAGAAAGCGTCCTCAATAGGACAATTTGCACCGCACTTATCGCACTTTACAAGACCCTTGAGTGCAAGAAGCTGGTCTTTCATTTCTTCAATCGTTTCGAGAGAAGCAGTTACAGCGTTAACTGCGTCAGCGATTTCTGCATCAGGATTTTCCTTGTACATATCGTAGTAATACTTACCGATGAGTGTGTAGTTTTCGCTGATAGCACGCTCGGAAGAAATAATCTTTGCGTTCAGCTTTGCAGTATTGCCAACCTGCTTTGTCTTTTCGCCAACGTTCTTGCCTGTCTCTGTGATTGTGTCAGTAATCTTTTTGATGATATCGCTCATTATAAATTCCTCCATTCAAAATTTGTATGTGGATATTCTTTTATTTTGCTTGACAACAATATTATACTACATATAATATTAAATGTCAATACCCTTTTATAACTTTTTTTACAATTTTTTCAGGGCACGGATTTTCTGCTGCCGAATAAGTGAAAACACCTGCAAAATCCTCTGCAATTGCATCAATATCACATTTGGTTGAGGTATAAAGGGTTGCAATCCTTTCATCCTTGCTGACCTTGTCCCCAACGGTTTTATCGAATATTATTCCTGCTGTAAAGTCAATATCCGACTCCTTGGTTTCACGTCCTGCACCGAGCTTAAGGGATGTAAGACCTGTTTTTTCGCAGGAAATTCCTGCTATATAGCCGTCCTCAAAGGCATAAATTTCCCTTGAAATTTCAGCTTGTGCAAAAACAGAATAATCATCTATAACCGCAGAATTTCCGCCCTGCAATTCAATCATCTCACGCAGCTTTGCAAGAGCTTTACCCGATTTAACAGCATCGGCAGCCATTTTTCTGCATTCTTCACTTGTACCTTTTCCTGCTGTATAAAGCATTTCGGAAGCAAGCACAAGAGAAACCTCCATTAAATCATCGGGGGCATTTCCTTTTAGTGCTTCAATCGCTTCGATAACCTCAAGTGAGTTACCAACGGCGTGTCCCAACGGCTTTTCCATATCTGTTATTACAGCAACGCACTTCCTGCCCGCAAGCTTGCCCACACGCACCATTGCCTCAGCAAGCTTTTCAGCGTCCTCGTAAGTTTTCATAAATGCACCGTCACCGACTTTAACATCGAGGACAATTCCGTCCGCACCTGTTGCAAGCTTCTTGCTCATAATTGACGAGCAGATAAGAGGTATGCTGTCTACAGTAGCGGTTGCGTTACGCAATGCGTATATTTTCTTATCGGCAGGCACGAGCGAGCCTGTCTGCCCTGCAACGGCAAGACCTGCTTTTTTTACATTGTCAACAAATTTTTCAAATGGTATTTCTGTTTTAAAGCCGGGTATGGACTCCAGCTTGTCGATTGTACCGCCTGTATGTCCCAGACCCCTGCCTGACATTTTCGGCACGCACACACCGCAGGCTGCAACAATTGGTGCAACGATAAGGGTTGTTTTATCCCCTACGCCGCCTGTACTGTGCTTATCAACGTTATATCCGCCTGTTTCGGGCTTAATCATATCCCCTGACCTTGCCATAGCCATAGTCAGGTCGGTTGTTTCTCTGTCCGATAACGAACAAAAGCATATCGCCATAAGAAGTGCAGACATCTGATAATCAGGAATGCTGCCGGACACATATCCGGCAACGACCCAGTTGATTTCCTCTGTACTTAATTCGACGTTATGCTTTTTCTTGGTAATTATTTCATAAATAGTCATAGCACTTCAATTCCCGTAAAGTAATGTTTGAGTATCTGTTCATAAGAATAACCCTGTTTCGCAAGAATATTCGCACCGTTCTGGCTCATTCCCACACCGTGACCGTAGCCGTATGTAGTGAACGTGAAATAGCCGTCGCTGTATGTAACCTCAAAAGCGGTACTTTTCAGCTTATAATTGAGGATTGACTCACGCATTGAGCGTCCTGTAATAACCTTCTGACCGTCAATATTTACCTTTGCAACGTAATTTCCGTCAATGATTTCGGTAACGGTAAACCAGTTTTCAGGATTACCCGAAAGAGTTATTCCAAGCTTTTCTTCGGTAAGCGTACGCATATTTTCCTCACTTACCTTCATCTGATAACCATAGTTGGGGTCATTTCCGACATCAAACGGGCAATACACGCTCTTAAGATACGGAACACTGCTGCCCCATACATTCTTTGCATCGGTTGTATAGCCTGACGATGAAGCCATATAAACAGTTTGAGCAACGTTTCCATTATAGTAACAGCATACACCCCAAACTTCGGAAACTAAATCCTTTATACGCTGAGGCACATTGCCCTTAACAAGAACGGACGGAGTGAGTCCGTTTACGTTGTGGTATTTAACATAAGAATATGCCGCAACTGCCTGAGCCTTGATTGCTTCATCGCTGAAGCTTGCGGAAATCTCATTGTTGACAATCTGACAGATAAGGTCGTAAGCGTTGACTGTCTGTGTACTTCCGTTGAACTTTGCAGTAAAGGTTTCATCTGTAGAAATATCAGCACCTGTTACCACGCTCACAGACACAGAAGTCTCCGTGTTCTGTGTCGACTCATCCGTCCAGAGAGTGATAATTATATCTTCAGAAGCATCAGGAACGGTATTATCAAAGTTTTCTTCTTCATCAAACACGAATGTCACTGTTTCTTCGGACGGCTCTGTTTCGGGAGCAGTTGTCTGCTCCAAAATAATTTCCTCAGGCACTTCTTCGTCATTGGAAATCATCTTATCCTCATTCAAATCCTCACCGAAAACGGATTGTTCCTTAGCCTCGGCACTTTCATCGTCGTACTCATCAACATCAAAATCCTCGGGGTAATCTATGTCCGCCTCATCCTCCTGCGGTTCTTCTGCAGGCATTGCTTCGGGAGCAGCTGAAACGGTTTCTTCTGTTTTCTCCTCAATCGGTGCAGCTGTTGTTACAGCAGCTTCTTCCGTCTGCACGGCTTCATCCTCAGTTTCTTCCTGAGAATTATTTTCAGTCAATGCAGGAACAGCTTCAACAATTTCTGTTTCGGAATTTATCTGAGGAATATCAACAATTTCCGCACTTTCTTCATCTATATCTTTATATGTAATTTCAGTTTCGGCTTCTGTTTCGGTCGAATAATAGTATTCCATTGAAATGGCATTATCGTCAACATCCTCTACCATAAACGCAAAGGTATAGAAAACACCAACCAGAAGAAGTGCAGCAATACCGCTCAGCGTGGTATTCAGCTTCATATTTATCCCCTCCTTTTCTGTGTCCTTTTATTCTACATATGTACCGCCGTTATACTTATAATAAACAGCAGGCCATTTCGGATTTGTATTAACAGCAAAGCCTGTTGTATCAAGATTTTCAACCGTTTCCCCTGCACGAAGCTTTCTGCCGATAATAACGTGACGTGCAGGCTCCCACTCATATGAACAGGTGGAAAGAGTAATGAACTTATCATTTTCATTCACATCAATTCCTGTATGGAAATGGCTTCGTTCAGTTATTTCCTTGATAAAAGTTTCAAAAGTATGGTTTTTATCAAAATTGATGTAGTTGTGATAGTCAAAGACATTTCCGTTATCGTGCTCAGGCTCGGTATTGATAACAAAGGAAGCAAGGATAACGTATGTGCTCTGCTCATACTTATTGTCGAAATAGATATATGGGTTTTGGAGCCAGTATTTTGCGTCCCACTTATAGAAATCCATTTGACCGAACATTGTTCCGTCACGCTGATTGTGACCGTAGAGGATAATATTATCAGACTGCAAATCCGGATAGTCATTCACAACATTACGATAATCGGCATAAACCGTGCCGCAGGAACGTGTCTGACCGTAAATATTCTTTTTAAGATAGTATTCATTGTCATCAGCCTGCACAACAGCCTCGCTCATTACACCGGGGATGGAAACATAGCCTGCATAATCCTCATTGATTGCAAGCATTTCATCCGCAAAAGCCATATTAACCAGCGGATTTCTGATAATTTCGCCATCATCCGTAATTTCAACGGCAGGAGGTGTTGTTTCCGCATTATCGCCTGCCTGAACCTGATTATTGAGATTATTGAAGATGTTGTACTTGTTGCTTAAATCCTTCTGATTTTGTTTTGCTTCAAAAATGTGGTAGAAATAAACCGCAAGGACTATCGCACACACCACCAGTGCGGCAATTGAAATCAACACAATAACCTTACTTATTATTACATTTGATTTATCGCCCTTAAGCGGTATAAAGCTTTCCACAAAACCTTTTTTCTGTTTCTTCTGTGGCTGCTTATATCTTGGAGCTGCACGGACTTCATCCGACATTGCCATTGGGTAACCATTCCTTTCTTTTTCAGCACATCAAATTACGGAGTAACAGTTGTTTCTTCGGCGGCTGAGCTTTCGGAAGGCACTGTAGTTTCCGCAGCCGAAGCTTCTTCCGTTTCATCGGGAGCAGAGGTTTCGGAAGTTACCTCCTCATCGGAGGTCGTGGTTTCCGTTGCCTTGGTTGCGGTTTTCAGTTCCTTCATTTTTTCGGCATAGCTTTTATATTTCTTTTTTGTTGTCTTTTCAGTAACCTTTTCTGAGGTTTCGGGAACAGTGGTTTCCTCGGTTATTTCTGTTTCTTCCGTTTCCTCTGTTTCGTCAGTTTCCTCAGCTTCAGTTTCTTCCTCAGTTTCGTCAGTTTCCTCTGTAGTGGTTGTTTCGTTGGACATAATTGCTTCCCAGTCTACACCCTCAGCATTATAATTAAGGTATGTTTCCGAAAAATCAAAATCATCTATCGACTCGCCGTCACGGAGACGTCTTGCGAAAACAACAAAACGCGAATCCGAAAACTCATTTGAACAGGTTGAGAGACAAAGCAGCTTGTCACCGTATTGAACATCAACAGGAGATACAATCTGATTACGCTTCTGCACCTCATTTATATACCAGTTGAAAGTTTCTTCATCATTGAGTGTTTCTATGTAGTCGTGGTAATGGAAAACAATACCGCTACTGTGCTGTTCAGGTCTTACATGGGTTACAAAGTAGCCGTAAATTACATACTCGCCTGTTTCAAACTCAGGACTGAACTTTATAACAGGATTTTCCTGATAGAATTCGACATTCTGCTTATAATCCTTCAGATTGCCGAACATTGTACCGTCCTCCTGATTGTGTCCGTAGAAAACGATGTTCGGGGATATATATTCCTCGCTTACTGTACAGCGGTAATCAAGGAACACCGTTCCTGCCTTGTTTGTTCCGCCATAGTAGTTATGGTCAAGGTAATAATCGTTGTCATCACCCTGCATTATAGGCTCGTAAATATCACAGCCCTCTACCTCAAGGTAGCCTATGTAATCCTCATTGATGCTCTTGAAATGCTCGGCAACATTGAAATTGTGCTCGGCAATTTCTTCATCCGTAGGAGCAATCGTAATAATATTTCCCTCGCTGTCAACCGTCGTTGCAACGGTCGTTGTGATAATGCTCTGGTTTTCCTTTTTCTCCTCAACCGCTTCTTCGGACTGTATAAGTGTGCTGACAAGCATTACACCTGCACCGACAAAAACAATTACAGCAATAAGGAAAATAACTTTTCTGATTATTTCGCCTATGCTGTCGCCTTTCCAAGGAAAAAGCCCTTTAAAAAACCTTTTCAAGAATTTATCATTTACATCCTCTGACATATTTTCAACATCAGACTCCTCGTTTTTTTCGACCTGTTCTTCTTCGGCAGGTTCATCCGTTTCTGTATTTTCAGTCTCAGCAGCTTCTGATTTTTCTTCATTCTCAGGCTGTTCTGAGTCATCGGAAACATCAATCTGCTGTTCGGGAATAAGTGCCGCCGCTTCGGCTTCCGTTATTTCCTCGGAAGTAATATTGTCCTTCCAAAGGGAAGCTTCTTCAAGAATTGCCGCCTCGACAATTTTTGAAACGTCATCCTCTTTTTCAAGAATAAAATCAGCTTTTTCCGCTTCAAGGCTGTCGATTTCCAGTATTTCCTCGGGAATTTCCAGATTTTCATCTATGCTGTCATCTTCAAATATTTCCTCCGTTACTTCATCGGAATTTTTTTCTGTCTCCTTACCTGCAGCATTTGTGTCAAAGCTGAATTCGTCAAACAGTTCTGCGGCAGCATTTCTGTTCTCCTCATAAATATCTTCTGTAATTTCATCCTGCTCCTCAGCTGAATTAACATCATCATTATCAGCCTCAGCAGCAATCTCCTCCTCAGGAAGCACTTTATCATTGCCTTTTTTTTCATTTACGGCATTATCGTACTCCTCAAGAATGTCATCTACTGTATATTTTTTTTCTTCATTATTGGGCATAATTTAAAATACCTCTTATTGGTTATAAATAAAATTATAATCAGGCTCAAGCATATCGGAATTGATTTCCGCAAGGGAAACGTTGACCTCAGGGCTTTCGCCGTCACGGACACGTCTGCCGACTACGACAAAGCGTGATGGTTCAAATTCGTTTGAACAGGTTGAAAGTGTAATGAACTTATCATCCTCATTAAAGTCAACACCTGTATTTACAGCTGTTCTTGCAAGGAGATTTTCCTTGAAGGTATCAAAGCTCTTTTTCTTGGTGAAATTCACATAGTTGTGATAATCCCAGATAATACCGTCTCTTGTCTGATAAGGCTCAACCTCGATAACGAACATTCCTATGATTTTGTATGTATATTCCTCATAGAGATTACTGAATGTAAATGTGGGATTTTCGAGATAAAAGTCAAAATTCTTTGTGCTTTCCTTTTTGATTTTATATTTTTTCAGAGTACCGAACATTGTTCCGTCAGCCTGATTATGTCCGTAGATAATAAGGTTGTCCGACTGATTATCGTTATAGTCATTGGCAATACATCTGAAATCAATATAAAGCTGACCTGCAATATTATGATTGCCGTCAAAGTCCTTATCGAGGTAGTAATCGTTATTGTCTGTCTGAACAATAACATTGTCGATATTGGTATTCGGAATTGTAATCCAGCCTGCCGTGTCGGGGTTTTCCTCAACAAAGCCCTTCATACTCTCCAGCAGCACCAGCGGAGGCGGCTCTGTTTCAACGGGAGTCGTGTCGGAAGAAGCCGTCGTCTCCGTTGTTGTGGCAGGAGTAATAATCGTTGTTGCAGCAGTATGCTTGTTACGCATATCATCAATATCGCTCTGATTTTTCGCCTGCTGAACAAAATACCACGCAAGAATTGCAAGTGATGCAATCAGCACCACACAGCAAACCAATGTTACGATTTTTCTTGCAAGCTCAACCCCCGAATCGCCCTTACGGGGCAGAAGCTTGTCTATAATACTTGTGTTTTTCGCCATAAATAAACCTCTATCATCTGTAAATTACGTCCCAATCGGGTTCCTTTGCTTCATTGTTAAGGTATGCCAGTGAAGCATCGACCTCAGAGCTTTCGCCCTCTCTGACCTTTCTTGCAAAAACCACAAATCTTGACGGCTCAAATTCATTTGAGCAGGTGGAAAGAGTAAGAAACTCATCACCGTACTGCACGTCCACAGGCGTAATAATCTGTGTACGCAGCATTATATTATCGATAAACTCGTTATATTCCGATTTATCCTTGAAATTCAGGTCGTTGTGATAATCAAAGATTATGCCGTCGGCTGTCTGTGACTCAAGAACGGGAGTTACAAAGTAAGCAAAAATTTTATATGTGTCAGCTTTATAGTTGGAGCTGAACTGAATTACGGGATGCTCTGAATAATATGTCAGATTTTTCTTATAGTTGGCAAGGTCACCGAACATTGATTTATCCTTTTGATTGTGACCGTAAAGGATAAGATTGTCTGACCGCTCACGGGCACTGATTTTGTTGCGTCTGTCCATAAAGACAGTCCCCGCCTTGTTTGAGCTGCCGTCAAAGGCAATTTTAAGATAGTAGTCATTTCCGTCCTTTGTGGTTTTCTGCACCACAGGCAAGGAAACGTTAGTACCCTCGATATGAACCCAGCCGACAGTATCGGGATTTATTTCGAGCAGCTGCTTTGCACTGTCAAGAATTTCGCCGTTATTGTCACCGGGGCTTATATAGGTGTAATACAAATCCTGCAAGGAGCTGTTAAGGAATTTTGCACTCAAAGAAAGTCTTAATTCATTTGCAAGAATAAGGATACAGCCGATAAGCACCACAAGTGCAAACTGGGTAAAAAGCTTACTTGCAATCTCCTTGGCACAATCCCCCTTCTGGATAAGAAGCCAATGTCCCCGCCTCTTTTTCTGTTTCGCCTTAAAAGCTTTTTTGTAGGCTTTTTTAGCGCTTCCGGAAAGTGCCATAACTGAAATTCAAGCCTCCGTTCGGTATAATTATCAGCGAGTACATACAACTACTGATAATACTATAATACACCTTTTTTGTCAATTCGTCAAGGAATTCCGTGCATTTTGTAGTTTATTCCAAAAGGTTTCACCCCTTTTACACATACTTATCAAAAAGCAAGCCCCGAAACAATTTGTTACGGGGCAAAGATTATATTTTCATTACAGTTTGATGACCTTTAATTCGGTTTCTGCAACAGCTTCTGCAATCAGCGGCTCGAAGTCGAAAGCATTCTGTGCCGCTTCAACGTCGGCAAGAATTGGTCTTGTCTTAGGGTGCTTTGGAGTAAAGACAGTGCAGCAATCCTCATACGGTTCAATGGAAATATCAAACGTATCGATTTTTCTTGCAATTTCTACAATTTCGGTCTTGTCCATACCGATTACGGGACGGAAAACAGGCATTCTGCAAGCAGCATCCGTGCAGACGATCGCTCCCATAGTCTGACTTGCAACCTGACCAACACTTTCACCTGTGATAAGTGCCTGCATATCCTTTTCTTCGGCAATACGCTGTGCGATTTCCATCATAATGCGGCGCATAAGGATTGTGAAAAGTTCTTCGGGACAGTTGTCACGAAGTGCCTCCTGAATTTTTGTAAACGGTACGCAGTAGAAAGCCACATCACCACAGTAAGGTGTAAGCTTCTCGCAAAGGCGCTCAACCTTCAAGCGTGCTCTTTCGGAGGTGTACGGCGGAGAAACATAGTGAATAGCGGAAAGCTTTACGCCGCGTTTTGCCATCATATATGCCGCAACAGGACTGTCGATGCCTCCTGAGAGGAGGAGCATTGCACTGCCCGATGTGCCCACAGGGATGCCGCCTGCACCGGGAAGATTTCCTGCGTGAACATAAGCGGCTGTGTCACGGATTTCAACCGTTACAACCATCTGCGGATTTTTTACGTCAACAGTAAGGTGTGGGTATGCTTCAAGAATTTTTCCGCCAAGCTCCATACAGATTTCAGGCGACTTCATCGGGAATTTCTTGTCGGAGCGTTTCGCTTCAACCTTGAAAGTGCGTGACATCATAGCTGTTTCTTCTATGTAGGCAATTGCTTCCTTGCAGATTGCGTCAAAGTCCTTTTCCACTACAAGAGCACGGCAGAGTGCTGCTGCACCGAATACCTTTGAGCCAAGCTCAACAGCTTCATCAAGGTCGATATCCTCGGACTGGGGAATAGCGTAAATCGTGGACTGTGCCTTTGTGTACTCAAATTTGCCGAGTTTTCCAAGACGGTGCTTGAGGTTGCGGATAAAAGCGTCCTCGAATGTTCTCTTGTTTAAACCCTTGAGAGCGATTTCGCCCTCCTTGAATATGATAAGTTCCTTCATAAATACCTTCCTTATTTAGTTTTAGCAAGGGACTGATAGCCCTCCTGAATTGCATTGACAAGCACGTCAATCTCGCCCTTTGTGGTGGTGCGTCCGATTGAAACACGGATAGCCGAGTCAGCAAGCTTATCGGGAATACCCATAGCCGTCAGCACAGAGCTGTGTGCACCCTTCGAGCAGGCTGAGCCGCTTGAAACGTAAACCTCCTTGCTTTCAAGGAAATGAAGCATAATTTCTGAACGGATACCCTTTACCGAAAAGTTTGTTATGTACGGCGACTTGTTTTCAGCAACCGAATTAACTGTGATATAATCAAGCTTAGCAAGCTTTTTCAGCAGGTACTCAGAGATTTCCTCAGCATTGCTGTGAGCCACAGACATAGTAGGCATAAGTGCTCTTACTGCCGCACCGAAACCTGCGATAAGGGGCACGGACTCTGTTCCCGAACGAAGATTTTTCTCCTGACCGCCGCCCATAATAAGCGGAGCAACACGGATACCCTTACGGATATACATTGCACCGACGCCCTTGACAGCGTGTACCTTGTGTCCCGAAACTACGATGATATCGGCGAAAAGCTCGGCGGACTTCATAGGAATTTTCATAAAGCCCTGAACAGCGTCGCAATGGGTTATACATTCGGGAAAGTTGCGCTTGACATAGGAAAAAATCTTGCGGACAGGCTGGATTGAGCCAGTTTCGTTGTTGACAAGCATACAGGAAACAAGGCAGGTATTGTCATCAACTGCGTCGATGAAATCCTCGACAGCAATTTCGCCGTTTCTTGACGGATTAATGCGGACAACCTCAAAGCCTTCCTTTTCTTCAAGATATTTAATCGGCTCAGCAACGGAGGGATGCTCGATTGCGGAAACAACGATTTTCTTCTTTCTTTTTCCGTAATTCTTAGCAGCACCGAAAATTGCGGTGTTGTTGCACTCGGTTGCACCCGATGTAAAGGTTATACACTGAGGGTCGCAGACAAGTGCGGCAGCGATTGCTTTTCTCGCTTCGGTAACATTCTGTTCGGCTTTCAGACCGACTGCGTGAAGCGAAGAGGGGTTGCCGTAATCCTCAACCATATTCTGAAACACAGCTGAAACAGCAGGCTCGCAGGGACGGGTTGTAGCGGCATTGTCAAGATAAACTGCCATATATTTCAATCCTTTCGTTTCAAATTGTCATAATTAATTTTATTATACAACAAATCTGCGGATTTAGCAAGCGGGAAAATAAAAAAAGTCAGTCCTCACACAGAACTGACCTATTACTTATCTTTTTATTAACCTATACACAAGTTTATTAACTCCAACAGAAACAATACGTTCACATAAAAACGCAACTGCAACTAATACAATTGGTGCAACTGCAAATTTTAAAATTACATTTAATTCGGTTTGGAATAATATAAATATTAAAATTGAAGCTGTCAATAAAAATACAGATAGATTGATAACCTCACATATTTTACTTCTTTTAACAAATAATCTGTTTTTGTCATTATTCATATCTTTAAACTTATCCAAAATTTCGCCTTCAACAAATTATTTTAATATAAGTTTACAACACTTTATTTTTAAAGTCAACCTACACTAAAAAATTCATTGACCGTACTCCCCTGCCGTGCTATAATAAAATCAATTCAGAATGGGGTGCAAGTCTGAAAATAAATTTTCAGACTATGATTTTTTCCTTTTGGACTACCGTCACAAAAACAAATCATCAAGAGAGGAGGACACGCTTCTTACGAAGCGTGGTTATAACTATGAAAACGCTTTATCTTTCCGACCTTGACGGGACTTTGCTCAACAGCGAACAGAAAATTTCCGCTGAAAGCTGTAAAATTCTCAACAGCCTGATTAAAAATGGGTTGCTTTTTTCCTATGCTACTGCACGCTCTGCGGTTACATCGGTAAAGGCAACGGCGGGACTTACGGCAAAAATTCCGATTATCGTTTACAACGGCGTTTTCACCATTGACAGCGGCACGGGTGAGCGAATTCTGTCAAATATGTTCAGCCGTGAGGAGGCACTTTGGATTTATGATATTCTGCTTGAACACGGCATTGACCCGATTGTGTACTCGGTGATTGAAGGTGTTGAAAAGTTTTCTTACATTGATGAACGGTGCACGGTCGGAATGAGAGAATTTCTTGAAACACGAAAAAATGACGTTCGTGAGCGTGTTGCAGCAAACGAAGATGAAATGCGTGAGGGTGAGATTTTTTACTTCACCTGCATTGATGACGCAGAGAAGCTTGCTCCTGCCTGCGAAATTCTTGAAAAGAAGTTCAGGTGTATTTTCGATAAGGACATTTACAGCGGCAATCAATGGCTGGAGGTTTTGCCGAAAAATGCGACAAAGGCAAATGCGGCACTGGAACTGAAAAAGCATTTCGGGTGCGACAGGCTTGTGGTTTTCGGTGACGGTGCAAACGATATTCAGATGTTCGAGGCGGCGGATGAATGTTATGCTGTTGCAAACGCTTCAAGCTGTTTAAAATCAATTGCTGACGGTATTATCGGCAGCAACAACGAGGACAGCGTGGCAAGGTTTATTCTGGAAGATTTTGTGTCCAAAGAAAAAAATTGAAAAAAATTTTAAAAAAGGCTTGACAAACATAATTCGACGTGATATAATAATTAAGTCGTTGAGGGGTTGAGGGAAAGACCTCACGAAAAGTTAATATTACGTTTGCGGCAGTGCTGGAATAGGCAGACAGGCACGTTTGAGGGGCGTGTGTCTTCGACGTATGGGTTCAAGTCCCATTTGCCGCACCAAAATAATGAGGATACTCTTTAGAGTGTCCTCATTATTTTTATGTAACTAAATGACGAAGGACCGAAAAGCCGAAGGCTTTTCCAGACCCCACGCTTTGGTATCTGTGGTTATACGCAAACTATGGCGTGGGTTGGTTCAAGCTGTCCCATTTGCCGCACCATTATTAAGGTTCACAAATCACGCAAATGCGTGGTTTGCGGATTTTTTTATTCTGTAAAATATGTTTTTGTCCGTTGTTTGTCCGTTATGGTCAGACAGCGGATTTGTTTTTGCTGAAATCAAGAGCGTTGGTAATTACGTCGCAGGTTTTAGTCCTTGCTTCTGCGAACATATGGCTGTAAATTCCCAAAGTCGTGTTGGAATTGCTATGTCCAAGATGATTTGATACGGTTGTAACATCTACGCCAGACGAAATAAGCACGGAAGTATGAAAGTGACGCAGAGAATGAATGTTGCAAAAGCGCATATTGTTATTCCTGCAAAACCTTTTCAGCCAGTTGTAAGGAACTGTCCCGTTGATAGGCTTGCCGTCCCAAGTTGTAAAAAGTCTGTCCGTTTCAACCCATTTTGAGCCAATTTCAACACTCTGGTCGTGCTGTTCCGATTTGTATTCCTTAAGCAAATCAAGCATTACATGCGGAAGCTTTATCACA
>JAZQBN010000066.1:0-2555 GCA_045545795.1 Oscillospiraceae bacterium
AAGAATGACAGTGTTCCGATTGTTCACGCAGACAACGTAAGACAGGTCGGAACTGCTCCAATTCCTCACATCAGCGAAGCATCTGCTGAAAAGGATAAGCCTGATACAGAAACAAGAAGACCGAGACCTGACAGCAGACGCAGAGAACCTACTGCAAAACCTGTAGCCTCTCCTATTCGTTCTCCTCGTACTCCTGAACCTGTTCAGAATGATTCCATAACACAAATGATGGAACTTGCAAAGATGCAAGCTGAAACTGCAAGGCAGCAAGCTGAAACCGCTTCTTCTTTGGTAAACGCCCAGAAAGAAGCAAATGCAAGAGTGGACAAAATGCTTGTCCAGCTTGAAAAGCAACAAGCACAAAACGAACTTCTTACCCAAGAAAACGCTGTTTTGACAGTATTGGTTTCTCGTGTAACGGAAGCACTGCAACAGCAGAATGAAGTTTTGATGCAGCTTGCACAGGAAACACAAGGAAAAGAAGCAACGGTAAGCAAAAACAATCTTATTGACTTCTTGGAATATCAGAAGGAACAAATTGATGAGATTCGCACCAGTCTTCCTGAAGGTGCAGCAAAAACACAGCTTACTAATGCAAACAAAGCCATCACAGATGCTCAAAGTGCATTGGAAGATAAAACAAAGAACAAAGAAAAGGCATCGTGATGAAAAGAGGTAACTGAATGAATAATAAAGTAAATTTTGAATATTACCCCGACAGAATTAAGGAGTATGTCTCAATCGAAGATGCGTTGAGACATTACGCTCCTGATTCTATGGCGACACGAAAAGGCACAAGGATAAAATGTCCGAGTCCTAATCACGCTGACAAAAATCCGTCAGCAGTTATTTCTCATAAAGGGTGTGGTTCAGGTAGCTGCCATTGTTTTTCTTGTGGCGGCAGTTGGGATGCTATCAAGCTTGTAATGGAAGTGAAGGATTTACGGTTTCCACAGGCTTGCGAGCAGTTGATTCAAGATTTTGGACTGGATAAATACCAATGTTCCAATCTTGCTGACTGGGAAGCCAGCAGAAGAACTTTTGCAAAGTCAAGCTTTGTAGATAGCTTCCCTCTCACTCCTGATAAACCTATAATGCAAGACAAATTGGACGAAAACGGAAAACCTGTTATCAAAGACGGAAAGGTCGTTCAAGAACCCAAACGTGATGAATTTGGTGAACTTGTATATGCTGTTGAATCGCCTTGTTCTACTGTAAAAGAAAAACTTGCGGCGGTCGGGCTTCACGATACAAGAAGAATCGAAATGAAATATGCAGTTTCTACTGAAGATTATTTTATGGCATTCTTCGGCGAAATCCCGCCGAACGCTCCCCCGCTCGTTGATGCAAACGGTAATAAAACACTGATGGATATTAGCAGACACGAAGCCGTTGAAATGGGGCTGTTAGAGCCGCTGTATCGTGAGGTTGAGGTTCGGGAATATAACGAAGAAGGTAAAGTGATTCTCGGAGCAGACGGGAAAGCAAAAACGCATATCGAACGCAGTGAAATCAAAGAAGAATATATTGAAACGCCTGACCTTGCAACTCTTTGGAAGGATGACAAAGCAGGTGTTGAGTCAATGATTATCGACAAAGCACAAGAAAGGCTGCAAGTATTGAAGGATTCCATTGAAGGCTGCAAATTTTTGCGTGCTGTTTTTGAAAGAATGCACTCTCCTGCTGAACGAGATAAACTGGACAAACTTCGTGATTATTACATTCAAGCAAGAGTATCAGGCAAATGTTCCGAAATCCCCCAGCCTGCAAAACAAGCAATCGAAGATTTGTACCTTTATGAAGATGCTGCAAGGCAGATTCTTGATTTTGAAAGAGAATGCCGTTTGGTAGAACGAATTTATGGCGAAGTAATTGACCATCAGGCTGAACGTGAAAAGCACAGCAGAATGGCAAATCAACAAAAAAGTTGGCAGAGCCACAGATAAGAAAGGGGCGATACAATGAAATATTCCATCAATAGCCAAGGGATGGCAGTTGAGGTAGAGGATAATGCAAGTATCGTCCGTTTTTTGGACAGTAATGTCCGTTTCAAAGAGTTGAAAGAATTTGTTGTAAATCTTACGGATTTTCTTTCAGATAAAGGATATGAAGTTGGTGGAAAAAGCTTTGCTTATATGGTGCAGCCCTTCTATACCAATGAACGATTGCTGTATTTCGCAAAGACAGAGTTTTCTTCTACTTCCAAGGCAGTTAAGCTTGCCAATGAAATTGAAAAACATCCAGAAGTGCTTGCTGACCGTAGTATGACAGAGTTTCTGAAAAGTATTTTTCAGGATACTTCATCAGGCAGTCATCGCTGGTATTTTCTGAATGTTGGCTATATTGCTTTTGAGCGTAACCTTTACGACGGAAAACGAATCAATATGAAGGCAATGCCGCCTGTTCCTTACGCTCAATTCATCAGAGAACTCTCTCCTCTTTTGATTACACCTGAAGAAGAGAAAAAAGCAGAAATGTGTCCACACTTTCGTCTGAAAACAGATGATTTGTCTCTGCAAAAGCCTGAAGAGCTTTTGAAAAGAGCTTACGACCGT
>JAZQBN010000067.1:0-3466 GCA_045545795.1 Oscillospiraceae bacterium
TACTATCATTATAGAACACTTCCCACATATCAGCGTTAAGAAAAGCGTCCTTTTCAAGACCAAGGCTTCTTGCATAATACTGATAATCCTTTACGTCGGGGAACTCGTCCTCATCGGTCATACTTTCAGAAAACCATTCCGCAACAGCTCTGATTTCCTGTTCTTCCTGCGGAATGTCGCTGTTGGCATTGTTCTGTGCGACACAGCCTGTCATTAAAAATATGGTGGATAAAACTACTGCAATAATTTTTATCTTCATTTTCTTTCGCTCCTTTTTTGAGGAAAACGATATATTCTGCGTTTCCCTTGATGTCTATATTATATTAAATCAGATTTTGCAACAAATCAACCTTAAACTACCTATGACTGCAATAGAAATACCTTAAAGTTCCCAAAACGTCCTTTAATCACCCGAAATAGCCTGACAATTAACAACTTGTTCGTATATTGAATGTGCTTAAATATTTTGTAAACAAATTGTTATGCGTCAGGGCATAAAAAAAGAACCTTCGGATTTCTCCGAAAGCTCTTAACTCTTATTTCTCTGCGGTAAGATGATTTTCTATTACCGCCATAATCTCATTAAGCCGATTTTCTCCTATGCCCTTAATTTGACTTAATTCACTACGCAGTTTCTCTATATCTAAATTAACTGCATCGCCCTGCATATCATCAACCGCCGTCTGATAAATGTTTGTTATGAACTGCTGCATCTGAGCCTTGTCAAAACCTTTTATACGCTTATACAACGCTCTGTCAAGCTGAAATTTGTTATCCATTTTTTCCCCTTCAATTCCTATATTTATGGTTTTTTTCAAACTTTATGCTATAATTATACAGTATTTTTATTGTAAATGCAAGCAATAAACCTATTGCTTTACTTGAAATAACAGGCTATTTACTGATTTCTAATTGTAATCAAATCTCTGCTGTGTTATTCTTATAATTGGTGATAATATGGACTATTTAAAATATGGCGAAATACAATATGACGGTGTTATGATTTTAGATATTGATATTGATGAAGAACATATCCCTTACAGTATTGAATGGATAAATCGGTATATCTCATATTATAACACAGAGATTAACGGCAATATTCTTTTCACAAGGTCTGATTCCAAAAGAATTAAATTTATTATACCTATCAAGTATCCTGTTGTTACTTGTGAGCATTACGAATACAAGCCGTGTTTCCGTATAGAAAACTATGTTGTGGCGTATCACTATAACAAGTTTACAAAAATAAAGGATACCTGCCTTAATGTATCAAAATTCTTAAAGAAAAATAATCTTGAAGCAGCAGGTAAGCCATATTACTATATGGAGCACGAATATATGTATATCATATACATTCCTATTGCATAATAAAAAGTCCTCTTGCGAGGACTTTAACTATTTATACAGCGTTCTTCACGCTCTCAAAATACATATTCAACGCTTTTTCAATGATACCCGAAATTTCCTTCTTGGGTACATTCTCAAAATACTTTGTATATGTTTCTGTCGGTACAGTAACCTTATATGCTTTCTCTTTAGGTGTCGGCTCTTTCTGCTCACCTATCAGAGTTTCCTCTATAAGTTTCTTTGAGGGATTGCTGTACGATGAAACAATATCACGGAGCTGCTTTGCTGTTTTCATATCAACAGTTTCGATACCGTGCTTCTGAATTACCGTGTAAATGTATGCTTGCAGTTCGTGAGGGATAAATGACAGCTCAACTGCTGTGCGAATTTTAATACTGCCCTCATCGACCATTTTCTTTAAATCGTCTGTAAGCTCGTTGATACGGAGAAGGCGGGCAACCGTGGAATGTCCTATGCCATATTCTTCAGCGGCAATAGTTTCTATCCTTTTCCCACTTCCGTCCCCCACTGGGGGACGTTCAGCAATCTTGCCTTGTTCAATCATCTGTAACTCATCAGTAATAGCTTTAATTTTCTTACTGTCAAACAGCTTCTTGTATCTTAAAGCAATAGCAAAAGCCTGTTCGGAAATCTTCAAATCCTTAAAGCCACGCTGGATAAGGTTTGTTTCGATAACATAAACCTCGGCTTCTGTATCGGACAGATTTTCCTTTACAATGGCAGGTACATTCATTTTACCTGCCATACCTGCCGCATACACTCGGTTATGCCCCGACAGTATTTCAAACTTATCGCTATCGGGGATGTTCCTCACGATTATTGGAACAATTACACCGTTGTTCTGTATGCTCCTTACCATATCGTCAAGACGTTCACCGCTGTACAAAGTGAAACAATGCTGTTTATATGGGACAAGGCTCTTTATGTCAATGAGCCTTACTCCCTTTTTCACACTGTCAGGTACTTCAACCATTGAAGATATATCAAACTTGCTCATTGCCTATTCTCCTTTCGACCTCTGCGGCGAACATACGGTATTCACTGCCGATTTTGGAATTTGCTTTGAAACATAACGCTTTCTTATCCCTGCTGGAGTATGCCGCTGTTACCGACTTGGATATGTTCATCGGAAAGATGAGCTGTCCGAAGCTGTTGTCATATTCCTGTCGGGTATCCTTTGTCATAGCTGTGTTATCAGCCATTGTCGGAAGTATGCCGAGAAATTTCAGTTCCGGGTTAATGCTGTGCTGAACTTGTCCTACAATATCGGTTATAGCTTTCAGTGCCTTTTTGGAAAATTCCTGCGTCTGTGCCGGTATTACAACACCGTCTGCTGCCACAAGAGCGTTCAGAACAAGGACACCGAGCGAAGGCTGACAGTCAATTATGATATAGTCATAATCGTCACGGATTTCTTCAAGAAGCCTTTTAAGCACTGTTTCCCTTGACATTACAGATATGAGATACATCTCTGCACCTGCAAGGGAAATATCAGACGGTATGTATGCAATATTATCATTCTGTTCGCTTGTGCGGATAACCTCACTAATATCCGCATTGCCGCCCCTTACATACTCCTCAAGTACCTGACTTATTGTTCTGCCGTCCTCATCGTCAAATCCCATATATGCGGAAGTATCGCCCTGTGGGTCAAAGTCCACAAGAAGCACTTTTTTCTCGCTCATCTGCAAAGCTGCTCCGAGGTGTACGGCTGTGGTTGTTTTACCCACACCACCCTTTTGATTTGCAATAGCTATAATCTTTCCCATAATATTATTCACCCACTTCCATATTCTCAACAGCATTAAGGCTGTTCTTTATAACCTTAATAAGCTCTGCTTTTTCGGTTTCATCTTCATCAGCAATGCCCATATTATCAAGCATTTCCTTTAATGCACGTTCAAGAGCCGTCTTAACACCCATAGCCATATTTCTGTCGGTTTCGGCTGTGTCCTCAATGTACTCCATAAACGCTCCGCAGGTCATTTCAAGCTGTTCGTCATTAAGGTCATCAATAAATGCGGCGATGGAAGATGAAGCAATGTCTTCCCACTCATTGTAATCGTCCTCGGTGACACAACAGATGTTAATGTCCTCG
>JAZQBN010000068.1:0-3631 GCA_045545795.1 Oscillospiraceae bacterium
AGAATTGAGTATAGTATCGAAGAGTATCTTGGATATTTCGATGCTGTAGAGCAGGAAGGTGCGTACCAACATCTTATGGCTTCTCTGAAAGTAATGTGTTTGCAGGCTTCCAGATATGCTGTATCAGGCTGCAAAATCTGGGACGCTGAAATGAAAAGTAAGGAAGAATACATTCGTGAAAATATTCGGATGCGTAAGAATTTGGAGTATGAGCTTCTCACAGAAAACGAAATCAGAATGTTTTTACAAACAGTTCTGAATCGTGGACTTGCTCTTGAACAGCTTAATACATTGGAGTGCTTAAAGAACAGTATTCCTTGCATCATTACAGGTGGTGCAGGCTGCGGCAAAACAACCGTAATTCAAACACTGATTGACTGCTATGCAATGCACTACTCCAGAAACAAGGTTCTGCTAATTGCTCCGACGGGCAAAGCAAGCAGAAGATTGGCTGAAAAAACGGGTATGCCTGCTTCAACCATTCATAAGGCTTTAAGAAAAAATCCTGAAGAGGATTATACTTACTATACAGAGGAAAATCCGCTTCCTCACAGACTGATTATTGTCGATGAAAGTTCGATGATTGATACTGCTTTGATGTATGATTTACTGTCGGCAGTTGACCCGACCAGTAAAATTATTTTTGTCGGCGATAACAACCAGCTCTATCCTGTAGGCTACGGTGAGCCGTTCTTTGATTTTATGCAGGAACTGGAAGTGTTCCGTCTTGTGCTGAATCACAGACAGAAGGAAGGGACAGTAATTCTGGAGAACGCTCAAAGAGTGCTGGATAACAAGCCTCTGTTTGCGGGTGCGGGTGTAGACCTTGCAACCGTACCTTTTAGCGAGATTGGCAGCATCATAGAAACAATTGATGATACTACACAGATTATTACACCTTACAATTCACTGAATGCTCAAATCAATCACTTCTTAAAGAAGGGCGATGACGCATTCAATGTAGGCGATAAGGTGATGACAATAAAGAATACCAAAGATTATTGCAATGGCGATATTGGTTATGTTACGAAATTCGATAAGAAGGGCAATATTTTTGTGGATATTGATGGTACAACCGTCAAAATTACAGCAGGTAATCACAACCATCTTACTCTTGCTTATGCAATCACAGTGCATAAAATGCAAGGTTCTGAAGCAGACAGAGTGATTGTCTTGATTCCTGAAGATGACAAACTGGACAAAAGGCTGATGTATACGGCGATTACGAGAGCCAAAAGCAAGTTGGAACTGTATCGCTTTACAACGGATGAGGAGTGATAGCTCCTATTTACACAAGAAAGGACAAAACGATGGAATGGGAATATCTGAACCAGATGGATTCAAACCTTTTATATCTATACGCAAAGGGTTTGAGTAAAAAAGGCACACAATCTCATTTTATGGAACTGTATTCCCCCGTTGATTCGGGCGATGAGGAACGTAATGAATTTGAGCGGGCTATTCTGAAGAAAAAGACTGCCTTATACATCCTTTGGTTTGTGTTCCGCTATGTGCTGGAATGCGAAACGTTGGAACAAGCAGAACAAATGGCAACCATTGAAACGATGGACAAGTATAAACTTGGAAGTCTGTTTCAAGGCAAGTACATATTCTTTGGCATTTGTGGCACGGAGTATGAGGTTCGTCTTTGGAAAAAAGATGAATTGGAGCTGAAGATTGTTCTGGAGATTCTGTATAATCAATATAATTTCTTTGAACAGTTGGAATGCTATGCGAAGAGGACAGAAGGTAAAGGCAGACGGGTGAGAACTCGCTGTCTGAAAGCACTGGAATTTGCAAGAACAGCAATGAAGAATCCGCAATATGCAAAAATGCTCGAAAAATATATAAACAACAGGACGGGGGCTGCATCTTGAAGAAAGCATTGACAATTTTATCCGTTATGTTTATCGCTTTAACCTTTCCGCAGCAAGCTTATGCTTCTTTCGATGCTTTTCCTGAAGAACCGCAAACTTCTACAGAAAATGAAAGCGTCGTCTTTGAAGAAAGTGTAACTGTACCAGAGAATGATAAGATTCAATTGTATCAAGTCACAGAAGACGGCGTTTGGTTTCGTAAAGGCGGTATCAACGAAATAGATGGCATCGCAGCAACAACAAGAGAAGAATCCGAAGCGTTAGAAGAAGAGTTAAGAGCAAATGCTTATGTGCTGATTAACAGCGATGAACGAACGATTTCTGATGAAGATTATGCTCTTTTGTTAGAGCATCAAGATAAGGTTTATATGGGTATGTGGATTGCTGATGACGACACTTATCATTCTTCGATGTATCGAATCTATATGTTCAAACCCGTTTATGATAAAGTGATTTCAGAGCTTCGGGAAACAGGAAGAGTCAGCGGTTGGACGAACAGTGAAGATGTTTGTTCTACGGTGGCAGTCAATTACGCAGAGTGGTATCACAGAGAGCGTGTTGGCAAAATCATCAATGAATATAACGACTCGATTCCCGAATGGTCAGACACGGGATATTTACTTATTAGCTCTCCGATAGACGCTTGTATTACTTTCTATTTTTCAGGCGGTAGTTTCTACAACCGTTTGTACGTTAAGGCGAACGAACCTTTTTTGGTAGAAATGGTAACTGGTGGATATATCATTACATCTATCAATTCGCAAGCGTTGCCGAATACAGAAGAAAGTTTGATATATAATAATAACATTCAAATCTGGAACTCGCATTCTATTGAAAGTCCACGAGAGTTAAATCTTGAACTTGTAGTTAATAAATATGATATTGCTCCGTTTGAAGGCGTAATAGACGAAATGCCCGATTTTTCTTGGGGAAATAGAGGGGAATGGGCAGATGTGGAGATACTTCCTGAAGAGATGGTGGAAGTACCTTTGAAAAACGCTGAAGTAAAAGTTGACAACAACGGTTTATCCAAAACTGTATGGAGCATTATTTTTGCTGCAATTTTCGCTGTAGTTGCACTTACTGTATTTCTTTACTGCAAGATTACAAAAAGGAGAAACAGCGTTTAAGTGAGGTAAGGACAATGACTAATATGGAGCTGATACTTTTATTCAAAAAGGACAGTGCTATGACCGAGCAAGAGTGGAAGAGCTTTTGCAAAAGATATGGTGGAGAACATACTGATATTACATCGGTGATTCAAGCGATTGAAGAAATCTATGGTAAAGCTCCGTCTTCTTTCAAAAAAGCTTTGAAGGAAGAGCTGAAACGGACGCTCAAAGAGGATTCTACAGAGATAAAGCCTTTATGCACCAAAGAGCAATTTGCTTAATTGATACCATATTTGTGCATATTATACAAAAAGTACCCCGAAAACATAACGGCAATTTTACGGAATAATCCGTAAAAAACAGTTGACAACGCACAATTTATGTGGTATAATAAGTACAGAGGTTGAGGGAAGAGATACCAAAACGGTAATCCCCCACAGCCTTATAGCCAACAAAATATAATGATGAAAAAGGAGTTAATGAATTATGGCTAACACTAACAACGACTACAATCTCGTGGAAAACCTCGGTCTTCGCTGTTTCGAGCAGAAGGTAACAGACAAGGCGGTCATTCTGAAGACTACCTTCAACAAAAAGGACAAGGAGACTGGTGAGTATACCAAGCCTACTTACATTGATGTA
>JAZQBN010000069.1:0-4817 GCA_045545795.1 Oscillospiraceae bacterium
AATTTACTACCATCTGTAATCAAGGCGAAAATATCTAAATTTAAAGGGGGCGTACGTTGGGTAAAATTTCTTGCACAAGAACATTTATCAGGATTTTCGTTGATTATTCGCTGTAAATTTGTCTTTAATTCACCAATTCCCCAAAACACCTCTAGCTCACGATGATTTCTTGCCCTAAAATTACTTTTCAATTGTGCCTCAATAAATGCTTGTATTTCAGGATAATACGAAACTTCATTACGTTTGTTAGGCATTTCGCAGATCCTCCTCTGTGATTTTTCGAACAATAAGCTTGTAATTGTTGTTTGGATCTTGACTAACTAATTGACTATATACCTCAGGGTTTCGAGCGCCTATTAACGTTCCTCTTCCATTTCCTGCAATAACTAGCGGTGTGAGTAAATCAGGACGCCTTATTTCTACACATTCTTGAGAATTAGCTGCAATATGACGTTGAATTATTTGCATATATCCTTTAGGTCGCTTGCCAAATAATTCATTATCATCAGCAATTATATAAGCTACAGCTTGAAGTACCTCGGAAATTGGATAACCAGCATTGTTTGATGTTCCGTATATTAGCGAGTCAGCATTATCTTCATAGATTGCAAGCAGAGAAGCAATTGGGGTATTTACAATAGTATAATTCCTTTGGGCTAATAGAGCATCCTCTTGAATTATTTGTTCAATACGCAAAATTGTATCTTTGCATAAAATAGGAAATGGAATTATTAAATCTCCTAAGTTGTTGAAACAATTACATATTTTATTGTACGGAGCATGTTCACACCCCATAACCGTACAAAAATGACGAAAATGAAGATAATGGCCTCCGCGTATATCCTCTGGCAAACGTAAATCATTTTCGGCAGGATGCACCGATGAAGGCGTAATATGAAAATCACGCTCTTCGCATATTTCAGCTTCGTGCGTTTGTTGTTGTAACTGTCGGTTTTCATTTGAAGTTTCTGCTTTGGTTCGGAAAGCAAAAGCACCAAATTGAGCATATTGATCAAGAAGTATACGAAGTTTAAAACCTTTGTTCCACTGTGAATAGTATGGATCACTTGTGCAATGAATGTTGGGATGATTCCAATTTACTTGATCTGGAATACAGTTGATGCTATAAAGCAATTTGCATAAATCACATACAAACTGAAAATTATACCCTTTAATTTCAAATGAAACAATTTGATGTTCATTTGAAAATCTTCTTTGAGATTTTGCCATACTACCTATTGTATCAGCAAGACCAGCTACAAAGCGGCGCTTTAAATTATCATCAACAAGTTCTGGGATAATACCACTTATATTAGCAGTCCCTCTAATTTCACCCTCACATAAAATGCCATACCTATCCAAGTCATCTCTTACTCCTGTAGTATCACCCTCGCACAGAATAGTCCATGTGCCACCAGGAGTAGTTTCGTACTGAACAGACAAATTATATACAGCTCGAAACATTTGTCCGACTTTTTGTAAAATATCTCTCGCGATTTGTCCTGCTCTTTGTGGATTATCTGTGTATGAACCCCATTTTTTATATGGTAAACGAATACGAAAGACATCTTCTGCTGTTCCGAATACTCCGCCACCGATTATCAAGCCTAGTAAATACGCCTTATCTGTATCCATACTATTATCCTTCCTTTTTCTTGTTGTTGAAAACTTGCTCCATAATGGAAGTAGCAATATTCTGTGCTAAGGTTACTGGAACAGCATTGCCTATGACTTTATACATAGCTGTTATATTCCGCGGTGTATCTGTTAAAAATTTAAAGCTGTCAGGGAAAGTTTGAATTCGGGCTACTTCACGTACAGTATACCTTCTATTTTCGGTTGGATGAATGATCCCACAATTTTCTGGTTGAGCAGATGCAGTAATTGTTCCGCAAATTTCATCTCTGGAAAAACGTCTGTAGAAATTTGGTGAGTGGTACTTTTTCATATTATCTCTGATTTTTTGAAAACGAGGTGCTAAATGTTCATAAGGAACATCTTTCCACGAACCACCTTCTGGAATATATTCGATCATATCCAATGCCTGAGGGGAGAAAGACCAGTCAATATGATTTTTTGCATTAGCAGGAACATCCAAAATATTTCTAAGTGTTAGATTTTCCTTGCTCTGTTTTTCAGGAAATGTGAAAGTAACACTTAAATCCTTACGTACTCCAACAAATAATACTCTTTGACGGTTTTGCGGAACACCGTAATCAGATGCGTTAACCAATTGATAAACAACATTATATCCAATATCATTCATATTTGATAAATCTTCTATAATAACCTCAGCTAAATTACGTCCATCAATATATTTTGTAGATAACAAACCCTTGACATTTTCGAACACAATTACTTTTGGCATTTTCTTTTTTATAATACGTAAGCACTCTTTGTATAACATACCTCTTGAATCATGAACGCCTTTACGATTTCCTGCATTAGAAAAAGGTTGACACGGGAAACCTGCTGTCAGGATATCGCCATCAGGAATTTCATCTTCGCCTACCGTTAATATATTACGTCCATCAATATCTCCAAGATTAGCAGAATATACAGCTTGAGCATCAGAATCAAAATCATTTGCCCATACAATATTGAATCCAGCATTTTTGAAACCAAGATCCATACCGCCACAACCTGAAAAAAGCGAAATAAGTCGAGGTGAGGTGTTATTTATGTTTGCTGTATCCAGATTGTTTTGTACTACGGTCTTTTTATTGCCGTTAGAAGTAGAAGATACATAGCTATCAATATCACAGGAACGGATTCGCCACGAACGTGTACCAATCTTCGAAGCTGGTAAAGAACCGTTTCCTATAAGACGGCGAACAGTTTTTTCAGAGAGTTGCAGATATTCAGCTGTTTGAGAAACTGTTAAAAGCTCTGTATTCATATTTAATCCTCCGTATATATTTGAGTGTTATTTAAATTATACCATACGACTAAGAAAAAAGCAAGCGTATTTTAGAAAAAGTAGAATTAAATGGACAATAACGGTCAATATACACCTTAAAACAATATACGCAAGTAAAAGGTCGTCCTAAAACTTAGGGACGACCTTTAATTTTCATATTATATCATCTATGCAGCGTATGCTTTCTCTGCTTCAAAAACTCCTGCAACTGCTTCGTGAGATTAAGCTTTTCAATGAAATCAAGCACCTTCTGATACTTGTTTTTCCACTCGCTGATTTCCTTTTGCAGTGAAGCAATCGTCAGCTTTTCCCTGACGGATTTCAGCGAACTGTTCTCCTGTTTCAGCGTAGCGTTTTCCTTTTCAAGCTGTGTGTTTTTCTCTGCAAGCTCTTTCTTTTCGCTCTTTAGTGTTGAAATTTTACTGTTCAATTCCGCTTCTTTACTCTCCGCCGCAATCTGCTTTTTCGCAAGGTCAGACAGCTTCTTGAAATCATTGGGAGCAACGGAAACATTGCCGCTGAACATCGTTTTCTTCACTTGAATTTCGTCAATGTTCTTGATTTTGCTTGTTTTCTTCGCCGCTGTTGCAAGGAGAGTCGTACTCTCTGCAAGAGTGGCTTCCTTTTCGGCAATATCCTCATCAAGCTGACCGACAGCCTCTTTCTTCTCCTGATACTCAATGTCAAGTTTGTCAATTGTATCCTCGACTTCATTTAGCAATTCCTGACGGTGCTGTAACTGCCTGTCCGTACACTCAATTTTATTTTCCAGTACAGCAACCTCACGGCTACGCTGTTGTTTCTTGAAATCCAGCACGGATAAATGCTCATTGTGCGTACCGAGTTGCTCCCACTCGATATTTCGGGAACGCATAAGCTGTGCAAGAACTTCCTTTTCGTTGTCAATCCACAGTTTGCAGGCGGTATTGAACTTGCCCTCGCCTTTGAAGCCTTGCTGTTCCAGAGCCTTTGTCAGCGATACTCTTGTGGAAAGTCCACGTTTTTGTTCCGTTGCAAAGGGAACGAAGTCGATATGAATATGCGGCGTTGCTTCGTCAAGATGAATGACCGCATTAAATACACGCAGGTGCGGATTTCGTGCCTGAAAACCATCGGTAAAATCCCGAAGAAGCTTGGTTGCAACCTTGCCCATATCAGAGCCGCAGGGCGTATCGTCCTGATTGCCGATTTGGAAAATGACTTCGTGGTACTCCTGTTCCTGACGGCTGTGGCGGATATGCTCGTGATAGTCCTTGATAATTCTGTCCTTGCGTTTTTGCTTGGCGTTGTATTCGGTGAGAGCCTTGTCGAATAACTCGTGATAGACCTGCCCGATGTCATCTTTGATAATGGTGATGTTGTCTTTTGTTCTGATCGGGTCAACATTTTCACACAGGAACTCACGGTTATTGTGAGGCAGGCTGTGCTTCTTGCTGATTCGACCACTGATTGTTCTTTTTTCGATAGGGATTGCTCCTTTCTATTGAATTTTGTGGGTGGGTGTGGTATAATAAATAAAACTTTTCATATTGGAGGTAACAATGAAAACTGTAAGAATTGCAGAAAAAATAAAGAATTTACATAATCCCAATCGTACGTTTATTGTTGGTATTGACGGTTTAGGCGGTGCGGGTAAAAGTACAATTTCCGAGGAACTTTACGAGTTGCTCAGCGAAGAGAATTATAATGTTGCACTTCTTCACATTGATGATTTTATTCATCCGAGAGCAGTTAGATACAACGACAATTATGCTGAATGGGAATGTTACTACAATATCCAGTGGCGCTATGATTATCTAATAAATGAGATTATAAATCCCATAAGAAACGGTACAGAATTTGACACTATGGTTGAATTGTACGATAAGGATAATGATACATATTTTCTTAGTGAAGT
>JAZQBN010000070.1:0-2849 GCA_045545795.1 Oscillospiraceae bacterium
GTATGCCCATTGCAATTTGAAGTGGGACAGTAAGTATCAGACTCTCTTTGTTTTATCAAAAAAGGAAGAAACAAAGGAGTGATGAAATGGGTAAAGACTTAAAAGGAAAAGAATTGGGAGTTGGCATCTGTCAAAGAAAGGATGGTTTGTATACAGGACGCTTTATCAGTAAACAAACAGGGAAAAGCATACAAAAGTATTTTCCGAAGCTTCAGGAGTGTAGGCAATGGCTTGCAGACGCAAGATTTGCTGATGAACACGGTGGAATCAACGCATCAGGAAATATGACAGTAGACGCTTGGTTTAATTATTGGATTGAGAACATCAAAGGAAACAGTATTCGACCGAATACCATCCGAAATTATAAAGAGCGTTATCAGCGTAATATAAAGGAGTGTATCGGTGGTATGCTGTTGTGCGATGTAAAACCAATGCACTGTCAGAACGTATTGAACCAAATGAAAAAGGATTATAAATCCTCTACAATTTATCAGACCAGAATCGCTCTGTATTGTATGTTCTCTGATGCTGTTGAAAACGAAGTGATATATAAAAATCCAGTAACAAAAGCTGTAAAATATGATATTGGCAAAGAGCCAAAAAAAATGAAAGCTTTGACTCTGGATGAACAAAAAGCTTTCCTTGAACAAGCGAAAGGAACAAGCAACTACAATCAATTTGCGTTCCTGCTGCAAACAGGATTACGAACAGGGGAGATGATAGGGCTTAAATGGTCTGATATTGATTTTGACAAGCGAGTGCTTCACATTACAAGAAGTATGGAATATCGGTACTCTACTGGAGAATGGAGAGTCGGAAAGCCAAAAAGCAAAGCTGGCTTTCGTGATGTTCCTTTGACAGAGGAAGCAATCGAAATCCTTCAGAACCAAAAAGAGAAAATAAGGAATCTTCCAGTAATCAATCCGAAATTTGAAGAATTTGTATTTCTCTGCCGAAAAGGTGAACCAACAAAAAATTCTGCCTATGACACATCGTTGTTTAAGTTATGTGATAAAGCAGGCATCAGAAGATTTTCTATGCACATTCTGCGGCACACAATGGCTACAAGATGTATTGAAGGCGGTATGCGACCAAAAACGCTGCAAACGATTCTGGGGCATTCCAATGTTGGCATCACAATGAATCTGTATGTTAGTGTTACAGAAGAAGAAAAAGCAAAAGAAGTAGAAAGAATCGAAGAGGTTCTGAAGGTGCTGGATAAGAAAGACGACGTAGAAATGCGTGAAGGAAAATTCAAATCCGCAAGATAGAACTACAATAAATCTCCATAAAACGCAATGCCGTTTCAAAGTAGATTGTGTAGTAAATTGTGTAGTAAGAATAAAGAGAAAGGCTCGAAGTGCTTGAAAACACAGCATTTCGGGAAATAGGTGATAAAAAATGAAATTAGGAATCGTAATTTCAGCACCTATTTTATGATTCTTCATATATCTTACCGAACCTCAATAAACCTTGATAAACAGCCGTTTTCACGGTTTTGAGAGTCTTATGTATCTTACTGTATTTTCATACATCTTCATAGCAAATTTGTGTAGCGATTGTGTAAGAAAAAAATACCTTTTCAAGAATAAGCTTGTGCTTTGGCACAGGCTTTTTATGTTGAAAACTTCGTTGAAAGTGTTGAAAAAAGAGAAATGCTCTAAAAGGCTCTGGAAGCGTTTTTAAGGCGTTTTGAATTTTGGGGTGTAGTTTTCCGTCCAAACATCCGAAAGTCGCACAGAGGTCAATCTGGGCTAAATGAGAGCAAAACAAAACGGTGTGGAGAAACCACACCGCAATGTTAAGAAGAGATAGATAGAAATGATATTTTTGAAGTCAGATTGCTTTAGTCACCGTATTCCACGGATTCCTTTTTCTGCTTGGGCTGTTCTGCTGTCTTTTCAGCATCTCTGCCTTGACCGCCGAACTCATCCTTGAAGCCCATTGTTGCGTCACCAATCTTGTCATCCAGACCAAACTGTTCGGTAACATCAATCATATCCTTGCTGGTATTGATGAACTTGGTTTCGGGCGGGTTGCCAGCACCTTGCCATTCAACGAGCTGGGCAGAAGCACGACCTTCATCAGTAAGAGTCAGGCGAATTTCCACATTGTCTACCGTATGGTCACGGAGAGACAGAGTTTCACTGGTATGAGTTTCGCCATCCTTTTCGTAAGAATGCTTGGAATACTCAACAGAAGAAACGCCGTGTTCATTGCCTTCATCATCACGAACAGTCTTGCTGTCTGCGGAGTCGATATTCTTGAAATGAGCTGCAATATCCTTTGCAAAATCACGCACAGGAGTATTTTCATTGTCTCTGATAACAGCAGCAGCACTCTTCATAGCGTCGGAAAGGGGAGAATCGGGGATTTCGCTTTCCTTGAAACGCTGGGGCTTCTCACCCTTTTCGTAAGTTGTATAGCTTGCTGTCATCCAAGTAATCTGCGGCACTTCGTTGCTTCTCTTGGGGGGAGTCATACCAACAGAGATAGAACCGCCGTCACTGTCCTTGATGGTTGCAGAAAGATTGTACTTCTGTTCACCGTTTCTGTCCAGAGCAGGCTTTTTGCCATCTTCAGTCATCTCATAAGCGGGTGTAACAGTAACAGCAGCTTTCGCTTCGTACTGATGACCCTTCTGTGTGGTGCACTGAATGTCGCCGCCAGCTTCGTGGATAGCTTCCATAAACTCTTTTGCCTTTGCGAGACCAGCCTTTGCCATCATATCCAGCTTGGGGTTGTCCTTTACAAGGTCAGCCGTTGCTTTCGTGATGTACGCACGGTCTTCTTCCTGTGTTTCTGCAACAGAAGTCGGAGGGCCAAGCGGTCTTAGGAAGACAACTCTG
>JAZQBN010000071.1:0-85716 GCA_045545795.1 Oscillospiraceae bacterium
GAAACAGAAATCGCCAATATCGGTAACATTGACGGGTATATCGAAGGCGGTAAGGGCAGTGCAGCTGCGGAAACAAGAGTCGGGAAGCCTCTGTAAATTGTCCGGCAGAGTGACAGAGGAGAGTTTTTCGCAGCCGCAGAAACATCCCATGCCGATTTCGGTGACGGAGTCAGGGATAGTTATACTTTCAAGAGAATAGCAGGCGTAAAAGGCGTGATGCCCTATTTTTTCAATACTGTCGGGGAGGGCTATATGTCTGAGACTTCCACATTCATAGAAAGCGTTGTCACGGATTTCGGTCACACGGCAGCCCTCCACAATTTCGGGAATTTCAATATAAGTAGGCTCTCCTTCAAAGCCGGTGACTGTGACTTCGTTGTCAATGATTGAGTAGGTATATCCTGCTGGTTTTTCTTCTGCACAGGTTGTGCAGGGTACGGCGGTAATGGCGGAAACGGCAGCAATTATCGCTGAAAATAATCTTTTTTTCATAATTGTCTCCTTAGTGTTTTTATTTTATTATAATGTATTTGTGAGGTTCACGTAAAGTCAAAAATTTTTCCCTTAAAACAGTCATATCTTTGAATTGCGTCTGATTCTGCGTGGAAAATCTTTTATGCGACAGAATTTTTGGTCGTTATGTGGGGAATGATGAAGAAAAATTCTTGTATATTGCTTTTGATTCTGCCAATTCTTACTGCGAGGTGATTTTTATGAAAAAACATATTGACATAATTCTTGCAGGGGGACTTGTACTTTCTATACTTATTTCAAACGGTGCGTCGGTAATTCGTGACGGCAGACAGCTTGATAAACTCAGAGGCAGCGTTCTGCGGCTTCATATTCTTGCTGAGTCGGATTCTGAGCATGATCAGAATCTGAAACTGAAAGTCCGTGACGGTCTGCTTGAATCAGGAATTTTTGAGACGGCAGAAACACTTGAAGAAGCTGAGGCGATTGCTGCTGAAAGTCTTGATGAAATTGAGGAAAAAGCTGAGGATATACTGCGGAAAAACGGCTGTAATCTCCCTGTATCCGCAGAATTGGCAGATGTTGTTTTCGATGAGAGAGTATATGGAGATATAACAATGCCTGCGGGAGAATATCGTGCTCTGCGTGTGAAAATCGGCTCTGCACAGGGGAAAAACTGGTGGTGTGTAATGTATCCGCCACTTTGTCTGCCTGCTGCCTGTACTGTCGGAGAAAAGTCTGACGAAGTGGAAAAATCCGATGAAGCCGAGGAATACTTCACCGACGAGGAGAAGGATATTCTTCATCATCCGAAAAAATATGAAATAAGATTTGCAATTTGGGATAAAATCAAGAGCTTAATTAAGTCTGATGATGTGCAGAATGACGAAAATGCAGATAAACCTTGACAAAAAGAAAAAAATGGTGTATACTATTTGAAGTAAGAAAGCAGAACAAGTCCGTTCTCACCGTCAGGCATAGCTTAAACGGTCAATATGTTATAATCTTTATACAGGATAATTGCGTATTGTGTGAGTGTGGATATTTCTGCACTCACTTATTTTATGTCCGGAGGTGCTTGAACATTAGCAAACAGGAACTGCAGATCAACGAAGATATTCGTGATAAAGAAGTACTCGTTATCGACGATGAAGGAAAGAAGCTTGGCAATATGTCTGCCAAGGATGCCCAGAAATTAGCCTACGACAAGGATCTTGACCTTGTTAAGATCGCTCCGCAGGCAACACCGCCCGTATGTCGTATCATGGACTATGGAAAGTATTGCTTTGAGCAGGCTAAGCGTGAAAAAGAAGCGAAGAAAAACCAGAAAATAGTCGCTATCAAGGAGATACGTATGTTCTCCACTATTGATACCCACGATTTTGAAACTAAGGTCAACCAGGCTGTCAAGTTCCTTCAGGGCGGCGACAAGCTCAAGGTTTCCGTGAGATTCCGTAAAAGAGCTATTGCTCATCCTGAACTCGGTGCGGAGCTGCTTGATCGCTTCAAGGAGGCTGTTTCCGAAGCAGGTTCTGTTGACAAGCCGGCTAAAATGGAGGGGCGCAGCATGGTTATGTTTGTTAGTCCCAAGAAGAACTGACAGGTTCTAATTAAGGAGGAATATTCAATGGCAAAGGTGAAGGTTAAAACTCATTCCGGTGCAAAGAAGCGTTTTAAGATTACAGGAAACGGCAAGGTAAAGTACCAGCACACAAACAAGAGACACAGACTCACACAGAAGGATACAAAGCGTAAGAGAATCGCTCGTAACGCAGGTGTTGCAGGCAGCGCAAACGCTCCTACAATCAAGCAGCTCGTTCCTTATATGTAATCTATCGGGAGATTTTTCCCAACAACGTTTATTACTATTAATTCCGGAGGTATAAGATTATGGCACGTATTAAAGGTGCAATGATGACTCGTAAGAGAAGAAACAAGACATTAAAGCTTGCTAAGGGCTACTGGGGCGCAAAGAGCAAACACTTCAAGATGGCTAAACAGGCTGTTATGAAGTCAGGCAACTACGCTTACGTAGGAAGAAAGCTCAAGAAGAGAACTTTCAGACAGCTCTGGATCGCAAGAATCTCAGCTGCTGCAAAGATGAATGGTATGAACTATTCTACATTCATGAATGGTCTCAAGAAGGCTGGCATCACACTCAACAGAAAGATGCTTTCCGAAATTGCTATCAATGACGCTGCTGGCTTTACAGCACTCGTTGAAAAGGCAAAGGCTGCTCTTTAATTTAAGATTACTCAAAGTCAGAGGCAAATTCTTGCTTCTGACTTTTTGTGGTTTTTTATGATATTTGTTTACGGGAATTTATACTGCATAAGGAGGTGCAATATGCAGAAAATTATGTCTAAGGATAACCCCAATATCAAGCTTTATGTCAAGCTTGCGGGCGGTAAAAAGTACAGAAAAGAGAACGGTCTGTTTACGCTTGAGGGGGTGCGTCTTGTTGAGGACGCAGTCAAGGAAAATGCAGAGCTTCACTCTGTTTTTGTGACGGAGAGCTATGTGAAAAAGCTTGCACAGCAAGGTGAAGCATTGAATTTTCCCGACAGCACAAGGCTGTTTGAAATTCCCGATGAAATCGGCAGCAGGATATCCTCTACAGACAGTGCACAGGGCGTTTTTGCAATTTGCAAATGCCTTGAAAATCCTGCTTTCGGCGATACTGTCAAAGGCGGCGGAAGGTACCTTCTTCTTCACTCCATTCAGGACCCGGGTAATCTGGGGACGATAATCCGTACCGCTGACGCTGTTGGTGTGGATGCGGTTTTTCTTGCAAATTGCTGTGATTTGTACAACCCTAAGGTCGTGCGTTCAACAATGGGAAGCCTGTTCAGACTCAACGTTTCCGAGATCGATTTTGAAGAAGATTTTCCGCTGTTTGAGGAAAAAGGCGTGCCAAGCTTTGCGGCGGTTATAGACAGCGATGCGGTGTCTCTTACCGATTGCGATTTCTCAAAGGGCGGGGTAATCCTTATCGGCAACGAGGGCAACGGTCTGCCCCGTGAGGTGAGCAGTATATGCACCGAAAGACTTACGATAAAGATGCGGGGCAACGTAAATTCCCTTAACGCAGCAATGGCGGCAGGTATTATTATGTGGGAGCTTACAAAATAAAGGAGGACGGCGTAGTGGACAGCAGAAACGTTTATGAGTGGCTGTGGATAGTCAGCTGCATAGGGTGCGGAAATAACAGAATATGGCAGATTATGTCGGGGTTTCAGTCTGTTTCGGAGGCGTATGAGTTTCTGAATGACAAGGAAAAACGCACGAAACTTTTAAATGCAAACGAATGCAGAAACGCTGACAGAATTACAGCTGAACAGATTGATGAAATGATTTCCTATTGCGAAAGCAAAAATATATACATACTCACCTGTGACGATGAGCTTTATCCTGCAAGGTTGAAAAATATATACAATCCGCCAGCGGTGCTGTTTTGCAGAGGTGATATGGGCTGTCTTGCAAATGATTTCAGTCTTTCGGTCGTTGGCACACGAAAGCCGTCGGAGTACAGCGTAAAGGTTACCGCTTCGCTGGTCAAGGAGCTTTGCAGAATGGGAATAACTGTCGTGAGCGGATTTGCGGTGGGTATTGATATTACAGCAAACCTTTCTGCTGTCAGAAACGGTGGAAAAACAATTGCCGTGCTGGGCTGCGGTCTTGACCACGACTATCCAAAGGAGAACAGAAGCTACCGTGAGGAAATAGAGAAAAACGGTTTGTTCATTTCGGAATATTTCCCTCAGTTCAAAGGCTCCAACGTTTCTTTTCCTGCAAGAAACAGAATTCTTTCGGGGCTTTCTCTTGGAATTATCGTTGCGGAGGCGGCTGAGAAAAGCGGTGCACTGATTTCCGCGAATATGGCACTGAGTCAGGGAAAGGGCATATTTGCACTTGCTCCGCACGACCTTTTTGACAGGCGTTACGGCGGCAATGTTGCACTCATCCGTGACGGTGCGGTATGTCTTTGCGGTGTCAAGGATATCGTTTATGAATATTACGAAAACTACGGACATAAAATAGCGAAAGCACAATCCTCGGATATTGTGGTTCTTCCCGATGATTTTGAGGAAAAGCCGTATAAAACGAAAGCAAAGCCTGACCCTTATAAGGATAATGAAATCAAACCTAAAAAGAAGTATGCCGAAGAAGCGGCAGAGGAAAAAACGGAATTTGACGCTTCTGTACTTGATGACGAGGCAGCTGAGGTTTATAAAATGCTGAAAAATGCAGGCAGGTCTGTTCAGGCGGACGAGCTTGCACAGATGTGCGGAATGGACATCTCGGAGATGCTGATGGTGCTGACCGACCTTGAAATTGAGGGTGCGGTGCAGTCTGCGGCAGGAAATATCTATACCGCAAATTAAAAGAAATTATGTCGCTTTAACAGCACTCACATAGATTTGAAAGGATAGGATAAAATGTCAAAACTTGTAATAGTAGAGTCGCCTGCAAAGGCTAAAACAATAAAAAAATACCTCGGCAGCGGATATGAGGTTGTGGCTTCAATGGGGCACGTCCGTGACCTGCCCAAGTCCAAGCTCAGCGTTGACGTTGAAAACGGCTTTGAGCCTGTTTACGTTGACATCAAGGGCAAGGAGGAGCTTATCGAAAGTCTGAAAAAAGAAGCCAAGAAGTCGGACTATGTTTACCTCGCAACTGACCCTGACCGTGAGGGTGAGGCAATTTCCTGGCACCTTGCACAGATGCTTGATTTGCCGTTGGAGCAGACTAACCGTGTAACATTCAATGAAATCACAAAAACTGGCGTGCAGAACGGTATGGCAAGTCCGCGTTCCATTGATATCGACCTTGTAAATGCACAGCAGGCACGCCGTATACTTGACAGAATTGTCGGCTACAAGCTTTCTCCGTTCCTCTGGAAAAAGGTTCGCCGCGGTCTTTCCGCAGGACGTGTTCAGTCGGTGGCTGTTTCCCTTATCGTTGAGCGTGAAAAGCAGATTAACGGCTTCAAGCCCGATGAATACTGGTCTATTGATGCAAAGATGACAGCACCTTCCTCAAAGAAGCAGTTTGACGCAAGCTTTATGGGAATAGGCGGCGAAAAGACGGAGCTTCACTCTCAGGCTGAAACCGATGCCGTGCTCAAAAGAATTGAGGGTGCAGATTACAAGGTTACCGATGTAAAAAAATCCGTCCGCAGAAAATCTCCCGCACCTCCGTTCACAACCTCCACAATGCAGCAGGAAGCTTCCAAGAAGCTCAGCTTTGCGGCAGCAAAGACAATGAAGGCTGCACAGACTCTTTACGAGGGCGTTGAAATTGAGGGTATGGGTGCTGTGGGTCTTATCACATATATGAGAACAGACAGTCTCCGTGTTTCTGACGAAGCAAGAGCCGCTGCATATGATTATATCAACGCAACCTACGGCAAGAATTATGTTCCGAATACCCCTAAGGTATACAAATCCAAATCCAACGCACAGGATGCCCACGAAGCAATACGTCCGTCAATGCCTGAGCTTACTCCCGAGCGTGTAAAGGCAAGCCTTACAACTGAGCAGTACAAGCTTTACAAACTTATCTGGGAGCGTTTTATTGCAAGTCAGATGGCTAATGCTGTTCTTGATACTGTTTCTGTAGATATTGACGCAAACGGCTGTAATTTCCGTGCAACAGGTTTCTCTGTCAAGTTTGACGGTTTTACCGTGCTGTATGAGGAGTCCAAGAATGAAGAAGAAGGAAAGGTTCTTCCTAACATCGAAGTGGGTGACGTGCTTAAACTGAAAAATATCGAGGGACACCAGCACTTCACACAGCCTCCTGCACGATACACAGAAGCAACTCTTATCAAGGCACTTGAAGAAAACGGTATCGGACGTCCTTCCACTTATGCTCCGACAATTTCAACAATCATCAACCGTTTTTACGTTGAACGTGACGGCAAGCAGCTTCGTCCTACAGGACTTGGAGAGGTTACAACCGACCTTATGAAGCAGCACTTCAAGCATATCGTTGACGCAAAGTTTACCGCTACAATGGAAAGCAATCTCGACAAGGTTGAAGTCGGCGAAATGAACTGGGTTGACACACTCAGCGAGTTCTATGATGATTTTGCGGCAACTCTTGAAAAGGCTGAAAAGGCAATGGACGGCAAGCGTGTCCGTGTTCCCGATGAGGAAACATCAGAGGTTTGTGAGGTTTGCGGCAAGCCTATGGTTATCAAAATCGGACGCTTCGGCAAGTTCCTTGCTTGCAGCGGTTTCCCTGACTGCACAAACACAAAGCGTATCGTAAAGGACACAGGCGGTGTTTGTCCTAAGTGCCACAAGAAGGTGCTGCAAAAGAAGTCCAAGAAGGGCAAGAAGTATTTCGGCTGTGAGGATAATCCAAACTGTGAATTTATGACTTGGGATACACCTGTTTCCGACAAGTGTCCTAAGTGCAATGACGGCACAACCTTGTTCAAGAAGGGCGGAAAAATGTTCTGCTTAAAGGACGGCTGCGGCTACGAGGTTGCTATCAAAAAGGAAAAGTAAGCTGAAAGGGGTATTGAGATGAACTGTCCTAAATGCAATACAGAAATGTGCAGCGATACAATGATAATGATGCCGTTTCGTGTTGAGAATACATCACGAAAGATAATTGATGACAACAAGGTAAGTGCGGTAGATTGCTATGGCTGTCCAAAGTGTGGATATATTGAATTTTACGCTAATGACCCCAAGGTTTTCAAAAAACAAGGATAACTAAATATGGATAAAATTACTGTAATAGGTGCAGGTCTGGCAGGCTGCGAGGCGGCTTGGCAGCTTGCAAAGGCAGGCTTTCAGGTGGATTTGTGGGAAATGAAGCCCGTGAAATTCACCCCTGCACATAAATATCAGGGCTTTGCGGAGTTGGTCTGCTCCAACTCTCTGAAAGCTTCAAGGGTCAACTCTGCGGCAGGTCTGCTTAAAGAAGAAATGCGCAGACTTGGCTCGCTTACCGTGCCCTGTGCCGAGAAAACTAAAGTACCGGCAGGCGGTGCACTTGCTGTTGACCGTGAAAAATTCTCCGACCTTGTGACGGAGAAAATCAAGTCCGAGCCGAACATAACCGTGAAGTGCGGCGAGATTACCGAAATCCCTGAGGGCAACGTGATAATCGCAACTGGTCCTCTTACAGCTGGCGGGCTTGCTGAAAGCATCGAAAAGCTCTGCGGCGGTTACCTCAGCTTTCACGACGCGGCAGCACCTATCGTAACTTACGAGTCACTTGACAAGGACAGAATTTTCTTTGCGGCACGCTATGGCAAGGGCGACGATGATTACATCAATTGCCCGTTCACGAAAGAGGAGTACACCGAATTCTGGAACGAGCTGAAAAATGCCGAGTCCGCACCTCTCCACGAGTTTGACACGCAGAAGCCAAAGGGCAACGATGACTTCACCGTGTACGAGGGCTGTATGCCCATTGAGGTGCTTGCAAAGCGTGGCGAGGAAACAATGCGTTACGGTGCAATGAAGCCCGTGGGACTGTACGACCCCGTAACAAACCGCCGTCCCTACGCTGTTGTACAGCTGAGAAAGGAAAACAGCGGCGGCACGCTCTACAATATTGTAGGCTTTCAGACAAACCTGAAATTCGGCGAGCAGAAGCGTGTTTTCTCAATGATTCCGGGACTTGCAAATGCAGAGTTTGTCCGCTACGGCGTAATGCACCGCAACTCCTTCATCAATTCCCCGAAGGTACTTGACGGCGATTTCTCACTTAGAGCACGGAGCAACCTGTTCTTTGCAGGGCAGATTACAGGCGTTGAGGGTTATATGGAGTCAGCCGCAAGCGGAATTATGGCTGGACTGAATATGGCAAGACGCTTACAGGGCAAGGATACAATCATTCTTCCGCAGGAAACAATGATTGGCGCACTTGCAAGATATATATCCGACGAAACGGTTGAAAATTTCCAGCCAATGGGTGCAAATATGGGAATTCTCCCCGAAATCGGCGTACGAATAAAGGACAAGCAGGAACGCTATCAGGTTATCGCCAACAGGGCACTTGAAGCATTTGAGGGGTATATGAGAGGGGTATGACGTATGAACGAGACTTACATTGATAATTATATAAATACGGAAGAACCTGTTTTGTTTGAAGCAATCGCGTCAATGAGCGATAAGGATGTTGTGGATTTCAACAAATTTGCTTACAAGAGAAGAAATGTCAGTGTTCGTGCAGTAAACATAATATTGTCAATTGTAATGGGATTTCAGGCACTCGTGGCTTTCTTTATAGGCAGTTTATTTCTTGCAATTATGTTTACTCTTGTAACGGTATTTCTGATATTTTCTCCTGCGATATCGTTCAAAAGGTCGGCTGCTGCTTCAATACATAACGGATATCACAGCGGCAACGTTACAAATTACAGGTTTTATCAGGATTGTATCGTTCTCAAAAACAACTTTTCATTCAGTGCAATACCATATGGCATAATTGTTGACGCACACGAAACGGAAGAATATTTTTATATTTTTATAACGAAGCTGCAAGCTCATATTATTCCAAAAGCTTCTTTTGTGTACAACACTCCCGAAGAAATGAGAAAGCTTCTTACGATGAAGCTGGGAAGCAGATTTATTGTGCATTGCAAATAGGATAGGGGTATGATGTATGGAAGACAAATTCAATACAGTGCTGAAAATTATTATTATGATATGCGGTGTCGGTATAGCAATTGCCAATGCTGTTGGTAAGGAATATACCATCGCCATTATGTGGGGCGTGATATCTATTCTCAATATAATCTCATTTATTCTCGATATGAAACAGAAAAAGGAATAGAACGAGGTATGACATAATGGATAACGAAATAATTCAGAGCGATATGGTTTTCTTTGAAATCAGTGCAAAGATATACTTCAAAAGACAGCTTAAATTTCATTTGTTTGCGTTTAAAACCAAAGTATTGAAATTTTTTCTGATATTGGTTGCATATGTTGTTTTGTTAAGTGCTTACAGTATATCTGTGAAGCAATATTCCGATTTGATTTTTAATGCGGTTATGCTGGGAATTGCGGTAATAATTATTGTAATATCAATATTTGCACCGATTATTGACGAATTGTATTACAATGACGATATCCCCGATAAATATATTTTTTATACAGACAGGGTGGTAAATACCGATTTTCACGGAAGTGTAACTGCTTATTACAAGGACATTAAAGCTGCTTATGAAACAGAGGAATATTTCTATATAAACCTTGTGAAAAATTCATATGGCATAATTGATAAGGATAAGTTTTCAGCGGAAGCTTGTGACAAATTCAGAAGCTTTCTGTATGAAAAGCTTGGCGATAAATTCAAAATGAACAGATAATCTGAAAGGAAGTAAAGCTATGAAAATAATCGTTGACGCATTCGGCGGCGATAACGCACCTCTTGAGGTCATCAAGGGTGCGGCGGAAGCTGTTGCAAAGCTTGATGTTGAGGTTGTCCTCACAGGTAACGAAAAAATCATCAAGGACGTTGCCGCTGAAAACGGTATAAGCCTTGAAAAAATATCAATAATACATACTGAGTCGGTTATCGACATTCACGAAGAGCCTACCGAGGTTATCAAGGGTAAGGCTGACTGCTCAATGGCTGTGGGACTCAAGGCACTTGCTGAGGGCCAGGGCGACGCATTCGTTTCCGCAGGCAGCACGGGTGCTCTCGTTGTGGGTGCAACATTTATCGCAAAGCGTATTAAGGGCGTTAAGCGTGCGGCACTTGCTCCGATTATGCCAACAGCAGCAGGTCATATGATTTTGGTTGACGGCGGTGCAAACGTGGATTGCCGTCCCGAAATGCTTGTGCAGTTCGGTGTTATGGGCAGCTGCTATATGAACAAGGTTATGGGCGTTGACTCACCTAAGGTTGGACTTGTAAATGTCGGTGCAGAGGACACAAAGGGCAGAGAAATCGAGCTTGACGCATACAAGCAGTTCAAGGAAGCTCCCGTTAATTTCTACGGCAACCTTGAAGCAAGAGAAATCCCGTTCGGTGCTTGCGAGGTAGTTGTTTCCGACGGCTTCACAGGAAACGTTGTTCTCAAGCTTTACGAGGGTATGGGCTCATATTTCAGCAAGACCCTCAAGGATATGCTTATGACAACAATCCGCGGCAAGCTTGCGGCACTTCTCATCTACAAGAAAATCAAGGCTTTCCGCAGCAAGATGGACTACAAGGAAGTGGGCGGTGCTGTTCTTCTCGGCATCTCAAAGCCTGTAATCAAGGCACACGGCTCATCCGACGCAAAGGCTTTCTACAACGCAATCCGTCAGGCTAAGAACTGCGTTGAGGGCAAGGTTGTTGAGGAAATCACAGCTTCACTTGCTGAACTTAACGCAAAGAAAAAGGCAGAATAACAACTCTTTTTTATGAGGAATTGAAAATGAATTTCACAGAGTTTGAAAATAAAATCGGGTACACCTTCAAGAATAAGGATTTGCTTCACGAAGCGTTGTCCCATTCTTCCTACGCAAATGAAAACAAGCACCACGGCAGACACTCAAACGAGCGACTTGAATTTCTCGGTGACAGCGTGCTTTCAATCGTTGTTTCGGAGCACCTTTTCACCCATTTCAAGCACTTGCCCGAGGGCGAGCTGACCAAAATAAGAGCGTCGCTTGTCTGCGAAAAGGCACTGTTTGAGTTCTCGAAAAAAATTGATTTGGGACAGCATCTTCTTCTCGGCAAAGGCGAGGAAAACAGCGGCGGAAGGGAACGTCCGTCAATCGTTTCCGACGCATTTGAAGCCGTAATCGCCGCAATTTTCCTTGACGGAGGAATGGAAGCGGCAGCAAAGTATGTGCTTTCCTTTATTCCGAAAAATCTTGACGCAAACAGTGCAAAGGCTTTGCAGGACTACAAGACTATGCTACAGGAAATTATCCAGCGTAATCCTGAGGAGCGTGTGGAGTACGTCCTTGCCGACCAGATTGGTCCTGACCACGACAGAAAATTCGTGGTAAATGTCTGCCTTAACAGCAACATTATCGGTACAGGTGAGGGGCACAGCAAAAAGCAGGCTGAACAGGCTGCCGCAAAGGAAGCATTGAAGCTTATGGGCTGCAAAATATGAAGCACAGCAACATTTCAATTTTTATCCCCCACCTTGGCTGTCCGAATATGTGCTCATTCTGCAACCAGCGTACTATAAGCCATACGGCATCCGCTCCCACGGCTGACAAGGTTAAGGAAACGCTGTCGCAGGCTTGCGGAAAATTGCCGCAGGGTACGGCTGAAATCGCTTTTTTCGGCGGTAGTTTTACAGCGATTGAACGAAGTTATATGACGTCTTTGCTTGAAGCGGCGTACCCTTTTGTGCAAAGCGGCAAGGTCAGCGGAATAAGGATTTCCACCCGCCCCGACTGCATTGACAGCGATGTACTTGCGTTGTTGAAAAAGTACGGAGTAACCGCAATCGAGCTTGGTGCACAGTCAATGGATAATGAGGTTCTTGCGGCAAACGACAGGGGACATACCGCAGAGGACGTTGAAAAAGCGTCACACTTAATCCGTGAAAAAGGTTTTGAATTGGGCTTGCAGATGATGACGGGACTTTACAAATCCACCCCTGAAAAAGACTTGCAGACAGCTGAAAAAATTGCCGCAATAAAGCCTGACACGGTGCGGATTTACCCCGTGGTAATTCTCCGCGGAACACGGCTTGGTGAGCTGTTCCAGAGCGGCGAATATGTGCCTTACAGCTTTGAAACGGCGGCGGAAATCTGTGCGGATATGCTTACAATGTTCGAGCAGAAGGGCATACGGGTTATCAAGCTTGGTCTGCACGCTTCGGAGACGGTTGAAGGTGATATGCTGGGGGGATTTTACCACCCCGCTTTCCGTGAAATCTGCGAAGGAATATTGTTCCGCAGAGAGATTGAAAAGAACACAGAACACAAAAACAACTACACGGTTTTTGTTGCACCAAACGCCGTAAGTAAGGCGGCAGGTCAGAAGCGGTGCAACATTGAATACTTCGCCGCAAAGGGTATCGGAATAAAAATCCGCCCCGACGGCAGTCTGCAAAACCGTGAAATTATATTGAAAAAGGACGAATAAAATGTATCTTGAATCACTTGAAATGCAGGGGTTTAAATCCTTCCCCGACAAAATAAAACTGGACTTCCACAAGGGTCTGACAGCTGTTGTCGGACCAAACGGAAGCGGTAAATCGAATATCGGTGACGCCGTGCGATGGGTACTTGGCGAGCAGTCCTCAAAGAGCCTTCGAGGCGGTAAGATGGAGGACGTTATCTTCGCAGGTACAACTCAGCGAAAGGCTGTCGGCTACGCACAGGTTACCCTTAACATCGTCAATAACAGAGGTATTCTCCAGCTTCCGTCCGACAGGGTTTCGGTAACACGAAAGCTTTACAGAAGCGGCGAAAGCGAGTACCTCATCAACGGTGCACAGGTGCGTCTGAAAGATATTATCGAGCTGTTTATGGACACGGGTCTCGGACGTGACGGCTACTCAATAATCGGTCAGGGACGTGTTGCTGAAATTGTTTCCGCAAAATCAGGCGAACGCCGTGAAATCTTTGAGGAAGCCGCAGGAATTTCCAAGTTCCGCTACAAAAAAGCAGAGGCTGAACGCCGCCTTTCTGCCGCACAGGAGAACATTCTCCGTCTGCGTGATATAATGGGCGAGCTGGAAAGCAGAGTTGAGCCGCTGCGTATTCAGTCGGAAAAGGCAGCAAAATTCCTTGAATATTCCGAGCAGAAAAAATCGCTGGAAATTACGGTATGGGTCAAGCAGCTTGACGACTTAAAAATCAAGCTTTCCGACCTCTCCGATAAAATACTTATCAATACAAATGAGTACGAGGGTATCGAGGCTGACATTTCACGCCTTGAAGCTGAGGCTGAGGATTTGCAGAATAGAATGCAGGAAAGCTCAATCCGCATAGAGGAGCTTCGTGAGCAAATTCTTGAAGCAGAGCGTTCCAACACACAGCTTCACTCGGATATTGCAGTGTACGAAAATGATATTGAGCATTGCAACGAAGCAATTGCCGACATAGAAAACCAGCAGAAAAACGCTGAAAATTCGGGTGAAGAAAACCGCAGAATTATTGAAGAAAAGCAGGCACTTGTAAAGAAAGCTGATGAGGATATTCAAAGCAGCGAAAAGGAGTACGCAAAGACAAGTGAGGAGCTGAACACTCTCATTTCAGAACAGGACAGCTTCGACAGCAAGTATTCCGACGTAAGCGGCAGCCTTAACAAGCTTTACATCAAGCAGTCCGAGCTTAACATAACCATTTCCTCAGGCGACAGCGGCAAGGCTGAACTCAACGAACAGCTGAAACAAAGCCGTGCAATGGAAGAACAGCTTCGCATAAACAGCGAGGAGCTTACAAAGGAAAAGAAGGAAGTTGAGGACGGAATAGGTCTTCTTGACGAAAAGACAAACGAGGCAAATAACCGTATCAACGGCATTTCAAAGCTTTATTCGGGACGCAGTGAAAAGCTTGCACTTACTAAAAAGGAATACGACGACATCGGCTTCTCTATCCGTGACAAGGAGCAGAGAATTCGTCTGCTGAACGACCTTGAAAACAGTATGGAGGGCTTTGCCCACTCAGTAAAACAGATTCTTAAAGCGTCCAAAACGGGACAAATCCGTGGTGTCTACGGCTCTGTTGCACAGCTTATAAACGTTGAACAGAAGTACAGTGTGGCAATTGAAACTGCTCTCGGCGGTGCATTGCAGAATATCGTTGTCGACAACGAAGAAACCGCAAAGCGTGGTATCAGACTTTTGCAGGAAACAAAGGCGGGACGTGCAACCTTCCTTCCTGTAACATCTGTCAAGGGCAACCGTCTTGCTGAAAAGGGGCTTGACGACTGCACAGGTTATGTTTCCCTTGCTGTTGACCTTGTTGGTTTTCAGCAGGAATTAGGTGGGATTTTCACATCACTTCTCGGCAGAATTGTTGTTGCCGAGGACATTGATACAGCAACAGTTATCGCTAAAAAATACGGCTACAAATTCAAGATAGTAACCCTCGACGGACAGGTAATCAACGCAGGCGGTTCGTTCACAGGTGGTTCTGCGGCAAAGTCAAGCGGCGTGCTTACAAGAAAGAACGACATTGAAAAGCTTACAGCCGAAAAGGATAAGCTTTCTGCACGTCTTGCAGAGGTCAAGCAGACCGTTGACAAGCTTCAGGCTGAAACCGACAAGCTTGGCTTTGACATTGAGGGTGCAAAGGACGAACTCCGCATAATCGGCGAGGACAGAATTCGTTTCGATGCCGAAATCAAGCGTATTGACGCTCTTATGGAGCAGAACGCACAGCAGCTTGAAAATGCTGCAGACAACGCAAAATATTATGCTGAAAAGATTGCCGAAACGGAAAAGAACGCAATCACAGCGGCTGACGAATTAAAGAAGTGCGAGGCTGAAATTGCAGAACTTGAAAAGCTTGCGGCTGACAGCGACGAACAGAGAAACTCTCTCCGTGAAAAGCGTGAGGAGCTCTCCGCAAAGCTTTCCGAAATGAAACTTTATCAGATGGAACGTGCAAAGGATAAGGAAGTGCTGAATGCTGAAATCAAGCAGCTTGAGGAGCAGTTCTCCGCACTTGGCGACAACACCGCAAGGCTTGCCGCACAGCTTGAGGAACAGCACAGAATTATAGCAGAAAAGCAGGCTCTCATCGAGGAAAGAAAGGCATCTCTTGCAGGTGCGGCTGACGCAGTTGCAGGCATAAACGAAAAGATTGCCGAGCAGCAGTCCGAGCACCGTGCTATGGAGCAGAAATCCAACGAGGGACGTGTAAAAATCCGTGAGCTTAACGAGCAGAAGGAGAAGTTCTCCCGTGAAATGACACGACTTGAAGAACGCCGTGTTTCCGTGCAGAACAGCTATGACGGCATTATTTCCGAAATGCAGGAGCAGTATAATATGTACCTCTCCGAAGCAATGGAAATCGCTCAGCCTGTTGAAAATCTGCTTATGGTACAGCGTGACCTGAACGAAATCAAGCAGAAAATCCGCGGTCTGGGAAGCGTAAACGTTGCGGCAATCGAGGAGTACAAGGAAGTTTCCGAGCGTTACACCTTTATGAAGGAACAGCTTGACGACGTTGAAACCTCAAAGCGTGAGCTTGAAAAGCTTATCGACGAGCTGACCGACAATATGCGTCGTCAGTTCAGCGAAAGCTTCAATCAGATAAATGAAAACTTCAAGCAGATATTCGTCGAGCTTTTCGGCGGTGGTAAGGCTGAACTTGCCCTCACCGACCCTGACGACGTGCTTGAATCGGGTATCGAAATCAACGTTGCACCTCCCGGCAAGGTTATCAAGAATTTGTCGCTTCTTTCAGGCGGCGAGCAGGCATTTGTTGCAATTGCGATTTATTTTGCAATTCTGAAAATCAAGCCTGCACCGTTCTGTATCCTTGACGAAATCGAGGCGGCGCTTGACGATATCAACGTTTCCAAGTACGCACAGTATCTGCGCAACTTTACCGATACAACGCAGTTTATCCTCGTTACACACCGTCGAGGAACAATGGACGAGGCTGACGTTATGTACGGCGTAACAATGCAGGAAAAGGGTATCTCAAAGGTGCTCCGCCTTGACCAGCCGCCTGCGGATATTGATGTTAATTCATAATGCGTAATGCGTAATTCGTAATTTTTTGGAGCAATTCCACACTCCAAACTCCACATTCCAAACTCTAAAACAGGAGGTATGACAATGAACATTTTCAGCAAAATTGCCGCTGGTCTGAAAAAGACCAAGGATTCTATGATGGGCAAGCTTGAAACGCTGATGAACTCATTTACAAAAATTGACGAGGAGTTTTTCGAGGAACTTGAAGAACTTCTCATAACCTGCGATATCGGCGTGGAAACCTCCCTCGATATCTGCGGCGAGCTTCGCAAAAAGGTAAAGGAAAAGGGTATCACCGACCCTGCTCTTATCAAGGACGAATTAAAGGAAATTATTGCCGAAATGCTTGGCGAGGACAAGAAAATTGACACCTCCACAACCCCTACGGTTATTCTTATTATCGGCGTAAACGGTGCAGGCAAAACCACCACAATTGGCAAGCTTGCGGCACGCTACAAGAACGAGGGAAAGAAGGTTCTCGTTGCGGCGGCAGATACTTTCCGTGCAGCTGCAATCGAACAGCTTGAAGTATGGACAGAACGTGCAGGTGTTGATATTGTTAAGCACGCAGAAGGCTCTGACCCTGCTTCCGTAGTTTTTGACGCAGTAACAGCGGCAAAGGCAAGGGGCACGGATATCCTTATCTGCGACACGGCAGGACGTCTCCACAACAAGAAAAATCTTATGGACGAACTCCGCAAAATCAGCCGTATCGTTCACCAGCAGGCTGAGGGCTGTGTGCTTGAAACACTGCTTGTTCTCGACTCAACAACAGGTCAGAACGCCGTAAATCAGGCTAAGCTTTTCAGCGAGGTTGCTGACATTACAGGTATCGTTCTTACAAAGCTTGACGGCACGGCAAAGGGCGGTATCATCATTTCCATTCACCGTGAGCTTGGTATTCCTGTAAAGCTTGTGGGCGTGGGTGAAAAGCTTGACGATTTGCAGGATTTCTGTGCAAAGGATTTTGCGGACGCACTTTTTGAAACAGAAACAGATTTCGACTACAATTACGAGCGTCTTGACGATAAGGAAGAAGAAAAAGAGGACGAATCCGTGCTTGAAAAGGCAGAGGATTTCTTTGAGGAGATTGGTGACAAGCTTGAGGACGCTGCCGACAAGGTAGAAGATAAATTCGAGGAAATCGGCGATAAAATCGAGGACAAGTTTGAGAATATCGTTGACGATATAAAGGATAAGCTTGACGGCGATGACGATGCTGAGGAAGGCAAGGAAGAAACAGCTGACGAAGCTGAAAAGCCTGCTGAAAAGAAGGATCTGAAGAATGGCAAATTCGGCTTCCTGTTCAAGGAAATTTCCTTTGGCAAGAAGAAAAAGAACGAAGAAAACAACGATACTGAGGAATAAGTATGAAAATAATTCTCGCATCAAACAATAAGAACAAGCTCCGTGAAATCCGTGAAATTCTTGAGCCTGCCGGCTTTGAGGTTGTTTCACAGGCGGAAGCGGGTGCTGATATAGAGGTTGAGGAAAACGGCAAAACCTTTGCCGAAAACGCTTTCCTCAAGGCAAAGGCTGTCTACGAAATGACGGGACTCCCCGTGCTTGCTGACGACAGCGGACTTGAAATTGAAGTCCTTGACGGTGCACCCGGAGTTTACTCCGCACGCTATGCACCCGAGGGACAGCGTAAGGCGAAAGTCCTTGCGGAAATGAAGGACGTGCCCGACGAAAAGCGTACAGCGGATTTTGCCTGCTGTATCTGCTACATTGACAAAAATGGCGTTGAGCATTACTTCGAGGGTAAGTGCTTCGGCAAAATCGGCTACGAAAACCGCGGCACAAACGGTTTCGGCTACGACCCGATTTTTATGTACGGCGACAAATCCTTTGCCGAAATTTCCGCAGAGGAAAAGAACAAGGTAAGTCACCGTGCACTTGCTCTTAAAAAGCTGAAAGAATATTTTGTGAAATAAGGAGAACAAAGCTATGAAACTGCTTGCCATAGACGGTAACAGCATTATGAACCGTGCATTTTACGGAATAAAGATGCTGTCCAACAAAAAGGGCGTCTACACCAATGCCCTGACAGGATTTATGAATATATACCTCGCTGTGGCAGGCGAGCTCAACCCCGACGGAGTAGCTGTTGCCTTTGACCTTCGTGCACCTACCTTCCGTCATAAAGCGGTTGCAAGCTACAAGGCTAACCGCCACGGTATGCCCGACGAGCTTGCACAGCAAATGCCGATGATAAAGGAATTGCTCACGGCTCTTGGTGCAAAGGTTATCGAGTGTGAGGGGTACGAGGCAGACGATATTCTCGGTACGCTCTCCAAGCTTTGCGACGACGAAAAGGGCGAGTGCTACATTCTCACAGGGGACAGGGACTCCCTCCAGCTTATTTCTGACAGCACGACCGTCCTGCTCCACACAACAAAGGGCACGGTCAAGTACAATGAAGCAAAATTTACCGAGGATTACGGAATTTCGCCAATTCAACTTATCGACCTGAAAGCACTTATGGGTGACAGCTCCGACAATATCAGCGGCGTAAAGGGTATCGGCGAGAAAACCGCAACCCAGCTTATCAAGGATTATCACACCGTTGAGGAGCTTTACTCCGCACTTGAAGGCGGAAATGTTACCGCAACAAAGTCTGTTATCGCCAAGCTTGAAGCAGGCAAGGCAGATGCCGAGCAGAGCAAATGGCTTGCAACAATCGTGAAGAATGCACCCGTTGAAGCTGATATTTCCACATATAAAACTGGCGATGCTGACGAAGAAAAAATCTCACAGCTTCTCACAAATCTTGAAATGTTCAAGCTTCTTGACCGCCTTAAAATCAAGCCCTCCGCAGTTGTTGAAACAGCATCCGAAGCGGCTCCGACAGAGAAAAAGGAGTACACAATTTCGGGCGAATTTTCAGGCGATATTACAGCACTTGAACAGGCAACTTTCCTCATCAAAGATGACGTTATGCACCTTACTTCCGAGGGCAAAATCTATACGGTTGCCGACAAGAAAACACAGCTTGATTTTCTTTCCTCACCGTGCAAGAAATACACAGTAAACGCAAAACCTGTGTACCGCTTCTGCTTTGAAAACGGCACAGAACTGAAAAATGTTGCCGCTGATGCAGATATTTTAGGGTACGTTCTGAATACAAATTCCAACGAGTATACAACCGAAAGAATGTGTGCCGAGTACGGCTCACCTGTCTACGAAGAACTTGGCGAATTTGCCGAAGTTGCGGCACTTGACACCCTTATCCCCACAATGCTTGCCGAAACCGAAAAGCAGGGTATGATGTGGCTTCTTAATGAAGTCGAAATGCCCCTTACTGAGGTGCTTGCATCAATGGAGCACTACGGCGTAAAGGTTGACAGTGAAGGTATCAAAACTTTCGGCGAACAGCTTAAAATTGATATGGACGGTCTCGAACAGCAGATTTATTTTATGGCAGGTCACGAGTTCAATATCGGCTCACCGAAACAGCTTGGTGTGGTGCTTTTTGAGGAGATGGGACTCCCCACAGGCAAGAAGACCAAAACAGGCTACTCCACAAATGCAGAGGTGCTGGAAAACCTCCGTGACAAGCACGAAATCGTGGACGCAATTCTCCAGTATCGTCAGCTTTCGAAGCTTAACTCAACCTATGTTGAGGGACTGCTGAAAGTAATCGCTGACGACGGCAGAGTCCACTCGGTTTTCAAGCAGACCGAAACACGAACAGGTCGAATTTCCTCCGCTGAGCCAAACGTGCAGAACATTCCTGTCCGTACCGAGCTTGGCAGGAATATGCGTAAATTCTTTGTTGCAGACGAGGGCAAGGTGCTTCTCGATGCCGACTACAGCCAGATTGAACTGCGTATACTCTCTCATATGAGCGGCGACGCAAATATGCAGGACGGCTTCAACAAGGGTATGGATATCCACACCGCAACCGCCGCACAGGTTTTCGATATGCCTGCGGATATGGTTACATCTGAAATGCGACGTGCTGCAAAGGCTGTAAACTTCGGCATTGTCTACGGTATCGGTGCTTTCTCACTTTCAAAGGATATCGGTGTTTCCGTTGCCGAGGCAGACCGTTATATAAAGAATTATTTTGCCAAATATCCGAACGTGCAGAAGTTTATGGAAACAACCGTTGACGACGCAAAGGAAAAGGGTTATGCCGTGACAATGTTCGGCAGAAGAAGACCAATTCCGGAACTGAAAAATTCCAACAAGAATATTCAGGCTTTCGGCAAGCGTGCCGCAATGAACGCACCAATTCAGGGCACGGCGGCTGACATAATCAAAATCGCAATGATTAAGGTCTACAACCGTCTTAAAGCGGAACAGCTTGACGCACGCCTTATTTTGCAGGTGCACGACGAACTGATTATCGAGGTAAGCGAGGCTGACGCAGAGCGTGCGGCAGCTGTGCTGGGTGAGGAAATGCGTAACGCGGTTAAGCTTGATATTCCGCTTACAGCAGACGTTGCAAAGGGCAGGACATGGTATGAGGCGAAGGATTGAGTTATATTTGAAAAGGTGAATTATATGGACAAAAGCAATTCAGCAATAAAAATGTATCTTATAATAATGTTTGTTGTAACCTACGGACTCGGTATCCTTGAAGCGATTTTTCAGACAGGAGTTTTTTACAATATTCTGCATATAGGCTTCACACCCCTTCCCGTGGTGACAGCATTGATTGTGCGTAAGCGTTCGGGAGAAACGGACAAATTCAGATTATCCCTTAAAGTATGGAATAATTGGAAAATGTGGCTTTTCAGTGCATTTGTGCCCGGTGTGGCAATTGCTCTCGGTGCGGTTTTGTACTTCCTTGTTTTCAGCAGCGAATACAGCGGAGTTTTTGAAATGGGTGCACTGCTTGAAAATGCTTCGGCTATGAAAATATCAAACCCATTGGTATTTGCAGCAATATGTGTTTTATTATCTGCGGTATTTGTTCCGCTTCATCTGCTGGAGCTTGGCGAGGAAATCGGCTGGCGAGGTTATCTGCTGTGGCATCAGGTTGAAAAGCACGGTGCAAAGAAAGCAGTGTTGATTAACGGCATTGAGTGGGGACTTGCACATATGCCGCTTATATATCTTGGCTTCAATTACAGCAGTGAAAATTTCGGTGCACCGTGGACAAATATGGCGGTAATGATGCTGATGTGCATAACTACAGGAATTATTTTTTCGTATGTCACATTGAAAACAGGCAATTGTATGTATGCCGCAATAATGCACGGCGTTGTAAATCTTATCGGAGAAATACCTGTTTTCTGTTCAGTATCGCTGAAAAGCGGTCTGCTTGGACCGAACCCGACAGGTGTGCTGTCTATGACATTTTTAATTGGCACAGCAATAATTCTCTTTATCAGGCTTAATGCTGATGGCAAAAAGGATAAAAACCGATATGAGGCGAAGGACTGATTGTAAGATTTTTTGATTTGTTATTTTTATAAGCAGAATAGAGTTGATATCTTGGTAAGCAAGTTAAAATACGGAAACACGAACACCTTTTTTATCCGTGGGACAAAGGCAAACATACTTGTTGATACGGATTATGCAGGTACGCTTCCGTCATTCTACAAGGAAATCAAGAAGTACCACATCGAAATCAAGGATATTACCTATGTTTTGGCAACCCACTATCACCCCGACCATATCGGTCTGATAAGCGAGCTTGTTAAACAAGGTGTAAGGCTCCTTCTGATTGATACACAGAAACAGTATGTGCACTTTTCAGATGAGATTTTCGCAAGGAACAAGCGATTGAATTACGAGCCAATTGATACAGAAAATGCAGTATGTATCAGCTGTGAGGAAAGCAGAAAATTTCTTCATAGCGTAGGCGTAGACGGCGAAATTATTTCTACCGCAAGCCACAGTAACGACAGCATTTCGGTTATTCTTGACAACGGCAATTGTTATGTCGGTGATTTGGAGCCGATAGATTATCTTGCCGCATATGACGACAATACCAAACTTGGAAAAGACTGGAAGCTTATTATGAGCTATAATCCTAAGACCATTTATTATGCACACGCAAATGAAAAGATATTGACCTGATTTAAATAAAAGGGGTGCTTTCGTGAAATCAACACTATACAGCATACTGCTGATTTTCATATCGCTTTCAATGCTTGGTTTTGTCCTGTACACGGTTTACCCCTGCTTTGACAGTAACGCTCCGAGTACAGTTTCAGCACGGGTTGACGAGCTTATAAGGGAAATCCCCGTTGACGAAACAAGTGACGTGAAATTTATAAAAGTAAGCTATAAGATTGGTCTGCATAAGTACAGAAAAACACTTTCCCACGAGCATTATTACACGGGACTTGACGTGGGCGACACAATCGAGGTTTCGCACCACAAGAAATCCTTGAGCGATTTTTCAACAGCGATGAGAGTTGAACTTGTGCTGTTGACTGCAGGCGGAGTAATTATTATGGCTTATACAGTATCGGGGATGGTTTCAACAACCAGAAAAAGCCGCAGATATGACATTTCAAAGACGGAAGAAATCAAGGAATATATCTTAGCTGAACTTGCAAATTTTGATATTTCGGAAGAAAATATATCAAAGATATTTTTTAATGACAAATTGAATTGTATGGGTACTTTTGTGTATTTCAAAAACAACAAATATTTTTTGAAATATATAGGATTACGAGAGGCAGAATGTTCTGAGTATTCCTTTGATAAGAAAGAAGAACTTTTGGAAATGCTTAGAAACGAATTTGTTTAAAGTATATTATACCTACTGTTAACCGAAAGGAAACACCAATTTGGAACACATCAACATCAAAAACATAAAAATAGAAAAAACAGCCGCACTTGCCCCTATGGCATCGGTTGCGGACAGAGCATACCGTGCGCTGTGCAAGGAAAACGGCTGTGCATATATGGTGTCGGAAATGATTTCCGCAAAGGGACTCTGCTACTCTGACCGCAAAACCGAGGAGCTTTGCACCGTTATGGATTACGAGCGTCCCTACGCTTTACAGCTTTTCGGCAGCGAGCCTGATTTTATGGCAGAGGCGGCAAAGCGGCTTATGGTGTACAAGCCTGACATAATCGACATCAATATGGGTTGCCCCGTGCCGAAAGTCGCAGGCAACGGTGCAGGTAGTGCACTTATGAAAGACCCGAAGCTTGCGGCTGAAATTGTTGAAGCAACCGTGAAAGCTGTACCCGTGCCCGTTACGGTAAAATTCCGCAAGGGCTGGGACGAGAACAATGTCAATGCCGTTGACTTTGCAAAGGCAATGGAGCAGGCAGGTGCGGCGGCTGTAGCGGTGCACGGACGCACCAAAAATCAGATGTACCACGGCAAGGCTGACTGGGAGATTATCCGCAAGGTCAAGGAATCCGTAAAAATTCCCGTCATCGGAAACGGTGACGTAAATTCCCCCGAAACAGCGGCGGCAATGTACCGTGAAACAGGCTGTGACCTCGTTATGATTGGACGGGGCAGCTACGGCAGACCGTGGCTTTTCGGGCAAATCAAACATTACATCGAAACAGGAGAAATCCTCCCCGAGCCAACCTTGGAGCAGCGCCTTGAAATGATGTGCAGACAGGTTGAGCTTGCGGTAAAATATAAGGGCGAGCGTATCGGAATGAGCGAAGCACGCAGACAGTGTGCATACTACCTAAAGGGTATGCAGGGAGCGGCGGAGTTACGAAACCGCTGTGGAAAATTAAGCAGTATCGACGATTTGCGTGAGCTTTGTGATGAGGTTGCAAAAAGAAACAATGAGTGATATAATAATCAGAAAAGCAGCGGCGAAGGACGTCCCCAAAATTGCCGAAATCGAAAAAGCGAGCATACCTCAGCCCTGGAGCGAGGCGGCTTTTGCGGACGCACTCACGCAGGAAAATGCGGTAACGTTGGTTGCCGAAGCTGACGGCGAAATCGCAGGCTTTATAACAGGTGTTTTCCTTTTTGACAACGCCGACATTTACAGCGTTGCAACGTCTAAACAGCACCGCAAAAAAGGTATAGGCGGAAAGCTTCTCACTGGTTTTTTTGAAGCACTTCCGAGCGAGGTTGAAGCTGTGGGACTTGAAGTCCGCGAGAGTAATTCTGCTGCAATTTCGCTGTACGAAAAACACGGCTTTGAGCGTGTCGGTCTGCGTAAGAACTTTTACGAACAGCCGAGAGAAAATGCAGTTCTGTATACCAAAAAGTTAAGATGAAGATATATTCCGAAGGGATTGAAAAATATGAAAATTCTTGCAATAGAAAGCTCCTGCGACGAAACAGCCGCAGCGGTTGTTGAGGACGGAAAGAAAATCCACTCAAATATCGTTGCTTCACAGATTGAGGAGCATAAAAAATTCGGCGGAGTTGTCCCCGAAATTGCGTCACGACGTCACTGTGAAAATATTCTCGACGTTGTTCAGCGTGCACTTGAAGAAGCAAACTGCACACTTGACGATATCGACGCTTTTGCGGTGACCTATGCCCCGGGATTAATAGGTGCACTTCTTGTCGGCACAAGCTTTGCAAAGGGACTTGCAATGGCAACGGGCAAGCCGCTTATCCCAACACATCATATTGCGGGACATATCGCCGCAAACTACCTCACAAGTGCAGAAAGCGATGAACCGCTGAAACCGCCTTACCTTTGCCTTGTGGCAAGCGGCGGACACTCACACATTATTGAGGTTCTTGACTATACAAAATTCCGTGTAATTGGCAGAACCCGTGACGATGCCGCAGGCGAAGCCTTTGACAAGGCGGCAAGAGTCCTCGGCTTCCCATATCCGGGCGGCGTGCATATCGACAAGGCGGCTAAGGAGGGCAATCCCGACACATATAAACTCCCTCATCCGAAGGTAACAGGAAGTGAGTTCGATTTCTCATTTTCGGGACTCAAAACAGCCGTGATAAATATCGTCCACAACGCTGAACAGAAGGGGGAAACCGTGAACAAGAACGACCTTGCGGCGGCTTTCCAGAAAACAATTTCCGAAATTCTCGTTGAGAGAACAATCGGTGCGGCAAAGGCTTACGGATATAAAACCGTTGCGCTTGCAGGCGGTGTTTCCGCAAATTCAGCGGTGCGTGGTCTGCTTGAAAAGGAGTGTAAGAAAAACGGCTTCAAGCTCTATATGCCCGCAATGTTCCTCTGCGGCGACAATGCGGCAATGATAGGCTGTCAGGCTTACTACGACTACCTTGCAGGCAGACGTGCAGACGAAAGCCTTAACGCTGTCGCAACGCTTTCGCTTGATGATATTTCAATAAAAGAGTAAAGGATTTGATATTATGTTAAACAGCAAACAGAGAGCAAAGCTCAAAAGCATAGCTTCCACAGAGGATACAATTCTTCAGGTCGGCAAAAACGGCGTTATTGACACACTTGTTGTTCAGGTAAATGACGCGCTCAAAGCCCGTGAGCTTATCAAGATGAAGGTGCAGGAAAACTGTATGCTTTCACCTGCCGAGGCAGCAAACGAGCTTGCAGAAAAGACAAAGTCTGAGGTTGTACAGGTTATCGGCAGCAAGTTCGTGCTTTTCAAGCGCAACCCGCAGAATCCGAAAATTGACCTGAAAACAAAGTAATGAACAGAGCAATTTTCGGCGGCAGCTTTGACCCCGTGCATAAGGGACACGTCAATCTCGTTCAGCAGATTTACGACAGGACCGAGCTTGACGAAATTATAATTATGCCCACGGCAATTTCACCCTTCAAGCAGAATATGGAGCGTATGCCTGCTTCTGCGGCTGACCGCCTTGAAATGTGCAGACTTGCCTTTGCGGATATGGATTTCGTAACCGTCAGCGACTACGAAATCTCTCTTTCAGAGGTAAGCTATACCGTGAATACAATCCGTCATTTCAGCACGCTTTATCCCAATGATAACCTGTTTTTCATTATGGGCAGCGATATGCTTCTTTCCTTTGAACGATGGAAGAATTTCGAGGAAATTCTCTCAATGTGCACCCTTATCGCCGCTTCCCGTGAGGACGGTGAAACGGATTTTGCCGAACTTGAAGCACAAGCTGAAAACCTCCGTAAATACGGCAATGTAAAGCTTCTCCGCACGGACGCATACGAGGCTTCATCAACGGAAATCCGTGAAAAAATCAAAAAAAATTCCGATATATCTTGCTATGTGCACGAAAATGTAGTAAAATATATTCTGGAGAACAAGCTTTATACCGATTAAGAGGGGGATTTTCCTATGTGCCTGGCAGCTGAAATTACCGATATTCTGGAAATAAGACTTTCAAAAAAACGCTTTCAGCATAGCCTTAACGTTGCGGAGGAAGCAAGAAAGCTTGCGGAAAAGTTTGATTATGCCGATAAGGAAAAGGCATATATTACGGGACTTCTCCACGATATCTGCAAGGAAATTCCCAAGGAAGAACAGCTGGAAATGGTGAAGAAATCAAAGCTGAATGTCTCCGAGGTGGAGCTTTGTACGCCGCCGCTTTTTCACGCCGTGGCAGGTGCTTGGTACGCTGAAAACGTGCTGAATATCCACGATGATGATATGCTTAATGCGGTACGTTACCATACTGTGGGACGTGCCAATATGAGCAAGCTGGAAAAGATAATTTATCTTGCGGATTTGATTTCTGCTGACAGAAATTACAAGGACGTGAACAAGATGAGAAAGCTTGCCTATCAGAGCCTTGACAAGGCAATGCTTGAAGCACTGAAATTTTCGGTGACGGACGTTGTTACAAAGGGTTCAATGCTTCCGCACCATACAATTGAAGCGTATAATCAATACATAACCGAAAAGAAAAAGGAAAGGATTGAAGTATAAATGACACAGGAAGAACTTATTGCTTCTGCGGTAAAAATTCTCGACAGCAAAAAGGCAGAGGATATCCGTGTGATAAAGATAGGTGATTTGACAATTCTTGCTGATTATTTTATAATTGCGGACGGTACGTCCTCAACACAGACAAAGGCACTTGCTGACGAGGTTGAATTCAGACTCAAGCAGCAGGGCAGAGAGCCTAAGCAGGTTCAGGGCAACAACGGTTCAAACTGGATTATCCTCGATTATTCCGATGTTGTAATACACATTTTCTATAAGGAAACCCGTGATTTCTACAACCTTGAACGTCTCTGGAGCGACGGCGAGGATATTGATATTTCAAAGTATTTGGACTAAGGAAAACGCTGAGCCATAAATAACGGGAAAGGATATGGTTGCATGACGTTGTCAGACAAGGCTGAAAAGGGCAGAAAGACAGCGATAGCTGTGTCAGTTATGTGCTTTATTGTGTCGCTTTTTTCGCTGGTAAGCCTCAATATATTAATGGCAGCAATCGGCTTTGTGATTGCATACCATATCGGAAAGGGAAGCTTTACCGCAAGAAACTGCGGAATAATACTGAGCATATCGCAGCTTCCCGTGCTTACTGTTATGATAATTATGACAGCAGGACATATTGCTCCTGCCTACATAATAGCAGCAGCGGCAGTAATGATAATCGATGCAGCCGTGTTGCTTATGCTTTCTTTCAACAGCAATCTCAATACCTATTTCAGAGAAGTATACGATATGACTGAAGATAAATGACACATTTTTAATCATAAAGGGGAAATGACAATGAACAATAATAATTATAATATGGACGAAATCGAATTGCCCGTTCTTGAAAGTCTGGACGGAAGCGAAATGCCTGTTTTGGAAAGCCTTGACGGAAGCGATTTCAAGGAAGAACCTGTACCTGTGGAGCATAAGGAATTTGTAATTCCCGAAAGAACAGTTCCGCAGGAGCCTGTTGCCGCAAGAAACATATCAACAAGTGCGGGCGGCAGGCAGGAACGTCAGGAAAGCTTCTTTGCGGCAAATTACAACGAGGAAGAGCTTCTGAACCGTGAGCACGGCGAAAAGATGGTAAAGGCAATCTGTATTTTTATGGTTGCAACCTCTGTCATTTCGATATTTCTGTCCTTCGGAGGTCCGTCGATTGTAACAAACGGCACAAGAATATGGCTTATCCGCAAATTCTATAACGGCGGCTTTCTTCCGTGGCTTGCACTGACGATAATGAACGTGCTGACGGCAATCGGCTTTTTTACAATTATCAGCAAGGTTGAATTTCTTGCAAAGTTCGGATTTGTTTCGAATGCAAATCTTATTCAGCTTGTGTATGCCGTTTTTGGTATCGGATACCTTGTTGTAGCGTTTCTGATGGTTTTTGACAAGCGTATAAGAACATATTGTACCTAAGGAATTGTTCTTGATACGGAAAATATGGTGATATAATGCGAATATCTCTTTTTATTTTAAAAATAGAAAAATATGTTGATGACTGGGATTGGATTGGAAACGCACCGGCAAATGATATTACTGCATCCGACCAGCGCAAATATATTGAAAATCTGAAATGTACAGCAGGGAATACGGGCGGAATATCGCTGATGATTATGGCGGTTCTGACAGCAATTTCCGCTGTGTCATATATCCTGTGCGGAAAGCTTTTTCTTGGTTTGATTGCTGCTTCTCTTGTGGGATATCTGTGGTATCGGGCAAAGGCTTACCGCTGGGTTTATCCCATTGGATGTTTTATATGCAGTGCAGCAGCGTTTGTCGGTTGGCTCAGTGATATAAAGCCTTTGGCGTTTCTGCCCGGATTTGCATTTGAAGCCATAACAACACTTTATACATTGTCAATTCCCGTAAATCTGATAATTGGACTTGTTTTTCTTTATTCAAAGAAGATAAATGCTCATATAGATTTAGTTGAACAATTAAGTAAATAAACGGATTTTCCGTCATTCGGAACAATCCGCACTAAATAAAGCAAAGGAATGATTTTTTTGGAAAGATACGATCATACCGCCATTGAAAAAAAGTGGCAGGAGTACTGGGAGAAAAATGAATGCTTCAAAACAGATGTCTGGGATTTTTCAAAGCCCAAATATTATGTGCTTGATATGTTCCCGTATCCGTCAGGTGTAGGACTTCATGCAGGTCACCCTGAGGGCTACACCGCAACGGACATTGTTTCTCGAATGAAGAGAATGCAGGGCTATAACGTGCTCCACCCAATGGGCTACGACTCTTTCGGACTTCCTGCAGAGCAGTATGCTGTTACAACTGGTAATCACCCTAACGGTTTTACACAGGAAAATATCAAGACTTTTTCAAAGCAGCTCAAGGAGCTGGGCTTTGACTATGACTGGTCAAAGATGATAGCAACCTCTGACCCATCATTCTATAAATGGACACAGTGGATTTTCAAGCAGCTTTATCTTGACGGCTATGCAAAGTACGTTGATATGCCTGTAAACTGGTGTGAGGAATTGGGTACGGTTCTTTCAAATGACGAGGTTATCGACGGAAAATCCGAGCGAGGCGGATACCCTGTTGTAAGAAAGAATATGAAGCAGTGGGTTATCGACCAGCCTGCTTTTGCGGAAAAGCTCCTTGAAGGTCTGGAGGAAATCAACTGGCCTGAGTCCACCAAGGCAATGCAGCGTAACTGGATAGGCAAATCAACAGGCGTTGAGGTTAAGTTTGATATTGTCGGCGGCGGTGAGTTCAGCATCTATACAACTTGTATCGAAACAATCTACGGTATTACCTTTATGGTACTCGCTCCTGACGGAGAAATCGTAAAAACACTTATGCCCCGTATTACAAACAAGGACGAGGTTCAGGCTTACATCAATGAAACGCTCAAAAAGAACGATATGGACCGTACAGAACTCAACAAGACAAAGTCAGGCTGTGAGCTTAAAGGCGTGACCTGTATCAACCCTGTCAACGGTAAGGAAGTAAGAATGTTTATCGGTGACTTTGTTCTTGCAAGCTACGGTACAGGTGCGGTTATGGCTGTTCCGTCCCACGACCAGCGTGACTTTGAATATGCTATTGCACATAATATTGATATGATTCAGGTTATCGACGGCGAAGGCGTGGACGTTTCTGAAAAGGCTCTCGAAAAGGGCAGCTACCTCGGAAAAGGCTTCAAGCTTATCAATTCAGAGGAGTTTACAGGTCTTACAGTCGAGGAAGCTAAGGAAGCTATCACAGTAAAGCTTGAAAAGATGGGCGTTGCAAAGCGTACAACAAACTATCACTTCAGAGAGTGGATTTTTGCACGTCAGCGTTACTGGGGTGAGCCTGTTCCTGTTGTTCATACTGAGGACGGCAAAATTCACGTCCTTGCAGATGAGGATTTGCCGCTTATTCTTCCTGAGCTGGAGGACTATAAGGGTAAAAACGGCAAGGCTCCTCTTGAAAATGCAACTGAATGGAAAAATTACGATGAGAACGGCGTAAAGGGACTCAGAGAGACCTCTACAATGCCGGGTTCTGCGGGTTCAAGCTGGTATTACTTCCGCTATATCGACCCGAACAACGATAAGCAGTTTGCTGACCCTGAGCTGCTCAAGCACTGGATGCCTGTAGACCTTTATGTAGGCGGTCCCGAGCACGCTGTAGGACACCTTATGTACTCAAGAATCTGGAACAGATATCTTTACGATAAGGGTCTTGCACCTACAAAGGAGCCGTTCAAGAAGCTTGTTCATCAGGGTATGATTCTCGGTGAAAACGGAATTAAAATGGGTAAGCGTTTCCCTGAATTCGTTATTAACCCAAGTGATATCGTAAGAGATTACGGTGCAGATACACTCCGTCTGTATGAGATGTTTATGGGTCCTCTTGAGGTTTCAAAGCCTTGGAGCAACGCAGGTGTAGAGGGTGCAAGAAAGTTCATTACAAGAGTATGGAATTTCTTTACCGAAAGCAAAAATCTTACCGATGAAAATGACGGTACACTTACAATGGTGTATCATCAGACTGTTAAAAAGGTTACAGAAGACTTTGAAGCACTTGCTTTCAATACAGCTATCAGCCAGCTTATGATATTTATGAATGCTGCATATAAAGCAGAAAAGTGTCCTAAGGAATATGCTGAAGGTATTGTGAAGCTGCTTTCTCCGATTACTCCGCACGTCTGCGAAGAAATCTGGAGCATTTTCGGTCACAACGATACCATTGCATACGAAAGCTGGCCTGTTTACGATGAAAAGGAGCTTGTAGTCGATACAATAGAAATCGCTGTACAGGTCAACGGCAAAATCAAGGCTAAGATTATGATTCCTGCCGAAGCTGAACAGGCTGAGGTTCTCGGCATTGCTAAGGCAGATGCAGGTGTTGCTTCCGCAATCGATGGAAAGAACATTGTTAAGGAAATTTATGTAAAGGGCAGACTTGTAAACATCGTTGTAAAGTAACTGCATTTATGTAACCTTACCGAAAAATGTTAAAATTTTTTGTTGAGTTTTTTTGAAATTACTCTTGACAAGCTTAGGGTGTATAAGGTATAATAAAATAGTTATATCTTGTATATAAACCTCTGCCGCATGGCAAAGGGAGGGAATTAAATTGGCAGAAATTCGTGTTGGTAAAAACGAATCTTTGGATACCGCTCTCAAGCGCTTCAAGAGAAGCTGTGCAAAGGACGGCGTTATCGCAGAAGTTCGTAAAAGAGAACACTATGAGAAGCCTTCGGTTAAGCGTAAGAAGAAGTCCGAAGCTGCTCGTAAGCGTAAGTATTAATTGTTAATTATTAACGCTTAATTGCAAGAAAGCGGGCAGAATAAAATCTGTCCGCTTTTAAATTTTCCGTAAATATTGCGTTTGCGGAGGAAAAAATGCGAAAAACACTTGCAATATTGCAAAATATATAGTAAAATATATATGAGCATAATTGCTAAACTGTACGGCAGTGCAGTTGCGAAAAAAATTACAAGGATGGTTTATTTATGATTACAGCAGGCGATTTCAGAAACGGCGTTACTTTTGAAGAAGACGGCAACGTTTTGCAGGTAGTTGAATTCCAGCACGTTAAGCCGGGTAAGGGCGCTGCTTTCGTAAGAACTAAGATTAAGAACGTTATTACAGGCTCCGTTATTGAAAAGAGCTACAACCCTTCCGCAAAGTTCCCTACAGCTTTCGTTGAAAGAAAGGATATGCAGTATTCCTATACTGACGGTGAGCTTTACTACTTCATGGACCCTGAAACATTCGAGCAGGTGCCAATCAGCTCCGCTGAGCTTTCCGATAACTTCAAGTTTGTTAAGGAAGAAATGATTTGTAAGGTTTGCTCTTACAAGGGCAAGGTTTTTGCAGTTGAACCACCAAACTTCGTTGAACTCCAGATTGCTCACACTGAACCGGGTGTTGCAGGTAACACAGCTACTAACGCTACAAAGCCTGCTACAACTGAAACAGGTGCAGAAATCAAGGTTCCTCTCTTCATCAACGAAGGTGAAATGGTAAGAATCGATACAAGAACAGGCGAATACATGGAAAGAGCATAATCGCTCTGCCGTGTGCATAAAATACTTTAATAATTATTACAGTCCGAAAAGGAGGATTAACCTATGAAGCTTGGTGAAAAGGTAGCATACCTCAAGGGTCTTATGGAAGGCCTCGAAGTTGGCGAGTCCACAAAGGAAGGCAAGATTCTTGCTGCAATGGCTGATATTCTTCAGGATATCGCTCTCACAGCTGAGGATATGCAGGATCAGATTGACGAAATCGTAGAGGTTGTTGATACAATCGACGAGGATCTCGGCGAAGTAGAGCGTGATTTCTATGAAATCGACGATGATTGCGATTGCTGCTGCGACGATGATGACTGCGATTGCTGCGATGACGATTACGATGATTACTATGACGAAGATGACGACGAGCTTTACGAGGTTGTTTGCCCAAGCTGCGGCGACACAATCTGCCTTAACGAGGGTATGCTTGAGGAAGGTTCTATGAACTGCCCCGGCTGCAACGAACTTCTCGAATTTGATTTCGACGAAGAGGACGAAGAAGCTGACGAATAAGCTCAGTACAATTTAATAGCAACTGTTTCAGGGCGAGGTGCAATTCCTCACCGGTGGTAAAAAGAACAAATCGGAGATTTGTTCTACGGCAATGCGAGCATTGCCGTGGGATGAGTGTAATATATAGATTTGTGTATTTGAGTCCACGAGCGAAGTGAAAGCTTTGTTGATCTGGTGTAATTCCAGAACCGACGGTATAGTCCGGATGAAAGAAACAAACGCATTATGCAATAATTTTGCGCGAGTACGCCTGTGGAATGATTTCCTCAGGCGTTTTTCTGTTATGGTTGCTCTAATATTTTATGGAGGTAATCTTATGGAAAACACACTCAGAAAATCAAATCGTATGGATACAAAGAAAATGGTCGTTATGGCAATGATGACCGCAATTGCTTACGTTGCGGTGTTCATTTTCAGAATACCTGTCGTACTGTTTCTCAAATATGAGCCGAAGGACGTAATTATCACAATCGGCGGCTTCCTTTTCGGTCCGCTTGCGTCAATGCTTATGTCTGCGGTTGTGTCCCTTGTTGAAATGGTAACAATCAGCGGAACAGGACCAATCGGTGCACTGATGAACTTCCTGTCAACCGTTTCATTTGCCTGCACGGCGGCAATCGTGTACAAAAAAATACATACAATCAAGGGCGCGGTAATCGGACTTGCGATGGGTTCGGTTGTAATGGTCGGCGTAATGCTTGCGTGGAATTACCTAATTACTCCGCTTTATATGGAAACACCGAGAGAAGCTGTTGCGGAAATGCTTGTGCCTGTGTTCCTGCCGTTCAACCTGCTTAAAGCCGTGCTGAACAGTGCTATAACAATGCTTCTCTATAAGCCGCTCTCAACAATAATGCGTAAGGCACACGTCCTCCCCGAAACAACTTCCGCACCGACAGAAGGAAGCCATATCAAGCGTTACGCTTTTGTGTACGTCATCGCAATTTTCCTTATTGCAACCTGTGCGGCAGTAATTTATTTCTGGAACAAATAATTTCCTGTTGACAAATGTCGATAACCGTGCTATACTTATATTGTTAATTGAATAAACCTTATCAAGAGTGGCGGAGGAACTGGTCCTGTGAAGCCCGGCAACCTGATTGCAAACGTTGATTTGCTTGCAAAAAAGGTGCTAAATCCTGCGGAATTATCCGAGAGATGAGGAATTTTTTAGAGTAAAAATTCGCAGCATTCGGAGTAATTCGGATGCTGCTTTTGATTTACCCAAATGAAAGGATTGATTAAAATGGCAAAAATGCTTTTTACATCTGAGTCAGTAACAGAAGGTCATCCCGACAAAATCTGTGACCAGATTTCCGACGCAGTCCTCGACGCAATTCTCGCTCAGGACCCTATGGGACGTGTTGCCTGCGAAACTGCAACAACAACAGGTATGGTGCTCTGTATGGGCGAAATTACAACAAATTGTTATGTTGATATCCCAAGAATTGTAAGACAGGTTGTTATCGACATCGGCTACGACCGTGCTAAGTACGGCTTTGACGGTCACACTTGCTCCGTGCTCCAGTCTATCGACGAGCAGTCCACAGACATTGCTATGGGCGTTGACGAGGCACTTGAACACAAGGCTGGCGAAAGCAACGACGATATGTCCACAGGTGCAGGTGACCAGGGTATGATGTTCGGTTATGCTTGTAACGAAACTCCTGAGCTTATGCCTATGCCTATCTCCCTCGCTCATAAGCTCGCTAAGAAGCTTACTGACGTAAGAAAGACAGGTGTTCTCCCTTATCTCCGTCCTGACGGAAAGACACAGGTTACTGTTGAATATGAGGACGGCAAGCCTGTAAGAGTTGATACAATCGTTGTTTCTTCTCAGCACGCCGCAGAGGTTTCCCTCGACAAAATCCGTGAGGATATCATCGAAAAGGTTATCAAGCCTATCGTTCCTGCTGAGCTTCTTGTTGATACAAAGTATTTCGTAAACCCGACAGGACGCTTCGTAATCGGCGGTCCACAGGGCGACAGCGGTCTTACAGGACGTAAGATTATCGTTGATACATACGGCGGCTACGCTCGTCACGGCGGCGGCGCATTCAGCGGTAAGGACCCGACAAAGGTTGACCGTAGTGCTGCTTACGCTGCAAGATATGTTGCAAAGAATATCGTTGCAGCAGGTCTTGCTGAAAAGTGCGAGGTTGAGCTTGCGTACGCAATCGGCGTAGCTAAGCCTGTTTCTGTTATGGTTGATACATTCGGCACAGGCAAGGTTGCTGACGATAAGCTTGCAGAAGCAGTTGACAAGGTATTTGACCTCCGTCCTGCCGCAATTATCAGCACACTTGAACTCCGCAAGCCACAGTACCGTCAGCTTGCCGCTTACGGTCATATGGGACGTGAAGACCTTGGTGTTGCGTGGGAGCGTACAGACAAGGTTGAAGAGCTTAAAAAGGCTGTAAACTAAAATTACAAATCCGCTTCTGATATTTCAGAGGCGGATTTGAATATATTTTGTTATGCTTTATAGCAATAAAATTGAGGTTGGTGAGGTGAGCATTGGTGACTAATCAAGAACTTTTTGAGATGATTTTAACAAACCATACAGAAAAAAGGTTATATCTTTTTGTAAAAAGCTGATTAAAAAGTGTTCTTTTAACAGTGGAGCAGATATTTCAAACTTATGTAGTTTAGCTTATTGGTTGTTCGTATATGACTGTGAAGATGAGGTGCTTTTATTATGTGAAATTACACATAATGTTGCATTTCCCGGAAAGGGAATATGGGCTGTTTGGGATTTCATTATGTGGATGTGGGGACTTGAAGTACATATTTTGAATAAACGTGGAGATTCAGAACAAGCAAATACAATAATACAGACGATGGATAATCTTTGGATGTTTCCGCCTACACTCCCGCCAACAGTTCCTGAACACGAAATGGCACGTCGAAATAGTTTTACGCTTTCGCGTTGCTCCAATGAAGAACATATTGCTAATGCCCGTTCAGCATCATTGGCAAACGAATATAGATTTTCTTCTTTATTTAATCTGATTGGTTATGGAAGTACAGGACTATTTCCAAATTTAAATAAAGAAAAAAATTCTGTTGATAAAATTGTAGACGAATACATTCAGAAGTTGAGAAATATAAAATAATATCAATTTGAATTTTCTGAATAATATTTTCTGCATTTTCGGGAAAGATAATATAAAACTTTCCGAGGAGAAAATGCAATGAAAATTTTTGGTAAGCGTCAAAACTCCGAAGTGTCTGAAAAAAACGGCTTCGGAGTTTTCCCTTTTGTTGTGCTTGCGGTGTCGGCAACGCTGATAATATCTGCATCGGTAGGGATGTATTATCGGAACAAAGAGCAGGCAAGTGCGGAATATGTTTCGGAAAACACAAGCGGCGAATACAAAAGCGTAATAAGCTTTTCAAGTCAGGCAAAGGAGCTTTCCGTGCCTGAAATTGTGAAAAAGGTCAAGCCCTCAGTTGTGGGTATTTCTGCAAAATTTTCCGAAACAACAGGCGGCACAGGTACAGGCATAATCATTTCGCCTGACGGATATATCGTAACCAATTCTCACGTTGTAAGAAGCAGCACGGGCGAAAATCATTCTCTTGCCCAGCAGGTTATGGTCGTGCTTTCCGATAAGGAAGAATATGCCGCCGAAATTGTCGGTGCAGACCCACGGACAGACCTTGCCGTGCTGAAAATAAATACAGAGGGCAGAAAGCTTACATCCGCTGAATTCGGTGACAGTACAAATCTTTCCGAGGGCGAGCTTGCTGTAGCAATCGGGAATCCGCTCGGATTTGAGCTTTACGGCTCTGTAACAAGCGGAATAATCAGTGCCCTGAACCGTACCATAACAATTGACGTGTACGAAATGAACCTCATTCAGACCGACGCAGCAATCAACCCCGGCAACAGCGGAGGACCCCTGCTCAATTCCTGCGGTCAGGTCGTGGGGATAAATTCCAGCAAGATTATTTCCGATTACGCAGAGGGCTTAGGCTTTGCAATTCCGATAACATCGGCAAAACCGATAATTGACGACCTTATTCAGAATGGGTACGTTACAGGCAGGGCAAGCATCGGAATAAGCGGCGAGGATGTGGGCGAAAGCAATGCGAAATATTATGGACTGCCTGAGGGTGTGTACGTTCGCTATATTGAAAAAAATTCCGCAGCCGAAGCGTGCGGAATGGAAGTAGGCGATATAATTGTTGCGGCAGACGGAGAAACGGTAAAAACAATGCGTGACCTTAACAGAATAAAGGATAATTTCAGCTCAGGTGAGAAAATAGTGCTGACAGTTTACCGTGACGGAAAAAATTCAGAGATAACATTAATTCTCGGTGAGGAAAAGCTTATGCGTGAATATATACAGCAATAAGCTTCTTTTTGCTGAATTTAAAGGTAAGCTGTGAAATACCTCCGCCTGTGAATTCAAACATAATATCTTCCTCTTCGTTTCCAACAACAGCGTTTGCAAATCCGACCTTTTCGGAGATTTCCGAGGGGCGTGAGTTAAAATCAATGCCGTATATTGAAAAATCATCAGGTGCAGTATCTGCTGACAGATTGAGAGCGACAATTCTTCCGTCGTTATCAACTGCCGCTCTTGCATATGAGCCGTCAGGAAAGTACAGAAATCCGTCAGATAATGTATAGTCAGGCATACCTTCAATTGACATCGGCAGGGGATGATATTCACCAAGAAAAAAAATGCTTTCCAGCAGCTCATTCCCGTCCCAGCCGCGGGTGAGAATATATTGATTAAAGGTAGTAGCGGAGGTTTCGGCAGTTGTTTCGGTAACCTCCGTTTCTGTTGTTTCAGGGGTACATCCCGAAAGAATTGCCGCAGAAACAGCAATAGCGAGTAAAGTTGTATATTTCATTTTACATCTCCAAAAAAATATTCAATAAAATAATATCACATTGCAAAATATCTGTCAACTGCTGCAAAAGGTTTCAATACGGTTACAAAATTTGATGATTTGGCATAATGTTTAAAAAATGGTTACAGTTTTCGTTAATAATAGAAAAAGTGAAAAATGTATGATATAATTATTGAAGTAAAATGCAATTTTGTCGGAAGGGAGTTTCAGCATAAAAAATGAAAAAAAGCAAATCCCGAAAGCAGCGGAATAAGGACAGCGTTTTTCCTGCTGTGTGTCTTATACCGAGTCTTATAGGCGTATTGATTTTCTTTATAATCCCTTTTTGTGTGATTATATATTATTCAATGGTAGATAACCCAATCAGCAAGGAATTTGTGTTCCTTGACAATTACATAAATGTGCTTAAAAACAATGCGTTCAAAAAGGCGGCTCTCAACACATTTTCATTTGCAATGATATCCGTCCCGCTAGCGGTGGTGCTGTCAATGTTCCTTGCAATGCTGCTGGACAGCAAAATCCCGTTTGTAAGTCAGTTTAGAACAAGCTTCCTGTGTCCTATGATGGTGCCTGTTGCGTCGGTCGTGCTTATATGGCAGGTAATTTTTCATTACAATGGTGCACTGAACGAGTTTCTTGCCAACTTTGACATTGACAAAATCGACTGGCTTAAATCTGAGCTGGGGCAGGTAGTCGTAGTGCTTCTGTTCCTGTGGAAAAACCTCGGATACAATATGATTTTGTTCCTTGCGGCATTGAATAACATACCAAAGGATATACTGGAGGTTGCAACTCTTGAGGGTGCAGGCTCCGTGTATAAATTCTTCAAGATAAAGCTTCGTTACCTTTCCCCTACAATTCTTTTTGTAACTGTGCTTTCGCTGATTAACTCCTTCAAGGTTTTCCGTGAAGTCTACTTGCTTACAGGGGATTACCCATATGACAGCCTGTATATGCTTCAGCATTTTATGAACAACACCTTCCGCAACATTGATTATCAGAAGCTTTCTTCGGCGGCAATACTGATGTCAATTGTAATGATAATAATTATCGGGGCACTGTTCATTGCCGAAAATAAATTCGGGGAGGATGTTGAAGGATGAGTAATGCTGCTGTAAAAAAAATCCGAAGACCTTCCCGAATAAGACAGAAAATAATTGTTGCGGTGCTTACTGTTTTTGCAGCTGTTTCCGCAGTAATTTTCCTGCTTCCAACAGTGCTTACAATTGCAAACTCGTTTATGAGTGCTTCGGAAATCAATGCCAATTACGGTTCGATTTTTGCCACAACCGAGGAAGGAAGCAAGGTGTTTGTTTCCGAAAGAGTAAATCTGAAATTTATTCCCGATATGGTTTCATTCAGTCAGTATTATACGGTGCTTTTCAAAAGTCCCGATTATCTGCTGAAATTCTGGAATTCGGTAATTCTTGTTGTACCGATTGTGGTTTTTCAGCTTGCCACGGCAGCACTTGCAGCATACGGTTTTGCAAGGCTGAAAGGCAGATTGAAGGAAATACTGTTTTTCGTGTACATAATAGTAATGCTTATGCCGTATCAGGTAACGCTTGTACCGAACTATCTTGTTTCAGACTGGCTCAATATTCTCGATACACGCTGGGCAATAATTCTTCCCGGAATTTTTACACCGTTTTCGGTGTTTTTGCTGACTAAAATTATGAGGAGAATTCCCCCTGTAATGATAGAGGCGGCAAAGCTTGACGGAGCAGGTGAGCTGCAGATTTTTATGTATATCTGTATGCCGCTTTGTAAAAGTGCACTTTATTCGGTAGCAATTCTTGTTTTTATTGATTACTGGAATATGGTCGAGCAGCCGCTTATTCTGCTTTCCGACCCTGACCTGTATCCGCTGTCGGTGTTCCTGTCACAGATTAATACAGGAGAAATCGGACTTGCATTTGCTGTTGCGACAATTTATATGATACCTGCATTGCTTATCTTCCTTTACGGTGAGGATTATCTTGTTGAAGGTATCACTTATTCAGGCGGTATCAAAGGCTAAGAAAGGATTTTTGATATGAACGAAAATAAAAGCACCAGAAGGAGAGAATGGGTCAAAAATGCAATAATCATTTTCCTTGTGATAATGCTTATTCTGACCTTCTTTTCAAATACAATAATGAACTATTCACTTCCCGAGGTTTCAGCTCAATACATAGGCAGCGGTACGCTTTCCGAGCAGATAAGGGGCAGCGGTATTGTTGAAGCAAATCAAAGCTATGAAATGAAGCTTGATGAAACAAGAGTTATTGCGGCTGTTAATGTCAGAGTGGGTGATACGGTTGAAAAGGGACAGACAATAATGACCCTTGAAGATGCCGAAAGCATAGAGCTTGATGCTGCAAAGAAAACTCTTGACAGCCTTAAGCTGGAATATGAAAAGGCTTTGATTGGTACAGGTGAGGATTACACTCTCGATAACCTCAGCATAAAAAACAAGGAAGAAGACCTTAAGCTTCTTTTGGACGATTACAGCAAGCTTGACAGCTACCGAAAGGAATATGAAGAGCTTGAAGCTAAGATAAAAAGCTACAAAAAGCAGATGGAGGTATATACAGAACAGCTTGCGGCTCTTGCCGCAGAGGATTATACCTCTTTGAGCACAGCTTATTACAACAAGATAAGCAAGGTCAAGGCTACATATGACGCTGCTGAGAAGGCAAAGGCAAAGACGGAGGATAAAATCAAGAAATATGAAGGAGACATTGCTTCCGGCGGAAATGCTGAGGGAATAAAGGCTGCAAAACAGGCAATGGACAATAAGCTTCTTGAAATAAGCGAAACCCAGACTGAAATTACAAATGAGTACAATAAGGAGGATTTCAGTCAGGAAAATATAGATGCACTGAATGCAAAGCTTAACAGGCTTAACCTCGATTTGCAGCATTTGCAGGAGGATTACAACAGTGAGCTTTCAAAGTCAAGCAGTTATTCAAGAAATCAGCAGCTTCTCAATGCTGAAAGAATAACTCTCTCTACTAATCAGAAAAAATGCGATGATGCAAAGCTTAAGTTTGAAACTGCACTTTTTGAGGTAAAAACCGATATCAAGACCAAGCAGGAGGAAGACCAGAACAAGCTTGATGAAATGGTTGCTGACTCAGAGGAATTAAAGACTAAGGCTTCCAAAACCGATGAGGAGGCGGAAGCAGAAATCCGTGCTGCTGAAAGAGAAATTGAACAAATGAAGGCAACCCTTGTTCAGAAGCAGCAGTCCGATGCGGAAAATGCAGGAATTGCCGCTCTCGACCTGAAAGCCAAGCAGGATGAAATCTCAGAACAGGAAAAGCTTATTGAGAAGCTTTTGGCAAAGTCTGTTGGTGCAGAAGTCAAGGCTCAGGTTGCGGGAAAAATTACAGAGCTTCCTTTTGTCGCAGGTGAAGAGGTTGCACAGGGCTCTCCCATTGCGAAAATTGAAATGACGGATAAGGGCTACACACTTGAAATGACCGTTACAACTGAGCAGGCAAGAAAGGTTAAGGTCGGTGACGAGGCTGAAATTCAGTATTTCTGGTACGGCGACGCAAAGGCAGTTTTGCAGGCAATAAAGAACGATACTGTAAACCCTGCCAAAAACAGAATTCTCAGCTTTGAAATAACAGGCGATGTTACCCCGGGACAAAATCTCCAGCTTGCTATGGGAGCAAAGGGTCAGCAGTACGAAACAATCGTCCCCAACAGTGCAATCCGTGAAGATAACAATGGCAAATTCGTACTTGCGGTAAAGGCAAAGAGCAGTCCCCTCGGAAACAGATATACAGCCGAAAGAGTTGATATTGAGGTTCTTGCTTCCGATGATACGTCCTCGGCAATTTCAGGCGGACTTTTCGGCGGAGAATTTATTATAACAACCGCTACAAAACCGATTGAAGCAGGTATGCAGGTAAGACTTGTTGAGTCCTGATATGAAAGGTGATTATGAAACGTAAATATATAGTTCTTATTGTTATAAACGGAATATCACTTCTGTTTTTTGCAGTAATGACGTTAGCTGCGGCAGGAATAAGAAATTCACTTCCCGACCAGCACGCAATATCACGCTGGACGGACGGAAGCGAACGTTATTCTCAGGTAAGCATATTTACCGATGAGCTGTTTGCAATGAATATAGATGGGGTTTTCACAGCAAGGGTTGATATAGAAAAGAAGCTTGTGGAAAATTCACTTGTATCTGAAAAGGCAAACGCAAGATTATGGGTAGACGCATTTTCGTCGGGAAATGTGAAAATGACGGTTTCTTCGGATTACGGAAATGCTGAGGTGCAGACGATAATAACGGGCGGGGACTTCTTCCTCTTTCACCCGTTGGAGCTTCTTTCGGGGTATTACTATTCCGAGGATAACCTTATGTATGACCGTGTGCTGATTGACGAAACGCTTGCGTGGCGGCTTTACGGTGCAAGTGATATTGCAGGAAAGCCTGTGCTTATCGGTACAAAATATTTCTATGTGGCAGGCGTATTCAGAAAGAGTGATAATTTCGAAACGGAAAAGCTTTTAGGTGATTTACCGATGATGTTTATGCCTTATCAAGGGTACGAAATTCTCGGAAATGACCCGTATTTCAGCTGTTATGAGGCGTGTCTGCCAGACCCTGTAACGGGACTTGCGGAGAAAATTGTTACGGAGTCAGTACCCGTTGAAAAGGAAAGATATACAGCTGTTGAAAATTCGGCAAGATACAGCCTGAAAAATCGGTTTGATATAATAAAGAATTTCGGTATGCGCTCTGTAAGGGACAATTCAATTGTTTATCCTTACTGGGAAAATGCCGCAAGAATTACCGAGGATAAGTCAGCACTTGTGCTTGTCTTTCAGTTTCTCGGTCTGATAATTCCGATTGGCACGGCTTGTACCTATATAGTTATAGGCTATCGAAAAACAAAAACATTTTTCACTTGGTTTGCAAATGCCGTAAAAAGCATTTTCAATAAATTATCAACAAAAATCAAAAACAGAAAGGCAGGTATTGCTGATGAATAAAATTGCATCAAGAATTACTGCGGCAGTAATGGCAGTGGGTATGGCACTTTCCCTTACATCCTGCGGTAAGAAGGAAGTTTACGCTTCTAAGGACAACATTTACTCATCACAGAAGGTTGAGCTTCCGGGCGGTCTGGATTACATCAACCGTATGCTCTACGCAAACGAAAAATTTTACATTGTAGGTGACAAGTCCCACACTGAGGGTGAGGGCGAAAATATGACCTACACCAGCGAAACACTGTTACAGGTTGTTGACCTTAGCGGTACGCTTGTAAAGGAGGTTGTCCTCACATCAAATGACGGCACGTCCAATGCAAGCAGATACATTAATAATCTCGCTATGGATAATGACGGTAACCTTGTTGCAATCGAAAACTCTTATGAGTGGAACGAATTAACAGGTGAGTCCAAAGAAGGCTACTTCGTAAAGAGGTTCAATACTGAGGGCGAGCTGCTTTCTGAGCTTGACCTTGAAAAATTCAAGGAGCAGGCACTGAAGGAAACAGGACAGGATTGGTTCTATCCTGAAAACATCAATTTTGCAAACGATGGAACAATGCTTATCAGCAGCAACGGTATGATTTTCGGCGTTGACGATAACGGCGGTATGAAGTATGTTATCAAGAATGAAGCTGCTAATGACAACAGCTGGATGGGCGGTATGTATAAAGCAGGCGACGGAAGACTTTTTACAATGTTTACAACAGGTCAGGACGTTGACGGCGAGTACATCACCGAAAGCAAGCTTTATGAAATTGACTGTGCAGCTCAGCAGCTCGGCACCGAATACCCATACGAAATGAATGGTCAGATTATGGCAGGTACAGACGAGCACGACCTTCTTATCACAAGAGACTCAGGACTTGTCGGCTACGATATCGAAACTGGCGAAAGCGAAGTAATTATCGACTGGCTCAAGTCTGGTATTGACACAACTGCTATGGACAGCAACGGTACAACTGTGCTCCCTGACGGAAGAATTCTCTGCCTTACATACGAATATGACTATCAGGGCGGCGGCTACAGCTGGTCTACAGACGACCTTGTAATCAACATTCTTACAAAGGTTGACCCTGCTGAAATTCCTGACAAGAAGCTTGTCAAGATTTACGCTCTTTACCTTGATATCGGCGTTAAGCGTCAGATTGTAGAGTTCAACAAGACAAATGAGCTTTACAAAATTGAGCTTACATCCTATGACGATTACGCAACAAAGAGCTATGACGAAGCACTCAAGAGAATGAACAACGATATGATTTCGGGTAACATTCCTGATATTATCGTGCTCAACAACGAGCTTCCTGTTGACAGCTATATCTCAAAGGGACTCCTTGCAGACCTCTATCAGTTTATGGACAAGGACGAAACAATCAACAAGGAAGATTACCTCACAAACATCTTTGACGCGTATTCAGTTGACGGAAAGCTTTATGAGCTTGTTCCAAGCTTTAACATTACAACTCTCGTTGGTAAATCCTCAATCGTAGGTGAGGAGCCCGGCTGGACAATGGAAGAATTCATCGCCCTTGCTGACGCTCACCCTGAGGCAATGGTATTTGGTTATGAACAGACCCGTGACGGTGTGTTTATGACTCTTATTTCCAACTGCTACGACAGCTATATCGATACAGCAACAGGCGAGTGTCACTTCAATTCCGACGATTTCATCAAGCTTCTTGAATTCTCCAGCCGCTTCCCTAAGGAAATCGACTGGGATACACTCTATGAGGATAATAACTACTGGATGGAACAGGAAACACGTTTCAGAGATAATAAGGCACTTGTAAGCGACCAGTATATGAGTAATTTCCGTGCAATCCGTGAAATGGAAATGGGTAATTTCGGTGAGCCTATTACTTTCAAGGGTTACCCTGGTGCAAAGGGCAACGGTGCTACTATCGATGCAAATACTTCTATCGCAATCACTTCCAAGGCGGCAAACCCTGACGGTGCGTGGGAATTCATCAAGTATTTCCTTTCCGACGAATACCAGAGTCAGTTTGAATGGCAGTATCCTATCAAGATTTCCGCACTTGAAGCTCAGATGGAAAAGGCTAAGGAAAGACCATTCTGGGTTGACGAAAACGGCGAAAAGCAGTATTACGACAACACCTACTACATTGGTGGTCAGGAAATCAAAATCGGTGAAAATACCGACGAAGACAACCAACGTGTCCTTGACCTTATCAAGTCCACAACAAATGTAAGACGCTACGACCGTGATATTTACAAGATTATTGAGGAAGAAGCAGCACCTTACTTTGAGGGACAGAAGACAGCAAAGGAAGTTGCAGACATCATTCAGAACAGAGTTTCAAACTACATTGCTGAAAATATGTAAAATTAATGGGTATCGGAGCAATTCCGATACCCATTTTCATTTTTCCTCAGCAAGTTTTTCCTGCAATATTGCATATCCCAGTGACATAAGCGGTACACCCAGAAGTATTCCTGCCGTACCTCCTATTCCTGCACCAAGCATTATCGCCAACAGTACAAGCACAGGGGGAATACCGAGGTTTTTGCCTACAACCCTCGGATAAATAAGATTGTTTTCAAGCTGTTGAAGTACGATTATAAATACCACAAACCATATCGCACGGATTGGACTAATCAGAAAAATCAGCAGTGCCGAGGGGACAGTTCCCACAATTGCCCCCACAACGGGAATAAGTGCTGTTACGCCGATTATTGTGCTTATGAGAAGTGCATACTCAAATCTGAAAATTGTCATTCCGATAAAGCAAAGCACACCGAGAATTACCGCCTCGGAAAGCTGCCCCACAACGAAACGGCTGAATGTGTCATAAACCATTCTGTAGCGTCTGCAAACCGCTTCGTAGCGTTCTCCCGAATATTTTTTCACAATAAGCGAAACACCCTTGCGGATATTTTTCTTGTCGGAAAGAATGTAAATCGAAAAAACAAAGCCAATCAGTAGCCGTGCCGCACCGCCCACAATATCGGAGCTTTTTACCGCTGCCTTTTCAAGCATAGTCGGTAAGCCTGCACTGAAGCTTTCCAATGCTTTTCTGAGTGCCAAAAAAATTCCCAGCGTGTCACGCTTTTCAAGTTTTTCGCAGTAACCGATAAAGTTGCTGTAGTATTCATCAAAATTGTCAAAAAACAGTTTCACGCTTGAAATAAGCTGCGGCACAATTATCCATACAATTCCTGCAAGCACTGCAATAAGAATGATGTAAGCTGTTGCAACGGAAATGGTGTTGATTGTCTTTTCCTTTGCCTTTTTGAAAATACGAATATATAGTATGCGGAATTTCATTGCAGGAATATTCATAACAAAAGCAATTGCCGCACCTATAAAAAGCGGCATAAGCAGGTTCGCCGCCTTAGAAAGAATTCCCGAAAAAAATTCAGGCTTTATTGCAGTGGCGACAAGCACCGCTGCAACAAAAGCCGTGAAAAGTATGGTTCGTATTGTTTTTTTATCCATTGTGCCCGTCCCTTTCAGCAGTTTATATATGTATTTTATGCCGAAAAGGGGTACATATATGTATTAAAGAATGCTTTCAATAATTTCCTTTGCTCTTGCATTGTCTGCACAAGCCGCAAAGACTACCCAATTGCCTTCTGTGATAATTACAGCTTCATCGAGTTTATACATTTCATCGGGTGTGTAGTCCTTGTAAATAGCAGTCTGACTGTCAAGTCTGCTCTGTACAGCCTCAGCACCTGCCTTTGCAGTTGCTTCATCGTTGAATTTGAACACCGCAAGTTCATCGGGATAAGCACCGCTTCCGCAGATGAAAACGGACATTTCAGCAACTGTTGCTGTGTCTATGTCGTAGTATGCACCGATATTTTCAGCGGTTTTTTCCATTGCTGACAGAATTTCGATTTCTGCCATAACAGCGGATGTAATTCCGCTTGCGGTAGCCTCGGCAGCAGTGCTGACCGTTGCATTTGCTTCAACAGCTTCACCGCTTTCGCAGCCTGTCAGCATCAGCATAGCAGTAATTGCAATTGCAATAATTGATTTTTTCATAGGATAAGTCCTTTCGGTTAAGAATTTACAGGAATTTCAGAAGCTTCCGTTTCCTCGGGTAATGTTGTGACAACAGCTTCTTCGGGTAATTCCATCGTTTCATTTTCGGTAACGGCATCCGTTTCAGATGTGCTTTCAGCTTCAAGCTCCTGTATAAGCTCATAATTCATAATTGCTTCCTGAATTCTGCTGAGAATGACAGGGTATGCGTGAATTTTAAGGTGCAGACCGTCAGTTTCAGCATATTCATCAGCAAGATAGCCTGTGCCATCACAAAGTATGCTGTAGGTTTCAACCCAAATGACATCTTTTTCCTCAGCAAGCTTTTCGATGCAGGAGTTGTAAAGCTTGATTCTGTCAATATTTGTTTCAGGCACATCAATTTCGTGTTCAGCTGTAACAGGCGGAATTGAGACAAGAACAATTTCAGAATCGGGACAATTCATTCTCAGCTCGTCAATGAACAAGCTCATCTTTTCTGACATAAAATCCGCTTCAAGATAAGCAATACCGTTTGTGCCCAGCATTATGCAGATGTATTCGGGATTATTCTCGGCAGCCTTGTCATATACAAGCGTGCCGCCTACTTCTGTGAACATAATTGACGACGGGGTAAGACCTGCCTGAGCAAAAACCTTGTCGGTAGGGAGAAATTCATAATTTACAAAGCCTGTGGAGAGTGAGTCCCCCACGATAAATGTGCGTTCAAAAAAAGCTTCCTCATATTCACCCAGCGGAACAGTAACAGCAGGGATGCTTTCTTCCGTGACAGCAGAGGTCGTGGTTATTATTATTTCGGTTTCAGTGGTTGTTTCCGTAACAGCAGCTTCGCTGATGATATGTGTAGTCTGGACGGGCTCAGGCTTTGCTTCAAAAGCACCACCCAGTTTCAGAATGTATATGCAAAGCAACACCACAATAGCCGCCGCAAGAACAAGAATAACAAGCGTTGCGGCAATGTCTGCAGGTGTTGATTTCTTGTCGTTATAAGACATAATCGGACCTTTCTGTATTTTGGTTTATATATGAGCCATCAGGCAGAGTGATTTTAAAACTAACATTACTATTATACAACAGAAGGGCACATTTTTCAAGCATATTTTTCGTATTTCAAAATATTACAGCAAAATTATTTATTGCTTACCTGTGCAAGTGCAATTTCTGCAATAAATTATGTCTGATTTTTGCATTTGTGTAAGGATGTATTTGTGATAAAGTTAATAATGTAAACTAAAATACAGGAGAAAATTATGAATACAAAAAAATATATTTCACTTGCATTGTCCGCCGCAATGGCTGCTTCAATGTGTGCCTGCACGGACAATAATGACGTTACAACTGGAACATCGGCAGCTGAAGCTTCTTCGGAAACAACTATACCTACAGAAGCTGTTTCAGAGACAGAAGCGACCACAACCGAGCGTGTTATTCCGCCTATGGATACAACTCCGATAACTCTTTCACTTTTCGTGGATAACCCCGAATATGCCGCAGCATTTGATACACTTGTTGCTCAGGAAATTACCGCAAGAACAGGTGTAACCCTTGAAATTATCGTCCCCGAGGACGAAACGGGACTTGACTCACTGATTGAATCAGGAGAAATCCCTGACCTGATTTATGCAGGTGAGCGTACAGCTGAGCTTGTTGAGAATGGTACGCTGATTACACTTGATGAGTACGTTGAATCAGTAGGGGAATTTTTCCCTGAAATGTACGGCGATAACCTTGATACACTCCGCGCCGAGGACGGAAAGCTTTACACCTTCGGAACAGGCGGTTCAACTCCTGCACAGTTTACAGCAGAGGGTACATTTCAGATACAGTATGCTGTTCTTGCAGAATTGGGCTACCCCGAAATTACTACACTTGAACAGCTTGGTGACTGCCTGAGGCAGTATAAGGAGCTTTACCCCACAAGCAGCGGTTTGCTCCTTTGCGGTGCACCTCAGCAGCAATGGCTTGATACGGTAAGCGTAAGAATTAATTACCTGCTTGGTTATCCCGATGACGGCGAATTTCTTGTTGACAACGAAACGGGCGAAGTCGTATACAAATGGACTGATGAGCGTACTTACGAAATCGTGAAGTGGCTTAATCAGATGTATAACGACGGCGTGCTTGATGAAAAGTCGTTTTCATTAAAGCACGATGCATATGTTGAACGCATTTCCAATGGTAACGTCCTTGCTATCGCAGATTATTATGAGGATTATGCACCTGCCGAAGAAATCCTTTCCGCAGCTTGGAAATACGATAAAATGTATTGTCCGATTGCGGTAACGCTTGATAAGGATATGCAGGTTCAGTTCCTTGCAGATTACGGTAATTACGACGTTGCTGACGGTATCGGAATTACAACTGCCTGTGAAGAGCCTGAAAGAGCGTTCCGTTTCCTCGACTGGTGGTGCAGTGATGAGGCACAGGAGCTTGTCAACTTTGCAACCGAGGATATCAATGACGAATTTGACCCTACTTCCGAAACCTATTTTGAGGACACAGGTGCTTCGCTTTATGCTGAGCCTTTCCCAATGAGAGGACTTACTGAGAAAAATGCTGACGGAAAATACTATTCTGCTGCTGTAAATAAATATGTTGCAGCATATACAGAGCCGCAGGCTGCCGCTGCTGAGGGGTACGGAGTAACTCTCTTTGCTGAAATGTTCCCGCAGACAGATGAACTGCCGACATACACAAGAACATTGATAAGTGATATGGAAATTCACTCTCTCAGCGAGGAGGGCATACTTCTTGAAAGCCTTGGCACATATATTAAAACCGAGGTGCAGAATGCGATTACTGTTCCTGCCGAGGAATTTGATGCAAAGTGGAAAGAAATTACCGATTGGTGTCATAACAACGGTGCTGACAGACTTGAAGAAATTATGACAGACTATGTAAAAAAGGATATGGGACTTTAATAAAAAACAGAACCGTTTTCTGAACAATAGGAAACGGTTCTGTTTGTTTTTATTAAATGCGACTAAGCCGATAAGCCGAGTTTTGTCGTGTGCGGAAATCTATCTAGGCAAATCGTTGCCGAAATGCTCAAGCCGTCTTTGCAATACGCCTGCCGAGCAGACAATAACGTATTGTTCCAAAATGACGTTGCATCGGGTAGGGTTTACATAGCAGTACGGTCTCCCGCACTCTGGTGAGCTCTTACCTCGCCTTTCCATCCTTACCAAACAAGTTCGTTTGGCGGTATATCTCTGTTGCACTGTCCCTAAGGTCGCCCTCGGCTGCCGTTAGCAGCTACCCTGCTCTGTGATGCTCGGACTTTCCTAAAGCCAATGCGTTAGCATTGGTAGCCAATTTATTGGCTTTCAACCGCATAGCTTACTCGCAAGGTTATTATAGCATTTTGGGGCAGGGTTGTCAAGTTGTACAAGCTGTTAAAGTATATTTTGTGCCAAAATCTCTTGCCAAATTATTTGAAATATGCTACAATAGTTCTTGGGGACGGCACCCATAACAAAAAACAGCACACAATTAAATATCACGGCAAAGGGGGAGAAACCCATAGAAAAAAACGTAATTGTCACAGATGAATTCGGAAAAGAAATCGGTCGGACTTACCCCAAAAGGGCAAGGGGACTGGTTAAAAACGGTCGGGCAGAGTATGTCTCAGACTGTGAAATCCGTCTTTTGCAAAGGCATACTCGTGCTCCTGAAAATACGGAGGATTTTATTATGAGTAATGTTATAAATTTTAATGCAAGAGAATTCAAGTTTGACTCAACCTGTGACTCAAATGTCGGCAGCAGAATGGTTATCAATGATAAGAATGGAAAAGTTGTTGAAATGTACGAAATCGGTGATTGGAACTGGTCTTGGACTCAGATTAAGTGCATCAAACAGCTTGAACCTAATACGGATTATGTTTTTCGTTTTGCAATGACAGGCGGACACAATGATACAAATGACGCTGTTTCTCAGTTCATTATTTATGAGGATAACAACTGGGACGACAGATTTACTTATCCGCTTGATAAGAGCCGCTTTAAGCCTGTTTTAAGTAAGCGTGATGAAAGCGGTTTGCTCCGTGTGTATGAAATTCCATTCACAACGGGCGAAACGGGAAATGTTACTTTCCTTATCGTAGCACAGCACGCTGTTGCAAGATTTATGTCTGCACTTGAAAATGATGCTTACGCTGAACTGGAAGATTTGACTTATGAACAGTGGTGGACTGAACGAAACAAATCCTTGGAAACAGATGAAAATTTCAACAGCTTTAGTTCTTGGCGAAATATTGACCTTTCAGGCGCTGTAATCAGCAGCGGACGTATGCTGAAAAAAATTCTTGAAAAGGTACCTTTTGGCGCAAACATCGACTTATCAGGTGCTGTTATTGATGATAACGGTGATGATGAGTTTGATGCTGATGATTTCAGCAAGACACCTCACGGTCGAATGAATGAAGCTATTGAACGTATCAGAGCACAATATGAAGCTGCTCCTGAGGGAAGTGCTGAAAAGTTTGCTCTAAAGGAAGCACTTGAAACCTTGCAGAGATATTAACATACCATAAAATTAACGGACACTTTCGGGTGTCCGTTTTCTTTATATAACACAAAAGCCGTACAAAAGTACGGCTTTGATATGTATTAATAGAGATGCTTGAGAAGCTTCTTCTTTTCAGCGGCAAATTCGCCCTCGGAAATCATTCCGTTGTCAAGCATTGCCTTAAGCTTCTTAACAGCTGTTTCGAAATCATCAAGAGTCATATGCTCTGCAACATCGTCAGAAATAACATTGATTTCTCTTTTAGGCTCTTCCTTGACTTCAACTTTTTCTTCCTTAGGAGCAGCTGTGCGTTTAGGTGCAGCTTTAGGAGTAAGCTTTCTTGTGATTTCTGCTGCAGTGTCAATTTCTTCAATTGTCTGCACAGGTTTTTCCTTGACTGGTTCAGCCTTTGGTTCAGCATCAGGAATTTCCGCAGGAATTTCAACCGCTTCAATTTCGTCAGGGTCTTTCTGAACAACTTCTTCTGGAATTGCTTCAATAGCCTGTTCGTCAGGGATTTCATCAACTACTTCCATAGCAACTGCAGGTGCAGGTGACGGTTCATCGTGCTTGATGCCGAGAATATCGTCAAGTCCGAGAATATCCTCAACAGAAACAGCAGATGGTGCAGGTTCAACTGTTGGTGCAGGAGCAGGCTTAGGCTCAGCCTTCGGAGCAGGTGCAGGAGCAGGCTTAGGTTCAGCCTTCGGTGCAGGAGCAGGTGCAGGCTCAGCCTTCGGAGCTGGAGCAGGAACGGGTTCAGGCTTAGGTTCAACCTTAGGTTCAACCTTAGGTTCAGCCTTAGGTGCAGGCTTCTCTGCCTTTATTTCATTCCAGCCGCTTGTCAGTGACTCAAATTCATCATCCTGAGCCCTGCGGCGTGCTTCAAGCTGCTTGATTTTCTGATTTTTTTCTATTTCACGCTGCTTTTCAAGCTTTTCGTCAACCTCAGCCTTTGCTTCATTGATAACCTTGATAATAGCATTGTTATCAGGGAAACAAGGGAGAATAATTCTCTTACGTTTGATAACATTTTTTGAAGTATCATCACACTGAACGTAAATAGGGTTCATCTTGTTGTTGTTGTTGATGTAAATTTTTGTGATTTCTTCAAGACCGCAGCTAAAGCGGGAATAAACGGGGTCTTCCTCAATGATACCCTGCTGTTCGCAGATATATGCAACACCGTATATGTGGTTAGCGGTAACAGTTATGTTAACATCCTGCGGTTTTGAAAGCTTAGACTCTCTGTAAACCGTTTCAAAATAAGCAAGTTTTTTCTCGCTGTACATACTTGCCTGATTATCCATCGAAATAACACCACTTTCGTATAATAATTAACTGTAAAATATTATAACATAAATTCTTAAAATAGTCAAACATTATTAATAGTAAACAAAATAAAATTTTAACAAGATTTTTTGACGTTATGCACAATAAATTAATAAAATGGCAAAAAATGCACTGTTAATCTTTGGAATTATCACAGCAGCCCGTGGAGCTCGTCTACAAGCACCGCCGTTTCACGGAAGAACTCAGTGTTGAGATTTGTGCCTGTACCACGGACATAGGCAACAAGAATATATGCGGAGTCATCACCATATATTATGCCTGCGTCACCCAAGGTATAGAAGTCCTCCTGAGGCAGGTAACCGTATTTCTCGGCAACGGTTTTGTCGGGAAGTGCTGCCGAAAACATTTCACGGTATTCTGCGTTTTCCATACATTCTTCCATAAGCACACCATTGACGTGCTGATTGATAAAATGGTATATATCCTTGAAGTAAGCCGCTGTCTGACGGGCGGTCATTCTGAACCAGTAGTTATCATCAGTCATACGCTGAGGCAAGCCGAGTGCTTTTGCATATTCGTTGAAATCGGAGTAGCCGATATAGCTGTAAAGCATTTTATATGCTGTATTGTCGCTTTCGGCAATTGCCGCACGAATAAGCTCCTCAGCGGTAAACAACGTACCCACAGGCTCATCATTTACACGTTCATATTGGCTGTTGAGAAGCTCCTCAGTCATTTCATATTCGGCAGAAAGGTCAATTCCCGCACCGAGAATACTTCTTGCGTAAATCGCCTTGATGATGCTGCCTGAGGAAAAACGCTCATCGGCATTGTATTCAACACTTCCGCCGTTTTCGGGGTTATAATATAGGAAACCTGCATCCGCACCGTGAGCACGCATAAGGCTGTAAAGCTCATTGATGATTTCCGTGCCCCTGCCATCAGGAATTTCTATGTCATATGTGGCAATATCCAACGCATAGGATGGGAAGTTTGTTTCAAATGCAGCGGCAGGATTGTCAATCGGTCCGTCAATTTTCGGAGGTTCGGTTTCGGAAGTTGTCGTTTCAACAGGCGGCTCCGTAACAGGTGCTGTTGTTTCGGCAGGCTTTGTGCCTTTGCTGACCGTTACCTTTACGGTTGTGCTGCCTTTTTCGTAAGGCGTGCCGACAGCAATATCCTGAGAAAGGATTGCACCCTCTGCAAATTTATCGGAGTAATCCTCACCAATTGCTTCAAGGGTAAAAAATCTTTCATAGCACGCCTGTACCTCTTTAAAGCTGTAGCCGACAATATCGGGCATAAGCTCAGCTTCTGTCTCGTTGTCAGAGGTATTGTGGGTAATGATTACAATTGCTCCAACAACTGCCATTATCACCAACGATACCGCAATGATAACTATGCTTATTATTTTTTCTTTTTCGTAAGTTGATTTCATTTACAACACCTATCCTTATTCAATCGCTTTAAGGGACGTTGCCATATCAATTTTTTTCAGTCTGAAATAGAGTGTCACATTTACAATAACCGCAAAAAGAACGGTCAGTGCCGCTGCCGCAAGGAAGCAGTAAAGCGGAATTTCAGGTGCAAACATTACCGAGTCAACCTCAGCGGTGTGCACGACAAACTTTTCAAGAAAAATTCCAAGAACAAGTCCCGCACCCGTACCCATAAGAGTCAGAAGTACATTTTCACGGTATACATATGCCGCAACCTCTCCGTCGTAGAAGCCGAGCACCTTGATAGTTGCAAGCTCTCTGACACGCTCGTTGATATTAATGTTTGAAAGGTTGAACAGAACAACAAATGCCAGTGCACCTGCCGCAACGATTACAACAACGATAATCATTGACAGACTGCTTACAAGGTCGCGGAATTTGTCACCGCCGTTTGATGAAAACTGAACAGTCAGCACAGATTCATTGCCAACAAGCTTTGTTGAAAGCACGTCTTCCTTGCTGAGGTCATTCATATTCTGCAATATAATATTGCTTCTGAATTCGTCCTCAAAGCCTGCCTTTTCATAATCGGCACGGCTCATAAACACATAATTGAAGGTATAGTTTTCGCACACAGAAGCAACCCTGAGAGGATGTCCCTCATTGAAATGAATTTCGTCTCCTGCTTGCACACCAAGCATACGGGAAATCTTTTCGCCGATTATTACGCCGCTTTCATCAAGGCTGTAGCTTTCTCCTGTTTCACGGTTGTGCAGGTCAATGAACTTGTCCAGTTCAGCATATTTTTCAGGCACAAGGATATAGGTTTCAACGTCCTCACCGTCAGCGTTTGCAACGTCGTGGGTTTCCTGCAGAGCGAAAAGCTGTTCGGAAATCACCCCTGTATCAAGTGAATCCTGTGCAACGGAAGCATAGGCTTCATCGTCAGCATTTGTATCAAGTATAACCATTGAGTCGTACTTAAACACCTCGCCGTACTGCTTGTCAACAATAGATGTTACCGAATACTGCAAGCCGTACCCTGTAAGAAGAAGTGCCGTACAGCCTGCGATACCGATAACCGTCATAAGCAGACGTGCCTTGTATCTGAACAGATTTCTGAAAGTAACCTTTGTTGTGAATTTCAGATGTTTCCAAATAAACGTGATACGCTCCAGAAGTATTCGTTTGCCTTCCTTCGGCGGCTTCGGACGCATAAGCTGTGCAGGTACGGAAACAAGTTCCTGACGGCTTGCGAAAAGTGCGGAAAGACCCGTGCAAAGACAAGCCGCAACAGCACAGCCGATTGCGTAATCCCAGCGGAAAGGTGCAATAATGTAAGGCTGATTGTACATTGTGTGGTAGCACTCGTAAATGATTGCAGGAATAGTGTTGAAGCCAATCAGCAGACCAATCAGCGTGCCTGGAATACTTGCCGCAAGTGCATATATAATGTACTGCCCGATAATGGAAAAACGGCTGTAGCCGAGGGCTTTCAGCGTGCCGATTTGTGTACGCTGTTCCTCAACCATTCGGGTCATTGTTGTACAGCAAACAAGTGCCGCAACAAGAATGAAGAAAATCGGGAACACAGCGGCGATTGCGTCAACTCGCTCGCAGTCCTCAGCATAGTTTGCGTAAGCAGGGTACATATCACGGTCAAAAACGTACATTTCCGCACCGTCAAGTTCTTCCGCAAGTTCAGATTCTGCATCGGCAATTTCCTTTTCCGCATCGGCAATTTCCGTTTTTGCGTCGGCTACTTCCTTTTCACCGTCGGCGATTTCCTGTTTTGCATCTGCAATTTCTTTTTCGCCGTCGGAAAGTTCCTGTTTTGCGTTGTCAATTTCTTCCTGTGCTTCTGATATTTGCAGTGAAATCTCATCAGCCTGTTCGTGAATTGCGGTAATATACTGGTCAATTCCCTGTTTTGCCATTGCCTTTGTACCGTCATCATAAGCAGCAGGCACCATTATATATCCTGTCAGAAGCTGTTTTAATGTTTCGTCAACAGTAAAAAATTCTTCGTTGAGTTCATCTATGCGTTCATTGGCTTCATTGCTGTCAGCGGCATTTGTTTCATAATCGGAAATAATCTGTTTGAGCCGCTGTTCTGTCCGCACACATCCCTCAAAAGCTTCCATTGCATCGAAAATCTGAGCTTCGCCGTCTTCGATTTGTGCTTTACCGTCAGCAAGCTCCTTTTCGGCGTCAGCAAGCTCTTTCTTGCCGTCTTCAATTTTCTTTTCAGCATCGGCAAGTTCCTGTTTGCCGTCCTCCAATTCAGCCTTTGCATCGTTTATTTCTTCGTAAGCTTCATCTGTAACAACAGATTTTCTATGCTCAATCTGCTTTTCAGCAAATGCTTCAAGAATGTCGGTGTTGCGGGAAATTATGTCCTCGTACTCATCGCTGTACGGGTCAACACCGTCAGCCTCGGCAACGCTCAGGTACATATCCGTGTAAACTTCGTAAGTGAAATTTTCCTCAGGGACAAGTGCCCAGCCGTCGATTGAACCGTTGCCGATTGTAGTCGTACCACGCTCAAAGGAAACGTAACGGGGGAGAAGTCCCTTGCCAACAACAGTATAACCGCTTGAATTGAGCATATCTTCAAGTTCACGTTCATCACCGGTATGCAGGGACATCATTCCGCCCATTTCAGCAACCGCACTGCTGAAAAGCTTTTCATCAATAAAAATTTCTCCAGCCTTTTCGGGCAAACGTCCCTCGGTTATGTAGGGCTTGCTTATGCCGCTGTCGGGGCTGTATGAATAAACTTTGATGATTTTTTCTGCACCGTCAAGTGCACTGAACATCAAATCAGCGGAGTAGCCTGCGTAAATCTCGTCAGCAATTCCCAGCTTTTCAGCGGCGGCAACGTCCTCATCGTCCATACCAAGCTCGGAAACAATGTGAAAATCGTCAAGTGCCTGCTTGTGAAGATAATCAGCGGCACTCAGCTTCATATCGGGGCCTGCCGACTTTACGCCTGCAAAGAAGCCGCTGCCGATTGCGATAATTGCCATAATTGCAATAAAACGGCTTTTTGTATTTTTCACGCTTCGCAGCGTGTTGCGAAACAGCATTTTTTTCATAAGTATATACCTCTGCTCACCATTCAATAGTATCTACGGATACAGGATTTTCGTTAAGGGTAACTCTTGAAACCTTGCTGTTCTTTATCTTTATAACACGGTCAGCCATAGGGGTAATCGCCTGATTGTGAGTAATAACAACAACCGTCATACCCTTTTCACGGCAGGTGTCCTGCAAAAGCTTTAGAATAGTCTTGCCCGTATTGTAGTCCAGTGCACCTGTCGGCTCGTCGCAAAGAAGCAGCTTCGGAGATTTTGCCAGTGCTCTTGCAATTGAAACACGCTGCTGCTCACCGCCCGAAAGCTGAGCAGGGAAATTGTTGATACGCTCACCGAGTCCTACCTGACGGAGAACTTCTTCTGCGTCAACAGCATCGGAGCAGATTTCCGTTGCAAGCTCAACGTTTTCCTTTGCAGTAAGGTTCTGCACAAGGTTGTAGAACTGAAACACGAAACCGATATCCTGACGGCGGTAGCGTGTCATTTCCTTTGTGGAAAATTTTGCAACATCCTTGCCGTCAACAAGAATTTTTCCCTCGTCACAGGTGTCCATACCGCCCAGCATATTCAGCACAGTAGTCTTGCCTGCACCAGATGCACCGACAATTACCGCAAATTCGCCCTTTTCTATTTCAAAATTCACGCCGTCAGATGCAGCGATTGTTACTTCACCCATCTGGTATCTTTTGTAAACGTCCCTGAATTCAACATAAGCCATCTTAATTTTCCTTTCAGAATTAACTTTAACTTTCATTATACCATATTTAAAGCAAAATGTGTATAGCTTTTTGCAATTTTTTTGTGATAATACAATATAATCTGCACAAAAAGAAAACCTGCGTAAAATACGCAGGCTCAGTTTGTCGAAAAAGACTTTTCGACAATGAATAGTGAATATTGAATAATGAAGAATGAATAATTAAGGAATTGCCTTCGGCAATAATATTAAAAATGTCCGCAAAGCGGACACCTTAACTATTCACTATTCATTATTCATTTTTCATTAGCCTGTCGACTTTATCGACAGGCTCAACCTGCGTAAAATACGCAGGCTTTCGGTTTATTCGGTTGCTTCATCGGGAATTTCGGGAACCTCCACTCCCATCTGCTCATAGAGGTATTCAAGCTGATATGTCAGGTCATCAATCTGCTGCTGATAAGCTGCTTCCTTTTCAGCTTCGGCTTTCTGAATTTTCTTTTCAGCGGAAAGTCTGATACCGAAGCCTGCTGTGCAAATTACAGCAAAGGCTGTCAGGGCAATTGTTACAGGTGTGAAATACCCCTTGCTTTCAGACTTTTCGTCAATGAGTGACTTGAAGCCCGATGCACGGAGTGCCTTCCTGATTGCAATTGAAAGCGGCACGGCTATTATTACAGCCAGCACGCCGTTTATGCAGGAGGTTACTGCTTTTTCAATCATAACCGTTGTTGCGGTTTCAACGGGGTTGCCGAGAATAAGCTGTTCGATAAATGACTTGCCGAGGTAAAGCACAATATATGTAACCTGACCGCATATTGCGGCAACGAGGGTTCGTGTGAACTCGTTTTTAATTTCTGTGCGGTTTATCTTGCCAGCAACCCAGCCCATAGAAAATTTTGAGAAGAATGTATATGGTGCAGACATTACATAAGCAGGATTGAACAAATCATAAAGTGCACCGCCTATACCTGAGGAAAGACCGCCGTTTACTCCGCCGAAAAGCAGACCTGCCAGCAGACACATAGAGTTACCGAGGTGTACACGGGCATCATTGTTAAGACGGATTTCCATAAAATTGCCAACGTAAACCAGTGCCGCCATAAGTCCAACGGCTACTATACGGTATAAATTCTTACGTTTTTTTGCTGTTTCAGACATAATCAAAACTCCCTTTTCGTTTGGTATGTCTGTATTATACTCCCACGTTTTCAATTCGGCAAACATTTCCGATGCGGAAATATTTTGTTCAAATTTATTTGTTTTCAACAACTTATTCAACACTTGCAATCCGAAATTCCAAGCATTATCCACAAACAGATTTTACCAAAGAAAAACGCTGAAAATGCCGTTCGTCAATTGCAACGAAAACGATGCGTTTTCAGCGTCTGTTTTTAATTATTTGGTAGAATTACTTTTCTCGCCCAGCTTCATTGTAAGAGAAATTCTCTTTCTCTTGACATCAACATCAAGGACACGCACCTTGACAACCTCGTTGACCTTTACAGCTTCAAGAGGGTGCTTGATGTATCTGTCGCAAATCTGGGAAATATGCACCAGACCGTCCTCGTGTACGCCGATATCAACGAAACAGCCGAAGTCGATAACGTTACGGACTGTACCAACAAGCTCCATACCCGGCTTCAAATCCTTGATTTCCATAACGTCACCGCTTCTGAGAAGTGGCGGAGGAAGCTCGTCACGGGGGTCACGTCCCGGCTTTGCAAGCTCCTTTACGATGTCCTTTACAGTCGGCACACCGATACCTGCTGTTTCAGCAATCTTTGCAACACCGATTTTCTCGGCAGCAGCAGGAATTTCAGCAAGCTTGTTGCCCTTCAGGTCAGCAATTGAGAAGCCGCATTCGTCAATGATTTTCTTAGCCGCTTCGTAGCTTTCAGGGTGAACAGCTGTGTTATCAAGCGGATTTTTGCCGCCGCTTACACGGAGGAAGCCTGCACACTGTTCAAATGCTTTAGGACCAAGCTTTGCAACCTTGAGAAGCTGCTTCCTGTCAGTGAAAGAGCCGTTCTCCTCACGGTATGCAACGATATTCTTCGCAACAGCTGCACTGATGCCTGCGATGTAGGAAAGCAGGGAGTGCGAAGCTGTGTTAAGGTCAACACCAACGCTGTTTACGCAGTCCTCAACAACACCCGAAAGTGCCTCGTCCATTCTTGCCTTAGGCATATCGTGCTGATACTGACCTACGCCAATTGCCTTAGGGTCAATTTTTACAAGCTCAGCAAGCGGGTCCTGCAAACGTCTTGCAATGGAAACCGCACTTCTGAGAGAAACGTCGTACTCAGGGAATTCAGCCGCCGCAAGCTTTGATGCTGAGTAAACCGATGCACCTGCCTCGGAAACAACCATATAGCTTACCTTCTGCGGAATTTCCTTGATAAGCTCGGCAACAAAGGCTTCTGACTCACGGGAAGCCGTACCGTTGCCGATTGCGATAATGGAAACGCCGTGCTTCTCGATAAGCTTCTTCACAAGCACCTTGCCCTGTTCAATTTTACGCTGTTCACCTGTTGTGATGTATGCAACACCCGTTTCCAGTACCTTGCCCGTAGCGTCAACAACCGCAAGCTTACAGCCTGTTCTGTAGCCGGGGTCAAGACCGAGAGCGACGTTGCCCTTAACGGGAGGCTGCATAAGAAGCTGACGGAGATTTGAAGCGAACACCTTGATAGCGTCCTCGCAAGCCTTTGCAGTAAGGTCAGCACGGATTTCACGCTCAACAGACGGGAATATAAGACGCTTGAAGCTGTCCTCAGCCGCTGCCTTCACAAGCTCTCCGCAAGCGGAATTGTTCTTCACATAATTTTCAGCTGTAAGATTTTCGCCGCTCATTTCGGGGATTACAATGCTGACTTTAAGCTTGTCCTCACGCTCGCCGCGGTCAAGTGCAAGAACACGGTGTCCAGCAATTCTGAACACAGGCTCGGAGAATTCGTAGTAGTTGCTGTACACAGTTTCTTCCTCAGGGTCAGCCGCCTTGGAGGTCATCATACCCTGCTTTGTAATCATTGCACGAAGCTTCTTACGGAGCTCGGCGTCGTCGGAAATATCCTCAGCGATAATATCCATAGCGCCCTGAATTGCTGCAGCAGCATCAGGTACGCCCTTTTCTTCGTCAACAAATTTTTCAGCTTCGCTGTTCGGGTCGGAGGACTTGTCCTGAGCAAGAATAAATTCAGCAAGGGGTTCAAGCCCACGCTCACGGGCAACAGAGCCACGGGTCTTTCTCTTTGGCTTGAAAGGACGGTAAATGTCCTCAACCTCAACAAGAGTCATAGCCTTTTCAATTGCAGCAGCAATCTCGTCTGTCATCTTTTCCTGCTCGGTAATTGCAGAGGTGATTTCCTCCTTGCGTTTTTCAAGGTTACGCAGATATGTAAGCCTGTCAAAGATTTCACGGAGCACCTGGTCGTCCAGTGAGCCTGTCAGCTCCTTACGGTAACGTGCAATAAACGGAATTGTTTTGCCGTCGTCGATGAGAGCGACTGTGTTGTCAATCTGCTCCTGACGAAGCTTGAATTCTTTGGCAAGGGTTTCGTTAATGTTCAAAATAATCTCTCCTTTGAGTAAAATGCCATACTGTTTTTGCAAAACAGCTTTTCCATTATAGCATATTTTTGGAAAATTGGCAAGGGGATTTGGCTGGTTAAAATTGTAATTTGTGCAAAATAGTAAGAGCCTGAAGCAAAATACTGATGTGCATTTCAGCTTCAGGCTCTTAGTTGTTTACTTTGGGATTGTCTGTGCGGCATAAAATATAGTCAATGCTTACTCCATAAAAATCGGCAAGTATCATAAGTGTTTCTGTAGGCGGAACACGTTCTTCATTTTCAAACTTTGATAGCAAGGCTTGTTCAATTCCTGTTTTCATCTGCACAGCAATTTGTGTATAGCCTTTTGATTTCCGCAGCAATTTTAAGTTGTTTTTCATAATATCACCTTGATAAATGTATCGGCTATTATATTAAGAGTAAAGCCTGCGTGTGTTATGCAGGCTTTATTATTTTATGGATTAGGTTTATAGAGCTTTTGAGTATCCCTGTCATATACAAAATCGGGACTTTAATCTGTTTCAATTATAGTCCATTGGTATGTTCTGCAAAGCAAATCAATAAGATTATCAGTGGATTTATCATAAGCTGATTCAATATTTTTAAATTGTTGTTTCAACTCAGATATGCTTTGACTTTTTCCTAAAAGAGATATTTCTCCTTTGTAACATTCAATTTCGATAATCATAATTCAAACTCTTTATTACGCCGCATCCTCAAAAATCGAACAAATTTCGGAAGTTGCCTTTATACCTGTTGCACCATTAATAAGATTTTCGCCCCAGTCGGGAGAAAGCACGGAGCCGTCCCACTCGTTTGCAATGTCGAGATATTCAACACCGCCGCCGTTGCCCTTCCAGCTCCAGCCCATATAGCCGATGCTGTTGTCAGTGCAGTACTGCATAATGTAGGCCTCGTCAACGTCACCGTCGGAGTGGTTGTGTCCGAATTCACCAACGATAATGCAAAGTCCCTGGTCGGTAGCACCCTTGATTGCGGCTTCGATTGTGTCGCTGTTCTTGCCGGCTGCACCGTACATATGCACGGAAAACATAGTATTCCTGTCAGGGTCGGACTCGAAAACTTCCATACCGTAGTCCTGTACGCACTTTGCATACTGTCCCCAGCCTGCGGAGTCAACCATAATCGTGTTCTTTATTCCTGCTTCACGAAGCTTAGGAATAGCCTGTGTGTAACCGTCACGCCAGATGGTGCTGTCCCACTTGCCGACCCATTCGTTGGCGATGTTGAGGATACAGTAAGCCTCTGTTCCTGCAAGCACATCCTTCATTTCAATCCAGAAATCAGTAACCTTGAGCAGGTCATCAATGCTGTCGCTGCCTGTGATGCAGTGTACCTCAACAACAGCAATCATATCGCGTTCCTTTGCATTGTTTATAACACGTTCAAGCTCTTTCATATTAGTCTTGCCGTACTGAACACCGCTGCCGAGGACAATTCTTATGCTGTTTGAGCCTGTTTCGGCAATAGCGTCATAAGCAGTTTCAAGCTGGTCCTTGAACCAAGCGTGAGGGTGATTGATACCACGGATTACAAATTCGTTTCCGTTTGCGTCAAGAAGCTTTGTACCGTCGACCTTGAAGCCTGCACCCTCAGGGAGCAAGTCCTCAGGTTCATCGGCGGTTGTAGCCTCTGTGGTTGTAGCTTCTGTTTCAGTTTCAGCACCGCCGTCAGAGCAGGCTGTAACAGAAATTGCCATAAAAGCGGCAAGTACAATTGCAAGTAATCTCTTCTTCATTGTAAAAGTCCTTTCGATAAAATTTCTTTATTATTATACAGTAACGGAAATCCCTTTTCAAGCCGTAAAGTGTACTTTATAATGGGTATTTTACGTTTGGCAAAAAAGTTTCCCGTTTTTTATGCAGATTAATAAGTGCCATGTGGTACGGCTTTCCAGCGAATTAAATCCACATCATCATCAACAGTTATTTCTATATTCTCCTTTGTAACTTCCATACGCATATCTGTACCGTCTGATTTGCAGGAAATTTCAAGCCAAAAACTCCAAGGGAGATTTTTGCTAAATGACTCCTCAACATTAGCGTTAGCGTTGTGAATGTGTTCTGGAAACTGAGAATGGTATGTAGAGTGGCAGCAGCAGTAAATCCGTTCGTTTTCGCAGGCTGTCATTTTTATTACAAAACATTCGCTATACTTATCAACAGGAAGCCCGCCGAAATCACATACAAGCTTCAAAGCCGCCTTGTGAAGCTTTGCAGAGAAAAATCTCTTTTTCTTGGCGGTGTTCGTGTCAAGAATCCAGGTGTGGGAAAGTGCCTGATAAATTACAGTTTCATCATTGAGAAAGTAGTGACGCCCGATATCAATATGCGAATTTACGACCTTGTCATTTTCTCTGTCATACCACATAAAATAGGTTTCGTTGTGAGTCCAGTGGATAAAGAAAATTCTTTTTTCCGTAATGTGCAGATTGATACCGTTTTTCTTTATTCCTGAGTGCTTGAAAAGAACCTTGCTTTCACCCGTAACTGTATCTATCACGGCAACCTTGTTTCCTGTATTGATGTAGAGGTCTGTACCGTCAAAGCATAAGTCGCCGTAGCATTCGCCCTTGTATATCAGCTTGTGCTCGCCCGTGCTAAGACAGCCAAGATAAATCTGTGCGTTTTTGGTAAGCTTGTAATCCTCACCATTAGGAGCAAACTCCTGCACATACCACGCAACCATATCCTCGCCGAGAGCAATATCCTGAATACTTGTATGCTTCTCGCTTTTCACCTCAGGGTCACGGCTGGACCAATGTCTGCCGCCTGCACTCAGTCCCCGGCCCAGAAGCGATGGACGGGGAGCTTCGGCGTGTGCTTCAAAGGAATAGCTTTTTCCGTCAATGTCCATAATCAGCATACCGTTTTCAACCTTGCAATTCATAATTATCCTCCTTCAAATCAGCAAATTTTATAATTTCAGGCTGCTTTGCCAGATGTTCACCGATAATCTTTTCCATCCATACCATATCATACCAACGGTTGTATTTGTAACCGCATTGCTTAAACGTGCCGATAAGTCGGTAGCCCATACGCTGGTGGAATTTCACGCTGTCATTTGTGAGAAATTCGTCCTCGGTTTCGGTGCAGGCTATGCACGCATAAAGGTTGGTTATGCCTTGCTTTTTCAGCAGTTGTTCAAGTTTGCTGTAAAGCAGCTTTCCCACGCCGCTTCTGCGGTATTCCTTTTTTATGTAAATCGTAACCTCAACATCGTAATCATAAGCGGCACGAGCTTTGAACACGCCTGCGTAAGCGTAGCCTATAATTTCACCATTCTCAACAGCGGCAATGTAGGGATATTTTTCAATCGTGCTTCTGATACGTTCTGTAAATTCGTCAGCTGTTGGGACGTCATACTCAAATGTAATAGCTGTTTCTGTTACATAGGGAGCATATATTCCCAGCAGTTCAGCAGAGTCATTCGTAGTTACAGGTCTTATTTCAATCGGCATAGTATCATCTCCTCGGGTAAATTATATCACACAAGTATTCTTAAATCAACTTTGTTCCCGAAAACTATTGAAAAGTATTGAGAAATGTGCTATAATATACAGGTTAATGTGGATAAGTGTGTCCATAAAAAATAAATTTTAGGAGAGTATAAATTATGAAAAAGTTTTTTAATGAATTCAAAGAGTTTGCAATGAGAGGCAACGTCCTCGATATGGCTGTCGGTGTTATCATCGGTGCTGCTTTCAAGGCTATCATTGACTCTGTGGTAAACGACCTTATTTCCCCGATTATCGGTATCATCTTCAAGAAGGATTTCAGCCAGCTTGCTATCGAAATCGGCAAGAAAACTCTTGAAGACGGCACAGTTGAAAGCGTTGCTATCAAGTACGGTGCATTTATTACAGCTGTAATTAACTTCCTTATCGTTGCTTTTGTTCTTTTCATTATTGTAAAGACAGCAAACACAGCAAGCAAGATTGTCAAGAAGCCGGAAGCACCTGCTGCACCTACAACAAAGAAGTGCCCTTACTGTACTTCGGAAATTGCTATCGAAGCAACACGCTGCCCACACTGTACCTCTGAACTTGAAGTTGAAGAAAAGGAAGAGGTCAAGGCATAATGAAAATTGCTATTCTTGAAGCAAAAACCGTATCAAGGGGCGATGTTTCCTTTGATGAAATTTATAAACTGGGCGAGGTAAGGGAATTTCCGCTTACTCCCGTTGACAAAATCGTGGAAAACGTGGGCGACGCTGAAATTGTGCTCTGCAATAAGACACCATTTACAGCTGATGTGCTCCGTGCGTGTCCTAATCTGAAATACATAGGTCTGTGCGCAACAGGCTACAATAATATTGACATCAAAACCTGCAACGAGCTTGGAATTACCGTGTGCAACGTACCTGCCTACTCAACAGCGGCGGTTGCTCAGCTTGTTTTCTCGTTCATTCTGCACTTTGCAAGCCGTACATCAGCATACAACAAGTTCGTGCAAAGCGGCGGCTGGATTAAGTCGGAAACCTTTTCTGATTTCCTGTACCCTATTCAGGAGCTTGCCGGCAAGACTATCGGAATTATCGGTTACGGCTCAATCGGACGCAAGGTTGCTCACATTGCACAGGCATTCAATATGAATGTTATCGTAAATACCCGTACCGCAAAGCAGGACGGCTCCGTAAAGTTTGTGGGACTTAAAGAGCTTTTCAGTGACGCTGATGTGATTACCGCACATTGTCCTCTTACAGAGGAAACTATGGGGCTTATCAATAAGGAAACGCTCAGCTATTGCAAGCCATCTTGTGTGATAATCAACACAAGCCGCGGCCCCGTTGTAAATGAGCAGAACCTCGCCGACGCACTCAACAGCGGTAAAATTGCAGGTGCGGCGCTGGACGTTCTCTGTCAGGAGCCTATGTCTGAGGATTGTCCGCTTATCGGTGCAAAGAACTGCATAATCACTCCGCATATTGCCTGGGCACCTCTTGAAACGAGAGAAAGACTTATTAAGGTGGTTGCCGAAAACGTGAAGGCATTTATTGAGGGTTACCCTATAAATACAGTAAATTAAGAAGGTACTATTATGTTCAATATCGACGATAAAAAAAGAATTGTAATCAAGGTTGGTACGTCCACCCTTACCCATAAAACAGGCAGACTCAATATCCGCCGTATGGAGCGCTTTGTGAAGGTACTTGCCGACCTGCAGAACAGCGGCAAGGAAATTGTCCTCGTATCTTCGGGTGCTATCGGTCTGGGGATGTCAAAAATGGGACTTTCCGAGCGTCCTAAGGATACACCTATGAAGCAGGCTTGCGCGGCTGTTGGTCAGTGTGAGCTGATGTACATCTACGACAAGCTTTTCGGTGAGTACAATCTCAACGTTGCACAAATTCTTCTTACAAAGTACATAATCGACACACCCCGTAAGAACAACGTTGAGAACACCTTTGAAAAGCTTATCAGCCACAACGTTATTCCTGTCGTAAACGAAGACGACACGGTTGCAATTGATGAGCTGGAGCTTGAACTGGGCGAAAACGACAGCCTTGCGGCTCTTGTTGCAATTATGAGCCACTCGGATATGCTTGTTATCCTTTCCGATATCGACGGACTTTTCGACGGCAACCCTAAGGATAACCCCGATGCAAAGCTTATTCCTGTTGTAAATGAAATCACAGATGAAATCCGTGGTCTTGCAGGCGGTGCAGGCTCAGGTCTTGGCACAGGCGGTATGATTACAAAAATCCACGCCGCTGAAATCGCAATGAACGCAGGAATTGATATGGCAATCCTCAACGGCAGAAATCCGTCTGTTCTGTATGACCTTTTCGACGGAAAAGATGTCGGTACAATTTTTACAAGCAAGTGACGGAGGTGCGTTATGAACTATATTGAAACTCTCGGTGCAAAGGCAAAGGCTTCCGAAAAGGCTCTGCGTTGTGCTTCTACAGAACTGAAAAACAAGGCTCTTGCGGCAATTGCAAAGGCTCTTTGTGATAACACAGACAAAATCCTTGCGGCTAATGCAATTGATATCGAAAAGGCTGACGAAAACGGTGTTTCTGTTGTAATGCAGGACAGACTCCGCCTTACAGAAGAACGTGTTAAGGCTATCGCTGACGATATCGGAAATGTTATCAAGCTTGATGACCCTGTCGGCACAACTGACAGCGGTTCAGTACGTCCTAACGGTATGAGAATTACAAAAATCCGTGTACCGCTCGGTGTAATCGGAATTATCTATGAGTCACGTCCCAATGTTACGGTTGACGCCGCTGTGCTTTGTCTTAAGACAGGCAACGTGGTAATTCTCCGTGGCGGCAAGGAGGCTTACAACTCCAACAAGTGCCTTTGCGAAATTATGCGTGGTGCAATTGCTGAGGCAGGTCTGCCTGAGGATGCAGTCCAGTTTGTGGACGACACAACAAGAGAGGTTACAACTCAGATGATGAAGTGCAGTAACTACCTTGACGTGCTTATTCCACGAGGCGGCGGAGGACTTATCCGTGCGGTAAAGGAAAACGCAACCGTACCTGTAATCGAAACAGGCGTGGGCAACTGCCACGTTTTTGTTGATGAAACAGCTGACATTGAAATGGCTGTGAATATCGTTGACAACGGCAAGACCCAGCGTCCTTCCGTGTGCAACGCTATTGAGTCATTGCTTGTGCACGAAAATATTGCTGAGAAGGCTCTCCCTGCAATCAAGGCAAGACTTGACGGACACAAGGTTGAAATCCGAGGCTGTGAAAAAACAGCGGCAATTCTCGGCGACTGCGTTGTTCCCGCAACTGAGGAGGACTACGCTACTGAGTTCCTTAACTACATAATTTCAGTGAAGGTTGTTTCCGATATTGACGAGGCAATCGACCACATCAACAAATACACAACAGGTCACAGCGAATGTATCGTTACAAACAGCCTTTCAAACGCTGACCGTTTCAGAAATGAGATTGACGCGGCGGCTGTTTACGTTAATGTTTCAACACGCTTTACAGACGGCGGTATGTTCGGCTTCGGTGCGGAAATCGGTATCTCCACACAGAAGCTCCACGCAAGAGGTCCTATGGGTCTGCGTGAGCTGACTTCAATGAAGTATCTTATTGACGGCAACGGACAAATCCGCTGATTTATGAGGAAAAAAATATGAGTGAAGATAAAAAGGACTTTTTTGATTATGACAGCTATGTAAAGAATAATCAGGAAAAAAAGAATAAAAAATCCTCCAAAAAGAAAAAACAGACAGAAGACGCTGCTGATAAATCAAGGAAAAAGCAGGACAGGGAGTCCATTGACAGTATCAAGCGAATGTTTGACGAGGCACTGGACGAAAACCGTGAGGAGCTTTCCGAGCTTACGGAAGCACCTGTCGAGCCTGAAATGCCTGCAAGCAATCCTGAGGGCTTCCGCAGAAAACTTTATCTGTTTTTCGGTGTTGTGGTTACATTGCTTGCAATTGTAGGCTTGGTGGCAACAATTAATTTTGCGGTCGACAAGGTAAAGGCTTTTGCTGACAATACTCAGCAGAAAAATGAATTTGCAAGATTTGTATATCCTATTGTAATCTGTGACCCTGCACCATTTAACCAGACTATCAAGCTCAGGAGCGATACAATGATTACTGCGGCTTTGTGGGATATTATCCTTTATGAGGATAAATCAAAGTATGAAACAGAGTTCGATATGATTGTAGTACCTGAGGTTGACGTTGAGCAGCATTGTACAAAGCTTTTCGGCACGGGTCTGAGCGTGGAGCACCAGTCTGTTCTGGGTGCTGATATACAGTTCTATTATGACGAAACAATCAAATCCTACCGTGTTCCGTCAAATCCGAAGTATTTCACATATTCACCGTATGTTGAAGAAATTACCCGTGTCGGTGAAAGATATACGCTTCTTGTCGGATATGTTTCACCAACACCTGCGTGGCTTACCCTTGATGAAAACGATGAGCCTGTTTCCGATAAATATATGGAGTATATTGTTTCTAGACGTGGTGACGAAATGACTCTTGTGGCAATTCAGGAGTCTGAAAAGAAGGGTCAGGCTTATTACGAGCATTACGGCATTGAAGAGGAAAAGGAATAATGAACAAGACTAATGCTATGCGTCTGCTTGAAGCGGCGAAAATACCGTTCCGTATCGCTGAATACGAGGTGGACGAAAATGATTTATCGGGTATTCACGTCGCAAATCAGCTTGGTCAGCCCCCCGAGCAGGTGTTCAAGACGCTGGTGCTTAAAGGGGAGCGGACGGGTTACTTTGTGTGCTGTATCCCTGTAAATGAAGAACTTGACCTGAAAAAAGCGGCAAAAGCGGCGGGGGACAAGAAATGCGAAATGCTTCACGTCAAGGATTTGCTTGGTGTGACAGGTTACATAAGGGGCGGCTGTTCACCTGTGGGAATGAAAAAGAAATTCCCCACTTTCTTTGACGAAACAGCTGAGCTTTTTGATGAAATTGCGGTAAGTGCAGGCGTGCGTGGAGCACAGATTATTGCCGAGCCTACCGCACTTTGCGGATATGTTGAAGCGAAATTACTTGACCTGACGGTCAGAAAGGAATATTGATATGATGAGCGAAATCAGAGACGTAAACCTTTGGGAAAGCGGCGAAACCAAAATTCAGTGGGTAAAGGCAAATATGCCCCTTCTCCGCAGTATTGAAGAAGAATTTTCAGCAACAAAGCCTTTTGCCGGAATAAAGGTTGCTCTTTCCGTGCACCTTGAAGCAAAGACAGCTTACCTTTGCCGTGTGCTTGCGGCAGGCGGTGCTGAAATGTATATCACGGGCAGTAACCCTCTTTCCACTCAGGACGACGTTGCAGCTGCACTTGTACACGGCGGTCTCAACGTTTTTGCGTGGTATGACGCAACTGAGGAGGATTATCACAGACACACATCAAAGGTAATCGTGGCAGGTCCTAACATCATTATCGACGACGGCGGCGACCTTGTTAACCTTATTCATAATGAATATCCCGAAAAGATTGCTGACGTAATCGGCGGCTGTGAGGAAACAACAACGGGTATTATCCGCCTTATTGCAATGGCTAAGGAGGACAAGCTGAAATTCCCTATGGTGCTGGTTAATAACGCTGACTGCAAGCACCTTTTTGATAACCGTTACGGTACAGGTCAGTCCGTCTGGGACGGTATCAACCGTACAACAAATCTTATTGTTGCAGGAAAGAATGTTGTTGTTGCAGGCTATGGCTGGTGCGGTAAGGGTGTTGCAATGCGTGCAAAGGGTCTCGGTGCAGAGGTTATCGTAACTGAAATCGACCCTATCAAGGCTATGGAAGCTGTTATGGACGGTTTCAAGGTTATGAAGATGACGGAAGCTGCAAAGGTGGGCGACTTCTTTGTAACAGTAACAGGATGCCGTGACGTAATCACTGAGGAAAGCTTCAGGGTAATGAAGGACGGTGCAATCTGCTGCAACGCAGGTCACTTTGATGTTGAGGTTGACGTTGCAACTCTCAAGAAGATTGCTGTCGAAACAAAGACAGCACGAAACAACATTCAGGGCTACAAGCTTGAAAACGGCAAGTGGATTTACGTCATTGCCGAGGGCAGACTTGTAAACCTTGCGGCAGGCGACGGTCACCCTGCTGAAATTATGGATATGTCCTTTGCAATTCAGGCACTTTCCGCACTTCACCTTGTAAAGAACAAGGGTACATTTACCGAAAAGGTTATCGATGTGCCTAAGTACATCGACAATGAGGTTGCAGAAAGGAAAATCCGTTTCTGGGGTATGGAAATTGATAAGCTTACCGATGTTCAGGAAGCTTATCTCAATAGCTGGGAAGCATAAGAATACGGCGGTGCAGATAAAACTGTGCCGCCGAATTTTTTTGTAAAAAATCAACTAAAATATGTCAACGGCAATGGTGCAATTGTATCAAAGTTACAATTGACTTTTGAGTATAATCGTTGTATACTTGTATTAGCTACTTAATACAGTGGTAAAACACTTGACATAGTGAAAAATATATGATATTATATGTTGTATATTATAAACAAATGCAGAAAGGAATATATTTATGAAAGCAAAGAAGATAATCATTCCTGTTTCAATAATCGCAGGAATTGCAGCAATAGGTGCGGCAATTGCTGCTCTCGGAAGTGCCGCTTCAACGGTTACATATGCAGATACTGTAAAAATTCAGGAGAAAACCATTGAGAATAAGATTTCTGTAAGCGGCACAGTAAAAAGTGCAGATGTGCAGAAGGTTTATTCAAAGCTCAGCTATCCTGTTGAAAAAATCAATGTTTCTGTCGGTGATGCCGTAAAGAAGGGTGACATTCTTTGCACAATCAGCACGGAAGAACTTCAGCAGCAGATTCTTCAGCAGCAGACTACCGTTGATAACAGCGGAATAAGCGAGGAGTACAGTGTTTCTTCTGCTGAGGAGAAATACCTTGAAGCACTTGAAACTTATGAAAAGGGCGAAACCCCTTCATTGATATCTGCTAAAAAGGCAATTGCACAGGCTGAAAAGACTCTTGAAAATGCTAAAAGGGAAGAGTCCCTCGGACTTGATTCAACAATTCCGAATGCTCTTGACAGTGCGGACACTCAGGTGAAAAGTGCAAAGGACGCTTATGACAAGAGTGTTGAAGCATATAATAAGGCTGTTGCAGAGCTTGAACCGAAAAATCATCCTGCGACAATAAAGCAGCTTTATGATAATCTTGAAGAATTGAAGGAACGCTATGAGATTATCAGAACAACTGAGCATATACTTGAGCTTGAAAACGCAAGAAGAAGATATGATAATGCAAAGGTTGAAAAATCCTCGCTTTCAATATATCCTGCCGATTATGCGGCAGGCAAAGCCGATGAAGTTGCTGAGGAATTAGCCGATGCACAGGCTGAGCTTGCAAAAATGGAGGCAAAATACGACAGAGAAAGTGTTAAGGAACAGATTGATGCGGCACAGGTTCAGTATGATAACGCTATAGAGGGGCTCGAAAAAGCCCGTGACAGTGCCGAAGCTGCAATGAAAAATGCAAAGACAGCTTATGATAATGCTGTAAAGGCTTATGGCAAGACAGAAAAATCCAATGTAACTACAGAGGAAAATTACAGCATTGCGGTCAAGAATGCAGAGGAAGCTCTTGAAGAAGCAAAGAAAAGCTATGAGCTTGCAGTTCAGCAGGTTGAAACTGACCTTGCGGCACTTAAAAAGTCAGCTGAACAGCAGAGAACACTTTCAGGTCTTAACGACCCGCAGGTTATCATACTTGAAAATCTCAAATCCAAGCTTGAATACGCAGTTATTGCTGCACCCTGCGACGGTATCATAACAGCGGTAAATGCAGAGGAGGGAGTAATGGCAAACGGTGCAATGTTTGTTATTGAAGACCTTTCTGACCTTGTGGTTTCCGCAAATGTGGGCGAATATGATATCCCTTATGTTGCCGAGGGTATGACTGCAACGGTAAAGTGCGATGCTGTTGCAGGTGTTGAATATGACGGCAAGGTTTCAAGCGTTGCTCCCACAGGTGTGCCGGGCAACAGCGGAACAAGCTATGCAATTGAGGCAGAGATTGACAGCGAGGACGGAAAAATCCTTGTAGGTATGAGTGCGAAGCTTGCTATTATCAGCGACAAGCGTGAGAATGCACTTACTGTTACATATGACGCTCTTACAACAGATGAAAATGGCAATGATGCGATTTTTGTTGCCGAAAAAGACGAAAACGGTGTGTACCACGCTAAGCTTGTGACTGTTGAAATAGGTCTTGAAACAGACTACGAAATCGAAATTGTTTCAGATGAAATTTCCGCAGGAATGCTTGTTCTTACAAATACAACAATGCTTTCCGACGGTGATATGGTTATGGTAAAGGAAATGGAAGAAACAGCTGAAACAGAGCAGGTGGCAGAATGAGCAGACCAATAATTGATATGAGGGGAATTGTCAAGAGCTTTTATGTCGGTACGCCCAATGAGCTTGAAATTCTTCACGGACTTGATATAGTTGTTCCCGAGGGACAGTTTGTTTCAATTGTCGGTGCTTCGGGTTCTGGTAAATCAACACTTATGAACATTGTCGGTGCACTTGACAGACAGACAAGCGGACAGTATATTCTTGACGGCATTGACGTTTCAAAGCTGGAGGACGCTGACCTTTCGGGTATCCGAAATAAGAAAATCGGCTTCGTATTTCAGACCTTCAACCTTATCGCAAGAACCTCTGCACTGAAAAATGTTGAGCTTCCTATGCTTTACGCAGGCGTACCTGCAAAGGAAAGAACAAAGCGTGCAAAGGAGCTGCTTGAAATAGTTGAAATGTCTGAGCGTGAAAAGCATATGCCTAACGAGCTTTCAGGCGGTCAGAAGCAGAGAATTGCCATTGCCCGTGCTATGGCAAACGACCCTGCAATAATCCTTGCCGATGAGCCGACAGGTGCTCTCGACTCCAAGACAGGACGTCTTGTAATGGACCTTTTCCACAAGCTTCACAAGGAGCAGGGCAAGACAATCGTGCTCATCACACATAACCCTGAGCTTGCGGAGGAAACAGACAGAATTATTACACTTTCCGACGGCAACATCGTGAGCGACGTGCTGAAAAACAAACCCGAAGAAGCAAAGGAGGCAGCAGAATGAATTTCTTTGAAAACATAAAGCTTGCCCTTGCTTCACTTAAAGCAAACAAAATGCGTGCCCTGCTGACAATGCTGGGTATCATCATCGGTATCAGCTCCGTAATTATGATTAACACAATGGGCAGCATTATGGAAAACAGCGTTAATGATATCTTCGACTCGCAGGGCGGTGCGAGCCTTGTAGGTTTTCAGATTACTCTAAAGCCTAATCCTGTAAGAGATTACTACACACAAAGCGACCTTATGACAGAGGATATGATTTACAACGTTGCCGAACGTTTTTCCGATGACGTTGACGCATTGTCACTTGTTTACGGTACGGATAACGCAACGACAAGACATAAGCGTGAAAATCTTGACCTTGTAGTTTATTCTATCAGCCCCGGATACCTTAAACAGAGTATGACAGGCGTAATCAAGGGAAGATATATTTCCGACAAGGACGTTACAAAGCACGGTAAAGTCTGTGTAATCAGTGACAAGCAGGCTATCAAGCTTTACGGCAGCCTTGATAATGCAATGGGTCAGACATTAAGTATAGATATGTTTAATCAGAGCTATGACTTTACCGTTGTAGGTATCTACGAATATCAGCTCACAGGTATGATGAGTGCAATGGTAAATATGATGGGTGAGGACTGGAATAACGAAGTATATATTCCTTACACAACAATGGCAGAAATTCAGGGCGACAGCGACCCGTTGTTCTTCTACTTCTATGTAAATATCAAGGACGGCGTAAACGCAACACAGTTTGCCGAAGACGTAAAGGACTATATGAACAACCGCTTCTATCGTAACAATGACAGTATCGAGGTTTACTATGCAACAGCTGAACAGCAGATGGAAATGATGGGCGAAATCCTCGGTCTTGTTTCTATGGTAATTTCCGTAATCGCAGGTATTTCCCTCGTGGTTGGCGGTATCGGTGTAATGAATATTATGCTCGTTTCCGTAACAGAGCGTACCCGTGAAATCGGTGTAAGAAAGGCGCTTGGCGCACCTAACTCCGCAATCCGTACACAGTTCATCATTGAGTCTGTAATCATCTGCCTTATCGGCGGTGCAATCGGTATCGTGTCAGGTATCCTCCTCGGCAACCTCGTTGGTCTGCTTATGGACGCAACAGCAACACCTTCTGTCGGTGCAATTCTTCTTGCTGTAACCTTCTCAATGGCAATCGGTGTGTTCTTCGGTTTCTATCCTGCAAACCGTGCAGCAAAGCTTGACCCGATTGAGGCGTTGAGGTATGAATAATAATTTGAAAGAGTGGTAAATATAATGCCGAAAAAAGAAAAGAGAAAAGTCAGCAAAGCAAGTCTGATAATAATATTCATTCTCGCCGCTGCACTTGCAATCTGTATCAGGCATATCGTCACATCAAATGACCGTGTTGCAAAATTTGAGAATTACCTCGGTGAATATTACTACTCACAGGAGCACTTGGAGCTTGCAATGCAGGACACCCTCGGTGACATTTACGGCGACAATGCCGAGGCTAACTTTGACAACTACGTTTACAAGCTTATCCTTGACGACATCAACGAGCACGAGCCTGACGAAATTGCAAAGTATAACACCATTTTCGACAAAGACAGAACAAAAGAGGTTACGGAGCAGCTTGAAGAATACCGACCTGCAACGGTTACAGTCGAGGATGGTATCTGCACCGTGAAAATCAACGATTTTGTAATCGGCAAAACCTGGCGTGACTTAATCAAGCACAAGAAAACCCTTGAAACAAATCGAAAGTTCATCATTGACTTGCGTGGCAATTCGGGCGGACATACAAGCGAACTTATAGAAATTCTCGGACTTTTCCACGAGGACGGCACTGTGGTCTACACGGATATTTCAAGCGAAATCACCGAGGAAAAATGTATCGGTGACAAGATAATTGACTTCGACAAGCTTGTTTTTCTGTGTGACGAAAAAACAGCAAGCTCCGCTGAGGTGATGATTTTCAATATGAAAAGTGATTTTCCCGACAAGGTGAGCGTTGTGGGAAAGCAAACCTACGGCAAATATTATTCCTTCGTTTTTGACGATTTTTCCGACGGCTACTCCTTTGCAATGGTTTCCTCGCTTATGGGCAACAGCAAGGGCGAAACCTTTGACGGAAACGGAATTACTCCCGACATTGAAGCTGAGGGTGACGAATGTATGACAAAAGCTATCAAACTTCTGAAAGGAGAATGACTATGAAACCATCACTTAACGCTATCTGTGAAAGATTTATTAATTCAAGGGATACTATCAAAGATGATTTTATGTGGGATAACAGCTATATTATCCACGTTTGTGCGGCAAGCCTTACCGCTAAAGGCATAGAAGCCGACCCGGAAAAAATGATAGCCTGCAAAAAGCTTGTTAATGATAAAACAGGGGTTTTCTCCAATTTCAGGGGCAACGTAAAGCTTCCCGTTATAACATATCTTGCGGCTTCGGAAAATCCCGAAGAAAAGCTGGAAAAAGCGAAGCAGATTTATGAGATGCTGAAAAAATATTTCTTCGGCAACGAATATCTTGCCTACGTTTCTCTTGTGCTTACCGATATGATTGACCTTGACAGGGCAGAAGAAATCGCCGCAAGGGGCAAGCGTATCTATGACCTGATGAAAAATGAGCACCCATTCCTGACAGGCGGCGAGGACAGCATTTTTGCGGTGCTTCTTGCCTTTTCCGAAAAGTCCGATGAACAGCTTGTTGTAGAAATGGAAAGGGTTTACACATATTTCAAGAGAAAGTTTGAAAGCAACGCTGTTCAGTCTGTTTCACACGTCCTCTCACTTACTGACGGCGACGCTGACGCAAAATGCAAGCGTGTTGAGTTTCTTTGGGACAGCTTGAAAAACGCAGGAAGAAAGTACAGCAAGCGATATGAGGTTGCCGCACTTGCCGCATTCGCCCTTAATGAGTTTGATTTGAGCGAAGCGGTTGACGATATCCTTGAGGTCGATAAATTCCTTGAAGTGCAGAAGGGCTACGGCGTGTTCAGCATTGACAAGGGCACACGTCTTATGCACGCTGTAATGCTTGTTTCAGCTGATTACACAGGCTGTACAGCTTCAAGCACGGCAGCCGTTACAGCAACTCTTGCAATGGTTGCTGCACAGCAGGCGGCTACTTGTGCAGTAATAGCAGCTTCTTCTGCATCATCAGCAGCGGCGGCAAGCTCAAACTAAAGGAGAATATCTATGGATTTGCTGAAAGAATTGGGCATAAGCGGCGGCACGGCGATTATCCTGCTTATTGTTTCCTACTGGGTAATCAAGGGTGCAGTGAAAAATGGTATCATTGCCGCATTTGAGGAAATCACAGGCAAGGACACGCTGAAAAAGCTGCTTAAGGCAAAGTATATTACCGGTGAAGCTGCAGACGAAGATAAAGAGGAAAAGTCTTTACATTCAGACGAATAATATCAAAGCGGACAGATTGCTTCTGTCTGCTTTTTTATTGTTGAATATTGCAAAGAAATATGTTACAATATTTTCAGCGGCAAAGGGGGATTGAATGTGGAAATTCTGACGAATGTAATTATTATTGCTGTAATGCTGCTGATTGCGGCAGGGCTGTTATATATTTCGTACCGACTTGAAAAGCGAAGAAAAAAGTATATGAACGGTATAAGAAGATTTGAAGAAGCAAGTGTACGCTTTGACGGAACAGTCACAAGCACCGCAAAGGGATATATAATGCTGAAATTCCGTGATGAGGCACAGAAAAAAACCGTGCATCATAAGTATTCATACGCAAGAAAACGCTACAAGCCTGAAACAAAGATTACGGTTTATTATGACGAAAAAAATGACTGTGCCTGCATAGTTGGGGATAATCCTTTTGTACATAAGGCGGTTTGGTGTGCACTGGGTTCGGCAGTGTGTATGTGTGCGGCGGTTTTAAGTGTTGTTATGGGAATAATTACTATAATAAAGTGAGGTTGTTGGTAATATGGAAAAGTATCTCGACAGGAATTTTTCGGCACAGGAACGTGCCGAGGATTTGACCGACAGAATGACTTTGGAGGAACAGGCTTCACAGCTGAAATATCAGGCTGACCCTGTTTCGCAGCTGGGAATTCCTGCATATAACTGGTGGAATGAGGGTCTGCACGGTGTTGCCCGTGCAGGTACGGCGACAATGTTTCCGCAGGCTATTGGACTTGCGGCAATGTTTGACGAAAAGATGATTTTCCGTGCGGCGGAAATTACAGCTGACGAGGCAAGGGCAAAGTACAACGCTTTTTCGGCACGCGGTGACCGTGATATTTATAAGGGTCTGACTATGTGGTCGCCTAACATCAACATTTTCCGTGACCCACGCTGGGGAAGGGGACACGAAACCTACGGTGAAGACCCGTTCCTTACAGCACGTCTTGGTGTGGCATTTGTGAAGGGTATGCAGGGGGACGGCGAGGTGCTGAAAGCTGCTGCCTGTGCAAAGCATTTTGCGGTTCACAGCGGTCCTGAGGCTGTTCGTCACGAGTTTGACGCCGTGGCAAACCCTAAGGATATGGAGGAAACCTATCTTCCTGCATTCAGGGTGCTTGTTCAGGAAGCTAAGGTCGAGGGCGTGATGGGTGCGTACAACCGTGTGAACGGTGAACCTGCCTGTGCAAGTCCGTACCTTATGGGCAAGCTGAAGGAGTGGGGCTTTGACGGATACTTTGTTTCGGATTGCTGGGCAATTCAGGATTTTCACCTGCATCATCACGTTACCGATACAGCAACCGAGTCTGCGGCACTGGCACTGAAACAGGGCTGTGATATCAACTGCGGCTGCACATATTTGCAGGCACTTGCGGCGGTCGATGAGGGACTTGCAGACAAGAACGATATCCGTAACGCTTGCGTGCACGCAATGAGGACGAGAGTCCGTCTCGGTATGTTTGATGAAAAAACGGAGTACGACAATATTCCTTACGATATAATTTCCTGCAAGGAACATAAGGCATTTTCTCAGGAATGTGCAGAAAAATCTATGGTACTTCTGAAAAACAACGGCATACTGCCTTTGGACAGAAACAAGCTGAAAACAATTGCTGTAATCGGTCCGAACGCTGACAGCCGTGCAGCACTGGAGGGCAACTACTGCGGAACAGCTGACCGATACACGACTTTTCTTGAGGGCATCGAGGACGCTTTCGAGGGACGTGTTCTCTACTCACAGGGCTGTCACCTGTTCAAGGACAGAACATCGGGACTTGCTATGGCAGGTGACCGCTATGCTGAGGCACTGGCGGCGGCAGAAAATGCCGATGTTGTAATCGCCTGCGTTGGTCTTGACGCTACTCTTGAGGGCGAGGAGGGCGACACAGGCAACGAATTCTTCTCAGGTGACAAAAAGGATTTGCGTCTGCCTGAGTCACAGCGTATTCTTCTTGAAAAGCTTGCGGCAACAGGAAAGCCGATGGTTGTAGTGCTTACTACAGGAAGTGCCGTAAATCCTGAAATAACAGGTGACGCACTGATTGAAACCTGGTACCCGGGACAGATGGGCGGCAAGGCACTGGCAAGAATACTTTTCGGTGATGTTTCGCCGTCGGGAAAGCTTCCTGTTACATTTTATGAAAGTGCGGACAGACTTCCCGATTTTGAGGATTATTCAATGAAAAACCGCACCTATCGTTACGCTGAGGGCAACGTGCTTTATCCATTCGGATACGGTCTGACCTACTCAAAGGTTGAGTGTACGGCGGTTTCTTACGCTGACGGCAAGGCTGTTATAACAGTTGAAAACAACGGTAATTATGACACAGATGAGGTTATTCAGCTTTATATCAAGGACAACAGCGAGTTTGCTGTGCCGAATGTAAGTCTTTGCGGCTTTAAGCGTGTGCACATAAGAAAAGGCGAAAAGCTGACAGTTGAAATGAGCGTGCCTGAAAGTGCTTTTGAGGCAGTTGACAGCGAGGGCAGACGTGCTGTTTACGGGGACAAATTCGTCCTTTTTGCAGATGTTTCACAGCCGACAGAAGCAAGTGCTTCCGTTGAAATCAATAACTAAAAAACGGCAGGTACATCAAATAGTACCTGCCGCAATTTGTCGAAAAAGACTTTTCGACAAAGAATAGTGAATATTGAATAATGAAGAATGAATAATTAAGGAATTGCCATCGGCAATAATATTAAAAATGTCCGCAAAGCGGACACCTTAACTATTCACTATTCATTATTCTTTATTCATTTTTCATTTGCCTGTCGAGTTTATCGACAGGCTACGGCAGGTACATCAATAGTACCTGCCGTTTTTTTAATAGCCTTCTGAGCCTTCAATGGACTCGTCACGGTCAATCCACGTTTCAACATTGATAGTTGTGTATGTATCCTTCGTGTTGCGTATAATAACCGTGGAAATACCCGAGTTGATAATCAGCCTCTTGCACATTGAGCAAGGTTCAACATCGCCGTAAAGCTCGCCTGTTTTTGCATCGTGGCAAGCAAGATAAATTGTTGCACCAATCATATCCTTTCGGGAAGCTGAAATAATAGCGTTTGCCTCTGCGTGCACGCTTCTGCAAAGCTCATAACGCTGTCCCTTCGGAATGTTCAGCTTTTCACGGGTACAGTAGCCGAGGTCAACACAGTTTGCACGTCCTCTCGGTGCACCCACATAGCCTGTGGAAATAATCTGGTCGTTGTTAACGATGATAGCACCGAAATTTCTTCTGAGACAGGTGCCTCTTTCAAGCACGGTTTCTGCAATATCAAGGTAGTAATTTATCTTATCGCGTCTTGTATAATTTTCCATAAAATTCAGCCCTTTCACAAAATATAAGGTCTATATAGTATTTTAACAGATTTCAACATCTTTTGCAATAGCTTTTTGTGATTTTATTGTAAATGATAATCTGGACTTACGATATACAGTGAATTATTATTTGCAATCATTGCAATATTGTGATATAATAAATGCATTGCGAAAGGAAGTGAAAAGATGCCCGTTTTAACAGAAGAACACACATCCGAAGCTGTCAAGGAAACTCCTGTTGAAATCGGACGGAAAAACCGTGCCGAGCTTCTTGACCTGCTGAGAGGTGTTGCTATAATATACGTTATGCTTTATCACCTGCTTTATGACCTGATTTTTTTCGGCGGAATGGATTTGCCCTTCTTTTTCACTGATTGGTGGGAAATTCTGCATCAGTTTGTTCTGATTGTGCTTTTCGGCATATCGGGAATTTGCGCAGGTTTTTCGAAAAACGTCCTCAGACGTGGTGCAACGCTGTTTCTTATGGGTGAAATATTGACTATAGGCACGGCTGTTTTCGCACCTGATAATGTCATCGTATTCGGTGTGCTTTCCTGCTTCGGAGCAATAATGCTCATCTATGGTGTAATCTCACCGTGGCTGAAAAAAGTTCCGAATATTGCGGTTTTTGTGGTGTTTACATTACTTACGATAGTCTTTTTCGATTTCCCGAGAAACGAGAGTATTTTCCTGCTTTTCAGAAAAATCCAGCTTGACCTGCCTGACAATATCAACTATCTTTATCCAATCGGAATTACAGCTTCGGGTTTTCGCTCGGCAGACTATTTTCCGCTTATTCCATTCGGCTTTATTTTTCTTGCAGGAACAGCATTTTCGGATTGCGTAAAAAATGGTCACCTGCCTGAATTCTTCTATAAGGCAAAGCTGCCCGTGATAAATTTTCTCGGCAAACATTCCCTTTGGGTTTACATAATTCACCAGCCTGTTTTTATGCTGCTTACTTACCTGATTTTTTAATTGAAAGGACTTCTCAATATGGAGAATTTAACCAATATCAACGTTATCAAGGATATTTTTGAAAGGCACGGTTTTTCATTCAGCAAAACCCTCGGACAGAACTTTCTTATCAATCCCTCGGTGTGTCCGAAAATTGCTGAAATGGGCAACGCTGCTGAGGGCTGGGGCGTGCTGGAAATCGGCACGGGTGTAGGCGTACTGACCCACGAGCTTGCAAAGCGTGCGGACAAGGTTGTTGCAGTCGAAATTGACGAAAGACTTATTCCGATTTTAAAGGAAACACTTGCTGAGCACGACAACGTAACCGTAATCAATGAGGACGTTATGAAGGCTGACCTTGCTGCAATTATCGAGGAGCATTTCAAGGGACTTAAGGTTGCAGTGTGTGCAAATCTGCCGTACTATATTACATCACCGATTATTATGATGCTGCTTGAAAGTCGTCTGCCTATCGAGTCGATAACAGTTATGGTGCAGAAAGAGGCAGGAAAGCGTCTTTGTGCCGAAATGGGAAGCCGTGATACAGGTGCAGTAACAGCGGCAGTACGTTATTATGCCGAGCCAAAGCTGTTGTTCAACGTTTCAAGGGGCAGCTTTATGCCTGCACCAAATGTTGACTCCTGCGTAATTCGTCTTGACGTGAATAAAGAGCCTGCTGTTGAGGTAAGCGATGAGGAATTTTACTTCAAGGTTGTGAGGGGAGCCTTCTCACAGCGAAGAAAGAATTTGTGCAACAGCCTTTCTTCTGCTATGGGAATACCGAAAAATGTTGTTACCGAGGCGGTAAAAGCGGCAGGGGTTGCCGAAAATGCACGCCCCGAACAGCTTCAGCTGACGGATTTGGCAGCGGTTGCGGAGGAATTGAAAAGAGTTTCAGATAGTTGATTTTTGTTAGCAAATTGCACAAAAATGTCAAGTCGAATTTTCGCAAAATTCAAAAAAACAGCTGAAACACTTGTATTTGTTCCGAAAATCGGTTATAATATGTGTATGCTCCCGAATATGTTTTATAGGGAGGAAAATTAAGAAAAGGAGTGTTATAAATGAACGGCGACCAGACTATGACTTTTTCAGTTGTTGAGGACAGAGAAGGCAATATCAGAAAAAATCTTACTATTGTTTATGACGCTCTGCGTGAAAAGGGCTATAACCCTATCAATCAGATTGTGGGATATATCCTTTCGGAGGACCCGACCTACATAACCACATACAACAACGCAAGAAGCCTTATACGTCATATCGACCGCGACGAGCTTCTTCAGGTGCTTGTTAAGTCTTATCTCGGCGAATAAGAATACGATGTGCGTTATGGATTTATCTGTAACGCATTTTTTATTTTTCTATCCAAATTGAGATGAAATTGTAACCATTCCGTAGTTTTATTCAGGCAGATTTTATGCTATTATATACTTGTGATAAAAAATAAAAGTCCTCAAAAAATAAAATTGTCCCTTCGGAAATTTTATTTGGAGGTCGCTTATGGTGAAAAAAATTATCACAGTTATTTCAGCAGGAATTCTTGCTGCAACCGTTATGAGTTTTAATGCATTTGCACAACAGCTTGACAGAACCTCGCACGGCTATGGTCAGGGTACAGAGGTTGATGAAAATAACCGCCCTACAGGTGCAGAGATGTTCAATGACGAGATGAATCAGTATGGCTGTTACGCAATGCTTGAGGACAACGGCGAGATTTATCTTACCTTTGACCAAGGTTATGAAAATGGTTACACTGAGCCTATTCTTGACACGCTTAAGGAGAAAAACGTAAAAGCAGTGTTCTTCCTTACAGGTGACTACGCAGAACGTAACGAGAAGCTTGTGAAACGTATGCTTGACGAGGGACATATCATCGGAAACCACGGTATGAAGCACGCTTCGCTTCCGACACTTACCGATGAGCAGGTAAGGACGGAAATTATGTCGCTGCACGATTTTGTCAAAGATAAGTACAATTACGAAATGACTTTATTCAGACCGCCCTGCGGTGAATATTCGGAACAGTCTATGGCTGTATGCAATGAGCTTGGCTACAAAACGCTGCTCTGGAGCTTTGCATATCCTGACTGGGACGTAAATAACCAGCCTGACCCGACAGCTGCTTTTGAAAAGGTTACAAAGGCTGCTCACGGCGGCGGAATTTTCCTCCTGCACAGCGTTTCCTCGACCAATGCGGAAATACTCGGCAGGGTTATCGACAGTCTTAGAGAGCAAGGGTACACCCTTACGACACCAAAGCTTTGATTTGCTATTCAGGGGACAAAATCCCTTTGAAGTTCTGATTTGCCGATGCAGACGGTAAATCGCCGAACTCCTTGTTTTTTCTTTATTTTGGCGGAGCAGCACTAACTGCTTCGCCGCTTTTCTTTTTTGTTGCAATTTACAATGTATTATGGTAAAATATAGGTATAACTTTAACGGAGGGACGTCTATGAAAAAAACATTTTTAGTTATGTGCTTGTGTACGTTAACGCTTTGCGGCTGTGCAAGTGAACCTCAGGCAGCAGAAATGGAAACCTTTATAATGGAGGATACCTACACAATCGGCACAACAGGACGAGAGTTCAAAGAAATTCCATTTGAAGAAGAAACATCTGCTGAGACTGAGACAGAAATAACCGCTGCAAGTACGGCTAATCCATATTTGAGTTATGTTCAGGGCTTCTATATCAATATTGCAAGTCCATATGAGCAATGGCACTTTTTCGAGGACGGCAGCTTTCATTTTGCGGGGCAGGAGCTTACCTATGACGTGCAGGAAAAGGATTATCAGATACGTCTTATAATCAGTGACGGACGGGAATATGACGTGCTCAGGGGATATGATGACAGCCTGACGCTTGCTTCCGATGACGGAGAGATAATTGAACTCTACGAGGAGGGCAGCGAGCAGGTTATGGAGGCTCGTGAAAAACGCAGGCTTTATGTGGAAAATGCAGACTTGTTCGATGAATTTCCTGATGAAAGCGGCTGGATGGAGGACTGCGACTACGGTGATATTCCATACCTTGCCGATGCGGATTACATAGAAAAATCCCTTACAGAGGGAATTTTCCTTGTCAGCACTCCTGAGGAGCTTGCAAGCTTCAATTACTATGTGAATACTTCACCGTTTGGTGAGCTGCTTCTTATGCAGCTGCAAAATGATATAGACCTTTCAGGTTATCGCTGGGCACCTATGGGCTGGTACGGCGGAAAATATGATTGTCCGTTTATCAGTATGGTTGACGGCAACGGCTATTCAATCAAGAATATGATGATAGATTATCACAGCGGCTCGGTTGGTTTTATCGGCTGGGAAACAGGCTGTGCGGTGTATAACATCACATTTGAAAATGCAAGCGTAAGCGGCAGCTCAATGGTCGGAATTATCACAGGTCAGGCTATCGGCGGCTACTACGAAAACTGCCACGTCAACGGTGAGGTGAATGGTTCTTCCGCAGGCTCAATGATTGGGCACGCCGCAACAGACCGTCTCATTGACTGTACGGCTGATGTTATCGTAAACGGTGAGCAGTTTGATTTTCTTACCTGGAACGATAAGGAAAAAAGTGAAATCGTCATTGAAAATCCCGTGGAAATTACCATTGATGATACATATACAGTAACCCGTCCCGAGGTTGAGGGATATACAAATCTCGGTTGGCTGATTGAAAAGGACGGCTTGCAGGTTCTGCACAGAAATGCAGAAAATGAACTCAGCTATCAGTATTTCGGACGTGACCCCGGCGTGTATACAATTTGCCTGACTGCGTGGGTTGACGGTCAGTATGTACCTATAAGCAATATTATCGAATATACTATCTATTGAAAAAACGGCACTTCATTGTGAAGTGCCGTTTTCGTTGTATAGTTAAACCCCCAGTTTTACTGGGGGTTCAGAGCTTATAGCTATGGACAAAAACCTCCTTGCGAATTATAATAAAAGCAGGTTTGCCGACCGCAATTAAAATAATGACAAGGAGGAAATGTCAATGAATGACAT
>JAZQBN010000072.1:0-12847 GCA_045545795.1 Oscillospiraceae bacterium
TGTTTACTCATAATTCCCATCCTTTTTATGAGCCGTACAATCTACTTTCAATATACATCAAATCAGACTGTTTGTAAAACTGAATGCAACTTTTTCTATCAAATTTCAGCTTGAAACTTGCGTTTAGTTTTGCAATTTTCATGCCGAAACCTCAATTTACTGTCCATACTTTTGGACAGGTTGTATGATATAATTATAGCAAGGCATAGGTAAATTGTCAAAGTAAAGTTAGAGTCAAGAACAAAAAATGAAAAACACCCGAAGTTCACCTTTACAAAACAGCAATAGGTATGTGCAAATTTAAATGACAAAAATATGCAGGTGTGATGGTATTGTCAAGATAAAGATAGCTATAAGTTTTTGTGGAAAATTAGCAAATGTTATTGACACTCAATAAATTATGTTGTAAAATTTATACATAAATTTTTGCTTGATTAAAAAAATTATTTGTATGTAACAAATCAAAAGCGGAGGATGGCGAATTATGTTTTTTTGTGCTCATATTCGTGATAAGGACAAGACCATTCAATCTGTTACGGAACATTGTACGAATGCAGCTAAGCTATCTCGGAATTTTGCACATTCTGTATACTTGGATAATTGTGCAGAAATACAGGGTATAATTCATGACATTGGTAAATTATGCTTGGATTTTAATGATTACATAAATGGGTCTGATAAATTCAGAAGAGGCTCTATTGATCATAGTTTTGCAGGTGCAAAATATATATGTGAATTTGCGGACACGCTTGATAAGGAAAAATTGCATAGTATTTCACGTCTTATAGCACGCACAGTTATATCGCATCACGGACTTAATGATTGGATTGACGATGTTGGTACAGATTGCTTTGAAAAAAGAATTTTAAAATCAGAGCGTTACGATGAAATCAAAGCAAATATTGCTGCTATGATTGATGAGAAAAAGCTTGAAAAGTTGATGTGGTCGGCTTTAGAAGAATATGAAATGATAAGAAAGAAAATCAAACAAATATGTGATGGTGACGGAGAAAAATATGCTTTCTATATGGGGATGCTTGAAAGATTACTCCAATCCATACTGATTGATGCAGACAGAACTGATACAGCTGATTTTATGTCTGATTGCGAAACAGAAAAGTTTTTTGATACTCATATGTTATGGGAAGATATGAAAATCAGAATGTCAAACAAACTGGATAGCTTTGCAGATAAAAAGGACAGGATTTCGTTGCAAAGAAAAAGCATTTCTGACAGGTGTGCAGAATTCGCAAAACATAAAGTGGGAATATGTAAAATGCTTGTTCCTACAGGCGGAGGAAAAACGCTTTCTTCTTTGCGTTTTGCTATAGATTATTGCAGTAATTACAATATGGAAAAAATAATCTATATTGCTCCGTTTATGTCAATCCTTGAACAGAACAGCGATGTAATTCGTGAGGTTGCAGGAAATGAAAATTTTCTGGAACATCATTCGGATATTGTTGCAGAAATTGAAAAAGAGAATGAGCTTTCTGAATATGAACTGCGTACAGAAAAGTGGGATAGCCCTGTGATTGCAACAACAATGGTTCAGTTCCTTAATACGCTTTTCTCAGGCAAAAGTTCATCGGTCAGACGAATGCATAGGTTAAGCAGGGCTGTGATAATTATTGATGAGGTGCAGTCAATACCGCTCAAATGCGCCAAAATGTTTACCTTGGCTATGAATTTCCTTTCTGCAATTTGTGGCTGTACGATTGTTTTCAGTTCAGCAACTCAGCCTGATTTCAGCTGCACGGGATATAATGTGAATTTTGATAAGCTTGACAGTATGACCGGTGACTATACTCAGGATTTTGAAATCTTTAAGCGTACTGATATAGTGCCGTGGATTGATAAATATGGTTATACATACGAAAAGGCAGCAGAATTTGGTTACAATAAATTTCAGGAAAACGGGAACATCTTAATCGTGGTAAATACAAAAGCTGCTGCACATTCCTTATATGAACTCATTAAAAAAATATGCGTTGACAATAATGATGATGTTGAAGTAATTCATCTCAGTACAAATATGTGTCCTCAGCACAGACGTGATAAAATATCGGAAATAAAATCATTGCTGAATGCGAAAAAAGCAGTTATATGTGTCACAACACAGCTTATTGAAGCGGGTGTTGATATATCGTTCAAATGTGTGGTACGTTCTTTGGCAGGAATGGATAGTATTGCCCAGGCAGCAGGACGTTGTAATCGTAATGGTGAAGCTGATGAAATATGTTCAGTATATGTAATAAATCTGCGTGATGAAAAGCTTGGAAGTTTGCAGGAAATCAGAGAGGCCCAAGGTATAACGAATCGTATTTTTGATAGCAGCAGCTGTACTGATTATCTTTCGGCAGATACCATCGGAACATATTTCAGATGTCTGTATTCTGAGGACAAAGATATTTCATATAATGTTTGCGAAATTGGTGACACACTTTTCAATTTGATTTCTTGCAATAAAAAACGGTTTGAAATATGTAATAATAAGCAAATTAAATATTGTGGTCAGGCATTCAAAACAGCAGGTAAACTGTTTAATGTTATTGACAGCAATACAACTGATGTGATTGTTCCATATAATGAGGAAGCAAATGAAATAATCAGTAAGCTGAATTCTGACATTACTCCCAATGAAGCAATAAAATTTCTTCGCAAGGCACAGAAATATATTGTAGGATTATATAGCTCAACAAGCAAGAGGTTTGCTGACAACAACGGTATATATAAATTAAAATGCGGTGCGATGGCACTGAGCAAAGAATATTACAATAGTGAATATGGTCTCGATATTGATGGCGGAACAATGGAAACATTAATAATGTAAAAGGAGGTTAAAAGATGGCTAAATCAAAACACAGGAATACTGTAGAATTTTCGGTACGGGGCAGATATGCACTTTTTACCGATGTTCTGACAAGAGCAGGCGGAGAAAAATCCACCTATATGATTCCGACGTATGAAGCTTTGAAGGGCATACTTCAAAGCGTGTACTGGAAGCCAACGATCATTTGGTACATTGATTCGGTACGGATAATGAATCCAATCAGGACGGTTAGAAAAGGCATACGTCCGATTAAGTATGGCGGAGGTAATGACCTTGCCTATTATACATATCTTGAAGATGTGCATTATCAGGTAAGAGCACATTTTGAATGGAATGAAAATCGTCCTGAGCTGGAGCATGACCGTAATGAACACAAGCATCACAATATCGCGAAGCGTATGATTGAACGTGGAGGAAGGCGGGATATCTTTCTTGGAACCAGAGAATGCCAGGGATACGTTGAGCCGTGTGTGTTCGGAGAGGGCGAGGGTGCGTATGATAACTGTGGTGAAATACCATACAGCCTTATGTACCACGGAATAACCTATGCTGATGAGGCGAAAAAAACAGATGATAAAGGAATGATGACGGTCAGATTCTGGAATCCCGTTATGAAAAACGGAGTAATTGATTTTGTTACGCCTGAGGAATGTACTGTTAAGCGTCACATAAAGGAAATGAACATCAAGTCTTTCGGCAAAGAACATAACAACTTTATAGGACTTGAAGAATTTACAGGAGGTGAAGCAGATGGGCTGGACGGATGAGCTATACAAGATATATGAAAACAATTGCGGTGAGCCTGATTTGCTTCCTGTTTCACATTCTACAGCAAATGCACAAATAGAAATTACCATTGATGAAGAAGGCAATTTCAAGGGTGCAAGGACTGTTGACAAGTCGGAAGCGGAAACGGTTATTCCCGTAACCGAGGATTCCGGTGCACGAAGCAGCGGAATATGTCCTATGCCTTTTGCAGACAAGCTTGTGTATATTGCGGGAGATTATAGTGCTTTTACAGAGGGAAAGCGGTCTGATAATTCAGAGTATTATACCAAGTATATGGAGCAGCTTGACAAATGGTGCAACAGCGAATTTACACATAAAGCTGTTAGTGCTCTGTATTCGTACCTTGAAAAGAGGACATTGATGTATGACCTTGTAAAAAGCGGAGTTCTTATTGTTGAAGAAAACAGTGGCAAGCTTGCTGAAAAAGTTAAAATTGCGGGTATTGACCAAGAGGATTCTTTTGTAAGGATTGTTGTGAATTATTCTGATATAATGCACGAAGCAAAAACGTGGAAAGACATAACCTTGCATAAAAGCTTTGTGAATTTTAATGGCAGTATTATGAGTAATAACGCACTTTGTTATGCAACGGGCGAAATTTTGCCGACTACATATAAGCATCCTTCAAAAATACGAAACAGCGGAGATAAAGCCAAGCTTATTTCATCAAATGATGAAAGCGGATTTACATATCGTGGAAGATTTTCGGGTAAGGAAGAAGCTATATCTGTCAGTTATGATTTCTCACAGAAAGTGCATAATGCTTTGAAATGGCTTATATCAAAGAAAGGTATGAATTTTGATAACCTGACTATTGTGGTATGGGCAAGTCAGATGCAGGAGCTTCCTGATATACGAAAGAATTTTTATGATGATTTCGATGAGGAGTTTCCCGAAGCGGATAACATACCTTCAACGGGTGAGCAGTATAATGAAGTGCTGAAAAAATGTATTTTTGGTTACGAGAATAAATTCAATGCGAATACAAAGGTTATGCTGTTAGGTCTTGATGCAGCAACAACGGGACGTTTATCCATTGCAATGTATACTGAGCTTGTTGGTTCAGAGTATCTGAAAAATATTGAAACCTGGCATAAAAACAGTGCGTGGCTGAGGTATAATGTCAAATTCGGTAAAAGCATTATAAATTCATTCAGCATTTATGACATTGCCGAATGTGCTTTCGGTACGGAGCAGAATGGAAAGCTGGAACGTCCTAAAATGTTCAATGATGTTGTTCTGCGTCTTATTCCTTGCATTACAGAAGGAAGAAAGATACCTGAGGATATACTGAATAATCTGTATATAAAGGCATCAAATCCGCTTGCTTATGATAAAGATTATAATCATCGCAGAATACTTGAAACTGCCTGCGGAACGATAAGATTCAATTCGAAAGGAGCAATATCTATGGCATACGATAAAAACGAAACCGACAGAAGTTATCTTTACGGTTGTCTGCTGGCAATCGCTGATAAGGCTGAAAGTGACACATTTGAAAAAGGTGAATCAAGACCGACAAATGCAAAGCGTTATTGGAATGCTTTTTCGTTACGTCCATATCAGACATGGCAGATAATCGAGGAGCATTTACAGCCGTATCTTGATAAGCTGGGTAATTACAGAACAAGCTATGAAAAGCGAATTCAGGAAATTATGAATAAAATGGATTTGAAGGAATTTGAAGATAACAGCAAGCTTAAACCATCATACCTGCTTGGTTATCATCATTATCTTTCCTATATGTACGCAAAAACAACTGAAAACAATGAGGAGGTTTAATTATGAGCACATTACAGAACAAAATCGATTTTTCCGTAATTATTACTGCAACAAACGCAAATCCCAATGGTGACCCTCTTAACGGTAACCGTCCGAGAGAAAATTATGATGGCTTCGGTGAGATTTCCGATGTATGTATAAAACGCAAAATCAGAAATCGCCTTCAGGATATGGGTGAAAAGATTTTTGTACAGTCAGATGACCGCTGCGACGATGGCTGCGATAGCTTGAGAAGTCGTGCTGAAAATAATGAAACACTTAAAAAGCTTGGCAAAGGAAAGAACACAAGCCGTGAGGAATATGCAAAGGCAGCTTGCGAGGAATGGATTGACGTAAGGAGTTTTGGACAGGTGTTTGCTTTCAAGGATTCTGAGGTTTCAGTCGGAGTAAGAGGTCCTGTAAGCATTCAGCAGGCAATAAGCGTTTCACCTGTTGATATTGTAAGTATGCAGATTACAAAGAGTGTTAACGGTGAAAGCGGCAAGAAGGGTAAGTCCTCTGATACAATGGGTAACAAGCATCGTGTAGAATTCGGTATGTATGTAATCAACGGAAGCATAAATTGTCAGCTTGCTGAAAAGACTGGCTTTACGGATGAAGACGCTGAGAAAATAAAAGCAGCACTTGTTACTCTGTTCGAGAATGATTGTTCTTCTGCACGTCCTGAGGGCAGTATGGAAGTGTGTCGCTTATACTGGTGGAAGCATGACAGCAAAACACCGAAATATTCTTCTGCAAAAATTCATCGTCAGCTTGAAATAAAAATCAAGGATGGTATTGGACGTCCTAAGTCATTTAATGATTATGATATTACTCTTAATCAGATTGACGGTATAAATGCTGAAATTATTGACCTTGTGTAATGTACAGCGAAGATGAATATTTGCTGCTCTCGGGAATACAGCATTTCGTATTCTGTCGTCGTCAATGGGCTTTAATTCATATTGAGCAGCAATGGGAAGAAAACTACAGAACTGTTGACGGCAATATTATGCACAGAAATGTTCACGACAGCGGTTTTCGTGAAAAAAGGGGAGATGTTATCACAGCCAGAGCGATGGCTGTGTCATCATCCCGACTTGGTGTAAGCGGAGAATGTGACGTTGTTGAATTCCATAGAAATAGCAATGGCACAGAAATATTTGGGCTGGATGGGAAATACAATGTTATTCCCATAGAATATAAACGTGGTGAACCGAAAGAAGATGACTGTGACATAATGCAGCTTACGGCACAAGCTATGTGTCTTGAAGATATGCTTTGCTGTGAGATTCCGTATGGATATTTATACTACGGAGAAACACGTCACAGAATAAAAGTTAATTTTGATACAGAATTGCGTAAACGCACAGAAAAGGCAATTGATGAAATGCATAGCTTGTATAAAAGCAGATACACACCTAAAGTAAAACGTACAAAAGCCTGCAATGCCTGTTCATTGAAAAATATATGTCTTCCGGTTATCTGCGGGAATTTAAGTGCATATGACTATATTATAAAAAAGCTGGGAGAAGATGAACTATGAAGAAATTGCTTAACACTTTATATGTGACTTCTCCTGACAGATACTTGTCGCTTGATGGAGAAAATGTTGTTGTAACCTGTGGCAATGATACAATAGGACGTGTGCCGCTTCATAATATTGACAGAATAATGACTTTTGGCTATACAGGAGCAAGTCCTGCACTTATAGGAAAATGTGCAGAAAATGGTATAGAACTTGTATTTATGAGTGGCAGCGGACGTTTTCTTGCCCGTGTTGAAGGAAAAGTAAATGGTAATGTGCTGCTGCGAAGAGAACAGTACAGAATTGCTGATGATGAAAAAAGAAGTCTTGATATTGCTAAAAATATTATCACCGGAAAGCTTTATAACAGCAGATGGGTGTTGGAAAGAATCATTCGAGACCACGGACTTAAAATTGATACAGAGAAATTCAGAAGTAAATCAATGTATCTGAAATCAGCATTATCTCAGGTGCTCACTGTTGATAATATGGCAGAATTACGAGGATACGAAGGAGAAGCAGCGTCAGTTTATTTTTCATTATTTGATGATATGATATTTCAGCAGAAGGAAGATTTTTATTTCCATTCGAGAAATAAGCGGCCGCCTTTGGATAATGTAAATGCAATGTTGTCATTTGTTTATTCGCTTGCAACAGGAATGTGTACATCAGCCCTCGAAGCAGTCGGACTTGATCCATATGTGGGATTTATGCATACTGACCGTCCCGGAAGGTGTTCATTGGCACTTGATTTGGTCGAAGAATTCCGTGCAGTTTTATGTGACAGATTTGTTTTGTCTGTAATAAACAAGCGTATTATAAATGGAGATGATTTTTATAAACGTGAAGATGGCGCAGTAATTCTGACTGATGATGGCAGACGAAAATTTATTACTGCGTGGCAGAATAAAAAACAGGAAGAAATAAAACATCCATTTATAAATGAAAAAACAGAATGGGGAATGATTCCTTATGTTCAGGCTTTACTGATGGCAAGATTTATTCGTGGAGATTTGGATTGTTATCCCCCTTTTATGTGGAAGTGATGAAATGTTGGTGCTGATAACATATGATGTAAATACGCAGGATTCAAAAGGAAAAAAGCGGCTTCGTAAGGTTTCAAAAATATGTGTTGATTATGGAGTAAGAGTTCAGAATTCTGTGTTTGAATGTGTCGTTGACAGTGCACAGTACAGAGCACTAAAGCATAGACTTATCAATGAAATTGACAAAGAAAAAGACAGCTTGCGTTTTTATAATCTTGGGAACAATAAGAACGCAAAGGCAGAGCATATTGGTGCAAAAGAAACAATAAAAGTAGATGATATACTTATTATGTAGTGCGAATATGAAGTGTACATAAAAGAGTTATATCATTCGCACTCGATTTTTAATGGATTATTATTTTTATCAAAGTAAATATTTATTATTACATTTGATAATTTGTCGAAATTGTACAATGAATCAACATTGTTATCATAATTCGTCGTGCAATTTTGCTGTCACCCTCCTCGTGAGGGTGTGGATTGAAATTGCATAGCGTTCATTTGCTTCTGCAGGTTTTCAGTGTCACCCTCCTCGTGAGGGTGTGGATTGAAATTATGTATATCAAGAACAAACATCACAAAATACGAAAGTCACCCTCCTCGTGAGGGTGTGGATTGAAATATTAAGAGCACCTACAGTGACAAAACAAATACTGCACCGTACCAAATTGTACAGGCAGCACGAAAACAGCTATCTATGGTATTAAAAAAGCTGATGAGTGGTTTCTCATCAGCTTTTGTGTTTACATTACAAAATATTTCACAACCCAAATAACAGCTAAATGCAAAGGGTAGAACAGGTAAAAGAACCATTTTGCAAAGACGGGATGCTTACCCTTTTGTCCATTGTAGAACGTTGTTACACACAGGTACGACAGGGCAAAAAATGTGATGTTGAGGAAGAAATTAAGCACATCAAGTACCAATACCAACTCGATTAACTGGTGCAAAAGCATGCAGCTGCCAAACCATATAAGCCGTTTTTTAGGATTGTCACGGAAAATATGGAATCCGAGAATTATCGGTATTCCGAAAGCAAGCCATTCGCAGAAAAGAAAAATTGTTGCGATGTCCACAAGTACAATCAGGATTATTTTCTTTTTCAGCGAGTAGTCCTTTTCCCATATCGTAAGTGCAATTACACCGAGAAACAGCGTGAAGAAAATGTTCAGGTTTGTGAAAAATTCCGTGGTGAGAAGCGTGCCGTTGTTGGCAAGACAGAACGGAAATTGGGTGATTACCGCAAAAATCAGCAGGCGGATTGCGTAGCTTTTTCGTGAGTGAGTGTAGTGGAAGCCCTCGGCTATGAAAAAGAAGAATATCGGTGGTGCGAGAAGCGACATTTGGGTGAGAAGCTTAAGCCACAGCGGTGCAGGGGAAAGCGTTTCCCAGTCGGTGACATATGAGAAAAAGTGCCCGATTGCCATTGGAATTATGGCAAGGTATTTTATGGCGTCACGGTTGAGAATTTTCAGCTTTTGTGCTTTTTCGGTCATAGTGGTCACGTCCTTTTTTGTGGTTGTTTTTATTATAGCAGAAACAGATATGATTGTCAATTTTTATATAAAAACAAGCGTGAGTTTTAACCCACGCTTATTAACTATTTCATATAAGCCTCAAAATCAATATCCCTTGTCAGAAAATATTCTGTTTCATCAAGAAATTTCCTTATTGCCTCTGTATCATTTTTAAGCTTTTTAAAGTCCTCAGCCCTGTAATAGAACAACGGTTTAAGACAACGGTACAGCATTAACGCTGTCTGCTTTTCAAACTCAGAAAAATGATAATACTTACTGACAAGCCTGAGCCTGTTCAGAATTTCATCAAGCTCCTTCTGAAAACCGCCACAGAATGTTTCACGAAACAGATAATTCAGAAACACTTCCTTGCCGCAAAGATTGAAGTCATATACTCCGACAAAATTTCCCGACTCATCTACCAACACATTAGTCGGATTAAGGTCAGCCTGAAAAACAGATGTAGGCAGCTTTCTGTAAATCGGCTCCAGAGCATTTCTGTTAGCTGTCCAAAAATCCCATATCCGCTGAATTTGCGGTTGAAATTCTGCGGGGAGAGTATCGGCATAATTTTTCCAATAAACAGCATTTTCCAATACCTCATCGGTTTTGTCGCTCGGACAGAATGTGTCAAACAAGCAATAACCCGATGGATAATATGTATATGAAAAATACTTTGAAGCAACCTTTGCGGTCATTATCCAAACATCATTTTCATACTTTTCGGCAGGTATCTTATCTTTTCCGTTTTCAGGATAATATTCCGCAGGACGGTATGTTGAATATTCCTCTGCATAAGCTATACAGCTGCGACCTTTATATGTAACAAGTGGGAAACTGCCGTTCTTATCAGACATTATTCGTGGGCAATAATATCCCAGTTTAATATATTCCTGGGCAGTTCTCTGCCACATTTTTATTTTATCTGGAAAAGTAAAATCATTATCTGCAAGCTTTACAACAGCTTTTTCTCCTGTTTCAAACTCTGCAATAACAACCTCTCTGAAATCTTTTTCGTGTCGGCTTGTATCTATAATTTCAAAAGCAATTGGTTTTTCGTCGAAAAAGAGTTCAAACACACCGAACAGTTCTTTGTTATCAGACATATAAGCCTCCGTTTTATGTAAATTTATCTTAATTATACATCTACAATAACATAATGTCAATTTTATAAATACCACTGTCCATAGTATGAGTTCTTATGCTGCAAGGTTTTAATAGTATAGTCAAAATGTATCATCAAGTAAATGCTTATAATTATTTCTGTAAATCTTTAAAATCAGAGCCTGTTTTTATTGTTTTTCAGATATGGGAAATGCCTTGTAACAGTTTTGACTCGGCAGCATATTATTTATTGGTGCTTCTTCATTAAGCACTCTATTCCTATATTGGAGGATTATCAATGAATAAACAAAATAACAACAACTATGGTTGCAATGATAATTGGGCAAATGCTTATTGCTACGGTAATGATTATAGCCGCTGCTGTATGAATTGTCCTCCCGGTCCAAGAGGCCCTCAGGGGTATCCGGGTCCACAGGGACCAATCGGTGAAACAGGCCCGGCAGGTCCGCAGGGACCAATCGGTGAAACAGGCCCAGTAGGTCCACAGGGTCCAGTCGGCGAAACAGGCCCGGTAGGCCCACAGGGACCAGTCGGTGAAACAGGTCCGGTAGGTCCGCAGGGTCCAGTTGGTGAAACAGGTCCAGTAGGTCCACAGGGTCCAGTCGGCGAAACAGGCCCAGTTGGTCCACAGGGACCAATCGGTGAAACAGGTCCGGCAGGCGGTGTTCTGAATTACGCTGATTTTTATGCAATAATGCCGCCTGACAATGCTGCAACAGTTGCTCCGGGAACTGATGTAAGCTTTCCTCAGGACGGTCCTAACAGCGGTTCTGATATTGCAAGAACAGGCCCTTCTTCATTTAATCTGGCACAAATCGGAACTTATCAGGTTCTTTTCCAGGTAAGCGTTACCGAAGCAGGTCAGCTTATTCTGACATTGAACGGTGAGGACCTGGATTATACTGTAGCAGGCCGTGCAACGGGAACATCACAGATAATCGGAATGGCTATTGTTACAACAACTGCTGTGAACTCTGTGCTTACTGTGAGAAATCCCGAAGGCACTGCAGCTGCACTTACCATTACTCCTCTTGCAGGAGGAACACGCCCCGTTTCCGCACATCTTGTTATCACACAAATTCAGTAACATCACATTCGGCTTTTAATTATTGACAAACGTATAATCGAAAGGGTACATTTCGGTAATAAGCTGAAATGTACCCTTATTTTATGTAAGGAGAGTGCAGCTATGATAAAGGGAATAGATGTATCAAGACATCAGGGTGAGATTGATTGGAAAAAGGTAAAGGATGATGATATAGAATTTGCGATACTGCGTGCAGGATACGGTCGGGAAGCTTCACAGAAGGACTCACAGTTTGATTTTTTGCACTGTATGCAATCTGGGTTGCTCATACAGTTGTGAAGAAATAAATTAGTATGCCATAATAAAGCTTAATATATCAGGTTATTTATTTGTTGTAAATATTAAGATTTTTTTCAAAACAGATATTATAATACATTAAAAATGACGAAAAGAAAACAAATACTTGACAAGTTTATCTATAAGTGCTATACTAACCCCATAATTTACTAAGAAAAGGAGGCAGACAAATGATTAAGTTTACACATCACACATCAGCAACATTCATATTCAGGAATGAACACTTGTCTGCCGAAAAACGTATCCTTGAGATATGTAGTTTTTGACGGTCAGGGCGTGCATTTCTGTATGAAGTGCACGCCCTTTTTGTTTTTGTTTGAGGAAAGGAGTAAGGGAAAATGGGTTTGACAATCAGAAAGCTTGCAATTGATGACGCAGAGGATATTTACAATATGCTTCAGGAAATTCCTGCGGATGAAAATGGCTTTATCAATTCTGCAAACGGAAAGACTTACGACGAATATAGGTTGTGGCTTGAAAAGTCTTACGCGACTTCACTTCAAGAAGGAATTATAGACGGCTGGAAAGTTCCCGAAACTATATTCTGGCTTTTTGAGGACGGAAAGCCTGTGGGCTTCGGAAAAATCCGTCATTACCTGACAGACAGACTTCTTGAAGCAGGCGGAAATATCGGTTATTCAATTATCCCCGAAGCAAGAGGACGAGGCTTAGGGAAAAAGCTTATTGCAAGACTGATTGAGGAAGGCAGGAAAATAGGTGTTAAACGCTTGCTTTTTACAATCAGGAACAGCAATATTCCGTCAATTAAGTCTGCACTGGCAAACGGCGGTGAGATTGAAAAGGTAACGGATGAAAGGCATTATATAAGCGTGGTGCTGTAGTTTACGATATATACAAATTAAA
>JAZQBN010000073.1:0-4164 GCA_045545795.1 Oscillospiraceae bacterium
TGACAATGTGATTTTTTCAAGCTTTTCTGCATCGCCCAATCCCTTCACAACCGTAACGCTTTCTGGAAATACTACCTCCCTGACATCTGTGCCTTTAAAAGCATCCTTGCTTACGGCTGTAACGGGTAGTCCCTCTATCTCATCGGGAATTTTCACAATGTCATCCTTGCCTGTGTACGCTGTAACTGTAACATTGTCATTGAGGATTGTATATGTAAAATCCTCTGTGATTTCCTTTTCCTCGAAAACAGCTGTAGACGCTGTTACTGCTGAAGATACACTTTCGCTGCTTGCGGCTTCCCCTTCGCTTTTATTCTCCGTACACGCGGTAAGAAGCACCGCCGCAGCCATAAGAACAAGCAATTTCTTTCTCATAAAGTCACCCCTGATTTTTGTACTTTCTTAAATTATACATCTTGTTTCACCCTGTTACAATGACAAATCGGTTACATATATTTACAGTTTGGTGATGTGTTATCCAAAATTTACATAATAGGCTATTGCTTCAATATCGCTTTCATCTAAGTATCCCATTTCATATGCTGAATTTATATCAATATATGTGCTTAAAGTAGCTAATTACAATATTCTACTTTGGAACGATGAATTTTATATAAAATACGGGATAATATTGCATATGTTGTATTGCTTATATCCATACACATTTTTATAATACCAAATCCTGCATAGTTCAATCTGTAAAAAGAAAATAGGCTGTCATACCAATCGGTACAACAGCCTATTAATTATTTAAAAAACTTTTCCCATATTTCATAAGACGGTGCACAAACACCTTTACGCCAATTCTTGACAGTAGTGTCGCTCACTCCGCATTTTGCAGCAAATTTACGAATTGAAACATTGTTTCTTTCCATATATTCACATACAAAATGAGAAGATTCCATCTTAAATTTATGGTAATCAGTCAAAAGGTCAATTCCCAGCACATCTGAAAGCTTTTTCAGCGTTTCGATGCACTTGTATTGCTCCTCAACCTCTTCATGCTCATACTTGATGTAATTATCATAGCTTAAGCCTGTAAGTCGGGTTATATCGGCAATACTAAGACCTTTTTCTATTCTTGCTTTCGCAAGTTGGGTAAGTCCAGAATTACTTTTTCCAGCTTTCCTCAACCGCAACAGCACAAGCAACAGTAGCACCAACCATTGGGTTGTTACCCATACCGATGAGACCCATCATTTCAACGTGAGCAGGAACAGAAGAAGAACCTGCAAACTGAGCGTCAGAGTGCATACGACCCATTGTATCTGTCATACCGTAGGAAGCAGGACCTGCAGCCATATTATCCGGGTGGAGTGTACGGCCTGTACCGCCGCCGGAAGCAACGGAGAAATACTTCTTGCCCTTTTCGTTACATTCCTTCTTATATGTACCTGCAACTGGGTGCTGGAAACGTGTTGGGTTTGTGGAGTTACCTGTGATGGAGACGTCAACGCCTTCCTTCCACATAATAGCAACACCTTCTGTTACGTCGTTAGCACCGTAGCAGTTAACCTTGGAACGGAGTCCCTCAGAATAAGATTTACGGAATACTTCCTTAACTTCGCCTGTATAGTAATCCATCTCTGTTTCAACGTATGTGAAGCCGTTGATACGAGCGATAATCTGTGCAGCGTCCTTACCGAGACCGTTGAGGATAACACGGAGAGGGTTCTTACGAACCTTGTTAGCCTTTTCAGCGATACCGATAGCACCTTCAGCAGCTGCGAAGGATTCGTGACCTGCGAGGAATGCGAAACATTCTGTTTCGTCTTCGAGGAGCATCTTACCGAGGTTACCGTGACCGAGTCCAACCTTTCTCTGGTCAGCAACAGAACCTGGGATACAGAAAGCCTGGAGACCTTCACCGATTGCAGCAGCAGCGTCAGCAGCTCTTGTGCAGCCCTTCTTGATAGCGATTGCAGAACCTACTGTGTAAGCCCACTTAGCGTTTTCGAAACAGATTGGCTGGATGCCTTCTGTAATCTTATATGGGTCAAAGCCCTTTGCCTTACAAATTTCAGCACACTCTTCGATGGAGTTAATGCCGTACTGAGCGAGAACTGCAAGAATCTGCTTTTCTCTTCTCTCATAAGATTCAAATAAAGCCATTGTAGTGTACCTCCTTATTCCTTTCTTGGGTCGATAATCTTAGCAGCGTCTGCTACACGACCGTACTGACCCTGAGCCTTTTCAAAAGCTGTGTTAGCGTCATCGCCAGCCTTGATGAAGTCCATCATCTTGCCGAAGCTTACAAACTTATAACCGATGATTTCATCATCTTCGTTAAGAGCGATACCTGTTACATAACCTTCAGCCATTTCGAGGTAACGAGGACCCTTAGCGAGTGTACCGTACATTGTACCAACCTGTGAACGGAGACCCTTACCAAGGTCTTCAAGACCTGCACCGATTGGAAGACCGTCTTCAGAGAAAGCACTCTGTGTACGACCGTAAACAATCTGGAGGAACAGCTCTCTCATAGCTGTGTTGATAGCGTCACAAACGAGGTCAGTATTGAGAGCCTCGAGAATAGTTCTGCCTGGGAGGATTTCAGAAGCCATAGCTGCTGAATGTGTCATACCGGAACATCCGATTGTTTCAACGAGAGCCTCCTGAATAACGCCGTCCTTAACGTTGAGGGAAAGCTTACAGGTACCCTGCTGTGGAGCACACCAGCCAATACCGTGTGTGAAACCGGAAATATCCTTAATCTCCTTAGCCTTTACCCATTTTGCTTCTTCCGGGATTGGTGCTGCACCGTGAGCTACGCCTTGAGCTACAGGGCACATTTTTTCAACCTCATGAGAATAAATCATATGTACATACTCCTTTCAGAATTTGCTATGTCCCGAAGCTGACTTCAAGGGACTTTCGCATACGCTTATATTATACAACATTTCGACAGATAAAGCAAGAGGATTTTATGAATTAATGTGATTATTTTAACGATAAACAGTAATCATTTGTTTTTAAGAGAATTACTGAGTTTATAAAATAAATCAGCATCTGAATTCTTCATATTTCTATAATTTTCAATCAGCTCACGTTCACTTTCGGTAAGATAAGAAACATCTGTATCTGAATTAAACAGTTCAGCAAGTGTGATACCTAAAGGTGAAATAAGACGCTCAAGAGTATCAATTGTAGGCTGACGCTTATTATTTTCAATAGCAGAAATATGATTTTGAGAAATTTCTGTCAGCATTGAAAGCTTATAAATTGAATAGCCTTTTGATGTACGATACATTTTCAAACGTTCACCAAGTTTCATTATAAGCACTCCCCTTTTATTTATAATATACTTATAATTATAGTATGTATCATACAATAAAATAATATAAATACAAGTGTTGACATTACTATTGTTTAGGTGTATAATGTTTATATAAAATAATAAGGAGTGATTTTATGTTTTGGACAGACTTTCTTAAAGGATTAATCAAAGCACTTACAACAATTGCAATTATTATAGTTGTAGTTATTAGTACTAAAATAATCACAAATGATAGTGATATGATTATCTCTGCATTTATTTTTTGTATTGTAGGAATTGTTGTGGTTTTATCATTTGTTTCAATTATTGGTGTATTTACAGAAATTTCCGATAGTCTATATCAAATCAAATATACCATAAATGAATTAAATAACAAGGTCATAATTAACAAAACTGCTCCGCTAAACACAACTAATTCAAATCACCCACCAATAACACCATCAATACCAACCACTACAGCAAACAATGTTTCACGGAATACTCCTGTTAATAACACATCAATCAATAAATGGGAATGCCCTGAATGTGATACATTTAATTTATCATCATCAAGAAACTGTAAAAACTGCGGTTATCAAAAATAAATCAATAATAAAGGCATACCTATATAATTCGGTATGCCTTTATTACTCAAGTAAAATCAAAACCGCCTTTCAAACGAAAGACGGTTTCTTTTGTGGGGTGCCAGATTTCGCCATAGGCGAACCATTTTATATTGGTTGCAATTTTGGATTTATACTATATTTATAATCAAAACCACCCGTAAAACGGGTGGTATGCAAAAGCCCTTAAAGGGCTTGGTACGACCCTTACCACTCAAGTGGTTCTGAAAAGTCTGCCAACCGCATTTGATTCACGGGCAGCCCCTCAAGGGGCTGTCTTTTTAT
>JAZQBN010000074.1:0-24902 GCA_045545795.1 Oscillospiraceae bacterium
AACGCTTGCTTTTTACAATCAGGAACAGCAATATTCCGTCAATTAAGTCTGCACTGGCAAACGGCGGTGAGATTGAAAAGGTAACGGATGAAAGGCATTATATAAGCGTGGTGCTGTAGTTTACGATATATACAAATTAAAAGAAAGGACTGATTAAAATGAAGGAGAAAAAAGAAAGCAAAATCCGCATATTTGCCAACAATTTCTATGCACTGAAAACCGTGTGGCAGATAAGCAAGCGTCAGGTAATACACCTTGCTGTGGGAAATATCATCCACTATGTGGAATGGATTTTTATGAGCATTTTCTTCCTGCGGTACGTCATTGGCGCAATAGAAAGAGAAGCACCCTTTGAGGAGATAATGCTGTTTATCGGAATCTGCTTTGCTGTGTGCTGTTCTATTGCGATATATTCAAGCTATCGAAAGGCGGTAGTTTACCCCTGCACGGAGAATAAGGTCTATCGCTGCCTGTACAGAAAGCTTTATGCAAAGGCAAGAAACGTTGAGCTACGCTGTTTTGAGGACGCAGACTTTTACAACAAATACACTATGGCACTTGAAAATTCCGCGGATAAGATGATATCCTCCGTAAGAATGCTGTTCGAGGTGCTTTTCGGTGCAGTTGCGGCACTGGCGGCGTTTTGGTCGATGTTTACTATCGACCCGTGGTCTGTTCTGTTTGTAATTTCACCGATTATCGGTAACTTCGTTTTCGGACGTCTTATGAACAAGATATGGGGCGGACGCTATGTTGACACGGTTAAGAACAACCGAATTGCTGAATATGTAAACCGTGTGATGCACCTTGCTGAGTACGCTAAGGAAATACGTTACTCAAGCATTCACGAGCTTATGATGAGCCGCTACAACAAGGCTATGGACGGGAATGTGCAGGTTGCTGACAAGTACGCAAAGAAAGCTATCGTCTACAACTGGGCACAGAATGTTACAACATTCGCTCTCGTTTTCGAGGGTATAATGATTTATTCCGCATACCGCACTATCGTTTCGCAGACTATGGGACTTGCGGAGCTTGCCATTATGTTCTCGGCAATGAATACGTCCTCGTGGATGCTGTTCTGTATGTTCAACAACATTACCGAAGCTATGAAAAACGGACAGTTCCTTGAATACTTCCGCACCTTTATGGAGTATAAGGAGAAAATTCCCGAGGATCAGGACGGTATCATTCCCGAAAAGATACGCTCCATCGAGTTCAGAAACGTTTGCTTTGAATATAAGGAAAATGAGCCTGTTATAAATAATCTCAACTTTAAAATTGAGGGCAACAAGGTTTGTGCACTTGTAGGTCACAACGGTGCAGGTAAGTCAACTATTATCAAGCTGTTGTTCCGACTTTACGACCCCACAAGCGGCGAAATTTTAGTCAACGGCATCAACATCAAGGAGTACAATCTCAAGGCGTACCGCAAGCAGTTTTCCGCCGCTTTTCAGGATTACAAGGTTATGGCAATGTCAGTTAAGGATAACGTGCTTATGGGTGAGAAGTTTGATAATCCTGATAAAACAGCTGAACGTGCTCTGAAATGTGCAGGAGTGTGGGATAAGGTTTCATCACTTTCCAACGGTATTAACACCATTATGACGAAAGAATTTGACAATGACGGTGCTGTGCTTTCGGGCGGTGAACAGCAGAAAATTGTTGTTGCAAGAGCCTTTGCACAGCAGGCTTCTGTCAAGGTTTTTGACGAGCCATCGTCTGCCCTTGACCCTATTGCTGAATATGATTTGTACAAGGGAATTATGGACGAAAGCAAGGGACATATAACCCTGTTCATCTCGCACCGTCTTTCTTCCGTAAAGAACGCAGACGAGGTGTTTATGCTTGAAAACGGTTCTGTTATCGAGCAGGGCACTCACCGTCAGCTTATGGATATGGACGGAAAGTACTGCGAGATGTTCACAAAGCAGGCACAGAATTATCTTGCTGATGAAAACTACAAGGAAGGAGTGGCAATATGAAAAAGTTCAAAAAATTACTTGCAGACAACCTCTGGCTGTTTAAGATATGCTACAAAGCCGCACCGTCCTATATGATTTGCTACATAATCGAGGCAATAAGAAACGAGCTTGTAGTATTCCTTGAATTTACGCTGGCGCTTAACTTTGTTTTGGAGTGTGCAGAGTTCGGCAGACCCTTTAAAACAGCGGCGATTTTCCTGCTGTCGCTTCTTGCGTTTGTAGTTCTGGGACTGCTTTTCAATGCCTTCCTCTATCAGAAATTACAGCAGAAGGCACAGCCGAAAATTAAGCAGGCGATAAAGCAGATGATGTTTGACAAGGCAAAGGAAATTGACCTTGAATGTTACGATAACCCCGAATTCTACAACGATTATGTGCTGTCTGTTTCCGAGGTTGATAATCAGATTGGACGAATTTTCACCCTTATCACGAACCTTTGCACGGGACTTGTTTCTATCCTGCTTTCAGGTGCATTTTTCATCGGCACTGACCCTGTTTCCTTTATCTTTATCGCAGTTTCCTTTGCGGCTTCTCTCTGGTCAGGTAAGGCGCTCAACAAGCTTAATTTCAAGATACGCAATGAGAAAAATCCACACGAAAGAAAGCTTGGTTATGTAAATCGTGTATTTTATCTCAATGACTATGCAAAGGAAGTACGACTCAACACTGAGGTTTCCGACGAGTTGCTTAAAGACTTTGACGAAACCAATGACAAGGTACTTGCAATCGACAAGAAAAATGCGGGCAAACGTTTCGGCTTGCAGTTGCTTAAAGATTATATCTGCAACAACTTCCTCATTGACGTTGTGTATATGGTGTACCTTGTGTACTGTGCGGCGGTGCTTCACAGAATTTCCTACAGTAACGTTGCCGTAATGCGCGGCACTGCAAACCGAATGAAAAACCGTATGCGTCAGTTTTCGGACGTATTCCCCAAAATGGAGGAAATCAGCCTTTACGTTCAGAAAATGAAGAATTTTCTTGACATTGAGCCGAAAATTATCAGCACGGACAAAAAGCCTCTCCCTGAAAAACCTACTGAAATTGAACTTCGCAATGTTTCTTTTGGCTACAACGAAAAGGACGGCTATATCTTAAACAATGTAAGTATGAAGCTTGACCCGTACAGCAAAATTGCTATTGTCGGTTATAACGGTGCAGGTAAGACCACGCTGATAAAACTTATAATGCGTTTGTATGACCCGAACGAGGGCGAAATTCTGCTTGACGGTGTTAATATCAAGGAATACGGCGTTGAGGAATACCGCAGAAAAATCGGTACGGTATTCCAGGACTTCAAGATTTTTGCCGCAACGGTAAAGGAGAACGTCCTGCTTGATTTTGCGGAAAACGGCAAGGATGAGGACGTTGTAAAAGCAATTAAAAAGAGCGGCTTTGCTGAACGTCTTGAAACACTTGAACGTGGACTTGAAACAAATCTTACCACAGAGTTTGAGGAGGACGGCGTGAACCTTTCGGGCGGTGAGGGACAGAAGCTTGCGGTTGCCCGTGTATTCTACAAGGACGCTAACCTTATTATCCTTGACGAGCCAAGCTCCGCACTTGACCCGATTTCCGAGTATCATCTCAATCATTCAATGATGACGGCGGCGGAAAACAAGTCGGTTGTGTTTATCTCACACCGTTTGTCAACAACACGAATTGCCGACCGTATCTATATGCTTGAAAAGGGCAGGATTATCGAGGAAGGCAGTCACGCAGAGCTGCTTGAACGTAAGGGTAAATACGCTGAAATGTGGCGTGTTCAGGCTGAAAAATACTGCACATCGATATATGCTTAAAACTAAAATTCTGTAGGAATATTATGTGAAAAGCTAACCGCCGCAGTTACCAAAAACTGCGGCGGTTAAACTATACCCCAACACCTGTGAAATAAAAATGTATCGTCCAAAATCAAAGCATATTTCTCAATGTCCCGAACGGGTTTTGCTTTCAAAGTATATAGTTATTATTTCTGTGTGTATGCAGATAGAGGTGGGGTGTGGATACTGTCGAAAAATAGTATATTGTTTTTGACAAGGCATTGTGTTATAATAAAATAACTGAAAAAATAACCATTGAAATTTACAGATACAAAAGGAGCGATAATTATGGCAAAGAAATTGGTAGCATACTTTTCAGCAAGCGGAGTAACCGCAGGTGTTGCGGAGAAGCTTGCTGGGGCGGCAGGTGCGGATTTGTACGAGATAAAGCCTGCTGTGCCGTACACAAAGGCTGACCTTGACTGGATGAACAAGCAGTCCCGCAGCAGCATTGAGATGAGCGACCTTTCGTCACGTCCCGAAATCAGCGGCAGGGTTGACAATATGGACGAGTACGACGTGATTTTTGTGGGTTTTCCAATCTGGTGGTACGTTGCCTCGACAATTATCAACACATTCCTTGAAAGCTACGACCTGACAGGCAAGACAATTATTCTGTTTGCAACCTCAGGCGGAAGCGGCTTCGGCAAGACCGCTGAAAAGCTTGCTGACAGCTGCAAGGGTGCGGTTATCAAGGGCGAGAAGCTGCTGAATGGCAAGGTTGACAAGGATACGCTGAGCGAATGGATTAAGGAGCTTGGTGTGTAATATAACATTCTGAAAGGACGATAAATATGGGCGATAATCTCTTTGTTGAGTTTGACAATGAAATAGAAAGCATAAATGCGGCGATAAAGTATGCAGAGGAGCATTTTAATGAACTGGCTGCCCGAAGGGAAAACAGCGTCAGAACGGTATATACAACTTTAGGATATGAGCTTGGAATTGCGTCTCCTGACCTTATTAATCACAGAGTTATCGGCGGACATAAGCGTGGACGTATAATAAAGGAAAAGAACGAAACTGAGGGTTATTGCGAAATAGGTTATGATGAAAATGACAAGCCTGTTCATTTCACCTATATCAATTCATTTGGTACGGAGTCTGCTGATTTTTTCTTTGAGTATAACGGATATCATTGGGCAGTACAACTTTGTACGGATAAGGAAAGTAAATATTATGGCAAAAACCCTTACAATGAAATAATTAAATATTGCTATGATGAGCAAGGTCGTATTTTGTACTATGCAGAAATATCCACGTCGTCTATAAGTGCCAATAAATATGAATACCCTGAGAATGAAACTGACCCTATTATATGCCGCAGTTATTATTATGTCCCTAATCTCAGCAAATCAAGTAAGGACATCCCCGCAGGTTATGAACATTCGCCTATGTCTATTGATTTGTACGAGATTTCGCCTGATATGAAGGTTATTCGTGATTACTACAAATCAGGGGAAGAATTTGTTTTCAGACGCGAAATATGCTCAAAGGGCAAAAAATCCGCAAAGCCTAAAATTGCCGAGGACAGCTATGAACGTCTTGCTGAATGGCTTGACAAGGAGCTTGAGAAGGATATTCCGACCGATGGCGGTGTCTACTTTGATATATTCAGCGAAACGGAGGACGGCTTCGGCTTGTCGCTGTGCATAACGGAGGATTTCACACCCGATGATGACGATTGGGGCTGTTATGTGAAATACAGTTCAGATATGCATATGGTAAGCACCAACGGAGAAATGGAGTGGGAGGACGTGCTGAAAAACGTTGTACGTCTGCTGAAAAAATATCTCCGAAGCGGTGAAAAGCGTGCACTGCTGAAAAAGTATAAGGGCGTGGGAACAGCCTACTCCGACAGCGATATTGAGTATATCTATGTTAAGAAATAAGGTGTAAAATACAAGATGAAGGACTTACTGACAACTGCCGCAAAAATATACTGCGACTACACAATATTTATGAATGACAGCTTTGAGCTGTTCTGTGAAAACAATGCTTCACTGCTGAAAGAAAGAGGTGCAAAGCTTAACATTCCCCAGCCTGTTATCGACGAGATGAAGGCTGTACCGATGTCAAGAATGGACGATTACGCTTTATGTTATCAGGGCCTTGCAATGGTTGACAAGGCTGTGGGTGATGGCATTGCGGTTATTGCAGAAAGCTTTGAGGGGGCAGAGTATTCCGAGGATTATTTCTACAGGCTGTGCGAGAATTCAGCTGAGGATATAATCGTTGCAACAAGTGATATCCAGCTTGTTACGGAGCTTTCGGATTTATGTGAAAAGCTGAACAAGCCTGACGGTTTCCTCAGGGCTGTGGAAATAGAAGAAAACGGAATGGTACACAGGCTTAGGTAAATGAAAAGCCAACGTGCTTCTTGCTCCTTTGAAAATATCGAAAAAACTGCCGCTGTCAGTGAAAGCTGAGGCGGCAAACTTGTGTACTTTTATTCTGTCGGATTGGGCGTAATCCTGTAATATTCACGGGGTGTATTGTTAGCAAATTATGAACTGCTATATTTGCAAACGTAAATTTTTGTGGAAATTATTGAAATAATTGTCAAAAATGATTATAATATTAGTGTATTTTTAAAATAATTATTGGGAGGACTTATAATGAAAAAGCAATTTGGCAAACGTATCATTTCGATGCTGCTTACGCTTGGAATGGTTTTGTCGCCGACGGGGGCAGGAGCTATGGCTGTAACTGCATTTGCGGTTGATAATGCGGACAGCAGCATTTCTGAAACGCTTGAAAATATCGGCGAATCAGGCGAAGCGGCAGACGTATCTGAGGAGACAACAGGCGACTGCGGTGAAACGGCAGAGGAGTCAGAAGACATAACAGAAAACCCTGATGAAACAACGGCTTTACCTGCGGAAACAACGGAAGAAACAGAAGAAATTGTAGAAGAAAGCGTCCCGGAGCTTAATTCTGAGGTTACTTACGGCTGGGCTGATAATGGTGACGGAACTATTACTTATACATATTCTTCGGAAGCGATAGATAAAGATTATTACACAATTGATATTTCTGAATATTACAGCGGAGATATTGCGGATATAAGAAGAATAATTATTCCGTATACAGCTTCGGCTGCGGAAACAATAACATTGCTCTGGGCTGTCAGCTTTACAAGAAACTTGTGGGGCGGAACATCTTCCACAGCTGAATTTGCTGATGGTCTTACATCTGCGACATTTGATGTATCTGTTGTTGAATACTTCTACAACGGAAGTGTAATTCCCGATGGCACTACGCTGACTATTGACCTTAATAATATTATTGTTGAGGACGAAGCAAGCTGCTATGGCTGGTTCGATAACGGTGATGGTACTGCTACCTACAAGCATTCGTCCGAGCTTGATGAATCTGAAAGATGCATTGTTCTTTCACTGTCCGTTTACGGTTACAGCGGAGAGCCTTCGGATATAAGATATATTGCCATTCCGTGCGAAAGCACAGATGATATGTTCATATTTACTGCGAGCAATGCGTCAAAGTGTAAAATAGGCACGGATAAGAATTACATCGGTTTTGATTATGGCTTGTCAAACGAGGTGTTGGTGCTTTATCCGTTAATGGATGACTATTCCGAGCTTGTTGACGGAACAACGTTTACATTTGATTTCAACAGTATGAATATTTACACATCAAGCACTGTCAGCACGGTGGGTGAATGGGTATCAGACAACGGAAAGCTCAAATATACACACAATGGTGCTGAGAATGACGGATTGGATGGCTCGTTCAATCTTGGTGATTATTATGAGGGTGCGTTAACGGATATTACAGCCGTGAGCTTTGATGTAACAGTCAACGGTAACATTCAGGGCGGTGCAGGTATATGGGACGGCACAAACTATCTTCATTCTTGGATTGAAGATAGCGGCAGCGTTGAGTGGACCTTTGAAAACGGCTTTAACGGAAACGGCTATGTTGATTTGCCTGTTTATGGGGCTGAGGAAGGTGCTTCAATTGAAATCAGCAACCTTAAGATTTATCCTTTAACCGCTGATTTCGGCTGGGCTGACAACGGCGATGATACTTTAACATACATACACTCTGCAAATCTTTCCGAGTCGCAGAGAAGAATTACTGTTGATTTGTCAAAGTATTATGCTGGAAATCCTTCGGATATAAGATATATTGCTATTCCGTCCGAAAGCTCGGGAACAAGAATTTCTTTCACTGCTGACGAGGCTACAAATCAGGAGTTAGGTGCTTCAAAGAGCTATATTACATTTGCTGACGGTATATCGGGCACAACAATAACTCTGTATCCGTTTAATGACGATTTTTCTAAGCTTGCTGACGGTGATGTTTACACATTTGACCTGAGCAAGATGACAATCTACACATCAGAAACTATTGATACAGTCGGAACATGGACGGACAATGGCACTTCTGTCAAGTACACTCACAACGGTGCTGAGGATTTTGGCTTGAAGCATTTTATCACGCTTACCGATTACTACGACGGAGCAGTATCGGAAAACGGTGATTTGACAGATATTACAGCAGTAAGCTTTGATATTACTGTTGAAGGAGGTATCCAGGCAGGTATAGGTATATGGGACGGCAGCTCCTATGCTTATGAGTGGATAGAAGATACACACAGCATTAATTGGGAATTCCCTGACGGCTTCTGTGCTAACGGTAATATAGAGGTGTTTATTTATAGGGCTGCGGAAGCTTCATCCGTTGAAATCAGCAATATTAAAGTCAGCACCGATGAGATTACATACGGCTGGATTAACAACGGCGACGGCACTTACACATATAAACATTACCCATCATTTACTGATGAGGAAAAAACGCTTTCTGTTGATTTCTCGGATTATTATGACGGAGATACAGCTGACATTAAATTTATTGCTCTGCCTATAGTTGATAATGAGTCAGATATGTATATGATAACAAACAACGGCTATACGCTTACTTATTCAATGGATGCTGTCTATATTGATTTGACCAACGAGGGTACTGCGGCAAACGGCATAACATTCCGTCCTGATAAAGACAATGAAACAATTCCGACAGGTGCTACATTTACAATTAATTTGGGTGAAGCAAGATTTTACAACAGCACTAATATTGATGCTGTCGGTAAGTGGACCTTTGAGGACGGCAAATATATTTACACTCATAACGGTGCTGAAAACGCAGGTATTGCTTGTCCGATAGATTTAAACGATGTTATTGACGGCGACCTTGAAGATATGGTGTCGCTGACATTTGATGTTGTCAATGAAGATAATATAGTTGCGTGGATTGGTTCCTGGGATGGTACTGAATACAAGAAACAGGATATATACGGTCCTGTTGCGGCTTCCTGGGAATTTGACAATAAATTTACAGGTGACGGCACAGGTGTTATTCACATTGACTGGAGTGCAGTAGAGGGTGCTACAATTACTTTCTGTAACTTTACCCCTGTTTTTGATATTCCGGGTGTATGGACAAACAACGGTAACGGTAATTATACATATAAGCAAAATGAAACATCAAGATCAGGTAAGGACTACAGATTTATTCTTTCTGATTATTATGACGGCAAAGATGAAGACGTAAGAAGCATTACATTTGATATTGAAGCTGATGGCTTTGCTAATGGCTCTTTCGGCGTAAACGATGGTAACAGCTGCTGGCAGCACAGTGAGTTTAAGCTTAATGCAGGAGAAAAAGCGACGATTACTCTCGAAACACCTTTCGGTGTTCTCTATGGCGGAGATATTGAGACTTCATTGTGGTGGGTAAATGAAAACACAACTCTTACAATCAGTAATGTGACCGCAAGCACAGAGGATACGGGACTTAAATACAAGTACAGAGATTATAACGAAACCACTCTCGGTACAAATTCCGATGGCTCGCTTGATATGGAGCTTTATACTTTATCTCCTACATTCCCACTCAGCAATACGGATATTATCGAGGCAAGTGTAACGCTTCCGGAAAATGTTGATGGTTCTGAGGTTCAGATTGGCATTTCACTCAGTACTGCTGACGGAAGTCATATCAGACTTTATCCATCAGTAGAAGGCATTTTTGAACTTTCGGCAACACTGGAGCAGATTATTGCTGTCGGAGGTATTTCTCCTGATGAAATCACAGGCATTTCTGTTTGTGTTTTCAATGCAGATGATGTTATTACCGCAACAGATAAGTTTGCTTTTACTCTTATTATCCGTGAGGGTGACAATGATGACGACCAGACATACGCTGTAACAGTAAGCATCGGCGACGACACAACAGGCTACGATACAATCGAAGAAGCTATAGCTGCAATCAAGACAGCAACAGGCGATGTAACAATCACTCTCAACGAGGACGCAGAAATCAAGACATTGACTCTCCCGACAAAGGCAAAGAGCGTAACTGTCAATGGTGAGGGCAAGCTCACAATCAGCGGTGCATCGCTGACAATTCCTTGTGATACGGTAATTGAAAATACGGTAGTTTCAAACGGTACAAAGCCTATGACAGTAAAGGTTGCAAGCGGCAAAACCCTGACTTTAAATGGGGCAGCAGAGAATATCGGTGCAGTAAGCGGCACAGCAACTTCAAAGCTTGCTGTTAATACAGACACAGCATTGGGCGGTCTTGCTACCTTTGGCGAGGTAACAATCGCAGACGGCAAAATTCTTACAGTATCAGGTGCAGTAAAGGGAGTAGGCTTGCTCAACGGCACAATCAAGCTTACAAATGCAAGTACAGCTGCTGCAATCACAAATATCGGCACAGCTGAAATTATTCTCGTGGAGACAGCAGGCAAGCTTCCTAAGACAACAGTTACAAACGTAAATGAAGCACTTATTGTTACTGTAGAAAATGAAACAGGCAAGCTTGCAAGCGGCACACCGATACTTTACACAGTAAAGGAAAACTATACTGACAAAATTACAATTACAAACAAAACCGACGCAGGTCAGAAGCTTGATGCATTCCTCTACAAAACTGAAATCCGTGCAGAATATGCAGGAGCAGTAACCGTAAACGGCAAGAATTACCCTAACCTTGAAAAGGCGCTTGAGGATGTTACAGACCCTGCTGTGGACTATGTAATCACTCTCAACGAAGCAGCATATGTAAAAAATCTTGTTATGCCTAAGAAGGCTGCAAGCGTAACAATTGATGGTGCTGACCTTACAATTGGCAACACAAAGCTTGCACTCAGCACAAACACAACCCTCAACAGCAATATCATTGCAGACAACAAGAAGGGCACACTTGACATTTCAGCTGTAAAAGACACTACACTTACTATCGGTGCAGACCTTGACATAAACGCACTTTCAGGTGCAGCAGGAACAAACCTTGTAATCAACAGTGCTGACGTAACTGTAAATACACTTTCAAAGTTTGACAGCGTAAGCACAAGTGAATACACACTGACAGTTACAGGCTCAGCAAAGGGAATCACAACACTTGATGGTATCCTTAAACTGACAGGAGCAAAGACAACAGCGGCAATTACAAATATCGGCAATGCAGAAATTATACTTGTCGAAACAGAAGGCAAGCTTCCGAAGGCAACCGTTACAAACGTAAATGAAGCACTTGCAATTACTGTTGAAAACGAAACAGGTACAATTGCAAGCGGCACAGCAATTCTTTACACAGTAAAGGAAAATTACACCGGTAAAATCACAATCACAAACAAAACCGATGCAGGTCAGGAGCTTGATGCGTTCCTTTACAAGAAGGAAATCAAGGCTGAGTATGCAGGTGCTGTAAGTATGAACGGCGGCAATTACCCTAACCTTGAAAAGGCATTCGAAGCAATAACCGAGGCAAAGGATAACAATGCAGATTATGTGATTACACTTAATGCAGACGTAACCGCTGAAAAGTTCAACCTGCCTAAGACAGCCGCTTCAATAACTCTCAGAAGCGAAAACGGAAATACAATCAATGTCGGTAAGGCAACTTCTATTGCGGCAAATACAGACCTTACAATCGAAAACATTACATTCGTAACAACAGGCAAGTCACTTACAATCAACGCTAAGAAGAACCTTACAGTTGATAGGCTTTACGGCAGCGTAACAGCTGTTAAGGGTGCTGCTAAGTTTGCTCTCAACTGGAACGGTGAGGACGGAAACACAGCTAAGGCTGATATCACAGGCTTCGGCACAGTTAACGTAGCTGAACAGCTTACAACAGGCAAGAACTTCAATGTTACTAAACTCGTGTTTAAATCAGAAACAGCAACACTTGTTATTTCTGACGCAACAGCAAAGGCATCCGTAAAGGCTATCGACGCAGTAAGCGGCGGTATTATCGAGTACGCTGAGGGTGCTAAGACGGCTCTTGCATTCACAGGCAAGGACACTGCTTTCACAGGCACACTCACAATCACAGGCACAGTTGCAAACGGTCAGGCTGTTCTTACAGCAAAGGGCGTAGACACTGAAAAGCTTGCAAACGGCATTGCTCCTGCAAACCCTGATGTTGAATACATCTTCAAACAGGTGGGCAAGGATATCTGCTATATGGGAAAGGTGCTTGAAGTATCATTTGGAGAAGAACATACAGCATATGCTACTTGGGGTGAAGTAGTTGCATATATCGAAAAAGCAAAGAATGCCGAAGCAGGTTATATGATTACCCTCCTCGACAACTATAATGCTAACGGTGCAATCAAATTCCCTAAGGCTGGTACTTACAAGTCTATAGAAATTGACTCAGAAAACAATGACTTCAATTTCACAGGCAATATAACACTCACAGGCAATACATATTTCTACAATGTAAATATCAGTGCTGTTAAGAATGGTGAACCTGCTAAGTACACAATTAACGCAGGCAAAAATGAACTTACTATTTCTGGCTGCGAAACAGGATTGCTTACAGCTATAAACAGTACAGGCTGGGTAGCTCTTAGTAATACAACAGCTGAAAAAATCAAGGCTGATACACTTATGCTGGACAAAAAAATTGTTGCTAAGAATGGCATAACTGCAAAATATATTGACCTTGAGTATACTCCTGAGCTTGTTATGAACTACGGAAGCAAGCTTGCTATCACAGGCGATATAACTGTATCAAATACTTATAAGCTTACAGTAACAATCCTCAACAAGACAACAGGTGAAGTTCAGCAGCTCAAGGCAGGCGACGTAATCGGTACAATCAAGGGCACAGGTGCTGAAAATATCGTTCTAAATCAGGAGGCTCACGCTGGCTTGATGATTGAAAATGTCAAGGGCAAGCTGGTTGTTGTAAAGGCTGAATAATTCTCTGACAACATAATTTCCCTGCTTTTCAGTAAAACTATTAACCGCCGGGGTTATCGAAACTGCGGCGGTTAATTATATCTACAAGCTTATAAAATAACAAAAATACATTTTCTGATTTGCGGTAATACATATTACAAAATCTTGTGACAGCTATTTATTAGACGATTTGTAATAATGCAACAATTTGTTTGGCTTGTAAGCAGGTTTTGATGTGAAAATCGACAAATTGAATTTTAACTATTGACATTAGCAGTTTACAGTGATAAAATGTAGGTAAATTAAATAGCAAAGGCGTTGACGAAGACGGAAGCTATAAGCTGTTTTCCCAGAGAGTCGGGGGCGGTGCAATCCCGATAAAACACAGTAGATTTTCCCATCCCTTCCGAGCCGGAAGCCCCAAAGGTTTTTACACCCAGTAGGCGTTTCCCGTGAATGCTGCGTAAATGCATAGAGGTTGTCAGACTTCGAAGAGGTGGCGGATTTTGTATCCGCAATTTGAGTGGTACCGCGAGTGATAAGTATTTTTCACCCGTCTCAAAGCAAGGCTTTGGGGCGGGTTTTATTTTGCCTTGAAGCAAATATAATATTTTTATAATACGAAAGGCGGAATGAATTATGTTATCTCTCGACAAGGTTTTCAATGCTCAGACGGTGCTGAAAAGCATTATCCGTGAAACAGATATGGTGCGTGCTTATGGAATTGCCCCCGACTGCGCGCTTTATCTTAAACCCGAAAATCTACAGATTACAGGCTCGTTTAAGGTAAGAGGCTCGGCTTACAAAATCGCTATGCTTTCCGACGAGGAAAAGGCAAAGGGCGTAATCGCCTGCTCGGCAGGAAATCACGCTCAGGGTGTTGCTCTTGCGGCTACAAAGAACGGTATAAAATCCCTTATTTGCCTGCCTGACAGTGCACCTATCTCCAAGGTTGAGGCAACAAAGGGCTTCGGTGCTGACGTATGCCTTGTGGAGGGCTGTTATGATGACGCTTATCAGAGGGCACTTGAATTGAAGGAAAGCGAGGGCTACACCTTCGTACACCCATTCGATGATGAAAATGTTATTGCAGGTCAGGGCACGATTGCCCTTGAAATTCTCAGCGAGCTTGACGATATCGATGCTGTTGTTGTGCCAATCGGAGGCGGCGGACTTATCTCAGGTATCGCTTACACGGTTAAGCAGATACGTCCTTCCGTGAAGGTTTACGGCGTGCAGGTTGCAGGTGCACCGAGTATGTACAATTCAATAAACAACGGCGAAATCGAGTGTCTTTCCACCGTATCAACAATCGCTGACGGTATCGCTGTTAAAAAGCCGGGCGAAAATACTTACGCACTGGTTAAGGAGTACGTTGATGAAATCGCTCTTGTAAGCGATGACGAGGTTGCAAGTGCAATTCTTGCTCTTGTTGAAAAGCAGAAGATGATTGCTGAGGGTGCAGGTGCAACAGCTGTTGCGGCGGTTATGTTCAACAAGTTTGATTTGAAGGGCAAGCGTGTTGCGGCGGTTGTATCGGGCGGCAACATTGATGTTACAAGCCTTTCCCGTGTTATTGACAGAGGTTTGCGTAACTCGGGACGTTCATCAAGCCTGCTTATTGAGCTTATCGACAAGCCCGGTCAGCTGAAGGAAATCTCCCGCATTATCGCTGACTGCGGCGGCAACGTAACAGGTGTGCACTACGAAAAGGGCAACACCGAAAGCGTAAACGGCTGTTTCCTCCGTATTGAAATGGAAACAAGGGATTATCACCACGTTAACCTCATCACGAGAACACTTCGTGACGAAGGCTTCAAGCTTGTTTAATTTGAAAGGAGTAATTTTTATGAGCAGCAAAATTCACACAAACAACGCACCTGCGGCAATCGGACCATACTCACAGGCGGTTGTAACAGGAAACCTTATCTTCACATCGGGACAGATTGCACTTAACCCCGAAACAGGTGCACTTGAGGGCGAAAACATTACCGAGCAGACTCACCGTGTCTGCAAAAATCTTTCCGCTGTGCTTACTGAGGCAGGCGGTTCACTTGAAAGTGTGGTAAAGACAGTCTGCTTTTTGAACGATATGGCTGACTTTGCGGAATTCAACGCTGTTTACGGACAGTATTTCACAGATAAGCCTGCACGCTCCTGCGTTGCAGTAAAGGCACTTCCGAAGGGTGCTCTTGTAGAGGTAGAGGTTGTTGCGGAAATATGCTGAGCAGCATAAAATTATGTGCGGAAAGACATTGATGATGCAGTGAAATTTGTAAAATTGCAAATGAAATGATATTTGAAAATTGTTATATTATACAAATTTTTTGTGAAATGATAATTCTTTCAAAAAAACTATTGCATTTTTATCGCCAAAGTGCTACTATAAAGCTGTACAGCTTTAAAGCTTTTATGTACTAAAGTTTTGGGCGATATTTGTAATTCGGGAAAAGTGAAAATACACTCACCCCTCGGAAAGGAAAGAATTTTATGAAAATCAAAAAAATCCTTGCAGCAGTTGCTGCTGCAGCAATGCTCGCAACCTGCACAGCTTGTTCCGCTGACAACGGCAAAATCAAAATCGGTATCTCAAAGATGATGACACACGACGCTATGGACAGAGCTGAAAACGGCTTTATCGATGCTCTTAACGATAACGGATACGATGATACAAAGGTTGAAATCGACGCACAGAACGGTCAGGGTGAAACCTCCAACCTTAACACAATCGCAACTCAGTTTGTAGGCGATAACGTTGACCTTATCTTCGCAATCGCAACACCTGCTGCACAGGCTGCTCAGGGTCAGACAACAGAAATTCCGATTATCGGTACAGCTATCACAGACTTTGCTGATGCAGGTCTTGTAAACTCCAACGATAACCCGGGTACCAACGTTTCGGGTACAACAGATATGAACCCTGTAAAGGAACAGATTGACCTTATGCTCAAGCTTGTTCCTGAAACAAAGACAGTTGGCTTCCTCTATAATTCTTCTGAGGATAACTCCGTGCTTCAGGTTGGTATCGCCAAGGAATACGTTGAAAGCCTTGGTCTCCAGTGGACAGAAAAGACCGTTTCAAACACAAACGAGGTTCAGCAGGCTACAACTTCCATCGTTACAGAATGTGACGCTATCTACATTCCGACTGACAACATCTTTGCTTCCTCTATGACAACAGTTTACGAGGTTGCTGTTGAAGCTAAAAAGCCTGTTATCTGCGGCGAAAGCGGTATGGTAATGTCGGGCGGTCTTGCAACTCTCGGTCTTGATTACTATGACCTTGGCTACCAGGCAGGTCTTATGGCTATCAGAGTTCTTGAAGGCGAGGACATTTCCAAGATGCCGATTGAGGGTGCATCTGAGTTTGTTTACTGCATCAACAGTGACTTTGCAGAAGCAATCGGAATGACAATCCCTGAGGACTTGCAGCAGTACGTTACAAAAGCTGAATAAGTTCATTTGCGGAGCGGTATAATTTGTATCGCTCCTGCACTTTTGAAAGGAAAAATACATTATGGTAAACATAATTCTCGGTGCAATAGCGTTGGGTCTGCTGTGGGGAATAATGACGCTGGGTGTGCACCTTACATACCGTATTCTTGATGTTGCTGACCTGACTGTTGAGGGTACAATCACAACAGGCGGTGCAATTGCTGCAATTATGATAACAAGCGGAATTAACCCGTGGCTGTCCTGCATTGCCGCTCTCGGAGCAGGTCTTATCGGCGGTCTTGTAACGGCACTTCTGCACACAAAGCTGAAAATTCCCGCACTTCTTTCGGGTATCCTCACAATGACAGCCTGCTATTCCATAAACCTTCGTATAATGGGCAAGGCGAATATTCCTCTGCCGTCAACAGGCTCAAACAAGGTTGAAACCGTGTTTACACCTGTACACGAGCTGATGAAGAAGCTTGTAGGGGAGTACGATGATAACAGCTCTGCAGCGTGGCTTTATGATATTATCTGCAGCAAGAATTTTTCCGCAATGCTTGTTGGTATTCTTGTTATAGTTGTAATTTCGGTAATTATGTACTGGTTTTTCGGTACAGAGCTCGGCTGTGCAATCCGTGCAACGGGCAACAATCAGAAAATGGTTCGTGCACAGGGTATCAGTACAACACTTATGATTATTATCTGCCTTATGCTTTCAAACGGACTTGTTGCACTTTCGGGTGCGTTTATCGCACAGTATCAGGCATATGCTGACATTCAGATGGGTATCGGCTCAATCGTAATCGGTCTTGCTTCACTTATTATCGGTGAGGTGCTTATAGGTACAAAGACATTCAAGAGAAACCTTGTTGCACTTGCTGTCGGTGCGGTTGTGTACAGAATTATCATCGCTCTTGTTATGGCGGCAGGTATGGCAGCTAATGACCTTAAGCTGTTTACGGCAATTACGGTTACACTTTGCTTGTCCTTGCCTCTTATCAAGGAAAAGCTCAACAAAATAGTCAGCAAGCGTAATGGTGAAACAACTGTTGCCGCAGAAAAGGAGGGTTAAGTTATGCTGAAAATGATTGATATACACAAGACCTTCAATGCGGGTACTGTAAACGAGAAAAAGGCACTCAACGGGCTTAACCTTACTCTTGAAAAAGGTGATTTCGTTGCAGTAATCGGCGGCAACGGTGCAGGCAAATCCACAATGCTCAACGCTCTTTCGGGCGTGTGGACTGTTGACAAGGGCGAGATAATCGTTGATGGAGTAAACATTACAAAAAAGGTTGAACATCAGCGTGCACCATACCTCGGAAGGGTATTTCAGGACCCTATGATGGGTACTGCCGCAAATATGGAAATTCAGGAAAACCTTGCTCTTGCTCTCAGACGAGGACAGAAAAGAACACTCCGCTGGGGAATTACCGAAAAGGAGCGTAGGGACTATAAGGAGCTTCTTGCTACGCTTGATTTGGGTCTTGAAAACAGAATGACAACCAAGGTCGGTCTGCTTTCAGGCGGTCAGCGACAGGCACTTACGCTTCTTATGGCAACACTTAAGCAGCCGAAAATCCTTCTGCTTGACGAGCATACTGCCGCACTTGACCCGAAAACAGCTGCAAAGGTGCTGGAACTGTCAGATAAGATTATTTCCGACAACGGCTTGACAGCACTTATGGTTACGCACAATATGAAGGACGCTATCAAGCACGGCAACCGTCTTATAATGATGAACAACGGACAGATTATCTTTGATGTCAAGGGTGAGGAAAAGAAAAATCTCACTGTTAATTCTCTGCTGCAGAAGTTTACTGAAATCAGCGGAAGTGAGTTTGCCAATGACAGGATGCTGTTATCCGAATAAAGCTATATCGTAAATTGTTGACCGCCGCAGCCAAAGAAGCTGCGGCGGTCAAGCTATATCCCGTTATCTGCACAAGATGTGTTTTGTTACTTTTATCAGCCTTATTTTGACAGTTTACAAATTTGCGGCGGCGTGTTATAATTTTTATAAATGTTTAATGGAAGAATTTGATTGTGCAAATTTGCACACCAAATGTGTGGCAAATTATGTTATAATAAAATTAAGTCTACATATAGATTAATTTTCATCAAATCAACACAGGTGGTGGGGCATTTGAAAAACCTATGCGGTAATTGTTTCTCGGAGTTGGACGGAGAAGTTTGTCATAATTGCGGATATAAAAATTCCGCAGATATTCAGGAACCATATGCTCTTGCGGTAGGAACAGTTCTGAAAGACAGATACCTGCTTGGAAAGACAATCGGCAAGGGCGGGTTCGGAATTACATATTTATCGTATGATATAAAGCTTGACAAAACAGTTGCTGTTAAGGAATATTTTCCGCGTGGTATGGCTGTTCGTGCCTCAGATAATATTTCGGTTGAGGTTCTGGCAAGTGAACAGACTGATGCCTTTAAAGAGGGAAAGGAAAAATTCTCCTATGAGGCAACTATGCTGTCTGAAATAAAGAGCAGCCCCGAAATTATAGGCATATTTGATGTATTTGATGAAAATGGAACAGCATATTTTGTTATGGAGTTTGTCAATGGTGTTACCCTTAAAGAATACACCTCGCTTAATGGAGTGATAACAGCCAATCAGGCTGTCTATATTCTGAAAAATCTGCTTCCGTCATTGAATATTCTTCATAATCATAATATTATTCATCGTGATATAACTCCTGAAAATATAATGCTTTGTCTGAACGGTGATGTAAAGCTTATCGATTTCGGTTCGGCAAGGTATTTTTCGGAGGATACGGAAGATAACTATTCGGTAATTCTCAAGCCCGGATTTGCACCTCTTGAACAATATCAGCGAAACGGAAATCAGGGTGCGTGGACAGATATTTATTCCCTTGCGCTTTCTTTGTATTACGGAATGACATTGAATATTCCTTACGACCCTATGACACGTCTTGATGATGACGCTCCGTTTTGCCGTGAGCTGGAGGCAATTCCTGAGAAGCTGAGGGAAATAATCCGCAAGGCGGCAAGTGTAAGAAAGGAAGACAGATATACTGATGCAAAGAAACTTATTGAAGATGTTGAAAAGTGCGGCATAGAGGAAAAAGGCTTCAAAATTACCTGCAAGGAAAATAAAAGCAGACCATCCTTCTTTACAAGATACAAAAAGAAAATTTTTAAGACTTTTGTTATGTTGGCTGCTGCTGCCGTAATTATTGCCGCTGTGCCATTTGTCAGGAAGCTTATTGATGACAGAAGCTTTCCCGATGAAATAAGAATTGGAGAAGAATTTTTCCCTATCGACAGTGAGGAGCTTGATTTATCAAATCGACAGCTTACAAATGCGGCAATTGCCAATCTGAAGCATATGAAAAATCTGAAAAGTCTTAATCTGGATGATAATTTCATTACGGATTTGTCGGTGCTTGAAGGACTTGAACAGCTTGAAAAAATTTACTTTTCCAACAACAATGTTTCAGATATAAGTTTTGCCGAAAATATGGAAAACCTTGTTAAAATAAGCGGTGAAAACAGCGGCGTTTCCGATATTTCGCCCCTGAGGGGGAAAACAAAGCTTACGGATGTGTTTTTCGGCAACGCTTATGTAACGGATATAACTCCGCTTTCCGAATGTAAAAATCTGAAAAATGTCGGCTTCAACGAGGCACAGATAGGTGACCTTGAAGCACTGAGAGGAATGACGGAGCTGGAAATGGTGTGCTTGTCGGGCTGTAACATTTCCGATATTTCTCCGCTTGCCGACAGCAATAATCTGCGATATGTGTATCTTGGAAGAAACAATGTTTCTGATTTGTCACCACTGAAAAACTGTACGGGCATAACAGATCTGTTCCTTGATAATAATCCGATTAAGAATTCCCTTGATACATTTGAGGGCGTAACGGTTTATGGAGTGGTTGTTGCTGACTGTAATGAATTAACTGATGAAGACGCTGATTATCTGTATAAGATAATGGACGGTGAATTTACAATAGAATACTGATGCAAAGAGGGATAGAAATGTATTTAATTACGGAAGACCTTGAAAAAAAGCTTCGTGAGAGTGACGAATTTGATGAAAAAACAATAATCGATAATCAGGCAGAAGCTATATATACGGTTATTGACAAATATATGTCAGAAAAGAATATACAGCGTTCTGAACTTATACGCCGCCTTAATCTTGAACGTACTTACGGTTATCAGATATTGAATGGGACGAGAATTCCCACAAGAATTCATATTATAAAAATCGGACTTGTTCTGACGCTTACCTTGGACGAAATTCAGCATATGCTGAAAATCGGGGGCAAGGAAATCCTTTATGCCCGAAACATTACCGATGCAAGGGCAATATATGCAATTGAGCATCATTTCAATTATGAAGACGCTTGTGAATTCATCTGGAACAATAACAATGTATAGTTGAAAAATCACAGGATATCATACCTGATGAATACGGCTAAAGCAAACCTCATCCGCTGAATAATGGGTGAGGTTTGCTTTTTTACGCAAAATGCACAAAAAGCGTGGAGTGTGCAAGCTTGCTAACCAAATCAAGTGTGAATTGTGGTAAAATTATTTTGACGTAATATACTCAGACGTCTTAAATTTATAAGGAGGAAGAGCTATGAAACAATTCAATAAATCAAAGCTTTGTGCTTTGGTTACGACAGCTGCTGTATTCATGAGCAATGTAGCTGTGTTCCCCGCAGTAAATGTTTTTGCTGAGGATAATGAACCGAAAACAGCTACAATCACGCTTACAGATGATTACAGCAAAACACTCAGCTTTTCGGATATTCCACAAGCTGAGGAAAAACAGACAACAGTAACATTTGCTCAGAATTGGAGCAAAAGCATTGACTTCACAGATGTTGACACAGAAAGCGGCGAATACAGATATTTTTCAGGTGAAGGCTATACCTTTAACTCTTGGGAGGTTGATATCGCTTCTGCTATTGAAGCCAACGGTATAGATTTGCCTGATTATCCGACAATTACGATTGATGACATCACAGTAAGCTACAACTGGGAATTTGTCCCTGCTGACGAGGAAACAATCACTAATGGTGAATTTTGTTTTGGTGCAAGCGGTGATAACACCTCAGGTGAATGGACTGATGGTGAAGATAATGAAATTTCCTTCAACCAAAATTCAGGCACCGGAACAATTTCATACAGCGAGTTAACAGGTACAACTAATATTGTTCAGCCAAGGGCTATGTGGCTTGGTGGTACAAGTGTTTTCAGCAAAAATGAAGGCGACAGCTTTGTTGTTAATGTAACGAGCGTTGAACTTGATGTTACTTACCTTGACGGCGAAAGCGGCGGCTACAAGAGTTTTTATGACGATGAAACACAATCGGGTCAGTGGCATTTTGCGGCTCATTCTCCAAACGAAGATGCAGATGACCGTTCAGCTGATATTGTTGCCGCTATCAAGGAAACAACAGGCGATGATACTCAGCACTGGGCTGTAAAGATTACAGGTATGTCCGTAGATTACAGCTGGGAGCTTACAACCGAAAGAGAAAGCTTTTCGTTTGACCTCAATCCTTATATTGGAGGATTTCCGACAGGTTCCGAAACTTGGACAGAAAGCAATGGTTATATTGAAGGAAAGGGAGACTATAAAATAATCACAACCAAAACAGGCAGTGACTCTTTCTCTTCAAGTGATTTATTTGAATATACAGGCGTGACTATTGATGATATTCACTGTATGGATATCAACGGCGGTATGTGGACAGACAACCCAAATGATGAGCTTACTGTAAGCGTAACAGACATTACTCTTGATGTTGAGTATACAATTGAAGAACCTGCTGTAGCAGGCTGGGCTGACAACGACGATGGCTCTTACACATACACATCCGTTTACGGATTTGCATTGGAGGAGGACGAAGAAGGAACACCAAGAGACCCTTCAGACGAGGAATCTAAAAAAATAGTTATTGACCTTGATGATTATCTTGCAGAAGGCAAGGCACGTAACTGTATTGATAAAATTACTGCTGATTTTGAAGTAAACGGCGGAATTAACGGCAGCTTCGGTGTTGGAACTAAGAACGAAGATTTTGGCTGGACAGATATTAAGGTTGAGGAAACAGGCACGTTCTCTCTTGAAACACCTGACGGCGTCAGAAATGACAGTGACCTTGAGTTTGTGATCTGGTGGTCTAACCCTGGTGAAAGCCTTACAATCAGCAACATTCAGCTTACTTATTCTGACAGAGAGCCTGAAGTTGACAGCAACGTGTATCTTTCTGCTGAAGACATAGCTGGCAAGAATTATCTCCAGGTAACTGCAAATATTAAATTAATCACAGAATGTGAACACGAAAGCCACTATGATGAAAATTACGGCGTGGACGATGCAATAGGTGCAACATATTGTCCTTGGAACGGTGTCAACATACACAAAGTCAGCGCTGACGGCGAATGGTCTGAAGCTTACTATAATTATTGGAATTTTACTAATAATGTAGTAACATATTCTGAGGATAAATCTACTGCGGTATACATTTATCCTATTGCTGGTATTATAGCTGCTGTTGGTGAACTTGCAGAAGGCGACAAATATGTAATTTTAACAGACGGTATCAGCTCAATGACATATGAGTTTCTCGAATCAAAGCCTGACATGACTCTCGGTACAGGCAGCTACGAAAGCGGCACTATCGAAGAGGTTATGGATTGGGACCCTGAAACCAATTCAAGCACTATTCCAACAGGTATTCCAAATATAACACCTACATTTGCAATTTATGAAAATAATAATGCCGTACCTTTTGAAGGCTATGAAGCAATCAAGATTGACTATACAGCTGAGTCCCCTGAGGCTTGTTACGGTGTGCTTGTAGTTCTTCACGGCTGGGAAGACAACAGCACAGGCTGGATGGAAAAATTCTATGCAATGGAAGAAAGCGGCTCAATTGTAATTGACCTTTCCGAATTACAGGATAAGGTTTTTCACAACATTTATGTAGGTCCTGTTGCTCCAGGCTCCGCAAAAATAGGCGATGAATTTGCTCCGGGATTTGCAGTAACAGAAGCAGTAATTCTTACTTCCTATGACGGCGATTTCACAGAAGAAATTGAAAAAGTTGTTCCTGATGCACCTGTATTTGTAACAACAGCAGATGGAAAAACAGGCTTCGAAACACTTGAAGAAGCTATGGCTGAACTCAAGACAGCAACAGGCGATATCGAGGTTATCGTTAACCACGATTTGGAAGTCGCTGCATTGGCAATTCCTAAGAATGTTGATTCAATCACTTTCACAGGTGAAGGCTCAATCACATTCAAAGGCACAAAGCTTGCTGTTCCTGTAAACACAACATTTGATGTCAAGCTTGCTGCAAAGAACAAGACAAACCTTATCGACATCACAGTTGCTAAGGATTGCACACTTGAAATTTCAACAAATGCTTATATGTTAGATGAAAGCGGCGATATAATTCAGTTTATCAATAAGCTTACAGGTACAAAGACATCCAAGCTCAACGGTTTTGCAGTTGTAAATAACATTGCAACATTCGGTGAAGTTAACGTTGATGCTGACAGTGACGCAGACCAGCTTGCTATAATGAACGGCAAGGCAACAGGTATTGTTGATTTCGGCGGTAGCTTGATAATTAACGGAGAAAAGGCTACAGCTGCTATTACCAACATTGCAACTCCTGCATTATTCCGAATTACTATGAATGAAGACGGTACACTTCCTAAGGTTACTGTTGACACAATTGCTGATGAAGCAGGAATTCGTATTGTAGTTCTTTCGGACGAAACATACTCTCTTGCAAACGGCACAACAATTCTTTACTCCAAGAACAAAATTTCAGATAAGATTGAGATTGCAAACACAACAGAAAGCGGCGACGAACTCACAGCATACTACTATGCAAAGACAAAGTCTATCAAGGCAGAGGTAGGCACAGCGCTTGACCTTTACAAGGGTGAAGAAATTTCTGAAGAAACCAAGGTAGGCAACTATCCTAACTTTGAGCTTCTCTTTGCAGACATCACTGACCCTGATGTGGACTACACAATCAAGGTAAATACATATCTTGAACTTGATGCAAAGCTTGCACTTCCTAAGAATGCTAAGTCTATTACATTTATTACAGATAATGAAAGTGGATTTGGATTTACAGGCACAAAGCTTACAGTTCCTTACGATGTAACAATCGGTGAAGATGTTTATATCGAAGTATGCAACAAGAAGGGGACAATTGATATCGCTGTTGGTAAGGATGCTACACTCACAAACTACGGTTATATTAATGGCATCGGCAAGCTTTCAGGTACAAAGACATCCAACCTCGTTGGTGAATTTTATGTTGAGAATCTTGCAACATTTGATAATGTTCAAGCTGATGTAGATGTTTGGCACGGCAAGGTAACAGGTGTTAATGTACTTGATGGTG
>JAZQBN010000075.1:0-2152 GCA_045545795.1 Oscillospiraceae bacterium
CATATTTATGAATAATACTTTTCCCAGAACGTTGAAGCTCATCGACAATTGTTTGAACACATTTGAAGTTCCTCTGTCCAGTAGAAAGAAGAGGGGAGTGAAGCGTATAACCAAATACCACTCTTGATAACGCAGAGTAAACAGCTTGTTCATACGCAGGTAATTCTTTGATGTTATTCTTGCAGGCAATAACAAAGCTGTTTGTAATGGTGTCAATCATCATTTCACAGGTTTCAGCATTTCGATTCAAAAAAGGATTGAACCTGCAACCATCTTTATTGTCAGCAAAGTCGATGCAGTACACATTGTATCCTTTTTTACGCAGATAATCACCACAGTGTTTGTACAGCACACCGCCAACATCAACAACCACAGCAGAATGGTTTGCTTGAAGCAAATTAGGCTCAATATAATTATAGGTTTTACCCGTACCAGCTCCACCTACCACAAGAACATTGGTGCTTCTATGGGTAAGGTCGCTGTTATAAGAAACGCCGACTTCGTTACCGAACGCTTTGCCAAATAAATGGTTGTTTCCGTTCTGCATAAAAATTTTCCGATAACGTCTTACACCGTGCTTTGTGCAAATACCGTTTCTTTCAGAAGAAAATATCTTATTCATATATTGCTCCTATGTTTTTTACTGTTCTTTACTCACGTTCATATAGTAAGCAAGATTCTGTGCAAGAACATTGTTGCTGTGGTCAAAAGTTTCAGGAAAACTTTTCAGCAAACAAAGTGCCGCTTCAGCAGAAATCTTATAACCATCATTGCTGTCTTCATACCAGATTGTCGCTTCGGGTTCAAGCTCATAATCTACAGAAGAATACAAAGAATGACCAAAATGGTCTTTGTTCAATTCCATACGATAAGCTTTCTCTTTGTCATAAGAGCAAAAGAAAAAACAGTCGGGCTGAATACTTCCATCTTCGGGAAACAAAACTTCAATTTCTGTTTCACTGTTTTTTGGATGTACATAATATTTGTATTTGAAGAACAGGGAAATGCCGCTTACCTGTCGCCCATCGTGTTCACATTTCGCTCCATTAAGAGCAGTGAAATGTTTGTCATAGCAAACTCTTGCATTTCTTTTTTTCATTTTATAGCTCCAGTTCCGCTGCTCGCTCTTTTTTGAAGTAGCAGCTATTTGTTTGAAAAGAGACCCCTTTTTCTTCCAGAGCGTTCAACAAAATTTTCTGTTCGTCAGCATCATTCATCAACTCCTGTGCAAGAGTATGTGCATTGGTTGCATACCAACCTTCAGGATGCTGGTCATCACCTGCCATACGGTACACAAGAATATCATCTGGGTCATCAGGACTTGTGTGCAGCACACCTGCATCTACGCAAGCTTCAAGCAGCTTCAGACTGCCAAAGAAGTTCAATTCTTTTTGCTTCATTTCAAATACCCTTTCTTTTGTAAGAGTGTTCTCACTCTATTATGTAACGAGAACTTTCGGTAGAAACTCTCGTTAATCATAAAAAGGGGAGAGGAGAGAAGAATAAAAAATAAGCCGCCTGCTTCTTCTTGCAAACGGCTCATTTGTTCTGTTTTTACAGTTTGGTATACCTTGCTATACTAAACTGAATTTTCTTCTTACTCTCAATACGCAGCAACAAATCTACGCCATCTCTACCGTCATCATTTGCTTGCATTCCAGCTTTTCTGCAAACTGATTCAGTGCGATTTCATACTCCATATCACTCATCTCATTTTCCTCACAAAGCAAGAGATGATAATGCTCTGGCTTTTCTTCCAATGGATTGCCAACGAGTTGTCCGAAATGAGAAACAAGAAAAAAGATATACAATCCAGTTCCTCTCAACGCACTCTCTATCATCCATTTGACTGCTGGGAAATCACCTTTGGTTTCATACTCAACATTTGGCGGGACGAAGCGAAAGTCATAGCAAAGATTGACTTTGGTAAAACGCTTGTGCCGCAGATTTCCTGCAATCTCATCCATCGCATTTTTTCTATCACCATAATGTTCATTCATCCGAAAGATTTCTCCACCGCAGAAGAACGGAGAAATGAAAGAGTTGTCTTCAACATACTCTTCAGTTTTTTTGAAAGTACGAAAGTAATTCTCGAAATCCTTTTTCGTTACTTCTGTCATAGGCGAAATAGTTGCTGTCATACGAATATTAG
>JAZQBN010000076.1:0-7611 GCA_045545795.1 Oscillospiraceae bacterium
ATCAAAAATCGATGATAATCCAAACCGAAATCGTAAAATGTCATATTATCCAAAAATCCAGCCATTTTCTTAATGACTGGATTTTCTTTACAAGTTCTGCACAACCTCCACCCCACCAACAAACTTCACCCTCACAGTATGCTTATTCTCCACTATCTGCCGCACTATTACATCATCATATTCCGCCAGCGTGAAGTCCTGTTGTTCCAGGCGTTCCAGCACGGCGTTCATCTGCTCTGTATCTTGTTCTGCTGTCACTGTTTTGGATTTCTCGGTTTCTATAAACTCTCGGAGGGCTTTCATCTCATCGCTGAATTTCTGTATATCAGCCATCGCAGTCGCATTGCTTTCGGGAGTAGTCGCCAGCCGTAGCAACTCGTTCATATTGTTTACAAGCTCATCAAGCCTCTGCTGGGCGGCGAGTACACTACCGTTCATATTCGGGTCAGGCACCTCTGTTATACTCTCTCGGAGTATCCTCGTTACATCGTCATTGACCTCGCAGAAATTGTTTATTGCGGTCACTATGGCTTTGTGGAGTACCTCCTCGGACAAAGTAGGGGAGTAATGACACTTCCTCTTGCCGTATTGCAGACGATTTATGCACCGCCATTTAATCTCCTTATATCCGTTGGCAGCGTCAATCGTAGGTTTATGCGACCACGTTACTCTGCGGTATGGAGTGCCACATCCTCCGCAGACAAGCAGTTCCGTCAGAGCGTATTTTGCACTGTACTTACCTTGCTCTGTCTTGCAGTATTTCTCGGCTACTTTCCGTTTGCTCTTTCGTCGAGCCATTTCTTGCTGAACACGATTAAATTCTGCTCGGGAGATTATGGGCTCGTGGTGATTCTTGACAAGGTAATCGGTTGTTTACAACAGTTTTTTTATAATTTGCTATGTATGATTATTTTTTTAAGCAACATCCTTTCGTTTTTAATAATTAAGTTGTCAGAATCATAATAAAAGTGTTTATGTTTAAAACTTAACACATATTTTTTTTATTCTTTCAATTGTCAAAACAGTAGTCGAAATAGCATAATTGTATAACCGCCTTTTGAATATCCATATCCTTGTGCCTGTATCAATTGGTGATATAAATCAGTAACTTTCAAAACCAATGAACAGGTAAATTACGTAATCCAGTTGGCATATGATAACCCATTCTTATATTATTTTTGCAATTGAGTGCTTTAATAATAGTAATCGTAATCCTTGGGAATATGGTTTACAAGATTATTTATTCCTTCCAATGCTGTTCTGCCTAGTGGCAAAAAATGTATATTAAATATTCTCCCGTCAGATGATAAATATAGCGGTCCTTCTTGAAATAAGCCTATGTAGATAAGCATTTCGCCTGGCAAAATGCTTCCGTCGTATAAACGTTCTATGTGTTCTGTTTCACTCCATTCCAAAACCTCTTCCAGTGTTAAAAATTTAAGGTCATAGTCGCCGCTTTGAGCAAAATACCATTCCAATCCACTGAATTCACTAAAAAAAGCAAGTTGATGTTCTGTTAATGTAAAACCGTGATTTTTCATTGTTTTTTCAAATTCAGTTACATCAATATGTCTTCCTTGATACCAGCCGAAATGTTCAAGTATATCATAGGTGCGTTGTTTTATTTCGGGGTGAAAATCGTATTCAACATTCGCAAGATAGTCAAAGAATTGCTCCTCGTTTTCAGCTTTCAGTTCATTATTTTTATTCCAAAAACGACCGTCCTCAGAAATAAGAAACTCCTCAATCAATCCTGCACAATTGGATATGACGGCTATTTCAGAAACAAATTGTTGTATATCATCACGCCAGAATGTATGATTTGCTATGCTGTGTATTCGAATAGTTAATATATCGCCAGAACATTCCTCACGTCTGTAAAAGTGCAGATAACCATTCAATCCACCTGAATAAAGAAAGTTAGTAACAAATTCGGTTTTATTGATTCCTGATTTGCTCTTTATATAGTTGTCTAAATAAGATGCTGATTCATATAAAGAGTTTTTGAAACCCAACTGTTTAGATGCATAAGTAATAAATTCTTGTTTTGTCATAGTGCTCACCTTCCCTTTACTTAAATCCAACATTTTGACAATTGGTGCACGGGGGATTTACCTTGCCCATTCTACTCCCAGTGTTAAAAAATGCCATAAAGTTGCAATCGCTGAATTTATAACCTTTGAGAATCATTTCACGAGCAGTCCATATTTCAGCACAGTTTGTTATAGGTCTGCTATTAAACATGGAGAAGTCGTTAGGGATTTTTGTTATCTTAGAAAAATCATATTCTTCAATGTTAAAGTCGGGAAAACTATCTTTTTGTTCTTTAAAATAATTATGTGCACTTTCTCTAGCGTCATCAATTTTTTCAACAAAACTATTCATTTCATCAAATATTTCTTGTTTAGAGACAGTTTTTCCGTTGACAATTTGATCTTTAATTATTCCGTTATCGAATAGTTTTTGAACCCCTTCCTTTGTTAATAAATAACTGAATTCTTCTATATATTTTTCTTTAGAAAGAGAAGTATCTAGTGGGTTTATTGTAGATCTTATTGTTGGATTAAAGCGATTAATCCCTGCAGCGGTAACAACGCAAATTTCATTACTGTAATTCGGCTTAGCAAAGCAGACGGTTGGAAGTTTTGAGTCAAGTGCTTCTTCCAATCCAACAAATTTTTCAACCATAAACTTATTTACGATATGTTCTGCATTATCTCCGAACTTATCAAATATTTTGCAATAATCAGAAATTGTTTTATAATTGTCAACTCCACAGACGTTAATAGCCTTAATCATGGTATCGCTGTGGTTAACCAATGTTCTAAGTAGAAGAATTATGGTTTCTGTATGATTCTCACAGAGATTTATTGCTTTCTGAATCGTTGCAAAATTTTGAGAACTTTGTTTAGCGAGAGCCGTTATTACGTTACTGCCATATGTTTCAGCAAGTTTAAGAATCCAACGGAATTGTTCTGAATTCAGTTTTGACCTCAGTTCAATAATGTGCTTGGTATTCTCAATACCACTAATGGCTAACGCTCGGGTAAATTGTTCTCCATACTCAAACCACACATTGTAGAGTTCATAAGCAACATCATACGAAACGCCGCTTTCCTCTATTTGTTGTGAAATTACATAAAACCCGTCTACGCCCCACTCGTTGATTGCTTTAGGAACAATCTCGCCATACTTTGACGACTCTACTACGATTTCAAGTGCGACTGGTCTCTCCGCATATTTAACCGCAGTCTGAATTGATTCTGAAAATTCCGATACTTTGAGAACAAGCTGTTCATATTCTTCAACGCACTCAGAAACCGTGTCATAATCAGCATTTTCTACAAAAACTTCAAAAAGGTCTAAGGAATCTGCTTCAACTACCTCTTTAAAGGTGCAAACAACCTCATCAGCATATTTTTCAGAATTTGAAGGAAGAGCCAATAGTTTTTTAATGGCACCATTATTAGGGTACAGTTCAATTGCTTCCTTGCAAGGAATGTGCTTTAAAACGTCTGAGAAATTGTCAGATTTTTTCAGAGCGTCAAGCAGTGCTGGGGCAAATTCATTTATGTACTTCAGCAGCAAACTGATTTCATCAGCATGTTTTGCACCAGTAATTATGAAATCGCTGACTTTTACTACAAGTTTGGCTATATCACCGGCTGCAGGTATCAAACCTACACCGCTTAATGCCGCACCAGCCCAGTCATTATTGAATATACCCGCAACCACATCACGGACATCAATAAAAGGGATAAAACTTCCGTGTATCATGCCGATAAGTTGAGCAAGATTCGGCTCACGGATAAAATCGCCTCGGATGACGCCATCTAAATAATCAATGCTGAATTGTGTTTGAGTTACAAATAGTTCGGTGGCTAGGTTTTCCCAATCAACATTATATTTATTAGGTTCTCTGTCTACATTATCGTTAAATCCATCATAATCTGTATCTCGGTTAAGCGGATTGATGTTGTTTTCAATCTCATACTTATCATCAAGACCATCATAATCTGAATCGGCAATTCGAGGATTTGTTTTATACCTTTCTTCTTCGGCGTCATTCAGCCCATCTCTGTCTATATCCGCATTTAAAGGTTCAAGACGTTCTCGTCTTTCATACGAATCAAGCAGACCATCAAAATCACCATCTGCATTTGTGGGGTCAGAGCTAATGGGCATAATATTTTTGCTCATTAGCTGCTCAACATAAGACCAAGAATAACGGTCTAAGCCTGCTTTAACATACGGCTTATCAGTTAATTCCATACACTGGCTAAGCGTGGGGAGAATTACATTATGCTTTTCGTCATAAGTAATCAGACCAATCTTTTCCCAATGCTTAAAATCAACCTCATCCCAGTCGGTAAGACCGTCCATATCCGTGTCGGTGTCTTCGCCCGAAGGGTTGTTGCCGTTGGCATACAACTCGCTGTTCAGCGTTACCTTTTGAAGTCCTGTTGCCAGAATAGTTTCAAGTTCCGAGTTGTATTTGTATGTTGGAATTTCTTTATAAGTATATTCTTGGTCAAAAATATGCTTATAAATTTCGCCTGCAAAGTTTGTGTTGTAATCGAGAACAGTTCCCTTTGTCTCTGTTACAAGTTTGCTTTGAAATCCAGTCAGCGAAGTTGTATCGCTGATTATGCTTACATTCGCATTTATATCAAGAATTCTGCTTTCGGATTCAACGTCATAAACAGCGTTCTTCTGTCCGAAAATATCAAAAATATAGTTTTTTGAATTTTCGATGCAACTGTCTGCGGCGGACACTCCGTCTGGGGCGGCAATCAGACCGTCTGAGATGATACAGTTCTCCCCAAACAGGTCGCCTTCGCTCAATTGCGACTCGGACAATTCTCCTATGTAATCGGATAAATCGCCTATGGACTCATAGTTAAAGCCTTTAGAATTATAACTTCCAATGAACTTACAGCAACTTTGTGTGAAATCCGAAGCAGACTGCTTGTATATGGATATTGTCAAATGGTGCTTTTCAGCAACAGCAGTTTCCGTAAACGCAAGAATTTCTTCTTTTATTTTTGCAAATTGTTCCTTGGTAATAACCGAGCTTCGGTCGTCAATAATGAATATTACATTATAATCAGGAGCTTCTTTCGGAATTTCTTCCGAATTTTCTTCTGCCGGTGCTTCATTTTCGGTATCTTCGGTGTTTTTTTCCTCAAAGGAAGCGACAGGTGCCATAACAACATACTGAGGGCTTGCGAGGGAAGTCGGCTCTATACCGAAGTTCTGCATAAGCACTTCCATATCCAGCACGCAGTAAGTTCCCAGTTTGTCGGTTTCGGCGGACAGGGTATTGCTCTCCTCATCGAACTGAGTTGCCACGGGGAGCAGCATATTTATTTCATCGAAGTACCTGAATATATTATACCGCTTTATGCCCTGTAAGTCAAGGCAATTTCCAGCATATTCGCTATCATCGTTTGAAATATATTCGTCCGAAATCTTGTATGTGAGTTTTACCTTGTCAACATCGCCGCCAAGATAACGCAACTCAACCGCTCCGCCAAGCCGAGCATTGCTCTCGGTTACGGCGGAGTATGTGCTTTCATTTGCAGACAGACGTGCAGCCGCATTTCCTGTCGCTGAAATGTCCAGCGACAGCTCGTATGGCGAGTCTTCTGTATTTACTTCGGACATTGCGTCGCTGTCAGCAGAAATGGTCTGCTCGACCTTGTATTCCGCATCGGGCACGCCGAAGGTTTCGGGATTATTGGGGTTAAGCCCGATTGAAACTTCTTCGCCGTCGTTCAGATTGTCCTCGTCACTGTCGGCTTTCAGTGGGTCGGTGTTTGTCTTGATAACCTCATCGCCGTCGGACAAGTCGTCCTCATCTGTATCGGCAGAGGACGGAGAAGTACCGAGAGCAATTTCGTCCTTGTTGGACAAGCCGTCACCGTCAATGTCATCTGCGGCGTCGTTTGTGCCGTTCTCATCCGTATCGTATTTAAGAGGATTTGTCCCTGTGATAGATATTTCTTCGTAATCGGTCAGACCGTCGCTGTCTGTGTCGGGAGATTCGGGGTCTGTACTGTATGATTCCTCAACGAAATCTGCAAGTCCGTCATTATCGCTGTCAAGCCAAGTGCAGACGATTCCGTCCTCGGTATTCGCAACAACAAACGGCTCGGATTCGATTGTGCCGTTTTCCGTTTCCTGCTTAGCCTTTATTTGCTTTATAAGGAATTTGTCATCAAGGTTGTGCTTGTAACTCTTGCCGTCAACATTCTCGGCAAGTGTTCTCCAACCGCTGTTGTCGGTGTTTTCGTAAAGAGAAATTTTGCCTTCTGCGGTGGAGTACCAGAATACTTCGAGCATTTTTTCTTCTGCGAGGTATTCGCCGAAACACAGAATGACTGCCTCTTCTGATTGAACAGGCTCATCGGATGGTTCAGGCTCTTCGGTTTCTCCTGATTCACCGTTTCCCCCAGACTCACCGGATCCACCGGATTCATCCGAATCAACATCAATAACAACAGATGTGAGTGTAAAATCCGATAGAACAGGCTCTTCGCCTGAGGCGATTGCACCTTCAAAACTGAAAGTTTTGCTTTCACCTACGGCGATAGGCGTAGTGGTGACATCGTTTTCAATTTTAAAACTACCATCATCGGTATACAGCTTGTTTGCATTCCAGATAGAGGATATCTCAAAATTTCCGTTAAACGAAAGTCGCCATGCTTCGAGTGGTTGGTCTGAATTGTTTGTTACAGTAACCGAGGCAATAAAGCCATTGCCCCAGTTGTTCTGAATTTCGTAGGATATTTCTGCATTGGCGGTAGAATCCACCGTCTTGCTACATAAAGTAACACTTTCAGGGAGTGCAAGTTGTTCGCCTTGATGCATAAACCCGAACTCCGCCGTTGCGTCGGGGATTATCTCGTAATTGTAACCGTTATTGCGGATAACACACCACTCACCGTTGTTCTCCAGAACGGAGGCGTTCCAGATGTTTGTAATGGTGCCTGTGCCGTCGAGTTGTACCGCCCAGTTCCTCAGTGTTTCTTCGCTGTTATTGGTGATGGATACGGATACCTGTTGATTCCCCGACCATTCGTTCTGAATTGTGTATGTAATTGTGCAGGTGTCAGTTTCATAGACTCGAGCCTTGTCTTCTTCGTAAGCCGCAAATGCCTCTGCTCCTATGCTGAACAGCACAATTATGCTCAGAAATACGGAGATTAGTTTTTTCATAACCGAGCGTTCTTTCAAAATAACTTACCTCATATATCCCTCATTAAAAGCAGCATAAAATGCCTTTTCAGAAGGGAACACATCATCATCGCCATAATTGATATGATATACTGTTTCATTGTTTTCGACAATATCAATATGAACTCTGTATGATTTCAAAAAATCCCCTTCATTTTTCCAATATTTGTAGAAATCATAAAGCCAATCGATGTCCCAAGGATATGAGCCTTGATCCCATATCGTAATCTTAACAGATAATCGACCATTATATGGATAGATTGATTTGTAACCGTCAGTAAAACGATAACTAGTGTATGCATTTATTCCACGTGGTTTTAAAAATTTATCTTGGATTATTATATCAAATTGTCTGATTGCTCTTGCTCCATA
>JAZQBN010000077.1:0-4264 GCA_045545795.1 Oscillospiraceae bacterium
CACGCTGACATAGCAACTGACATTTATCGTGGGGCAGGTATCAAGAGAGATGAGGTTAAGGCTGACGGAATCCCTTGTGTGCGTTATGGTGAGATTTACACTTCCTACGATATAAGTTTTACGGAATGTATCTCCCACACAAGCGAAGATGTTGTTGCCACGCCAAAGTATTTTGAACACGGCGATATTATCTTCACCATTACAGGCGAAAGTGTTGAAGAAATCGCAAAATCCATTGCTTACCTCGGATATGACAAGTGTATGGCAGGTGGCGATACTGTTGTTATGAAGCACAAACAGGAGCCTCGTTATATCTCTTATGCCCTTTCTACTACCGCAGCACAGGCACAGAAAAGCAAGGGCAAGGTAAAGAGCAAGGTTGTTCATTCGAGCGTACCTGCTCTAAAGGAAATCGAGATTCCTTTACCCGATATGGAAACCCAGAAGCGAATTGCTGACCTGTTAGATAACTTCCATAAACTCTGTAATGACATTTCCGCAGGTCTGCCCGCTGAAATCGAAGCCAGACAGAAGCAGTATGAGTATTACAGAGATAAACTACTAAACTTTAAGGAGATGAGCGTATGAGCCAATATAACATAATAGTTTCGACAGCCGAAGCTACTGTTGTATCTGAATATGAGCCGCAGCAAACACGCTCTGATGCCTACCAAAGCGAAGCAGCACTTGAAGCAGCCTTTATAAAGCAGCTTACCGAGCAAGGCTACACCTACTTACAGATACACAGTTCCGATGAGCTTGTGAAGAATCTGCGTGAGCAGCTTGAGAGATTGAACGGCTATCACTTCTCCGAAGATGAGTGGAAACGCTTTTTCAGCCAGAATCTTGCCAACAGCAATGACGGCATCGTGGAAAAGACCAGACTTATCCAAGAGGATAGCGTGCAGGTTTTGAAGCGTGATGATGGCAGCAGCAAGAACATCACTCTGATTGACAAGAAAAATATCCATAACAATTCCGTACAGGTTATCAATCAGTATGTAGAGAACGGCGGCAACTTCGATAACCGATACGATGTGTCTATCCTCGTTAATGGTTTTCCTCTGGTACATATCGAACTGAAACGCCGTGGCGTTGCTCTGAAAGAAGCGTTCAACCAGATTGAGAGATACCAGAGAGATAGTTTCTGGGCGGCAAGTGGCTTGTATGAGTATGTGCAGTTGTTTGTTATCTCCAACGGCACACGCACCAAATACTACTCTAACACCACTCGCATTAGTGCCATCAAAGAGCGTGATGGTAAAAAGAAAGTCCAGAAAACAAGCAGCAGCTTTGAATTTACATCTTTCTGGGCAGATGCTAACAACAAGGTTATTGCCGACCTCGTTGATTTTACAAAGACATTCTTCCAGAAACATACCTTGCTGAACATCATTACGAAGTATTGTGTTCTGACAAGTGAAAATTTGCTTCTGGTAATGCGACCTTATCAGATAGCCGCAACCGAGCGTATCTTAAACCGCATCGAGATTGCGACCAACTACAAGAAGATGGGCAGCACAGATGCAGGTGGTTATATCTGGCACACCACAGGCAGCGGCAAGACCCTTACTTCCTTTAAGACCGCACAGCTCGCATCGAGATTACCGTATGTTGATAAGGTGCTGTTTGTAGTCGATAGAAAAGACCTTGACTATCAGACTATGAAAGAATATGACCGTTTCGAGCGTGGAGCAGCCAACGGCAACAAGAACACCAAGATTCTGCAAAGGCAGCTTGAGGATAAAGATGCAAAGGGCAATCCTCACGAGTGCAGAATCATCATTACTACCATACAGAAACTTGATAACTTCATTACCAAGAATCCGAAGCACCCTGTTCTGAACAAGCATATCGTTCTTATCTTCGATGAGTGCCACCGCAGCCAATTCGGAGATATGCACCAGAAGATTACCAAGTATTTCAAGAACTATCACATCTTCGGATTTACAGGAACGCCGATTTTCGCCAAGAACGCTAAATCTGGCGGCAATCCTAACCTGCGTACCACCGAGCAAGCCTTTGGTGATAAGCTGCACACCTATACCATCGTAGATGCTATCAATGATGGCAATGTTCTTCCGTTCAGAATTGACTACATCAATACGGTTAAGAAGAAAGATGGCAGCAAGGACAAGCAGGTTGAAGCAATCAACACCGATTCTGCTTTGCTTGCCCCAGAGCGTATTTCAGAGGTTGTTTCCTATATCCTTGACCACTTCGACCATAAGACCAAGAGGAACACAGGATTCTATACCTTTAGCAAGCTGACGAACATTTCTGCTGTTGCCAAGAATCAAGACACCAAAGAGGAAAAGCAGAAAGTCAAGCTGAACGGCTTTAACTCTATTTTTGCGGTATCTTCCATCGAAGCAGCCAAGCTCTACTATATGGAGTTCAAACGCCAGATGGCAGAACACCCAGAGAAAGCCTTGAGAATTGCCACAATTTACAGCTACGGACAGAATGAAGATGACCCAGACGGATTCATTGACGATGAGGAAAGCGACAACACCGATGGTCTGGACTTGACCTCTCGTGAGTTCCTTGAAACTGCTATCAAGGACTATAACGAGATGTTCAATACAGCCTATGACACATCGAGCGACAAGTTCCCGAACTACTACAAAGACCTGTCGCTGCGTATGAAGAATCGTGAAGTCGATTTGCTCATTGTGGTAAATATGTTCCTTACAGGCTTTGATGCTACAACCCTTAATACCCTTTGGGTAGATAAGAACTTGAAGCAGCACGGTCTGATTCAAGCGTTCTCCAGAACAAACCGTATTCTTAACTCTGTTAAGACCTTTGGTAATGTTGTTTGTTTCCGCAACTTACAGAAAGAAACCGATGATGCTATCGCCCTGTTCGGTGATAAAAACGCATCTGGTATCGTTCTGATGAAGTCTTACAACGATTACTACTACGGCTATGACGATGAGAACGGCAAGCACCAGAAAGGCTATGAGGAACGAATCGCAGAGCTTATCCAGAAATACCCTCTGGGCGTTGATATTCTGGGTGAGAGTGCGAAAAAGGACTTCATTGTGTCCTTTGGTAATATTTTAAGACTTCGCAATATCCTTTCGACATTTGACAACTTCGCAGGGAATGAGATTCTTTCACCTATCGACTTCCAAGACTACACAGGTATCTATAATGACCTGTATATCGAGTTCAGACCGCAAGCACAGGCAGAGAACATTGACGATGATATTGTCTTTGAAATGGAACTTGTGAAGCAGATTGAGGTTAATATTGACTACATTCTGATGCTTGTAGCCAAGTACCATAAATCCAACTGCGAGGACAAAGAAATTCTCATTGCCATTGACCGAGCTATCAAGTCGAGCATTGAACTTCGTTCCAAGAAAGAGCTTATTGAGAACTTCATTGCCACTATCAACACCCAGACCGATGTTAATAGCGATTGGAGAAGATTTGTTCTTGAGCAGAAAGAAACCGACCTGTCGGCTCTTATCACAGAAGAAAAGCTCAAGGACGAGGAAACCAGAAAATACATCGAAAACGCTTTCCGTGATGGCGGCGTTAAGACCACAGGAACAGACATTGACAAGCTGATGCCCCCTGTATCTCGCTTCGGCGGCGGCAACCGAGCAGCCAAGAAACAGACCGTTATTGAGAAGATACAAGCGTTCTTCGAGAAGTATTTTGGCATTGTGTAAATGGGGGTGGGAAGAATGAAAAAAATATTTTTAATATTGTGCTGCCTATCCCTACTGCTGCTATCTGCCTGTTCTGATTCCGATTCTGGCGAAAAGAAAGAGTACGAGCATACACCGTATGTTTCGACTATTAGCAAAGAAGATTGTTTCATCTGCGGAGAACACCTTTGCGATACTCACTTTAGTCCTCTTTTCCTTGCCTATTCGGGAGAAAACAATGTGGGCATTGTCAATCTGAACACCTTTGACATTATGCGTATTGAAATCAACCGATACGATGAGCAAGGAAACCTCATTGAAAAAAAGGCAGGTTATATGTCCTCTCACGGCATAAAGAATGTTCATTCTATGACCGACCCAGACCGTGGGTATTCTCACATTCAGATTCAAGGCGAGAAGCAGCCTATTGATGCCGATGTAATTCAGAGCCACTTGTGCCAAGATTGTTTGGATAGCATCAACGAAATGCACTTTGGAGAGTTCGCACCCGAACAATATGCTATCGTGAATTTCTCCAAGAAAACAATTCGCCCATTGATTCAAAATACGCCGTGGTTTATGGACGGTGATTTTGGGAT
>JAZQBN010000078.1:0-56766 GCA_045545795.1 Oscillospiraceae bacterium
TGTCATTCATTGACATTTCCTCCTTGTCATTATTTTAATTGCGGTCGGCAAACCTGCTTTTATTATAATTCGCAAGGAGGTTTTTGTCCATAGCTATAAGCTCTGAACCCCCAGTAAAACTGGGGGTTTAACTATACAATACAAATGCCCGAAGCCATACAGCCTCGGGCACATTTTTTAGAGCAATTTAACTCCCTTTTCTTCACATTCCTTAATCATATCGCTTGGCCATACAGATACCTGCACCTCGCCGATATGAGCCTTTTCAAGCAGGAGCATACAAAGTCTTGACTGACCGATACCGCCGCCGATTGTCAGCGGAAGTGTATCGTTTGCGATAAGCTGGTGGTACTCGTACTTTATTCTTTCCTGCTGACCGCTGATTTCAAGCTGTTTTTTCAGACTTTCAGCGTCAACACGGATACCCATTGAGGAAATCTCGATAGGTGTTTTCAGCACGTTGTTCCAGATGAGCAGGTCGCCGTTGAGTGCCCAGTCGTCATAGTCAGGTGCACGTCCGTCGTGACGCACGCCGCTTTTCAGCTTACCGCCAATCTGCATAATGAAAACAGTCTTGTGCTTCTCGGTAATAAGCCATTCACGCTCTTTAGGAGTCTTGTCGGGATACATATCTTCAAGCTCCTGAGAGGTAATAAAGTAGGTCACGTCACAGATGGTTTCTTTAAGCTGCGGGTAACGGAGGTTAACCTTTCTCTTTGCGTTAGAAAGGGATTTTACGATATTTTCAACGGTATTCTTCAGAAAATCAATGTTGCGGTTTTCTCTTGTGATAACCTTTTCCCAGTCCCACTGGTCAACGAAAATCGAGTGCATATTGTCAACATCGTCGTCACGACGGATAGCGTTCATATCTGTATAGATACCCTCGCCTGCTGTGTAGCCGTAACGGTGGAGAGCCATTCTCTTCCACTTTGCAAGGGACTGCACAACCTCTGCTTCGTTGTCCATTTCCTTGATGGAGAACTCAACCTTACGCTCAACGCCGCTGAGGTCGTCATTGATACCGCTGTCCTTGCGTACAAGGAGAGGTGCTGTAACTCTGTCAAGGGTAAGCGCAAAGGAAAGCGCCTGCTGGAATACGTCCTTGATATACTTGATGGCGTGCTGTGTTTCACGGAGCGTCAGTGCAGATTTATAGCCGTCAGGGATATAAAGCGACTTTGACATATCAATCATTCCTTTCTGAATTATCCGATAAAAGTATATGTGCAAAATTAGCGAACATTACCTACTGTTCTTGGGTAGAGGATTACGTCTCTGATGTTGGAAACGCCTGTTACATACATAATAAGACGCTCAAATCCGAGACCGAAGCCGCCGTGCGGTACGGAGCCGAACTTACGGAGTTCGAGGTAGTCTGTGTAGAGGTCCAGGTTCATATTTCTCTCGTTCATTGCTGCAACAAGCTTATCGTAATCTGCCTCACGCTCACTGCCGCCGATGATTTCACCTACGCCGGGCACGAGAAGGTCAACAGCCGCAACAGTCTTTCCGTCAGGGTTCTGCTTCATATAGAAGGACTTGATTTCCTTAGGATAGTTTGTTACGAAAACAGCCTTGTTGAACACTTCCTCGGAAATGTATCTTTCGTGCTCTGTCTGGAGGTCGCAGCCCCATTCTACAGGGTAAACGAATTCCTTGTCAGCGCTCTTGAGAAGCTCGATAGCCTTTGTATAGTCGCAAACAGCGAACTCGTTGGAGATAAGGTTCTGGAGCTTTTCGATGAGTCCGTTTTCGAAGTGTGTATCGAAGAACTTCATTTCATCAGGACACTTGTCAAGAACTGTCTTAACAACTGTCTTAATCATTTCCTCAGCAATTTCGATTACGTCAGGAAGTTCAGCAAATGCGATTTCAGGCTCAACGTGCCAGAACTCCGCAACGTGCTTTGGTGTGTTACTGTTTTCAGCACGGAAGCTTGGACCGAAGGTGTAAATCTTACCGAAAGCCATAGCTGCAACTTCGCCTTCAAGCTGACCCGAAACGCTCAGACCTGCCTTCTTGCCGAAAAAGTCGTTGCTGTAGTATTCTTCTTCATTCTTATATTCTGTGTTGTAGCCGATAGTTGTTACCTGGAACATTTCGCCAGCGCCCTCACAGTCACTGCCTGTGATGAGTGGTGTATTTACATAAACATAGTTCTTGCTCTGGAAGAAGCTGTGGATAGCCTCAGCCATTACGGAACGTACACGAAAAACAGCGTTGAATGTGTTTGTTCTGCCGCGGAGGTGTGGCATTGTACGGAGAAATTCGAGAGTGTGACGCTTCTTCTGGAGCGGATACTCAGGAGGACAAGTGCCGAGAACTTCAATTTCGGAAGCGTTGATTTCAACAGCAGCCTGACGTGCTTCTACAACTGTACCTGTTACTTTGAGGGAAGTACCCAGTTTGAGAGCCTGGTCGAGAGCGATGTCGGAAGCCTTGTCGATAACAATCTGAAGGTGCTTAAGGGAAGTACCGTCATTAAGCTCGATAAATGCAACGTTCTTGGAGTCTCTTGATGTTCTTACCCAGCCGCAGACAGTTACGGTCTTGTTAATAAGAGCAGGATTGGTGAAAACTTCTTTGATATCAATGTGTTTCATAATCATTTTCCTTTCTGATAAAAAATAAAAACTCCCGTCCTAATACTTAGGACGGGAGAAAAATTAACCCGTGGTACCACCTAAATTACCGCACAGCGGTCACTCAACAGCAGGAACGTCAAAGCGTTCTCCCTGCCTTCCGTTTAACGCACAGAACACGGCTCCCCTACTAACCTTAGCGGCTTTCAGTTTGCTGCTCGGAAGTGTTATTCACAAGGACTCTGATATGCGGTTTCCACTATCCCGCACTCACTGCAAACGAATTTCCCTGCTACTTCTCTTCGTCATAGCATTTCAAAAATCTAATTTATTTTAGCATATCTTTATAATTATGTCAAGGGGTTTGCTGAAAATTATTATACGGTAAGTCCGTTATCACGTTTTGTAAATTATGCACATTGTATCCCTCTTTATTATATGCAATAGTAACAAACTTATAATTACCCCATTGACAACTATGTCGCACCGTGATATACTCAAACCATGATATACGTCGCACCGTGACATATCACGGTACAACACATCGAGCTGCGACAGAAGATTGTTACAGAAAAACTGTTACAAAAAGGAGGAAGATAAGCTTGAACAGCTGGTTTATATACTTTATAATAATTTACTTTTTTATAATTCTGCCGATGTTCCGCAGAAAAAGAAACGCCGCTGTTATTGCGACAAAGAAAATCAAAAACAAAAAGCTAAACAAAGAGGAGCGAATAAAAATGTACGAATTACTTAAAAGATTTATCGGAAAGAAATGCAATATTTCCATTATGAATTCAAGCTCAGGCATACTCGGTACAATTACAGAGGTGCAGGACAACTGGGTTATCGTTGACACAGACAACAACGGCACTGACGCTGTTAACATTGATTACATCACTCAGATAAGCGAATGGGAAATTAAAAAGAAAAAGAAGCAGTAAAATAAAGGAGAATTGCTATGGAAATGATGAAAAGATTTATCGACAAGGAAGTTATTATCACGACTCTGCACAATGAGTCAGCAATGCTTGAAGGCTTTGTCCGTGAGGTAAACGAAAACTGGCTTGTTATCGAAACCGCCAACAAGGGACTTGATATGGTAAACATCGAATACATCGTAAGAATTCGTGAGTACCCAAGAAAAGCAAACGGCAAGAAAAAGCAGATTTTTGTTTGATATTCGGTAAAGGAGGGCACGCTTCTTACAAAGCGTGAGATAAATATGACTGATTTGGAAAAGCTTATTAAAAAGCACCTGCCAATGACGGAAACGGCTTTCTACATTCTGCTTGCACTGAATGAGCCCCGTCACGGCTACGGAATAACAAAGTTTGTTGCCGAGCTTACCGAGGACCGCATAAAGCTTGGTTCGGGTACGGTTTACGGCACGCTGACAAAGATGCAGAAGGACAAACTGATTGACATTTATGATGACAGCGACAAGAAAATCATCTATGAAATTACCGATATCGGCAGAGAGGTATTAAAGGCGGAAATCGCCCGTATCAAGCTGGTTTACGGAAATATTATTTCACAGGAGGCGAGACTGAAATGACTGTAAAATTTATGCCGTTCTGGTTTGCCGATGTGGTAAAATCAGAGGAAAAGCTTTCACGTCTTGCGTCCGAGGGACTTATGCTGACAGGCTTCAAGCCTTACGGTCTGTTCACCTTTGAACAGGGCGAAGCCGAGCAGGTACGATACCGCATTGTCCGTGAGAAAAAGTGCGAGGGCAAAGTGCCAAAACGATTTACTGAAAACAGCTGGGTAAAATGTGCTGACAGCAGAAACTACTACATTATAAAGAACGCTGACAAGGAAACAGAAGCTGAGCCGTCCTACAAAAGCTGGGTTACGCTTTACAGAACCTTGCAGACGGTTATGTTCTTATGTATAGGCTTTGTGGTAGGTATGTTCATCGGTGCAGGTGCGTCAACCCTTGAAAATATTGCAACAAAAAAAGTACGCTGGCAGGTACTTATTGTGCCGTTTGTTCTGTCGGTTATCTTTATGCTTATCTGGAGGAAATTACATAACTCCAACAAAAAAGTTCTTGCTAAAAATCCCGATGCGGTAAGGTTTGATTTTACCATTCCCGAGGAAAATTTCACCTACACCAAGGAACAGGAAAAGGCTATGCTGAAATCAAAGGAAATGATTAAGAAATCGCCGTTTTTCTGGATTGCCGCTCCTGACAAAGCTGAGGCTATGGTTGAAAAAATGGCGGCAGAGGGCTGGAAATTCTACCGCTTTGACAAACTTGGTCAGGACTTCTACTTTATCAAGTCCGAGCCTTGCAAGCTGAGATTTGTAGTGGATTTTCAGAGTGAAATCTCCGAGGAATATATTGCGCTCACTAAAGAAGATGGCTGGAAGCTTGAATTTGCGTCTGTCACCAAAAAGGACGGCTACTGCATATGGTCAAGAGTTTACGATGAGGACGAGGAAATCCCCGAAATTTACAGCGACAGTGACTCTGCAATGAACCACGCAAAGAATTATCTCAAAAAGATGATTATTCCGCTGACTGTTGACGTAATACTTTCCGTACTGCTTATCATATGGTGCTTCACGGACGATTTGGGAATGACCCCATTCAAAATCGGCTATACAATTTTTATGGCGGTTATCGCTCTGGAATACGGATTTTTCGCAATCAAATCTTTCGGTTACTATTCAAGATTGAGGAAAAAGAATGATTAATCTATACAAAATATTTTCAGTTATATTCATCAACTTATGGAATATTAACAGTTGACAATTCGTTAATTTTATAGTATTATTGTGTTAGTTCTTTAATACAATAAATCAAAACTAAATTATGAAAGGAAAATGATTATGGACACTAATGCAACCTACACTACTCCCCCTGTATACGCAAGTTATCCCAGCTTGCAGGTAAAAAAATGCTACAACAGAGCTTGTATGGCAATGCTTTTCCAGTTTCTCATTGCAAATGCAATTGTTTTTATTGCATCAATAGTTTACAGCGTTGTTCTTACCGCTAAGGTAATGGCTGAGGGCATTACCGACCCTATAGAAATGGCAAACCGCACAACCGAGCTTATGAACCCGATGTTTATGATTCTGCTCAACGCAATCGCATTCCTTATTGCAAACCCCGTTGCATACCTTATCGGTAACGCTATGACAAAAAGGCACTACAAAGCTAAAGCTTTCAGCGGTATAAAGCTTCCTGCCGCTGACTGCGTAATCGCTGTTCTTGCTGTTCTCGGACTCCAGGGCTTCTCACTTCTTGTACAGTACGCAATTATGTCTGTAACACAGATGAGCGGTATCAGCGAGTCGGCAGCAGCAATGTTTTCCTTCTCCGACAACATTGCTCAGAACGTTATAATGGTTATCTACTTTGTATTTATTGCAGCAATTACCGAGGAGCTTCTCTGCCGTGGTCTTGTACTCAAGCTTTTCTCCCCTGTAAGCAAAAAATTTGCGGTAATCGCTTCCGCAGTTCTTTTCGGTGTTATGCACGGCAACTTCAATCAGATGTTCAACGGCTTCCTGCTTGGTCTTGTAATGGGCTACGTTGCTGTAAAGAGCAAGTCAATCTGGATTCCTATCATCTGTCATATGGCTGCAAACACAAACGCTATGGTACTCGGCTACCTTGAATACAAAATCGGCGAGGATTTCTTTGTAACAGAGCTTATCTACTCCGCAATTCTCGTAGTTGTTGCAATTGTCGCAATTGTGCTTCTCCTCAAGAGAAACGGCAAAATCGACGAAGAAAAGGACGGTTTCCCCGTTGAAACAGCAATCGATGTCCCCGAAGAAGTAAAGCCAAACTGCAAGTGGAAGGCTCTCCTTTCCACACCTTGCTTCTGGATTTTCGTTGTAATTTACTTCTTCACCGCCCTTATTATGCTTACACCAATTACTCAAATGATACAAGAAATGCCCTGATGTACAAAAAATGCCCTGATGTTAAAATCAGGGCATTTTTTATATCTTTGTAATCTTCGCAAAATTAGCCATAAGCTTCTTTGTGCCGACGCTGTCAAATGCGATTTCAAGCATAGCGTCGTTGCTTATCTTCTTGACCGAGAGAACTGTTCCCTCGCCGAAAATATTATGCTTAACACGCTCGCCGACGGAGAAATCCGCTTCGGCTTTTTTCTTTGCCTGTTCAACCTTACGGTTTGCAAGCTCGCTCTGCAAGGTGTATTTCGGCACGCTCTGCACGATTACATCATTGCCTTCGTCAGCAATCTTCATTGTGCTGTCAACACGCTCAACGTAATCCGAGTCGATTTCCTTTGCAAAACGGGAAATGAGGTTGCGGTTTGTTGAACCAAACAACATTCTCTGCTTAGCGTGTGAGATATACAGTTTTTTCTTTGCACGGGTTATCGCAACATACGCAAGTCGGCGTTCTTCCTCCATATCCTCGAGGCTGTTCATACTTCTTACGCCGGGGAAAATTCCTTCTTCCATACCGACAACAAAAACTGTCGGGAATTCAAGTCCCTTTGCGCTGTGCATAGTCATCATATAAACCACATCGCTGTCTTCCTCAAGCTTGTCAACGTCGGTGTAGAGGCTGATTTCCTCCAAGAAGCCCGAAAGTGTCGCTTCATCGCCGTTTGCTTCGGTGTACTGCTCCATAGTTGTTTTAAGTTCGCTGATATTTTCAAGTCTGCCTGTACCCTCGTCGCCGAGTGCCTTCATCGCATTTGCATAGCCTGTCTTGTCAAGCAGCTCATCAAGCAATTCGCTGAGAGTATGTGTTTCAGCAAATTCGGTCAGGTGGTCAAATATTGCCGCTGTTTTTGTAAGCAGTGCAGACTTCTTTGCAACAGGTGCGTAATTTTCGCTGTCACGCATTACATCAATCGGTGAAACATTCAGGTCAACGGAAATCTGCTCAATCATTGACAGAGTTGTATCACCTATACCTCGCTTCGGCTCGTTGATGATACGCTTGAAACGAAGCATATCACGGTTGTTGTTAAGCACGGAAAGGTACGCTGTCATATCCTTGATTTCCTTGCGGTCGTAGAATCGCATACCGCCGATAACCTTGTAAGGAATACCGCTGTGTGTAAACGCACGTTCAATGCTGTTGGACTGTGCATTCATTCTGTAGAGGATTGCAAAATCCTTATAGGAAGCACCGTCCTTGACCTGCTCAAGAATTGTTTCCGCAACAAATCTTGACTCGGCGGACTCGTCGTAAGCCTTGAAAACGGTAACCTTGTCACCATCGCCTGCGTCTGTCCAAAGCTTCTTTGCCTTACGGGAAAGATTGTTGGAAATAACGGAATTTGCGGCACTGAGGATATTCTGTGTTGAACGGTAATTCTGTTCAAGACGGATTACTGTTGCGTTGTCGAACTGCTCCTCAAAATTGAGGATATTTTCAATTGTTGCACCACGGAATTTATAGATTGACTGGTCGTCGTCACCTACAACACAGAGATTGCCGTGACCGCCTGCAAGAAGGGACACCAGTCTGAACTGTACTTCGTTTGTATCCTGATACTCGTCAACCATAACATATTTATAAAGGTTGCGGTAGTGTGCAAGCACTTCTGGTTCCTGCTCAAAAAGCTCAACTGTGAGTCGTATAATATCGTCAAAGTCAAGAGCATTTGCATCACGCAGACGCTGCTGATAAAGTTTGTAAAGCTTTGCAATTCCAAGCTTGCGGTAGTCGCCTGCCGCTTCCTTTTCAAATTCAGCGGGAGTAATCAGCTTGTCCTTTGCGGAAGAAATCACACCGAGAACCGTCTTGACAGGGAAGGTCTTGTCCGAAAGGTCAAGAGGGTCGTAGCAGGATTTCAGCAGACGCTGGCTGTCATCGCTGTCATAAATCGTAAAGCTTGAAGTATAGCCAAGCTTGTCGATTTCACGTCTTAAAATTCGAACGCAAGCAGAGTGGAAGGTTGCCGCACAGATGTTGTCAGCCTGTCCGCCGAGCATTGCACGCAGACGCTCCTTCAATTCACCTGCAGCCTTGTTTGTGAATGTGATTGCGAGAATATTCCAGGGGTTGATACGGTTTTCCGCAATAATTTCAGCAAGTCGGGAAACACTTTCTTCATCTGTACTTCCGTTGTAATTATCAAGAAAAGCAATATCGCTGTCATCAACGGACGCAGGAATATTTTCACTTGCATAGGCATTGCCGAAGGTAACCATATTTGCAATACGGTTGACAAGAACGGAAGTTTTTCCGCTTCCTGCACCTGCAAGGATAAGTACGGGACCGTTAACTGTGAAAACCGCTTTCTTCTGCATATCGTTAAGCTTCCCGAAATAAGCTTCGAGAGCTTTTCTTTTTACCCCAATAAAGTCAAGTTTGTTTGCCATAAGAACCTCCAATGTAGTAACGCAGACCTGAGCGGTCTATTGCTGAGTATATTAAATATTATACCATATCCGCAGATGGAAAAAAAGTCCCCTTTTTCATTTTTAACAGTTTTATAATATTTGCTGCCGATTTTCAGTAAAGTGTATAAAAATTTTTGCACAGGGAATACTTCAACAGATAAATGTTGAAAGGACGGAGTATATGAAGGCAAATAAAGAACAATGGTCATCAAAATTCGGATTTATTATGGCTGCCGCAGGCTCTGCAATCGGTCTGGGAAATCTCTGGAAGTTCCCTTATATCACAGGCACAAGCGGCGGTGCGGTATTTCTTATTGTATATGTTATTTTTCTGCTACTTCTGGGCATTCCCATTCTTCTTTCCGAGCTTGCAATCGGGCGTTACGGAGGCTCTAACGCAATTGACTCCTGTGCAAAAATTCATCCTAAATGGGGATTTGCAGGTGCTTTCGGGGTAATCGGTTCATTCGGAGTAATGGCAAGCTACTGTGTCGTAGGCGGCTGGGTTATAAAATACATTATCAACAGCTTTACCGATACGAATATGGGTACTGATTATTTTACAGAATATTCCTCAAAAAGCTTTGAACCTATTTTATGGACGGCAGTATTTCTTGCCGTAACCTGCATAATCGTAACAGGCGGTGTGTCAAACGGAATTGAAAAGGTAAGCTCCGTACTGCTTCCGACTCTTGTGGTTTTTCTTTTCGGAATAATGATTTACAGCCTTACGCTGCCGAATGCAATTGAGGGGGTAAAATTTTTTCTTGTTCCTGATTTTTCGAAAATAACAAGCTTTTCCGACTTTTTGAACATTGTATTCAATGCAATGGGGCAGGTTTTCTTTTCACTTTCCCTCGGTATGGGTACGCTTATAACCTATGGAAGCTACCTGCCGAAGGATAATAATCTTGCCGCAAGCACGGCAACTATTATTACACTTGATACAGCTATTGCAATTATTTCGGGTCTTACAATTCTTCCTGCGGTGTTTTCCTTCGGATTTGAGCCGACAGAGGGCTTCGGACTTATGTTCAGAACCTTGCCTGCGGTTTTCTCGCATATGAGAGGCGGCACCGTCGTTGCGGCGGTATTTTTCATTCTTGTGCTTTTTGCTGCACTTACCTCATCTATTTCACTGCTGGAGGTAATTGTATCCTGGGTTTGCAGCAACACAAAGCTTAACCGCATATGGGCAGTAACAATTGTCAGTGTGCTCATTTTTATTGCAAGCTGTTTTGCTTCCCTTTCGGTTGGGGCAATTCCCGATATCAGGATTGGCAATATGAGTCTGTTCGAATTTTTCAGCTTTTTCTCCGACAAGGTAATTATGCCCCTCGGCGGCTTTTTCCTCTGTATTCTCACGGGCTACATCTGGGGAATTGACAATGCCGCAGATGAAATTTCCAACGGCGGCAGACTGAAATTTACTCTGAAAAAGCTTTTTTCCGTAACTATAAAATATATTGCCCCTGTTCTTATTGCCATAATTTTTGCTGCGTCACTGACAAGCTCTCTGTAAAAATTTCCATTTGGAGTTTACTCAGCTTCAAAGCGGATAAGAGTCGGCAAATTTTTAATATTTCTCACAAAAAAACTTTACTTTTGAATACAAAAGGTGTATAATATGCTTATAGGTTTTTCTATGAAAGGTCGTGACAATTTGAAAATAGATTTCAATAAAAAATACAACACCATTTCCGCCTATTGCATTTTTACCTTTGCGATATGCCTTGCACTGGTGATACTGTGCCTTAAAGCCTCCGTTATCGGAGGTTACATAAGTGAATTTTTCAGGGTTATTGCCCCTGTGACGTGGGGTGTTGTAATTGCTTATATATGCAACCCGCTGATGAAATTCTTTGAACGGATATTTGCAAGGGTAATCGAAAAGAAAAAGCCCCATCCGAAAATCAACCGCTGTTTAAGTATTGCCGTCAGCCTTGTTCTGCTTGTTGCAGTAATAGCGTCTTTGCTTACCGTCATAATTATTCAGGTACGGGACAGTGTTATGGAAATTCTTAACAATATCCCCAACTACATTGCTCAGCTTGAAGTGCTCATCACCAAATGGCTTGGTGATTACCCTGAAATTGTCAATTATTTCGAGTCACAGCTTGAAACAATTCAGCCGAAGCTTATTGATTTTGCAAATAATATGCTCAACTCGCTCGGGGATTTTTCCGTAAAAATCAAGGACGGTGCAATCGGATTTCTTATTGCAATAAAGGATTTCGTTATCGGATTTATCGTTGCTATTTACCTGCTTTACAGCAAGGAGGTTTTCGCTGCTCAGGCAAGGAAAATCATATATGCACTTTTCCCGAGAGGAATGAGCAAAACCGTACTCCGTATTTCCGCAAAAACAAATGCAACACTTTCCGGATTTATCTCGGGCAAGCTTCTTGACTCGCTCATTATCGGAATTCTCTGCTTCATATGTATGTCAATTATGAAGATGGAATTTGTTGCACTTATCAGCGTAATTGTCGGCATAACAAACATTATCCCGTTCTTCGGTCCGTTCTTCGGAGCAATTCCGAGTGCTTTTCTCCTGCTTATCACTGCACCTAAGCAGGTTCTCCCGTTTGTAATCTTTATCTTAATTCTCCAGCAGTTTGACGGTAATATTCTCGGTCCGAAAATTCTGGGTGACTCTACAGGGCTTACCCCGTTCTGGGTTATGTTTGCGATTTTCGTTGGCGGAGGACTTTTCGGCTTTGCGGGAATGGTTCTGGGTGTACCTGTATTTGCTGTTATATATGCTCTTATCAGCGAGATGGTTGCATATCTGCTGAAGCGTAAGCGTCTTTCACACCGCACGAAGGATTACATTGATTTCGACATAAGCAGTCCGCCTGCGGCAGTATCGATTATCAAGGAAAAAGCTGAGGAGGAACAGGATAAAAAACCTGAAACTGTTACCGAAAAAACAGAGGCTGCACCTGATACAAACTAGTAAAAAACAAGGCACTTTCAAAAGCGAAAGTGCCTTGTTTCTTTCAGGTTACTGAATATCCGTTACATCATAGCCCTCATCCTCAATGAGTGCTTTAAGCTCGTCATTTGTTTTGTCTGTATCGCAGACTGCGTACTTACCATCAAGGGAAACATCGATATTTGCCGCACCGATACCCTCAAGTGCTTCTCTGACGTGTGCAACGCAATGCTCGCACATCATACCTTCAATCATAATTTTCTTTGTCATTTTAAGCTTTCCTTTCATTTATCAATATTCACCTTTTTCAGGCGTAATGCGTTTGAAACAACCGATACGGAACTGAGACTCATTGCCGCCGCACCAATCATCGGATTCAGAAGCGGTCCGCCGAAAATGTGAAGCAGTCCCATTGCTATCGGAATACCAAGCGAATTATAGCCGAATGCCCAGAACAAATTCTGCTTGATGTTGCGGATTGTTGCCTTTGAAAGACGTATTGCCTTGCACACATCACGCAAGTCATCCCTGACAAGCACGATATCGGCACATTCGATTGCTACATCAGTGCCCTGTCCCACGGCAATTCCCACATCAGCCTGTGTAAGCGCAACTGCGTCATTGATGCCGTCTCCTGCCATTGCAACAACCTCGCCTGCCTCCTGCAGATTTTTTATGTGCATTGCTTTTTCCTCGGGAAGCACCTCTGAAATGCAGGTATCAATTCCAAGCTCTGCCGCAACTGTTTTTGCGGTACGGCTGTTGTCGCCTGTAAGCATAACGGTTTTTATACCCATTTCTTTAAGCTGCTCAATTGCTTCACGGCTTTCCGTCTTGATTGTATCAGCCGCCGCAATCATTCCTATGAACACACCATCGGCAGCTGCAAACATCGGTGTTTTTCCCGTATCTGCAAGCTTCTCTGCATCAACAACAAGCTTCATCGGTATACCGATTTTGTTTTCGTCCATAAGCCTGCGGTTGCCAATGAGAAGCTTTTTTCCGTCAACAGTAACGGAAATTCCGCGTCCGTCAAGGTTAACATAATCAGACGCTTCGGAAAGCTCCGTGCCGATTTTTTCGGCGTACTCCACAACTGCCTCGCTGAGAGGGTGTCCCGAAGCAGCCTCGCCCGAAGCAATCAGGCGAACAAATTCGCTTTCCTCGATTTTATATGGTACAACATCTGTCAGTGACGGTTTGCCCGCAGTAAGCGTACCTGTCTTGTCAAAAACAACAGTTGTTATTTTGCACGCCTGCTCCAAAGGCTGACCGCCCTTGATGAGAATTCCGTTTTCAGCACCCTTGCCCGTGCCGACCATAATTGCTGTAGGTGTTGCAAGTCCCAGTGCACAGGGGCAAGCGATAACAAGCACGCTTATCAGAATTGTCACGCAGAATTCTGCGTCCTTGCCTGCAATTGCCCATCCGATACACGCAATTACCGCAAGTGCAAGCACCGCAGGAACAAAGTAAGCCGCAATAACGTCCGCAAGACGTGCAATTGGGGCTTTTGTGCCCTGTGCTTCTTCAACGAATTTTATTATTCGTGCCAAAGCTGTGTCCTCGCCTACTTTTTCGGCACGGTACTTAACAAAACCGTTTTTGTTAAGCGTTGCACCAACAACCTTGTCACCGACCTTTTTTTCAATCGGCACACTTTCGCCTGTCAGCATTGACTCGTCAGCAACAGCCGTACCCTCAATGATTTCGCCGTCCACAGCAAAGCTTTCACCCGAACGTGACACAACGATATCGCCAACCTTGACCTGACTCAAAGCAACTTCAAGTTCCTTTTCGCCACGCATTACAAAAGCAGTTTTCGGTGCAAGGTTCATCAGCTTTTTTACCGACTCATCCGTCTTGCCCCTTGAACGTGCTTCAAGGTATTTGCCCATAGTAATCAGTGCAAGAATTGTCGCACAGGACTCAAAATAGAGGTGTGCATCGGTCGTGCCCTGCGTGATTTTATACATCATAAACATACTGTACACGAATGCCGCACTTGAACCGAGAGCAATAAGGCTGTCCATATTCGGTGACAGGTGAAACAGATTGCGGAAGCCGTCATAATAGAACTTCCATCCGATTATCATAACAGGCACGGTAAGTGCAAGCTGCACCAGTGCGTAATTCATAGCGTTATGGTGTGGGTCAATCACCGCAGGAAGCGGCATTCCAACCATATGCCCCATACATATAACAAGCAAAGGCAACGCAAAAATCGCCGACAGAACAAGCCTTATCAGCATTACCCTTTCGTGGGACATTTTCTGCTTTGCATTCTTGTCAGCAAAGGCATAGCCTGCCTTTACAACAGCCGCTTCGATTTCCTTTGCACCGATTTTTTCGTACTCAACAGTAAGTGTTTCCGCCGCAAAATTCACGCTTGCGTCGGTTACTCCGTCAAGCTTTTTCACGAAACGTTCCACTCTCGAAGCACAGGCCGCACAGGTCATACCCGAAATCTTAAAGCTTTTTTTCATTTAATATCCTTTCATTCCTCATTTGGATTAAGAGGCGTAACATAAAGCGTGCGGTTATTGGTGAAGATAACCATTCCCGGCTTTGAGCCCGATGGCTTCTTTACGAACTTTACGGGGACATAGTCCACAGGCACCTGCGAGGAATTTTTTGCCTTGCTGTGGAAAGCCGCAAGACGTGCCGCATAGATAATGGTATCGTCAGGAACTTCCTGCCCGTTTGCACGGATTATAACGTGTGAGCCTGTGATATTCTTGGTGTGCAGCCACATATCACTTTTTTCAGCAAGCTTCGTGGTGAGCATATCGTTCTGCTTGTTGTTCCTTCCCACGAGGATTGTAAATCCCTCAGGGGACTTGAATTCAAGCGGCGGATGCGACTTAGGCGGCTTGCCTTTCAGCTTTGCTGCACGGATGTATCCCTGCTCCGCAAGCTCCATACGAAGCTCATTTACCTCGTCCTCGCCGTTTGTACGGGTCAGTGCATCGAAAACGCTGTCGATGTAGGCAAGCTCCTCCTCGCCCTTTGCAATCTGCTCGGTGAGGATTTTCTCCGCTGTATCAGCCTTGCGGTACTCCGCATAATAGTGCTGCATATTCTGTGACGGGGTGAGTCGTGGGTCAAGCTTTATCTCAATTTCGGGACAATTTTCATCATAGAAATTCTCAACCTTAATGCTTGACATACCCTTTTCAACACGGTACAGATTAGCGGAAATCAAATCGCCCATAAGCTTGAATTCCTCACGATTTTCCGACTCTTTAAGCTCAATACGCTGATTTGCAAGCCGACGTGAAATTCGGTCGGTAGCGTTAAGCAGAAGCTTGTACAAATCCTGTGAACGCTGTTTCATTCGGGAAATGCTGTCACGCTCGCTGTAGAAATAGTCCAGCAAATCACACGCAGAGTCAAGCTCCTTCGTGTCCATAAGCCCCACATACTGATTTATCGGGATAAAGGAAAAGTCTTTGAGCAGACCTTCCTTGTCCTTGACAACTGTAAAAGTACAGCGGTTTTCGTCGCACTCTCTCGCTGTCTGATTGATAACAAACGCAAGTCTTTCCAGAAGTTCGCCGTGCAGCTCACTTTTCACAGCGTCATTTCCCTGTGCAGCGTAGTAAACCCACTCTCTTGCAACAATCGGAGAAAGTCCCTCAAAAATTTTGATAAGTGCCTTTGACAAGTCGCAGTCGGGCAGCTGCTCTGCCGCATTTGCAATATCATCGGCGGTACAGCTGCGGAAATCAAGACGGTTGTCACGGGGAGGATAGGTGTATGTCATTCCCGGGAGCACCATTCTCTCACGGGACATTTCCGCATCAACACGCTTGATGCTGTCGATAATCTTGCCGTCAGCGTTGATGATAACAAGGTTTGAACAGCGTCCCATAATCTCAACCGCAAGAGTAACCTTAACCATATCGCCCAGCTCATTCATTGCCTCGAAATCGAAATAGAGGATACGTTCAAGACCGTCCTGACGGATATCAAGAAGCCTGCCGTTGCCGAGATGCTTACGAAGAAGCATACAGAACATCGGCGGCACCTTCGGGTTTTCAATGGATTTTTTTGTGATGTGCACTCTCGCTGACCCTGCCGAAGCAGAAATCAGAAGCTTGCAGTTGCCGCCGTGAGTACGGAAAGCGATAACCACTTCCTCACGGGAAGGCTGACTTATTTTATCAACTCTGCCGCCGATAAGGTGACCGAGTTCCTTTTTTACAATGTGGAGAAATGCTCCGTCAAGTGCCATAGTGACCTCCGATTAATTACCAGCCATTTATCATAGGCTCCATCTGCGAAAAAACTGTATGCAGAGCATAAAATAAATTTTCTGTATGTTTTTCTTTTGAAGTTAAATATGCGTTACCGTAATCTCGTATAAATACAAACTCCTCTGAATTATTTTCATTTTTTCTTATACCATACATACTTGACCAACCGCGTTCCGTATTGTCATAGAATGAACACGAAATCATTTTTTTATTTATATTTACCTGCAAAAGTTCAACATAATATTGCTTAAGCACATCTGCATCAATTGTTTTATTTTCTGTGTTATTCGTAATGTCTTTATACTGTTCAACAACAAGGTCGTGTACTTTTTTTATATTTCTAACGTCTGCATATTGATTTATTTTTTTTACTGTTGAAAACTTTGGGTAGCTATTATCTAATTCAGTATAAAGTTCCATATCACAAAACTCAAAGCTTCTGATATAACCATATTTGTCAATATACTCACCTGTAATTATATCATTATAGTCCCAATAAAATTTGACAAAAACAATATCAGGCATTTCCGCATAAGGTTTTTCCGAGTCCTTTTCAGCAGAAACAAAGCAGGTCAGAAGCATTAATGCTCCGAGAAATACGGTAACAAATATTCTTTTCAGCTTCATATAATCCCTCAATCCTTAATTTCTTCGTCAGCCTTCTCAGCCTTTGCCTTATTATCTGCCAAAACAGCGTTTGCAAAGGTTACTCCAATCCACATAATTACGGTATTTGACAAAATACTGTATGCAGGGGCTGTAATGGGACTTAACCAAAAACCAAAAGACAAAAGAAATACTTCGATTGCATAATTTACTGCGGCTGTCAGAATAATTATACCAAATATTTTCAGCCGGCAACGCTTTGCCATTGCGAAAGAATTTCTAACTGCATTGATTACTCCGTCCTCAGAGAAAAGTGCATAGCCGTACTCCGTGAAGAAAAAGAACATCGATACAATTACTGCAACGGCAGTCATAATAAGCATTGTAGCTGTTGAAGCAAGAGTTACGGCAGAAGCCGTGCCGTAATCGCTTGCCGCAAAGCTCAGGAAAATACCGATTGTCATATTTAAAACAGCCATTGCAACCGCCGCAGCCGCACCTAAAAGATTTTTTGCAGCGAAGGAGCCTAAAACTCTTTTAGGACTTTTATAAAAATCAAGCATTGAAACAATTTTCGGATTTTCATCTTTCAAACGTGCAAAGCAGAATTTATACATTCCAATGTAAAGCGGTGACACAATCAGTGTGCCCAGTATTGACATCAGGGTTGTATACCAATTATCCTCAGTTTTAAGCATTGATAAATAGCTGAGAAAGTTTCCTTGAACAATCGTTGTTCCCTCAGTAAAATGTCCATACACCTGCATAGTGAGCCAATTCATTATCCAGCCTGCCAAAGTAATAAACGCACAGAAAATCAGTATCGACAAAAATGTTTTTTTGAATGATTGCTTTATGTAATTCATATATGTCCCTCCAAATGTCAGCGGAAATGCTTATTCCGCAAACTCGCTGATTGCAACAATTACCACAAATGGGTCACGGTCGGACGCACGGGAAATCTTAACGTAGATTTCCATTTCCACGTCGTCAACCTCCTCGTAATCGTAACCTTCGATTTCACGTCCGCCCTCATATGTTTCGAAGTCGCTCATTTCGTCAACAAAGCCAAGGAAAAGCTTCTTCAGCTTTCTTCTGAGCACGAAGTCATTCTTCAAATCAAGGAACAAATTCATCTTATCAAGAATTTCCAGCGGGTCAAGGTCGTGAATTTTACTTGTGCGGATAACAGTCTTATCCTTTAAGCGTCTGTCAGCCTCGGCATAAAAGTCGGTTGCTCTTGCCTTGAGAAGCTCCTCCTCAGCTGCTTCCTTTTCCTCATCTCTGAACATATTCTTGAAAAAATCTAAAAGTGACATAATAGTTTCCCCCATCAAATTTTTTTATATACCAACACCTCAAACCCGATTTCCGTTGTCAGGGTGTCAATTTCCGATAATCTCTGCTGTCCTTCGGCACTCGTTTTATAATAGTACGGCGTCATAGAGAACAGTGCAGTTATGTCCTCGTTGCAGGGCAAATCAATCTCGCCTGTAACAGTTTCACGTTTCAGCAATTCAAATCCGTCAAGTGCGAAATCCTTTACCTCATTGAGATAAGGCTCATCATAGACCGCACATTTCAATTGCCACAGATGTCTTTCGGCAGGGATAACCATAATCATTACCCCGTCGTTTTTCAGCACACGCTGAAATTCCTCTCCGCAGTACGGTGCAAACAGCGTTGTCAGCACGTCACAGCTTCCGTCCGCAATAGTCAGGTGAAACACACTTCCTACTGCAAATTTAACAGCTTTGATACGACGTGCGGCATAGTCCGCCGCATTCTTGGAAATGTCAATTCCCACAATTTCCGCATCGGGACAAGCTACGGCAATTTTTTCGGTGTAGTAACCCTCTCCGCAGCCTGCGTCAAGGATTTTACATCCCTTTGAAGCGTACTCCGAAACCGTCCTGCACAGCGCCTCAGCAAGGGGTGCATAGTAACCCTTGTCGAGGAAAGCCTTTCTTGCCTGCACCATAAGCTTGTTATCGCCCGGCAGTGCCGAGTTCATCTGATTGGCAAGAAGCAGGTTTACATAACCGCTTTTCGCCGTATCGTAGCAATGGCGGTTCGCACAGTTATATGTACGCCCCTCTATATTAAGTTTTTCCTTGCATTTAGGGCAAATTAACATTTTCGCACCCCTCACACAACGTAATCCACAGGGTCGGTATCAGCCTTTGCCTTAACAAGCTCAAGACCTGCATAAGCAGCCTTGAAACGGCTGATAAGATACGGGATAGCAATATCCTCGGTGCGGAAATGTCCGCAGTCGTAAAGTGCAACACCGCTGTTTCTTGCAGTAATCCACTGGTCGTGCTTCACGTCGCCCGTGATGTAAGCGTCAGCCCCCTGTGCAATTGCAAGAGGAAGATTGCTCCCTGCACCGCCTGAACAGAACGCAAGCTTTGAGATTTTCTTGCCGCTGTTTGTATAACGCACAACCGTACAGCCAAAAATATCCTTGAGAAGCTTGCCCAAATCCTCGGGAAGAATTTCCTCGCCAACCGAGCAGGTAAAGCCATAGCCCCTTCCGTCAGAATGGATTGGTTCGAGTGTTTCAAGCTTTTTCAGCTTCAATGTCGGGTTAAGCATATCGAAAATAATATCGTTGATGCCGCCGTCTGCCATATCAAGAGGTGAATGGAAGCAGATACAAGCAATTCCGTGCTTGAACGCAAGACAAGCAGGATTGCTGTCATCAAGTGCGTACAAAGGGTGGAATATTACGGGGTGATGTGCAACAATAACGTCTGCACCGATTTCAATTGCTTCACGGACAACGTCGCAGGTGATATCCAGTGCAAACAGCACCTTCTTTACCTCTGCGTCGGGGCTGCCCACGAGAATTCCCGAATTGTCACCCTTATGGAGATTTTTCATAGGTGCAATTTCGTCCATCATCGCATATATATCTTTAACTGTATACATTGGTTTACCTCCGCTTACACAAATAATTTCAGCCGCAAGACCTATATTTTTCACGGCTTCGGCTGAACGTCCCGAATCACGCAAGGAACGTCCCGAAGCGTAAAGTCTTTCTGCCTGTTTTTTTGCGTACACTACCGCCGCTTCGTCAGCAAAATCAAGCTTGCCGACCTGCTCAAAAAGCGGCGTAACACTTGTCGGTGCGGCATTGTTTTTCACGGCATTTATAACCGTGTAGCAGAAACGTCCGTCCTCAACGGCACGCTGCTCCATAATTTCAAAACCATTGCTGTAAAGCCATTTGACAAGGTAAGGGGCTTGCGTCATCGGCTGTAGAATAAGATTTTTACCGTCAAGCCAATCACAGGCTTCGAGAATACGGGAAATCAGTTCGCCGCCCATTCCTGCAATTACAATATCGGTTATGTTACTTTCGGGCACGTTTTTCAGTCCGTCCGAAAGAATAACGTCCGTCTTGTCAAGCACGCCCGCCTTTTCGAGGGTTGCCCTTGCCGCCGCAAGCGGCCCCTCGTTTATATCTGCGGCAACCGCCGTGCTGCACCTGCCCTGTGAAAGCAATTCAGCAACAAGGTAAGCGTGGTCGGTGCCTATATCGCAAATGCGGTCGCCCTTGACGAATTCCGCACATAATTTCAATCTTTTATCCAGCATAGTAAGCCGTCCTTTTCAGGTATGTAAAATTTTAAGCGCCGAGTATGAAAGGATAACCTGACATATTCGGCGCACGCTCTTACTTGTTGTCGAAATGCTTATTGAGCTTTGCAACCATTTCTGCCGCACTTATGCCGTGAACAGCACAAGCGTCTGCAAGGCTTTCGCCTCTTGCGGAAGGACAGCCGAGGCAGTGCATACCCATTTCAAGGAAGTAAGGTGCAGTATCGGGGTCAAGGTCAAGGATGTCACCGATAATCATATCTTCTGTAATTCTCATTTGTTTTTCCTCCAAAATAATAATATACCTATTTATTATACCCTATTTTTAAAACATTTGCAATAGCATATTGTTTTTTTTATATTTTGGTGATATAATACTTGATATACTGATTTTTCCAAATTCGAAAGGAGATAATTTCTTGAACGTATTAAACAAGCTTGAACGTAAATTCGGCAAATTCGGCATTGAAAACCTTATGCTTTATATTGTTATAGGTACGGCTATTGTTTTTGCATTCTGGTATATTTTCCCGTCACTTCCTTTGCTTCAATATTTTGTTTTTGACCGAAATGCAATTCTCAGCGGACAGGTGTGGCGAATTGTTTCCTTTGTGTTTTACCCCGAAAGACTTGACCCGATAAGTATGCTGTTCTGGCTGTTCCTTTACTGGCATATCGGCTCAAATCTTGAAAGCTACTGGGGTACGTTCAGGTTCAACGTATTCTACTTTTCGGGAGTAATTTTCTCAATAATCGGCGGCTTTTTCACAGGCTTTGCAACAGCACAGTTCATCAACCTTTCGCTGTTCCTTGCAATGGCAATTGTTGCACCGAATATGGAACTGCGTCTGTTCTACATCCTTCCTATAAAAATGAAATGGCTGGGACTGGTTTATGCGGCAATGATTATCCGCAGCTTTATTCTTGTCGGCTGGTCGGGTAAAATTGCTATCGCAATTTCTCTGCTTAATGTAATACTGTTCTTCGGCGGAGATTTCTTCCGCAAAATCCGTGACAAGTTCAAGTACAGAAAGGTACGCAGGAACTTTAAGAAGAATATAAAGATGACGCGATATGATGAGGAAGATTAAAATGAACATATCGAAAAAACGTGTTCTGATTATTGCAGTCATAATTATTGCTATTGCTATTCCATTGATAACGTTAATTTACAATAACAAATACACAGAAAAGATTGAAATAGATTTACGGTTTAACTATGGTGCTTGTAATACCCGTCAGACCGATATGTCAAATTATGTAATTGAGCATTATGATGATATCAGAAATTACTGTAATGAAGTAATTCTTGGATTTGAAGATTTGACTCATACAGATATACACGGAAGAATTGTAATGGAACAAAACACATACGAAAATTTGCTGAACAAATATGGTTTAAGTCATTTTTGTGACTTGGGTTATGTGAATTTCTATGATAACCAAATCCTTTTTGTATTTGACACCTTGGAATTTGATAATGGTTGCTATGCCGGTTTCAGCTTTGTCTTTGAAGGTAATGAGGTTTATATTGAGCCATATGTATATGATTTGCTGCACAAAGACGGTTATTGATAAAAAATTTCAAAAAAACACTTGACAAGCCATATTTTGTGTGATATAATACAGAAGTTGTGTTACAACAAGCTATCGTATTCTAAAGACAGCAGGTGATTGAAAAATCGTAAGTCCTGCCGAGGAAAAGATGGTAAGTATTATATGTATACTTCCGACCTTTTCCTATTTGGAGAAGGTTTTCTTTTTGAATCCGTTAGCAAAAAGCAAAATGAATAGTTTTGTTTATTGAATTATCGGAGGTGAAATTTTAATGCCAAGCGCAAAGATTCTCGAATCCAAGCAGGCAAGAGTTGACGCTCTTACCGAAATGCTCAAGAATGCTACAGCAGGTGTTATCGTTGACTACAAGGGTATCACTGTTGAAGAAGACACTAAGCTCCGTAAGGAACTCCGTGAAGCAGGCGTAAACTACTTCGTAGAAAAGAACTCTATGCTCCGTTTCGCTGCTAAGAATGCAGGTCTTGAAGGTCTTACAGAGGTTCTCAAGGGTACTTCCGCTATCGCTCTCACAGACGGTGACGAAACTGCTCCTGCTCGTATCCTCGGTAAGTTTGCTGAAGAAGCTAAGGACAAGTTCAACCTTAAGGCTGGCTTCATCGGCGAAGAAATCTACGACGAAAAGGGTGTTACTGCTCTTTCCAAGATTCCTTCCAGAGAAACTCTTCTCGCACAGCTCCTCGGTTCTCTCCAGGCTCCTATGCAGAACCTCGCTGCTACACTTCAGGCTCTCGTGGACAAGAAGAACGAAGAAGAAGCTGCATAATTGCAATTTCGCAATCAAAAACGGCATAGCCATTATGCCACAGAAACTAAACTGTGCATAGCACAAAATAAAATTTAAAAGGAGATTATTATCATGGCATCTGAGAAAATTACTAATATTCTTGATTTAATTGACGCTCTTTCCATCCTCGAACTTTCCGAACTCGTTGAAGGTATCCAGGAAAAGTACGGTGTATCCGCTGTTGTTGCTGCTGCAGCTCCTGCTGCTGGCGCTGCTGCTGGTGCAGCTGAAAAGACAGAATTTGACGTTGTTCTTGCTTCCTTCGGTGACAAGAAGATGGACGTTATCAAGGCTGTTAAGGACGTTTGCGGTCTTTCCCTTAAGGAAGCTAAGGAGCTCGTTGAAGCTGCTCCTAAGACAATCAAGGAAGGTGCTTCCAAGGCTGACGCTGATGACCTCAAGGCTAAGCTCGAAGCTGCTGGCGCTACAATCGAACTCAAGTAAGTTTGATTTACATTGCAAAATCAAGCCGTACCAATTGGTACGGCTTTTTTGTTTGTATACAAAGACAGGACATATGAACTCAATCATATGTCCTGTTTCAGCTTTCTCAAAGGTCGGAATACAAATCTTTTTTATACACACCTTTTTCGGTAAGCTCTGCAATATTTTCCGAAATAAATGTGATATCCTCTTTATATGTAGTCCCGAACCATTTTTCGTCCGTTGGCAGAACCTTTATACTGATTTTCTTCTCGCTGAGAAGCTTTGCGATAAATACAGGTATCAGAAATTCTGCTTTAAGAGGATTTTCAGGCACTTTGTTTCTGAAAAACTCAGCAAAGCCTTTTTCAAGCCGTTCGATAAAATCTTCTGCAAAGCCCCATATATTCATTGAAACAACTGCATTGTAATTTATACAGCTTTCCCCTGCTCTTACTTCGGAATTGACCAATGCCACATTTGCGGTTTCGGAAATACTCAGAAGATTATTTTCCTTATCAATATCGCAAATTCCTCTCGTCACCCCGCCGTTTTCGGAAAGTGTATTGCCCAGCACAAAGCCTGCCATACAATATTTTCCTGCTGAAACCTCCGTGCACAGATAATTGTGCAGTTTCTCAAAGGTTGTCCTGCCGTAAAAATCATCTGCATTTATCACGGCAAACGGCTCATTTATTTCGCTCTTTGCCGCAAGCACAGCCTGTCCTGTTCCCCAGGGCTTCTTCCTGCCCTCAGGAACTTCACCGGGGACATTATTCTGCTCCTGAAAAACATATTTCAGCTCAACACCCTTATGGGAGCAGACCTGCTCGATACGCTTGCCAATTACCTCTCTGAAATCGGATTCTATATCTTTACGCAGGACTATTATAATCTTGTCAAATCCGCTTGCAATTGCGTCGTGTATTGAATAATCCATTATTATTTCGCCGCAGGGTCCTACGGGAAAAAGCTGTTTTATTCCTCCTGCGAAACGGCTTCCGAGACCTGCAGCCATTATAATCAGACTTGTTTTCATATCATTATCCTCATCTTATATGTAAAAACAACATTCCTACAAGTAAATTATACAACACAAACCGAGGCGTTGTCAACTGCTGCTGAAAAAGGGTTTAAATTTGGTTAAGAAAACACTTTTCTTATTGCATTGAAAATATGTATCACTTATAATTATTTACGGACAAAATAGATGGGTTTTAAAAAAAAGCAGGTAAGGCTGCCTGCAATTATGGAGGAAAAATATGGGTATTACTGAAATTCTCGGACTGCTCGGCGGTCTGGCACTGTTTCTTTACGGTATGCAGATGATGAGTGAGGGACTTGAAGACGCTGCCGGAAACAAGATGAAAAGCATTCTTGAAAAGCTTACTTCAAACCGTTTTCTAGGGGTTGCGGTTGGTGCTGGAATTACTGCGGTAATTCAGTCCTCATCGGCAACAACGGTAATGGTTGTCGGCTTTGTCAACTCAGGTATGATGACGCTCAAGCAGGCTGTATGGATTATTATGGGTGCAAATATCGGCACTACTATCACAGGTCAGCTAATTGCACTTGATGTCGGTATGCTTGCTCCGCTGTTTGCTTTTATCGGTGTGGCAATGGTTGTGTTCATCAAGGCTGCAAAGGTTCAGCACATAGGCAAAATCTGTGCGGGACTCGGTGTGCTGTTCATCGGTATGAATATGATGGGTGACTCGATGGTTCCGCTCAGGGAGTCGGAAGCATTCGTTGAAATTATGACAAAATTCTCAAATCCTCTCCTGGGTATTCTTGCAGGTGCGGTTTTCACAGCTGTCATTCAATCGTCCTCTGCTTCTGTAGGTATACTTCAAACCCTTGCTACAACAGGACTTATCTCTTTCCCGAACGCTGTTTTTGTACTGTTCGGTCAGAATATCGGTACTTGTATCACAGCTGTACTTGCTTCAATCGGAACAAACCGCAGTGCAAAGAGAACAACTATTATTCACCTGATGTTCAATATTATCGGTACTGTGGTTTTCACTACGCTTTGTCTGCTGCTTCCTGTAACCGACTGGGTTGGCGGAATTACACCTGATGACCCTTCAAAGCAGATTGCAAATATGCACACTATTTTTAATATTGTCACAACAGCTTTGCTTGTTCCTTTCGGTACATATCTGGCTGCATTCGCAGAAAAAATTCTTCCTGACACAGGTGATGAAACTGATGGTGTTACTCCCCTTTCCAAGCTCAATGCGGAATTCCGCAGAGGCAGGATGCACCTCGGCTCTACAGCTGTTCACACTGACCTTCTTTCCCAGGAAATTCACCGTATGGTTGCTCTTTCCGGCGAAAATACATACAAAGCATATAATGTTATCCTTAACGGAAGCACATCGGTATTCGACGAGGTCGTCAAGCACGAGGAAACCATTGACTCTCTCAACAAAGAGGTTTCTCAGTACATTTCCAAAATTCTCGTTGACAACAACTGCGGTGACAATGTTGCCGATGTGGAACAGTATTTCCTGATTACAGGCAATGCTGAACGTATCGGTGACCACGCACTTAACATTGCAGGATACATTGATGTTATCAGAAACAAGAAAATTGCATTTTCAGATGAAGCACGCACAGAGCTTTCGGAAATGCAGACAATTACTAAGGAAGCACTTGACAAGGTGCTGAATATGAAAACGGCTACTCCTGAATGGCTGTCGGATATCGCTGCTTTTGAACAGAAGGTAGATGATATGACGGAAAATTACCGTGAACAACATCTGGAGCGTATGCGTCAGGGCAAATGCACGGAAGAAGCTTGTGTACTTTACTCGGAACTGCTTACTGACTTTGAGCGTATCGGTGACCATATTCTCAACATTGCTCAGGCTTATTCAAAAATTGAAACTACTGCGTAAAGCATATTTGCAATTTGTCTCCGATATGGTATAATGGTATTATCATTTTTATGGAGAACTGCTTATGTCAGATATAAAAACAATCGTTAAGGACACCGTTTTTACAATAATTACCCCGTTGGCTGCATTCGTGCTGATTATGGTTTTACAGCGTTTTTTTGACACACACTCGCTTATACCTATGATTTTTGTGCTTGGAGTGTTTTTTGTTTCGCTTAAAACCCACGGTTTCTTATGGGGTATAATTGCATCACTCGGCAGCGTACTGCTGGTAAACTACGCATTCACTTACCCTTATTACGCATTTGACCTCATTTCCCCCGAATGTGTTTCCTCGGCAGTGGTTATGCTGATTGTTGCGGTAATGACAGGCGTGCTTACAACGCGTGTAAGAACTCAGGAAAAGCTGAAAGCCGAAAATGAAAAGGAACGAATGCGTGCAAATCTTCTGCGTGCGGTTTCTCACGACCTTCGCACTCCGCTTACTACGATTTACGGTTCGTGTACCGCCATTCTGGAAAATTACGAACAGCTCAGTGAAAACCAAAAGCAGATGCTTCTCGGGGAAATCAAGGAGGACTCCGAATGGCTGATAAGAATGGTTGAAAATCTGCTGTCGGTAACACGAATTGACAGCAGGATGGTATGCATAAACAAAACTCCGACCTCTCTGGAGGAGCTCATTGACACTGTGCTGATTAAATTCCGAAAACGCCGCCCCAATCAGGAGGTCACCGTTAAAATTCCCGATGAATTTGTAAGTATTCCGATGGACGCAATGCTTATAGAACAGGTGCTCACAAATATTCTTGAAAATGCCGCTGACCACGCAAAGGGTATGACAGAGCTTAAGCTTGAAGTTGCTTTAAAGGACAAAAAAGCAGTGTTTACCGTCGAGGACAACGGCTGCGGAATTGCCTCTGAAAAACTGTCCGATTTGTTCACGGGATATCTTGAACGCAGCAGTACAATAACTGACGGCACACGCAACAATATGGGCATCGGTCTTTCAGTTTGCTCAGCTATAATCAAAGCACACGGCAGTGAAATTTCTGCACAAAACTTAAAAAAAGGCGGTGCTGCTTTTACATTCTCACTTGAAATGGAGGATTAATCCGTGGCAAATAAATACAAGATACTTATCATCGAAGACGAAAACAGCATTCTCAGCTTTATAAAAGCAACCCTTGAGGCTAATGAATATCAGGCAATAACTGCTGACACCTGCAAAAACGGTCTTATGATGTACGCTTCCCACAGACCCGATCTTGTTATTCTCGATCTAGGTCTTCCCGATAAGGACGGAACTGAATTCATCAAAGAGGTCAGACGTAACAGCATTACTCCAATACTTGTGCTTTCGGCAAGAACAGAAGAAACCGACAAGGTCTCGGTGCTTGATATGGGTGCAAATGATTATATAACAAAGCCATTCGGTACGGCTGAGCTGTTGGCAAGAGTGCGTGCGGCACTGAGAAACAAACGCAATTCCGAGTCCTCGGGAACGGCAGACGGAAAATTTTCACTGAATGATATGGTTATCAACTATGACAAACGCTCGGTTTTTGTCGGAAATCAGGAAATCAGGCTTACCCAGACGGAATATAATATCCTTGCACTTCTGTCGTTTCATTCAGGAAAGGTGCTGACCTATGCTTTTATCATTAATCAGATATGGGGATATGTTGACAGCACAAGCACGAAAAAATTACAGGTAAATATGTCAAACCTGCGTAAAAAGCTTGGCTCAAAACCCGGCGAAAACAAGTACATTATCAATGAACTTGGTGTCGGTTACCGTATGCAGGACGAATTATGACCAAAAGCTCCGCTTGCAGATATACTGCGTGCGGAGCTTTTTCACTGCATGATTAATGTTATCGTAGCTCGATTTTATCGATATTTCCGGTAAGTTTAGCAGTATTTTGTTAAGTTCGGTATTATTGCGATAAAAATATCCCCCGAAAATCAATTCGGGGGATATTTTTAATAATACCTATGGCTGTGCATTTAACAAAATCAATGTGCTGATTCATACAAACTGTTTAATTCTAAATATGTACAAGCTAAAACCTCATCCACTATCCCTTTTCTTAACAAAAAATGTTCAACATCACTTTCTGATTTCTTTTTAAATAACAAATGTCCATTATAATAATCTTCAAGATAAAAAACTGTGTAATGTCCAATACCATATGGAATATTTATAGAAATATCAAATCGTGCTGGACAAGAGTCAGCGTTTTCTGAATTATAAATTTTGTTATTTATTTTATTAAATATTCGTTCCCAATTTCCTGATAATTCTTTAGAATAGTATCTATTATTTCTGTCATCATTCATCCAAATCATACACATTAAAATATCGTTCAAGTATATAATGTCATCATTGCCAAGTTTAATTGAATTAATCCAATATGAAAACGTTCCTTCAAGTAACGACGAATGATTATCATTTAAAACTAATTCTACTGCAAATAATTCTTTATTTCCAATTATCATAATCATTCTCCTTATCAAGCTATGCCTAACTCTCTTCTTATTCCAATTGGTATAGTTTGAATTTCAGATGAGTCTAATATGCCTGCAAAATGAACTGTGCCTTCTCCATAATTAGCACCATTACTAAAAAACTGATATACTCCTTTTTCGCCAATTCCTTACCAAGTATGTCCATTTCCACATAATGCACTTTCGTATACGCTTTGTGCATCATTTGGCTCAGGATTTTTAAAAGGATTGTAATCACTTGAATGATTATTATGTGCAGGATTGGATTCATATGGGGGTTTTATTCTACTATCAACTGCATCAGGATTATAAGGACTTTCTTCTAGAGCTGGTGACATTTCATTATAATTATGCACCAATACCCCATACTCACCAACAAAGTAAGTATGGAAATCCTCAACCTCAAGGTTGTAAACGGTTATTGGTTCCGCAAGCTTTTCAAGAACAAGGTCGGTAACCTCAACTTCATCACCGTCAGCGTTAACCTACATTTATACGCACATTTTACCACAACGTTGCTGTAACTGTCAATAGTTTTTTCACAAATAAGGCAGTCGAGTTTGTCGTACTTATAGGCAGTATCGCCGAATTCAGTTGAAGCCTTACTCTATCACAGTGCCTTTACACGATATGAAAGACCGATGCGGTTACAGGCTTGAAAAATCAGCTGCCCAGCTTTCAAAAACCATTCGTTCACAAAATATTTACATATGCAAATTAACAAAAAACATTCCATTATAGTGTAAAATGTTGTATAATAATTTTATATGTAAAAGAAAGGAGGGGGAAGCTGCATTGAAATATTCAGTCAGGACGAAACTGATTGCTGTAACCTTTGCGGTTTTTGCGGCTGCGGCAGTGCTTTTCTCCCTTATATCATATTCGGCGGCAAAGCGTTCGGCTGAGGCTGTTGTAAAATCCCTCATCGACCAGAGCGTTATTACTGCTGCGGACGCTCTTTCGGGAAAAATTGACGCTGTTACTGCTGTTGCGGAGGACGTTTCAAAAGACCTTTCAATCAGCCGTGCTGTGGACGATTACCGTCTGCACCTGCTTGAACAGAGAAACGCTGCTTATGCAGACACGGGAATGATGTTTGATATTGTAAACTCCTCTGACCTGAAATCAATTGACGGCAAAACAGATTATTCCGCTAACGAAGCAGTTAAAAACGCCGTTTCGGGCACTCAATGGCTTACCGAGCCTTATGAGCAGGACGGCAGAAACGTTTGTACATACTCCGCTCCCCTTGACTATCTGAATGAAGAACGTGCAGGTGTGCTTGTATGCACACTGGAAAGCGAATTTTTCAATGAAACCTTTGACAAGATTTCATTGGGCAAGTCCTGTGCCGTTTATGTCAGGAACGAAAACGGCATTATTGCGGGACAAGCTTCCGAGAGTTCTGATATTTATACTGCTTCCTACGCAATAGAAAGCCGTGACGGCTGGACTATGTATGTCGAGGCTGTACCTGCTGAGCTGATGCCTCCGCTGACGGTTGAAATTCTTTCATCTGTCGTTCTTTCGGTAATTCTTGCGGCACTTCTCAGCCTGATAAGTGCAGTAATTCTCAGCAAGACTCTCACACCTATCAAGTCAATGGCAAAGCGAATTTCCGCACTTGCCGAGGGCGATTTTACTTCACCTGTCCCGAAGGCTTACTACAATGATGAGTCTATGGCAATTGCAGAGGCACTCAACAAGACAATCGGGGCACTCAACGGCTGTATCCGAGAAATCACGGTTTCTATCAGCCACGTTGCTGACGGTGACATTTCCGAGGACAAGTCTGTTTACGCAGGCGATTTCGCTATGATTCACGATGCTCTTTCCGATGTAAAGAAAACACTTCGAAAGGCACTTTCCCGTATCCGCACGGCTTCGGAAAAGGTTATTGACAATGCAGAAAAAATCACGGAGAAATCTGCTGCAATACCTGAGCCTGTGAAAAAAGATGTTGCGGTTTACAACGCTTTTGAAAATTGCCCCGACATTGTTGCACAGGCAAACAAGGCTGCTGAAAAGCTTGAAGAAGCACGGAAAAAGCTTGCTGACGAACAGAAAAAGCTTGACAATCTTACAGAGGCGATTTACTCAATCAACGACAACACTGACGGAATTGTTGATGTTGTTGAACAGATTGAGGACATTGCTTTCCAGACAAATATTCTTGCGCTCAATGCCGCTATCGAGGCTTCGGGTGCAGGCGAATTTGGCAAGGGCTTTGCGGTTGTTGCCGAGGAGGTACGCTCCCTTGCACAGATGAGCTCCGATTCAGCAAAGTCCACAACAGATCTTATCGAGGGCACGGTTTCCTCCATTTCCAAGGGCTCAAATCTTGCGAAGCAGACCGCCGCACTTCTTGAAGAAGCACTTGCTTCTGCTGATGAGGCACTTGCACAGATGAATGTACTTACCAATGCGGCTAAGGAATACGCAGATGCCGCAAAATCCGCAGAGGACTTAATTCTCCAGCTTTCACTTACTCCTGCATATGAGCCTGTGAAGCCTGACACGGCGGACGCTAAGGCGATTGTTACCGAGGCTAACCGAATGAAGAAGATTGCGGAGTCGTTTAAGACTAAGTAAATTTAAAACCCGAAAAGGAAGTATAAAATCCTTTTCGGGTTGTTTTATTTGCTGTCAATTTCGTCAAGCAACATTTGCGCTGCTTTATACGATGAATTTCTTCGCAAGATATCTTTTAATACATTTTTAGCAAAAACAACATCTTTCTTTTCAACTAAATACTTTGCATACTCAAATGCTGTCTTATCATTCTTACTGTTCATTTGATATGCTGAACGAATACATGAAAAAGCTTCATCCCACTTACCTATGGCACAATAACAATGATATAATTTTTCATATGTTTTGTAATGTTCTTCAATGCTGTTAGAAATTAACAATTGTTTTATGGCAGTTAGATAATCCGACTTGTTCAATGCTTCTGTTGCTATACAAAAAAATTCATATGCCGATTTATCTTCACCCATAATATCAATTCCTCATTTCACTTTTCAAACTTCAAACTATTTCAAGCACTTCACTCATCGGCTTCATCTGTTTTTCACGTGGCACATAGGCAGGCTTGCCGACAGGAATTACGCTCATAAGGCGGTGTCCCTCAGGTGCACCGATGAACTCATTTATTTCCTCTGCGGAAACAATGGGGTCGTTCATCCAGCAAGCACCAAGTCCCAACTCCTCAGCTTTGAGAAGCAGATTTTCAACTGCTGCACCAACACTCAGCACGTCGGGATTGCCCAATGCGGAAAGCATTTCGCTGTGTCCGTAACCCTTTGCGGAGTAATACTCCTCAACACGAGGGTCGTGGTACTTCATTTCGGTAAGGTACACCAGAATTACCACAGGTGCGTTCTTGAAAAAGGTTGTCTGCTTCACTCTTGATGCAACGAAATTTTCGTCCTCGGCATCGCTGTAAAAGCGACGTACTCCCCTTTCAACGGCTTCTGCAAGTGCGGAAATCTTTTCGGGAGTCCTGATTGCCACAAACCGCCAGCACTGGCTGTTGCAGCCGCTTGGTGCGGTTACTGCTGCTGAAACAAGCTGTTCAATCATACTGTCGTCAACGCTGTCAGCAAGGAATTTCCTTATGCTGCGGCGTTTTTTTATAAGTTCACTGAATTCCATATTTTTCTTCCTTTATACAACTGTTACGCCGTATCCACGGCAGATTTCTTCAAGGGGAAGTCCTATTCCCTTACCTGACGGTATCATTTCCCATATTCCGTCGGTACGCTCAAAGGCAACTGCAAGTAGCGTACGTTTGCTGATGTTATCGGCAATAGGCAGGTGCATATGCACGCCGTTTTCACATAGGATGCTGATATCGCCGTCCGAAAGCTTATCAAAAGCGTGGTCAGGATTGTTGCCGTAAATCGAAAACAGCAGCACCATCATACTTACATCGGCGGGAATACGTCGGAAATCCACATACATCACACGCTTATCGGGGGCATTCAGATACGTTACACTTCCGCAGTCGGAATGGTCGTTGCCGAAAAAAATCATTCGTTTATCGGCACTCACCTTACCGCCGCTGTCAAGCATAAACAGATATGCGTCAATATCCATTTTTATTTTCTGTTCTCCCGTCAGCTCGATTTTATACTGCTTCGGTGCAATCGGCAGACGCTTGCCAGGTACAATGAGAACATTTTCCTCATCGCTCTCGATTGGTGCTTCATTGATTTCTTCCATCTCAGGTTCAATCGTTTCAAGCTCAGGCTCAGGCATTGTCGCAAGCTGTACATAATCAAGATTTTTCAGCATTTCCGCATACCTGACAGGTGCTTCCCTGTCAACTGTATACAGCATTTCACCATCAGAAAAGGTATTTTCGCTGCCTGCTGTACCGCAAAGGATTATACATCTTTCAATGGCTGATTTTATCACTATATTTCCGTACAGCACAGAGCCGTTGCGGATTTTACCGATGTTAACGGTAATGGTATTGTAGCCCTGTGTGAGCACTTGTGCAGAAAGAGAAACATCGTGAAAATTACAGCTTATTTCCGCATCAACGGGAGAGTAGATTTCCATTATATATGCGTGCTCTTTTTCAGCCTCAAAGGTGCCTATGTCGATAATTCTCGGCAGACCCCAGAATTGCTCCTCGTCCTTTATGCCAAGTATTGCACCGTTTACCTCTACGTTTGTAAAAACAGTATCGTCGCTGCGGCATAAAACCGAAATATATTGCTCGGGGGGGAGATTACTGTTTGTCAGCTCGATTTTCAGATTATCAAGCTGAACATTTTCGGCATCAACAATAAGCACAGGTCCCGAATTACTCCATAAAAGAGAGCCGTTACCGTTTATTTTACAGCTTTTACGCACGATAAAGTTTCCTTCAAGCTCGCCCTTAGGAAGCTCAATTCTTCCCATACCGTCAGGATTATCAAGCAGCTGCTGAATATCCTTGCTGTCCAAAAAATCACCCTCCAATAATTGAAATAACCGTTACCGCCGCCAGAAGAACCGTACACAGTATTCTTGCCAAAACAGCCGTCCTGCACATATTTGCAAGCTTGACAGCACCTGTGCAAAGCCCGGCTGCTGCACTCAGACCGCATTTATCGGCAGAAGCATCCGAAGCACTTCGGATTGATGAGGTGCACACGGAAGAAGCTATTGCCACATCCGTTTCGTCAAGCATCTGAGCGTCACGGTATTCCGCCCCGATTACACAGCTTTTCAGTCCCTGCTCCGATGCAGCCCTGACAATACGCATTTTATCCACTGCATCTGCATTTACAACCGCTCTTATCTCAGAGAAACGTCTGCTCAGCTCATTATCGTCCATTTTAGAAAGCTGCTCTGAGCTTAAAATAACGCCCTTGCTTTTTTTGCAAGTTTTTTTCAGTGTATATATAACATTTTCACGGCTTGCAGAGGTCAGCAGAATTGTTCGTACTCCGCTTTTTTCAAGTTCTTCAATTGCCTCTCCCGCTTCACTGCACACCTTGTCGTGAACGGTAAGCATTCCTATAAGCGTGTACGGACCCGACGGAAGCTTCTCATTCTTTATTACACTGTCACACACTGCCAGTGCAACCACATCATTTCCTGTCAGGGAAATGGTTGCGGCAAGCTTTATAAGTGCGTCCTTATTTGTAATTTTGCGTTTTTTCCCGTCCGCAGAAAAGCTGTCGGAGCATTTATTGATTATCAGCTCGGCACTTCCGCTGAAAAAAGTTACAAGCTTACTGTCAAGATTTACGGTAACGCCGCTTATTCCGCCTTTTTCTGCGGCTGCCTGCTTTTTCACCTTAATTCTGCCGGGCACTTTTTTCACAAAATCAAGAATTGCCCTGTCAACAGGTGTACCGCCGTGAACAGTATTGTCGTTTTCAAGCTGTGCGGTAGAAGTATTGATTGCAGCCGTTTTAATAAGGCTGATTATTTTTTCGTCAACAGCTTCAATTCTGTCAATCTGATTTCCGCTGCCGTCAACAAAACCGTTAACAGCACAGCTTTCCTCAGTAAATGAACCCGATTTATCCGTAAAAAGAATTTTAACCTCACGCATATCTGTAAGTATATCAGGCTTTGAAATGTTGATTTTACGCATTGAGAGTGATTTCATCATACCTGCCGAAGCGGCTTCCGTAATCAGATTTTTTCCGCAAAGGCAGCTTATTGCCAGCACGGCAGCTGCTGCGGAAAAGCCTTCAAGAATTCCTTCTGCAAGCTGACAAGCCGACGCACCGCATATTACACAGAAAATCAGCACTGCCGCCGCACAGACTGCACCGATTATGCCGCCCGTACGGATTATTCCGCTGAATTCCTCACTGTGTATTTTAGTTTGGCTCTGAGCCTTTTCAGCCCATAGCGTGTTATCACCTGTCGCCGTAATTTTCATTGCACCGCTTCCTGCGGTAATAACAGAGCCCCTGTAAAGGCTGTATGCACTTTTCAGTCCCATTGCCCTGCTACTGTTAAATGACGCAGGAGGTGTTGTTTTTTCAAGCTTTTCAAGCATACCGAATTCAGACTGGTCAACAACAAACTGACCGTCCGCAATAATTCCGTCAGCAGGTACGGCGTCCCCCGCCGAAAGATAGACAACATCTCCTACCGCAAGTATTTTTTCTTCTATCCGCTCAGGCTTTGTACCGCGAAGCACGGTATAGCTGCTCTGCTTTGCAGAAACGGATATTTCGGCTGTTCTCTTATCGGCAATATAGCTTATCACCGCTTCAAGTGCCGCACAAAGCACCGCAAGACCCGCATGCACAAATATTCCCGACACGTCGGAAACGGGTGCTGTCACTTCAAGCAGACCCAGGAGCAATGCCACAATTTTCACCATTGCAGCTATTGTAAAAAGCTTACAGCTCAGAGAAGTTACTCCTCTCATTATATTTTCAGCAAAATTTATATCAATTGTTCGCTCATTCAAGCCGTATTTCTGTCTTGAAGCTTCCGCCTCACGTTCAGAAAGACCGGATAAAGACATAGACCATATTCCTCTCTTTTGGGAAATTAAATAATTCTGACCTTAATCAACATTCCGCGCTCATTGCGTGAGCCCCGGAAAACAGTTCCGTCAGTAAGTCGGATTGCCTGACCGACAGGCACAGGGTTGCCCTGCGGTGATAGCATACCCTCAGCATTGCGGTTAATCAGAAACCACTCGCCGTTATGACAGCACACATATGCCTGCAGGGATTTATCCGCCTTTTCATCAGCAAACACGTTGCTGTAAAGGTGCCACTTAAAAAGCGGTGTATTGTTTACAACATCAAGCTCCGAAAAGCTTCTCCACTCGCCATCGTGTCCTCTTACCTCAGAGCTCAGCTCAAAGCGTACAATATTCTTATCGGTAATTCTTGTTCTGCAGAACGGACACACAGGATTATTCACATCGTGCAGGACAAACCATTTCTTGTCGCAGGACGGATTTGAACACTTGTGAAGCAAATCCCAGGTCTTTACCAGCCCACGCTCCCACTCCATTGCAGACGGACGCAGGGCAGGGTTATGCAGACCGTCCACAAATGCACGCAGGAAAAGATTTTCCATTACAGGACCCAAATCCTTGATTGTGGTTTTCATTGCAGAGGGACGGTTAGAAGTATCATCGGGATTTTCGATAAAGGTTGCCATCGGACCGAGTCCCAGATAATCATCACGCTCGGCTGACTCGGTTGAGTAAATTTTCGGTCCCATAAGAGGGTGACGGAAGAAAAGATACTCATAGATAAGCACGGCAAGAGCGTGCAAATCCGTTACTGAACTCGGAATTTTTCTCCTCGGGTCATTTCGGTCAAGCTCCATTGTTGAGAGCACCTCAGGAGCGATGTAGCCTCGTGTTCCTGCAACCTCAGGAGGGAAAAGTCCCGGCACAACAAGCGTGTCGATATCAATAACAACGCAGTTTCCCGTTTTGGGGTCTATAAGCACGTTGTTGTTGGACAAGTCAGAATGTGCAAGACCTGCCTGATGAAGTCTGCGGATTGAACGTGCCAGCAGAAGCGACATCTGTATCATAGAACGAAAATCGCCAAGCTCGTTCTTGTTAAGGAAACGGCGATTGCTGGACGTAAACCAGTTGCTTTTCTTGTCCTTTCCTTTAAGGTCAAGAAACTGCGATGCACCCTCCTCAAAGAAAAAGCTTTTGGGGTACGCAGGCGAAACTATTCCGAATTCAGGCAGGACAACAAGGTCGGTAGGCCAACAGAAGCGTCCTGCAAAATAGCTTGCAAGGCGCTCGTCATTACCGATTGCACCGCCCTTTGACTCAGGGATAGTCGGGTTGTAGCGTCCGATAATTGCTTCAAGACGTGCGGTCATATTACGGTCGATTTTGTTCGGCTCGTTGAAAAACTGCACAACGTAGGATTTATCGGGTGCAAAATATGTGTATTTCATTCCTCCGCGGGGAGGATTGTCGGTTATTACATACGGGATTTTTCTTCCGTCGGCAAGGGTCGCTTCACCCATTCTGCTCATAGGAAACCTCCGAAATTTATGTGTTAGTATTTATAATCAGCAAGGTTCTGTCGTCGAATGAACCTCTTTCAACGTAGTTGTCAAGCCATATTTTCAGCATTTCAGCCTTGTCCCTGTCGTGCACGATATCAAAAGAAGCAAGTGATGCTTTTTTCTGTGCGTGCTTATCTGCCCACAGCTGTTCAAGTGACATATTTGTTTCTGCAAGGACATTCTTCGTGTACTGCAAAGCATATTTCACGTCACCGTCATTTACCCAAGGATACTCAACAGGCTGTGGAGCTGTCACGTCGGTAATAAGCTCAGGCTCTGCAATTTCAAGGATATTATTCAGCTTCAAATCGAGCACAAGGCGAAGCAGCTGTGTGTTGTTAGGGTAATAATCGTCAGCAACGCCGTCCGTCATAAGCATAAGCGATGTAAGCTTTCCCCTGCGGATTTTTGTACGGCTCATAAGGCTTTCGGGACTTCTGAACTGTTCAGATGTGAGGAATTCGGTTTCCCCCGAAAAGCTTCCGCCGTCAGCCGTGCCGAGAAGGATAAGCGGATTTGCGTTATTTTCGTCAACTGCCGCAATCATACCGTCACCAAGCTGAACAGAAGCGGTAAGATATTCCTTGCCGTTTGCTGTTTCAACAGGGATAACCACCGATGCAAGGAGTGTGCAGGAAAAATCCTTCAATTCAGGCTTTCTGCCTGCGGCTTCTTCAAATTCGGGATAATCCCTTCTCTTTTCGTAAGCCGCTTCAACAGCCGCAAAGGCTTCCGCATAGCTGTCACGGAGCATTGCTGCAAGCTGACCGCACATTGCACCGAAATCAGCGTTGTCAAGTGGCAGACTCAATATTTCAAGATAGTTCGGATTATCACGCTTTATAGCGGAAAGACGTGCCTTGACGTACTTGATAACCGCCTCGCAAGCCGCCTTTGCACCAATTCGTGAAAACAGCTTTGAGCCTGCACCGTCAGCGGCGGCAGCGATAACCGTACCCTCGAAAATTTCAAAAGCATAGAAATCGTCGCAGTTTGTGCCGTCGTGCTTGTGCTTTTTACCACGGACTGTTGCACCGAAAACCTCAAAGCCGCTTTCATTTGCAGATGAACAGCTTGCTTCGGGATAAGGCTCGGGACTTTCAGGCACGGGATTGTACTTCCACATTGCCGCTGTGTGGGCGGTTACGTCATTATCCGAAAGCTTGTTAATGTTATTTTCCATTGTTACCTCCGATTACGGAACAATTACGAAGCCCTGTGGCGGAGGCGGAAGCTCGATGTTTGCTCCCGGCTTGGAGTCAAGGCTCTTGGAGGACATTTTTACAGAGCTGGAAACCCACGCAAAGAACTGTGCAAGGTCTCCTGCGGAGAGGGTATTCATCATAAGCACGCAGTCGGTGATTTCCTTGAGCACCTTTGTGTCAGCGTACGCACCTGCGGCACAGGCGATGATGTTTGCAGGCTTTGTGCTCTTGAGCATTGCAGCAGCTTCACGCCAATCGTCTGTCGGTGCACCATCTGTAAGAATGAACACAAGAGGACGCCAGTCACCCTTCTGAGTTTCGGTAGACTTTCTTACCTCAGAGCGGATGCACTCGTTAAGAAGCTGCAAAGCCGCACCGAGAGCTGTTGCACCGCCGGCTGTAAGAGTCGGCTCTTTAAAAAGCATAAGCTCGGTAAGCGGAGTAACCTGTCGTGCACTGGAGTTAAAGGTGATAACGGAGAGATACGCTGTTTCAAGAGCCTGAGGGTCGCCTCTGAGCTCTGAAATAAGTGCACGGACGCCGTGCTTTACTGCTTCGATAGGGTCCCCTGCCATTGAGCCTGAAACGTCAAGGAGGAGATAAACGGGAAGTCGTCTTGAAAATTCTGACATAATATTGCCCTGCCTTTCTATTTAAAAAGATATAATTTGCTCATTTTAACATAATAAAATTATACCTCTTATTACGAAAAATGTCAATTATAATTTAGGAATACGCTGATTAATGCGAAGCTGTCTTTTCTCTGTTTTGAGCAACGTCCGAAAAGGCTGCACGGAGAGTGCCGAAAAAAGCGGACACGGCTTAACACTTGAAGCCCATGTCCGCAAAAATTATTCCGAAAGCAAATTGTTCTTTTCGGCAAATATATCTATCGCCCGATGATTATTCTTTATTGCAACGTTACGGCAGTTGCCGCCGAATTCACCGTCCAGCGTCCAGGGCAGGTCACTTTCGGAATGAAACATTACCTCAGACGACTTGAAGCAGGTAAAGCATTTTGCATCAAGCTCGTGCTTCATAAGTGCATTTACTGTAAACTGGAAATCAGGGAGATTTTTCGGTGCTTTTATCAGAAACACCTCAAATACGCCGTCATCAAGCAATATATCATCTCCGCCGAAGCCCTTTATTCCGCCGATTGATGAAGAATTTGAAACCATACCGTAAATGTACTCATCCTCAGTTGTTTCGCCGTCGTGAGTAACCTTTACGCGATATGTTTTTGTCATATTGAAGCGTTTCATACCCTCCATAATGTACGCAAGGCTGCCGAACATATTCTTCATCTGCTGTGAGGTTTCATAGCTTACCTCAGTAAACATTCCGAATGCGGCAATATATGTGAAATACTCCTGATTGAATGAACCTATATCAACAGTAACCAGTCTGCCGTCCACAATTTTCTGAGCAGCCGCAGGCATATCCTTCGGTATTCCGATTGCGGAAGCGAAATCGTTCATCGTACCCGATGGAATATATCCTATAGGCAGCCGTCTTCCGCTTGTCATAACTGCCTTGATGGTTTCGTTAAGCGTACCGTCGCCGCCGCTGCAGGCTACAACATCGAAATCATTGCCCCGTGACATAATTTTTTCGTATGCGTCATTCCTGCACTGAGTCGGGTGAACCGTAACCTCATAGCCGCCCTTGGTAAATATATCTGTTATCGTCATAAGATGCTGACGTATCTGTCCTTTTCCCGAATGGGGATTAAATACAAACAATAATTTTTTCACGATATATGCTCCTCCTGAAGCTTTTACTGGATTAAATTATAGCAAATCGCACCTGTTTTTTCAATGGGGACAGGGAAAGTTTCACCATTTTTTCATCTTCATTTATTTCTGTAAAGCTCTGGCAGCTATTCAGTACATACTGCAAAAAATTGTCTCAAAGTTTCTTTATACGCTATCAACAAATTAAAGTGTGGTTTAATGTGCACTTTGCCCCACAAAAAGCGGTTTTTTCACGGTATTAACGTCAATTTGACGATTGCTTTATTTAAAGGTGTATGCTATACTATGTTGGTAAAATATCGGTTTTTATTGATTTTGAGGAGATTGTTTCAATGTTTTGGACAAATGTAAAACAGCGTTTTAACAGGGTTCACAATTTTATAGATACTCACCCGTTTGTATTCTGTCTGTATGCGTCACTGCTTCTCAACACGGTGGTTGAAATGCTGAGCAGAAGAAGTATTTTCGGCGGACTGGAGGCACTTGCCGTTCACCCTGTTATGTTTATATATAATTCATTTATCATTTTTATGACACTGGGTGTAAGCACTCTTTTCAGAAAACGTATCTTCGTTCTGACATTTGTTGCCCTTGTGTGGCTTGCCTGCGGTATAACCAACTGCGTACTGCTTGGCTTCAGGACAACCCCGTTTTCAGCTGTTGACCTTCAGATTTTAAGCTCGGTTATAGACATCATAAATGTATATCTCAACGGATTTGAACTGACTCTGATTGTGCTTGCGATTATTACAGCTGTAATCGGACTTGTTATCCTTTTCTTCAAGACCCCTAAAACAAAAGGTCAGATGCACTACCTTAAAGCCTGTTCAATACTCTGCGTTTCACTGGCTTCTGCACTTGTGGTGAACAATGTTGCCATTGCTGCCGAAAGCGACTCCTCCAACTTCCCGAATATTGCTGACGCTTATGAGGACTACGGCTTTGTATACTGCTTCTCAAACAGCCTGCTTGATACAGGCATTGATGAGCCTGATGATTACACTCCCGAGGCTATGAGCAGTGTTGCTGCCGAAATCGGAAACGACAGAGGTCAGCACGCACCTGAAATTCAGCCTAATGTGATTATGGTTCAGCTGGAGTCGTTCTTTGACGTGAACCTTCTCAATAACAAGAAGTTTACCGAAAATCCTGTGCCTAATTTTACTGCACTCAAGGAAAACGGTCCTACGGGTCTGCTTACTGTGCCTTCAATCGGTGCAGGTACTGCAAACACTGAATTTGAAATTCTTACAGGTATAAGCCTTGACTTTTTCGGTGCAAGCGAATATCCATTCAAGACCGTGCTTAAAGAAATGCCCTGCGAAAGCATTGGCTACAACCTCGCAGATTATGGCTACTCAACGCACGCTATTCACAACAACGACGGCACATTCTATGACAGACACATTGTTTACTCACAGCTTGGCTTTGATACATTTACTCCTATTGAGTATATGCACGACGTTGTGCTTAATGCAAAGAACTGGGCTGACGACTCCGTGCTTGTGCCTTGCATTACCGATGCACTCAATTATTCCGACAGCCGTGACTTTGTATTTGCGGTTTCAGTACAGCCTCACGGAAGATATCCAAGCGTAATGCCTGAGGATGCACCTCACGATATCAGACTTGCACAGTATGAAGAAGATATGAAGGAAGGCGATATAATCGCTTTCGAATACTACATAAATCAGCTTCATCAGACCGATGCATTTATCGGCGAGCTTATCGATACACTGGAAGATTTGGATGAACCTACCGTGCTTGTTCTTTACGGAGACCACCTGCCAAATCTCAGCATTGAAAACGAGGATGTAGCAAACGGTGATATTCTTCAGACGGAATATGTTATCTGGAGCAACTACGAACAGCTTTCCAATGTAAAAAAAGACCTTCCTGCATATCAGCTTTCCGCTTATGTCAGTGAAATGCTCGGCTTCGGCGGCGGATACATCAGCTATTACAACAGAAATTTCGAAGGTATCGGAGATTACCCTGCAAAAATGCAGGATATCGGCTACGATATGCTTTTCGGCAAGCAGTACACCTTCGGCGACTACACTTCAACAGATATGAAAATCGGCGTCAAGGATGTTGTCATTACAGATTATGAATATTCCGAAACTCCTGACGGCAATTTTATCACCTTGTATGGTGAAAACTTTACCGAGTTCAGTATTATTACAATAAACGGCAAACGTCTTGAAACAGAATTCATCAGCAGGAACACAATCCGAACCAAACACAGACTTGAAACAGGCAATGAGCTTTGCGTTATTCAGGCTGAAGCTGAGGACGATGCACTGGGTTATTCGAATGTTCTGATAATTGAATAAAATATAAGTCCTGTTACACTATTCACGGTGTAACAGGACTTTTTCATTTGTTATTATTTTGCCTTTTCAATCGTCTTGTCTGCAGTCAGAGCCTTGATTACGAAAAGTACCGCCAGCATAAGCACTATTGATGTGCCGAGAACAACAAACACGTTCTGTACGAAGCCTGAAAGCAGGTAACCCACAGCACTTACAGCCGCTACTGACAGAGAATACGGAAGCTGTGTGGAAACGTGGTTAACGTGGTCGCACTGTGCACCTGTTGAAGCCATAATTGTTGTATCGGAAATAGGTGAGCAATGGTCACCGCAGACTGCACCTGCAAGACAAGCCGACATACAGATGATTACCATTGCGGGGATTTCGCCTGTGCTTGTTACGTTAAGAAGTTCCGTTGAGAAAACGCTTGTTACGATTGGGATAAGAATACCGAATGTACCCCAGGAAGTACCTGTTGCAAAGGAAAGTCCCAAAGCGACAACAAACAGGATAAGCGGCAGGAGTATCTGAATTGCTGTTGCACTTTCAACGATACCTGACACAAATGAACCTGCGTCCAGGAAATTTGTCATAGTCTTGAGCGTCCAGGCAAATGTGAGAATAAGAATTGCAGGAACCATCTGCTTGAAACCGAGTGCAATTGAGTCCATACAGTCTGTAAATGTCAGCACACGGCGGCAGAGGAAATATCCGATGATAAGGATAAGTGCACCGAAAGAGCCGAGAGAAAGTCCGTAAGCCGCATCACAGTTTGCAAAGGCATTGATGAAGTCTGTGCCCTCAAAGAAGCCGCCTGTGTAAATCATACCGACAACGCAGAGGATAATCAGAATTACTACCGGAAGAATAAGGTCAATAACCTTGCCCTTGGTTGTTGCAGGCTCGGCATCATTATCGTAAACCTTGTTTCGTGTTGTAAACAAGTCACCCTTTTCGGCGTTGTCCTCGTGAAGCTTCATAGGACCATAGTTTATATTTGTAACCGAAACAAAAATAACCATCATAAGCGTCAGAAGTGCATAGAGGTTATATGGAATAGTGCTGATGAAAAGACGAATTCCGTTTACACCTTCAACCGTGCCGCTTACTGCCGCCGCCCAGGAAGAAATCGGGGCAATGATGCAGACAGGTGCAGCTGTTGAGTCAATGAGATATGCAAGCTTTGAGCGGGAAATCTTATGCTTGTCCGTTACGGGACGCATTACCGAGCCGACAGTGAGGCAATTGAAGTAGTCGTCCACGAAAATCAGCACGCCAAGGAAAAATGTCGCAATGCTTGCACCGACACGGCTTTTGATGTGCTTTGCTGCCCATTCGCCGTAGGCACGGCTTCCGCCTGCTTTGTTCATAAGCACCACGATTATGCCAAGCACCACAAGGAATATAAGAATACCGACGTTATAAGAATCAGCAAGATTTGCGATAAAGCCGTCCTTTACAACAGCTGTGAACATACCGCTGAAACCGCTTGATGAAGCTGCTGCATATACCACGCCGCCTGTCAGGATACCAACAAAAAGCGAGGAATAAACCTCCTTTGTGATAAGTGCAAGTCCTATTGCAACGATTGGCGGCAGAAGTGCCCAGAGCGTCCCTACCGCTTCGGTAATCGGTGCTGTAACTGCACAGGCAACAATAAATGCAGCTACCAACAAACCGAAAATTATTTTACTCAGATGTTTTTTCATAAGTTTCCCCCTTGTTATTTTTTGTACGCTTGATTTTATCTTTCAGCTGTGCAAGTATCACAGCCGCAAAAACAAGAACACATCCTGCAAATTCCTTAGGTGTCATCAATTCGTTAAGCAGCAGCCATCCTGAAAGTGCCGCAAACACCGATTCAAGGCTCATTATCAGTGAAGCTGAGGTCGGGTCGGTGTATCGCTGTCCTAAAATCTGCATTGTAAACGCAACACCGCTTGACATTATTCCTGCGTAAAGTATGGTATATTTTGCAGCAAATATATCATTTACGGACGGCTGTTCAAAAATAAACATTGCCGCTGTCATAAATATTGCCGCTGTAAAAAATTGTATGCAGGACATCATAATTCCGTCCGCACCCTTGCTGTTGAAGCGGTCGATAACCATAATATGTGCCGTAAAACAAAATGCACTGTACAGCACAATCAGGTCGCCCTGATTTACCGCAAAGCCCTCTTTCACACAAAGCATATAAAGTCCTGCAAAGGCAATCAGTGCACATATCCATACAAACACCGATTTCTTGCGGAATATGAAAAACTCAACAATCGGCACGGCTATAATATATATTGCACTTATAAATCCTGCCTTGCCGGCAGTTGTCATACTTATGCCAATCTGCTGCAATGAGCTTGCCACGCACAAAATCACGCCGCAGACAATTCCGCCCTTTACCGTTTCTTTCAGCGAAATCTGCTCCGCAGCTGACGTATCCCTGAATTTTCCGTACCTGAAAAGAATTATAACAGGTATCAGCACCAACGTACCCAATATACTACGCATTGCACAATAGGTAAAAGGTCCTACATAATTCATACCCTCACTCTGTGCAACAAATGCCGTACCCCATATAAAAGCGGTAATCAGCAGCATCAGATTACCCTTTGTTTTTTTACTCATAAAACCCTCATATTTCTGCATAATTTTACATATTATATCATAATTTGCAATTCCTATCAATGTCATTATGTAACAAAAACACGGGCACAATTTTGGACAATGAACGTATAGAAGCAATCAAGGGTATCGAGCTGCAAACCCGATACCCTTGATTTGTTTGTTACGTTTTTGCAAAGTGAACACCCTTGGTCGTGCCCGTGTTTCACTGTTGATTTTTACATCTGATAGGAAACGCCGCTGCCTTTTATGTGACGTGAGTCATTTGCAAGCTCTATCTGAGGTGCAGTAATCGCACCCTTTTCATCAGACAGGCTTAACACCGTTATTGACGTAAAATCGGGGCAAAGTGCTCTGCACAGATAGAAAAACGGAAGATTAAGCATATGTGCAAACAATGCCGAGGACGAACCGCCGTGACTGAAAAGAGCTATAGTCCTGTCAGTGTTATCGCCGGTTACACGGTAATTTGCACCCTCACGCTTATATCCCAAGCTTTCAAGCCATTCATCTGACTGTTTCGCTACACGTTCGATTTCCTCAAACACAACATTATTGCAGAACGGTTCTTTTTTCGTCCAGCTTTCGTCCATAAGGGAATAACCCAGCGACAGTGCATACAGCGATGTATCCCAAGGGTGACCGTCTGCGTAAACAGCGTTTCCGTCGGACGAACCCCATTTTATTTCTCTCATAAAATCCAGCTTTTCCACGTCCTTTGAAATAAGCCTTGCGGTATGTAACGCTGTTTCAAAGGCTCTGCCATAGGGAGAAGAAAAAATCTGCTCAATTCCTTCATCTTTAAGACGCAAAGCAGCCTGTTCAGCGTGCTTATGACCCAACTCCGTAAGACAATCATTGACATAATCGGGATGACCGTGACGTACAAAAATAATCTTCATATCAGACCTCTTTCAAAACCTGTTTTAATCGTTAACATCATTTTCAATAGTTGTTCTCTCTGTCATATTATAAATGACTTCCTTTATGAGAAGCGGCAGGAACGGTTTTGTGACGTAATCATCGCATCCGAGAGCCGCAAATTCAGTTGACATCGCAAGGTTTTTGTCACCTGTCATAAGGACAACAGGGGTCTGATGCTTTTTACGGATTTGCTTCAATGTTTCAAGACCGTCCATATCAGGCATCATAAGGTCAAGCATAATAAGGTCAAACAGCTTTTGGTCAAGAACCTTCAAAGCATCCTTACCGCTTTTCACCGATATTATTTCATACATCGGTTCATCTTCCATTATTTTCTTAATAAGCTTGTGACTTATAACCTCGTCATCAATAATAAGAATTTTTCTTTGCATTGAGTCCGCCTGCTGCATTGCATATTCCTTATCCTCATTAATCATCTGAAGCATTATATCTGCAATTTCAGGGTCAAATTGTGTACCGCGTCCTTTTTCAATTTCGCCGCGAACAACATCCTGCGGCAATGCCTTACGATAGCTTCTGTTGCTTGTCATAGCGTCATAGGAATCGGCAACACCGAGAATTCTTGCCGCTTCGGGAATTTGCTCACCTTCAAGCCCGTTAGGATAACCCTTGCCGTCATAACGTTCGTGATGATATTTTGTTGCCAAAGCAATAAGCTCACTTCCCGAAATGCCTCGCAGAATATGATACCCCGTAACAGGGTGAATTTTGATTATGTTATATTCTTCATCGCTGAGTTTTCCTGCCTTATTGATAATTTCAACAGGAATACGAATTTTCCCTATATCGTGCAAAAGACCTGCTCGGTATATTTCCTCCTGTTCTTTTTTGCTTTTCCCCATTCTTGCGGCAATCATTCTGGAATACTCCGCAACACGTTTTGAATGACCGCTTGTATATCTGTCCTTTGCGTCAACAGCTTCACTCAATGCCGTAACCGTCTGAACAAAAAGCTCATTTATGGTTTTCTGCTGTTCAAGCAGCACCTCGGTCTGCTCGTGAACCTTGTCCTGCAATTCACCGTTATACTCGGAAATCAGATTGATATATTTCCACTTTTCAGTATCATCGGAAATTTCCAGCATATAGCCGTGGCTGTTATGGAGACTGCCGATATGACATTCATAATGCCTTTCTTCATTGTTGAATGTACATACATCCTTCCGCTTGCCATTCTGTAAATCCGAAAGTATTTCCTCAAGCTTGGGTATTCCGCTTATCTTCAGGTCAACATAGCACTCCGCAAGCTGCGGAAAAATAGCTTCTGCCGCTTTGTTGCAGCCTAAATAATTCAGCTTCCTGTCAAAGAGGATATATGCGTTTGACTGCTTTTTCTCAAGCATAAAAGCAATATTTTCCTCAACATCATATATCCTTGCCCTGTAATGAATATACAAGAAAATCCAGCCGTCAAAAACATAAAGTGCAGGCATAACCTCAAGGTCAGGTGCAATAATTCTTCCTATAAGGAACACGCTTACATTCATAATTTCCAGAACAATAAAAGCGTACAGTTTTTTTCTTGATACAGAGCATTTCTTTTTAATGCTGTAAATAAGAACAGCAATCTGAATAATTATTGTTCCATACAAAATAAAATAGAAAAAAGCGTGTCCCGGTCCGTAGGTATTTGCCAATATCGTGACATCCCCGAATTTATCAATACTTGATTTGGTATAATAAAGCCCATTGTAATCGGTTGTCAGTATCATTCCGTAAACTATGAAGCAATATATGTATATGCCGCACCTGAGCCATTTGTTAAGATTAATCTTACAAATTGAACAGATAAGGAAAATCATAACAGGTGAAGTAAAGCAGCCGCCTATGTAAGCAATCTTGTTTGCCAGCACAGCTTCCTCAACTGTGTCTGAAAGTCCGAGTGCAAGATATCCGCCGTTTGATATTGCCATAATAATCATCAATATCATAAAGTAATAATTGACCTTTTTGTTTTCAAAGGCAAAAATAAGAACAAGCAGATTAATCAGACCCAGACCTGCCGTTATCAGATAATAAGCAATCATAATTATATTTTCTCCAACCTATATCAATTCATTCAATTGCTCGCAAATTCTGTCATATTGTTCAAACAGCGTTATCTGCATTTCCTTTATATCGCTGCTCAGGCTCTCCCTGCTCATCTTTTCCATCTCAAATGCAAAGTCACCTATTTTGTCTGCGCCTACCGAATACGACGAGCTCTTAAAGGAATGAATACGAATACAATAACTTGCGCGGTCATTTTCAGCCATATATTTTTCAAGCTCAGCCTTAATATTAAGGTTTTTATAGTCATTCAGTAATTCAACGTAGAAATCCTTATCATCCACGCAGTTTGCAAGACCCTTTTCAACATTCACCTCAGGAAGTACTTTACGCAGCTCAGCCATTATTTCCTCTGCAGTTTTGGGTGCTTTTTTATTATTTGCCTCAACTGTAACGGATTTCTCTTTGTTGATTTTTATTTTATTTGCACCGTTTTCAAGATAATGAATAATCATTTTATCCAGCTTTTCGGAATTTATCGGCTTGGACAGGAAATCATCAAAGCCCTCGCTGATATATTTTTCCCTGTCACCCGAAATTGCATTCGCAGTAAGCATAATAACCGGCACGCCCTCGCTGAGCTTGTCCGCACGAAGCCTGTGAAGTGTTTCTATGCCGTCCATTTCAGGCATCATATGGTCAAGGAAGATAATATCGAACTGCCTTTCTTTTACCATACTGATGCACTTCATTCCGCTGTCTGCCTCAAAAATCTGCATCTGAGTATGCTTGAGGAGAGTTTTGAACACCTTCAGGTTCATCAGACTGTCGTCCACAACCAGTATCTTTGCATCGGGAGCAGTAAAGTTTTCTCTGCTGACGGTTTCGGAAGAACGGCTGACAATTTTCTTCTTGAAATCGCCTATAGGCTCAGCATCAATAATTTTCTGAACAAGCTCAAATGAAAATTCGCTGCCCTTTTCATATTCACTTTCAACGTGAAGCTTACTGTTCATAAGTTCAAGAAGCTTATTGACTATTACCATTCCGAGACCTGTACCCTCAACATTTCTGTTTCTTGATTCGTCAGCTCTCTGGAATTCGCCGTAAAGCTTTCCCATATCCTCTTTTTTAATTCCTATTCCTGTGTCCTTTATAGAATAGTGAAGCACCGCATTTTCGCCCTCAATTCTGCAATTCAGACTAAGGGTTACGCTGCCCTTCACCGTATACTTTACCGCATTTGTCAGCAGGTTTATAAGTATCTGCTTTATGCGTTTGTCATCACCGAAGTATCCGCTCGGAGCAGATTGGTCAATAATGAATTCGAGAGTCAGCTCCTTTTCCTTTGCCTTTAGGTTTATCATATTGTAAACATCATTAAGGAGATTTCCCAAATCATAATTGGCAGGAATAATTTCCATCATTCCCGATTCAACCTTTGATGCATCAAGAATATCATTTATTATTCCTAAAAGCATCTTCGATGAATCCCTTGCATTTACGGCATACTGACGTATGCTGTCTTCTTCGCTCTCACGAAGTATCATCTCATTCATACCCATTACAGCGTTGATAGGAGTTCTGATTTCGTGGGACATTCTTGCAAGAAACTGTGATTTTGCACGGTTTGCTCTTTCCGCCTCGACCTTTGCCTTTTCAAGCTCATCCGCAAGCTTTGCCTTTTCGACGCTTCCGCTGAGAATGGTAAAAATACTTTTTCCTATTGCCATAAAAGCAATATAAATAAAACACCTCGGAAGTATAAAAAACATAAAAAGGGTTATAATCGGATTGCTGTTAACGGTATCAAGGACAAACTTACCGTTTTCAATGTAATCAGAAAGACGTCCTGTTGTAAGCAATACCATATTTGCGTCACAAAGTCCGAAATAATATCCGCCGTACACCATTGCAAAGGTACTTATAACCGTAAGGATATATACATACCACATCAGCCGCTTTGAAGAATACAGCATTGCACACAAAAACGGAATTACCGCTATAAGTACAACGTGATATGTGATTGACGCACCTATCAGCGTAAATGACAGCACATTGCCGAAAAGGATTATATACTTTGTCCGTGCGTCATAAAGCGTCAATTTTTTTGTTACAAAATATACTATACCATATATTGCAACCGCAGGATAAAAACCTGAACTCATTACTCCTGTATCAACAATAAAAATCCCCAGCAGATTAAGAACATAGGTAATACAGTAAATAAGTATAGTTACCGAAAAACAATGCATAACATATTTATTTGCTATATATTCACTGTTCTCAATATAAACAGATATTTCATCACTGTTTATTTTCTTTTGCATATTTCAAATCTCCTCTGTATATAAACTGCAAACATAGATATCCAATTTAATTATACATTTTTTTGCTATTAATGTCTATATTTTGCTGAAAAATATTGCACAAAAATGTCCTTGATTTTCCCGCGTTTTTACACAAAGCATCAAAGTGTTTCGGTATATTAACATTGTGTTAATATACACAGATGAAGAATTTCTTATTAATCATTTCTGTCGGCTCATTTAATTTGTGAAAAACAAATTATTAAAATTATATTTACATTTAATTTGAACTATGGTATAATTCGAGTGACAGTAATTATTTTCAATTATTTACAGAATAATTTCATCATTGACTTGCGTTACATACAAATCAATATCGATACAAATATATATTTGCAGGAGGAATACTATGAAAAATCATCATAGAATAAGCGATTTTTTCAGGGAAGAACTTGATGTCCGTCACAGGCTGCTTAACCTTATTCTTATTGCGGCCTTTGCGGGAGGAAGCCTTTCTTTTGTATGCAGTATCCTTATAGGTGTCGGGGCAAGCTCTCTTATCATAATGGGTTTGCTGGTACTGAGCGTTATTTTTTTCCTTTGGATTGCCAACGAAAAAAACAAGCCTGAGCTGGCAAGTATGGGACTTGTGGCATTTGCAAATTTCCTTGCTTTTCCCGCTATGTATTTTACCTCTGGCGGTATTGACTCGGGAATGCCGCTGTGGTATCTTCTGGGACTGATATTCTCCTGGCTGCTTCTGACAGGCAGGAAATGTCTGATTATGAGTCTGCTGAGTATGGCTGCACTGATGGTCTGCATACTGCTTGATATGTATTTCCCCGAACTGATTATACCACTGGAAACACGGGAAAAGGAATACTGGGATATCATCCAGTCCACCCTTGCGGTCAGCTGTATTTTCGGATGTATATTCAAGTATCAGACGCATATCTACGAAAACAAGAAAAATCAGCTTGAAAATGCCAGCAGTGCAAAAAGTGATTTCCTTGCAAATATGTCGCACGAAATCCGTACTCCTATGAATGCAATAATAGGTATGTGCGAGCTTATTCTGCGTGAACAGGATGTCAGCGAAAGCGTAAGGGACAACTGCTTCAACATACAAAGCTCCAGCCGCAGTCTGCTTTCAATAATAAATGATATTCTTGACTTTTCAAAGATTGAATCGGGAAAAATGGAACTTATTGAGACTGAATTCAATATTGCTTCTATGCTGAACGATGTAATCAATATGACAATGACCCGTAAGGGCGACAAGAAAATTGAAATTATGGTTCACGCAGACCCTGATATTCCCTGCGGACTTATCGGTGATGAGGTGCGTATACGTCAGATTATGATTAACCTTATGACCAACGCAATTAAGTTTACCAGTGAGGGTGCGGTTACTCTGCGTGTACGCTTCAGCAGGCAGGATTACGGTATAAACCTGAGTATTTCCGTTGAGGACACGGGTATAGGAATTACCGAGGAAAACCTTGAAAAGCTGTTTGAAAGCTTCCAGCAGGTTGACACAAAAAAGAACCGTTCAATTGAGGGCACAGGTCTCGGACTTGCTATATCAAAGCGTCTTGTTACAAAAATGGGCGGATTTATCAACGTATCAAGTGTATATGGCGAAGGCTCGGTTTTCAGCTTTGTTATTCCGCTGAAGGTGAGCAACAACAATCCGTTTATCAGCGTAAACAATTCTGAACAGCTTAACGCTGCTGTATATATTGATTTCAGCAAATTCAAGCTTGTTTCTGTAGAACGTCAGTATAAGGCACTGATGAATGAAATGAGTAATCAGCTTCACGTTGATATGCAGCATACTCCCGATTTCAACGAGCTGCAGAAATTGATAGATACAAAGGAAATAACGCATTGCTTCATAGGCAAGGAGGAATACATAGCTCATAAGGACTATTTCATTGACATTGCTTCAAGAATAAATGTGACGATAGTTCAGGATATGCTGAATGCAGTTCAGGTGCCTGCAAACATAAAGTGTGTATTCAAGCCATTTTACACGATGTCTGCCGCTTCGGCACTTAACAATGAAAGCATAATCACAAACCTCAGTGAACGCCGCGGCTCAACTATAAGCTTCTCTGCACCTAAGGCACGCGTGCTTATAGTTGATGACAATATAATCAATCTGAAGGTTGCGGTTGGTCTTATGCAGCCTTATCATATGCAGCTTATGACGGTTGACAGCGGCAAGGCAGCAATTTCTATGCTCCGCTCAAAGGATATTGACATCGTATTTATGGACCATATGATGCCTGAGCTGGACGGTGTGGAAACAACAAGGCTTATAAGAGAAACAGAGGGTGAATATTACAAGAAGCTTCCGATTATTGCGCTGACCGCAAACGCAGTAAACGGGGTGCGTGAGATGTTCATAGAAGCGGGACTTAACGACTTCATTGCAAAGCCTATAGAGCTCTCCGCCCTTGACAGGGTACTGAAAGCGTGGCTGCCGCGTAATTATATTATGCCTCCTGTTTCTGCGGATTACGGTAAAAACGACCGCAGAAAGAGCAAGAAGAAAGAATACAGTGACAGCGGACTTATCTCTGTTTCAAAGGGTATGGGCTATACAGGAGGAGTTGAGGACGCATACTATGAAATACTTGAAATGTATGTACGCAAGGGTGAAGAAAAACGCTCACAGATAAACTCCTTTGCGGAAAAAGAGGATTGGAAGAACTACATTATCGAAGTTCACGCTCTGAAAAGCACGTCCCTGAGCATTGGTGCGGTTGAATTGTCAGAGCTTGCCAAAAAGCTTGAGCTTGCAGGCAAAGCAGGTGATTACGATACCATTATCAAGGAAAATAATAGCCTGTCTGAGCTGTATATGAAGGTTATTGCCGAAGGAAAAAGGCTTGTCAATGAGCGAAAGGGCACAGAAATCTCTGAAGATAACGCTGCTGAAACCGCGGTTGAAAATATTACCGCCGAAAAGCTTAATGAATTTATTTCAGCAATTGAGGAATTCTGCTCTGACTTTGACGGTGACGGCATTGCAGTTAAGGCTAAGGAAGCCTCTGTATATTCCTTCAACGGAAAGCCGCTTAAACCTTATCTGGATAAAATTATCGAATATGCGTTGGATTTTGAATATGACAGCTCTCTTGAAGAACTGCACAAAATGGTACAGGAGCTTGGATTGAGAAAGGAGCAAAGCTGATATGTCAGGTAATAAAACAATCTGCATAACAACCGACTGCGTTTGCGACCTGCCGAATGAAATGCTTAAAGAGTACGGCATTGATATCGTATATTTTTACATTGAAACCGATACGGGACGTTTCAGGGATGTAAGCGAAATTACCGCACAGAATATCTTTGAATATCTGAAAAACGGCGGTCAGAAAAGTATGACAACCGCCCCTGCTCCCGATGAGTTTATTCAGGTTTTCACCAAGAAGCTAAAAAGCTGTGATGAGGTTATACATATTGCCACAGGAAGCGAAATAAGTGCATCGGTAAGAAATTCCCAAACAGCTGTTGAGCGGATGGGTGAAGCGGGAAAAAGGGTGCATATTTTTGACTCGGGACACCTTTCAACGGGAATAGGTCATATCGTGCTTAAAGCAGCGGAAATGGTAAGAAACGGTGTGGATGACAGTGAAAGAATACTTGCAGAGCTTGAAAAAATGCGAGGTATGGTGTCATCGTCCTTTATGGCAGACAGGGCAGATTATCTTTACCGCAACGGACGAGTTTCCAAGGCGGTGCAGATAATATGCACCATTTTCAACATTCATCCTGTGCTTGCTATGAAAAACGGCTTTCTCGGGCTTAAATCCGTACAGATTGGCAATTATGAAAAAAGTGCCCTGAGATATATCCGCAAGGAACTGAAAACCCCAAATATCAGAACCGACAGACTTTTTATCACTCACGCAGGCTGTACCGCAAGCGACATAAAGCTGATAAAAAGCGAGGTTAGCCGCATAATGAAATTCGACTCTGTAATTGTCACAAAAGCGTCTGCCACAATTTCAGGAAACAGCGGACCTCGTACCTTCGGGCTGCTTTATGTAAAGGATGAATAAATCCAACGGAAGCAAGCCTGCTCCCAAAATAAAATTCAACCGCCGCAGCATCACAAGCTGCGGCGGTTTATCGTATTGCTTATTGAATAGTTACAGCTGTCCTTTCGACTTCAAGACCTTCCTTGTATTTTTCTATGTACGCCGCAAAGCCTGCTGCATCGGCTGCATCGGGAGCCATTACGCTGCCTGTTTTCCCTTCAAACACACGCTTTTCGAGATATTCTTCCAGTGCTTCACCGTCATTTTTTCTTGCAAGGTAGGACGCAAGAAGTGCGATACCCCAGGCACCGCCCTCACCTGCCGACTCCATAAGTGCAACAGGTACACCGAGTGCAGAAGCAAGAAAACGCTGACCTGTTACAGGTGACTTGAACAAACCTCCGTGTGCATAAATCCTATCAAGGACGATTTTTTCCTCACCGATAAGGATATCCATACCGATTTTCAGCGTGGACATACAAGAGTAGATAAGGCTTCTCATAAGGTTTGCAACGTTAAGCTTTGAGGACGGTGAACGCATTACCAAAGGTTTGCCCTCGGTAAAGCCTGTAACGTGCTCGCCTGAGTGGTAGTTATAGCTTACTATGCCGTCACAGTCAGGCTCGCCTGAGAGTGCAGCGGCATAAAGTTTGTCGTAAAGCTCGGATTTCGGCACTTCAACACCAAAGGTTCTAAGCGTGTCTGCAAAAAGTCTTACCCAGCAGTCAAGGTCGGTTGTACAGTTGTTGCAGTGCACCATTGCAACGGGACTTCCGCAAGGTGTTGTAACAATATCAATCTGTCTGTAAACAGCAGAAAGCTCCTTTTCAAGCACTGCCATAGCAAATATAGACGTACCTGCCGAAACGTTGCCTGTTCTCGGAGCAATGCTGTTTGTTGCAGCCATACCTGTCTGTGCGTCACCCTCGGGAGGACAGAACGGAACACCTGCTTTGAGCGTACCTGTCGGGTCAAGAAGACGTGCCCCATGTTCGGTAAGCGTACCCGCACACTCACCCACAGGAACAATTTTCGGAAGAACATCAGCAAGCTTCTGCGTAAACGCCGTACCGACAGTGAGTGCATCAAACCTGCTCATCATATCGGCATTATAACCGCCGTCCTTGACAGGGAACATACCTGAGCCGTCACCGATACCTATTACCTTTTCGCCTGTGAGAAGCAGGTGCACATAGCCTGCAAGAGTTGTAACGAAACGAATTTCCGAAACGTGCTCCTCACCGTTGAGAATTGCCTGATAAAGATGAGCAATGCTCCAACGCTGAGGAATATTGAAGCTAAGAGCTTCCGTCAAAGCATCGGCTGCCTGCTCGGTCATAGTGTTTCTCCAGGTGCGGAAGGGCACAAGCAGCTTATCGTTTTCATCAAATGCAAGATAGCCGTGCATCATTGCGGAAATGCCTATTGAAGCAACATTTTCAAGTGCAGTATCGTACTTTGCTTTTACGTCCTCGGCAAGTGCCGCAAAAGCACCCTGCAAGCCAGCCTTAACCTCATCGAGAGAATATGTCCATACACCGTCAATAAAGCTGTTTTCCCAATCATAAGCACCCGAAGCGGCAACCGTGAAATCATCACCTATAAGCACCGCTTTAATTCGTGTTGAACCGAATTCAATTCCTATAGAGGTTCTTCCCTCTTTAATCTGATTTATCATACTCAATTCAAAAGCCCTCTTTCTGAAATTTTTTCCTTATGCAGCAATTATATTCAAGTAATTTTTCTTTATTATATCACTCATTCGGGAATTTGTAAATACGACTTTGAACTTTGCCATACAATAAAAATCCACAAAAGACCTGTAAAAGCCTTTTGTGGATTTTTCAATAAGCTATACTGTTTAAGTCAGCTTCAAATATTATGCTTATGCGTCATTTTCGACTACAACCAGCTTGCCCTTAACGAGTTCAAGAGCAAAACCTTCGTGTTTTTCATCGAGAACGATGCTGCCTGCATGATATGTGTCCTTGACTGTAGCTACAACGTAACCTTTCTTGAGTGCAGCAACGTCGCCATTCTTGTCAAGAATTGTTACTGTAATCTTGCTGTTGTCTCCCAAAATTCTTCTGATATAACCTGTGGCAGTAATCTTGCTGCCCTGATTCATAACGAGGTTAGTGTCAGCGTAAATTGCTACATTCTTAGCTGTAATGCCTCCGGAAGCTTTTACATCACCTTTAATGTTAAGGGTTCCAGTTGCCTTTATTTTATCAGCGGTTATAGCATTTTCATTACCACGGAGATCAATATCCGTTCCTGCGATAGATGTAAGTAAGCCTGTGTTGCAATTTTCAATAAGCAAATAGTTCTTGCCTGCGTTAATTGTGTACTTAGCAGGAGCACCATTCTTCACTGCACCAATATTTACTTTGGTAAATGTTGTAGTAGCTGTAAGCGTGAGGTTGCCTGTGAAGTTGAAATCAAACATTTCATCTCCTTCAACTTCTTCATCCTGTGCAGATATAATTGTGATAGATTTAT
>JAZQBN010000079.1:0-2102 GCA_045545795.1 Oscillospiraceae bacterium
GCAGAAATCTATTGTCGAACAGTATCGCAATTCTGATAAAACAGAACTTGACTGGAAATGGGCTACAACAGAATTGGAAGTTATCAACAATGAAATGAAAGCATTGGAAGATAATAATTCCTATTTTTGGGTAGACGCTGCTTATTTGGCATCGAGATTTTCGGCAGAAAGATTCCTTGCCATCGTAGATGATGATACAGTTTGTTTCACTTCAGATAATCCAATACTTCCGCTGCGATACACAGAAGAATAACCAAAAAAGCTCTCGGAAACGAGGGCTTTTGTTGTTTGACAATTGCTGTTTTTTACAACCGCACATTTTGTTAATGTGCATAAAACGTCACAGAAATAATAACGAATATTTTACAGAATAACCCCTTGACAAATGCACGATTTTGGTATATAATTATTATAGAAAGACGAAAGGCGGTTAGAGCTATGAAGGTTCAATTCACATCGAACGAGAAAAAGATTTTTACAGTAGCAGAAATGCCTGCTGTCCGTAAGCTGATTGAGGATATGAAAGAGGATACGCTTCCTCTGAAATCCTATGCGAAGCAGGCTCTTGGCTGTCTGTGTGAAGTAAATGGCAACAGCTATGATATTGTTCGTTGCAAGGCAAGCGTAGCAAAGAATCGCCGTGTATGGGACAGATATTTTGATGGAAGCGAAACTCTGGATGTGTGGATTGAGTTTCTTGCGTTTACTCCGCTTCTGGGAGCGTTGGATTGTGGTGTATATCTTTCTGAAATTTGGGATATTCCCGCTGATTATGATGAAAGACGACAGTATGCAGCGACTCTCGAAAACAATATGTATATCGCAAGATACACGCAAAAGAGGTAATGATATGAAACAGATGAAATTCTACAACCCTCTTTCTTTGACAAATGACGAAGAAGCAATCAAATATAAGGATGAAATCAATGAAGCTCTGAAAACATTTGATGATGACCTTGCACCTTATGCTGACGATTACGAGGGTGATAGCTATTATAAGAAGCTTCACTCTTGCAGAATCAGAACCGAAGAGGTTAATGGCGTTTTGTATGGTCTTGCAGTCTGCGAAGTAGCGGATGACTGGAATGAGACTGATACAGAACAAATGAAGGAATACCTTTCGGGGCAGTATTCTGACGGCTGGGGTGAATGCTTTGAACAAGCCGAAATCCTTGAATATGAAGAAGAATACACAGAGATACACGAAGACGAAGATGGCAAAGAATATGAGGAAACTTATACTGAAGCCGTTGGTCTTTACTGTTCTTACTGGAATGGCAGAGATGATTGGTTCATCAAAACTGCTGAAGAAATGGGAATCAAGGAGTAAATATGAAGGTATATAAAACAACAAACTGTGAAAAAGATGGGAAGCAGACGAAAATTCTGCTCCCCGCCATTCCAATCAACGCAGAATATACGATATGCCTTGAAGAAAGCAATATCATTTCTGAAGTATACGAGATTTGTGGAATCAAAAACGGAAGCGTACAGCACAAAGTATTGATTGAAGTGGATGACATCAACAATCGTTTCAACCGTCCGTCGCTTCATATGGCAGTATACTATGTAAATACAGAAACAAATGAAGCTGATGTGTATGTAGTGACTACAGCGAGCGTATTTGAATCAAGCAGGTATGCAATTGCACAGAAAATTCTTACTTTGCTGAAAGAACACGAATGAGGGTGATAGTATGAGATTTGCAGAAATTCCGCAGTTCACAAAATATGGAAGCTGGGAGTGTCATTTCGATGTAGAACGTTTTGTGCGTTACATCGAGGAACTGGAAAAAGAAGAGGGCTTGCAGCTTAATCCTAACTTCCAGAGAGGACACGTTTGGTCTGAAGAACAGCAGATTGCCTTTATGGAATACTTCTTCCGTGGTGGCAATTCAGGAACAACTATTTATCTTAACAAACCCGACTGGCAGAGTGCTGGCACAGTTGATGGATACAACGATTTTGTATGTGTGGACGGCTTGCAGAGAATCACCGCCGCAAGACGCTTCATCAACAACGAAATTCCTGTGTTCGGAGCGTATTTCAGAGAGAAGTCGGAGGGCCAAGCGGTCTTAGGAAGACAACTCTGCCTTTCAACTC
>JAZQBN010000080.1:0-3331 GCA_045545795.1 Oscillospiraceae bacterium
ATGATGTTTTTTGCTGAAATGGCAGAACGTCAGGAAAAGGAGAGAAGAAAGATGATGAACAAGAGAAGAAACAAGAAGTTTGCAGTTTGCGGCATTATTGCGGCAGCAGTGGGAACAGCAGTCCTGCTTATTGCAAAGAAATGCGGAAGGAGAAAAAATGGATAAGCTTACGCTTGAAGAAATTGAAGCTATGCCGAAAGACCATTTGACAGCGGCGGAAGCAAGCTCCGCTATGGAGATGAATGTAAGGACTTTTTACAGACACATAAACGAGCTTCCTTTTCCGTTCTTCAAAGTCGGACGCAAGTATTTTATCCCGAAGCAGACATTTCTTGAATATATGAGGAATGGAAAAACGGAATAATTTGAATTATGAGGTAGGGAGGGCGGGAATACAGCGTAAGAGAGGGGGAGGGAGCTTTATTGCATAGCAAGCACAGAAAAGTAGGTCTACTTTTCCCATAAACAGCCAAATCGCCCGTTTATGTTAGGGATAGCTCCCTAAAACCCTTAATTGCATAAATAGGAGAAATCTTATGCCAAAGAGAAAGGATACAAAAGAAAAAAAGGTATATTTCAAGCCTGTTGATTGGGAGATAGTCTGTAAAAGAGCAAAGGCTGTCAATATGAAAACAGGTACATATATCCGTGAAATCGCTGTTCGTGGAGAAATCAAGCACTATGATATGGTGCAGCTCAACAATCTGCGAATGTCATTCAATCGCATAAGCTATGAATTAAATCAAATTGCAACCGTTGTGAACAGCACCCATTCAATATATCAGAAGGACATTGAAGATATGCAGAAGCAGATGGAGTATTTTACAAGAGTAATGGAAAATTACCTTTCTGTCCTTGAGCCTGATTATTCGATTTGAGGTGAATGTAATGCCTGTTGTAAAACACGTTTCAGTGCATAAGCACCCATTGAAGATGATTAGATATGTTATGAACGGTGACAAAACATCGGAAATGAAATTTGTATCGGGACTAAATTGTACTCCTGATATTATTTCTGCAAATACCGAAATGGCGGCTGTATTTGAAAAATATTCTTGTGAGCGTTACTACAAAAGCAGCTTCAACTATATTGATGAGGAACTTGTAGGAAAGCAGAAAGTCAGACTGCACCACTATATCCAATCCTTTGCACCCGGAGAAGCAACACCCGAACAAGCTCACCGCATAGGCATTGAATGGGCAAAGCAAGTGTTTGGGGACAAGCACCAAGTAATCATATCAACGCATATTGATAAGGGACACCTGCATAACCATTTTGCGGTTGCTGCATATAACCTTGAAGGGAAAGCGTGGTGTGATAACCAAAGAACGCTTAAATTGTGCCGTGAAATTTCGGACAAGCTTGCGTTGGAACACGGCTTAAGTATAATAGAGAAACCAAAATGGAAAGCTTCATACAAATACGGGGAGTGGCTTGCCCGTAAGAACGGAACATCGTGGAAAGTAAAAATGTGTGAGGACATAGACCGCTTGATTATGCTGGAAAATGTAAAAAGCGTTGATGACCTTGTAAAAGAGTTACGCAAAATCGGGTATGAGGTGAAGCAGGGGAAATATATCTCTGTAAAAGCTCCGAAGCAGAAACACGCCATAAGAACGTTCAGACTTGGTGACGGCTATGATATACAAGATTTGCAATATCGTATCAGTAACAAGAATGAAGAAATTCCGCTTTCCGAAGCAATGAAATATGAGGGAGTTCAGCGTGAGTATGCGTTGTGCCTGCGTCAGCTTCAGATAATAGTTTACAGAAATGTTGATAATCCCGTGCAGGCAGGATATAGCGATTTGCGAAAAAGTGCGGAGCTGCTTACTTTTCCCTGCGATAACAACATACACAGCCTTGCGGATTTTGAAAACCTTGTAAACGAAACTGCGGATAAGGCTGTCGAATTGAAGCAAAAGAAAAAATCCATTGAAGATGAGATTTCGGATCTTCAACGGATTTGTAATACAGCAGAAAGATTTGCAGAGCTTAATTCAAAGGCAATGCCAAATCCTAAAGAAATGAAGGAACTGCGTGAAATGAAAAAATCCCTGCCGCCTGATATTTCAGGTGCAGAGGATATTTCAAAATATGCAGAAAAGCTTGAATTGCTCAAATCCCAACTTGTATCGGTTGATGAAGGTTTATCCGAAGCCGAAAGTCTGAAACGTGAGTATGGTAAGCATTATTCGTTATACATTCAGCAGGCTCAAAGCGATTATGATATTATTCGTGAAAAAGCCGAGCTGGAACGTGCGGCAGAACAGCACGATGTTCTGCAAGAGCAGGAAGAACAGACCCGTCATATAAACAGGTGGGTAAAATAAAATGATGAGCCGAATTATTTCGGCTCATCATAAATGGGGGGTATCAGAAAATGTAGAATTTTTATCAGAATTATCGTTATGGATTTTATTCTGTTCTTCACAATATTGGTCAATCAGTTCAGTTACATATTTCTTGATTACAGCTCCGGGCGTTGTATTGTGTGACTTGCAGTATTCCTTAAATATGTCAGCGTCATCTGTACGCAGACGGCAGGAAAAAGTTTTCATATTCTCCCTGTCCCATTTTCGTATCATCTGTTTTCGTTTTTCAGTAATCACAGTTATCAACTCCTAACGAGTAGTATAACATAAATTTTCTGTACTGTCAACAGTACAGAACGAACAAATGTTTTCTAAAATATTTAGGTATATTTAATCTTGAATTGTACTGTTGACAGTACTATAATATAGCTGTAAGGAAAAGTCAAAAAACACTGAAAGGGGCAGATTTGATATGAAAACGGACAGAATTGATGAAATGTCAAAGGAGCTTGATGTGTCATTAGCCTTCATCAAAGCGGCACAAGAGGTAAAAACTGAAAAGCTGGAGCGTGATAAGCGTAATAAAGAACAGGCGGTTAAGGCTGTCGAACAGCGTTGCAGACAGAAATATGAGCGTGAAGCCTATGAAAAGTGGCGTAGGGAAAACCCTTTGACCGATGAAGAAAGGGCAGAGAACAAGCGTAAGCTTAACAAATTGCTTGGTAAGGGGGACAAAGCTGATGAATAAGACGGAGCTGAAACAGATTGAGAAGCTCAAAAGGGATTACCTTAAACACAAGCAGACCGCAGACGAGATTTTCAACCGCAGTAAATATGAATACGAAGCGTTGGACATCTGCGAGAAGCGTAAGGGTGACCAAGCTTACGGCTATGCTCAAGGAATTTACCAAGCACTATTACTTTTGGGACAAACGGCTGATTTGCCGATTATGTCATAAACTATCACATTATGGAGGTACTATTATGTATACAGAAATCAATGAAGCATCTTATG
>JAZQBN010000081.1:0-12080 GCA_045545795.1 Oscillospiraceae bacterium
CGGATTTGGTATAATATAATAAAGAGTACAGAAAGGTTGGTGCATATGAAGCAGATTGAAAGAATCAAGAATATGAGCAAGCACGAACTTGCTATGTTTTTGATGAGAGTGAATTGTGCTTATGATATGCCGTGTATGTTCGGCGTTGAAGAGTGCAAGCACTCAAACAAAGAAAATTGTTGTGCTATCTGCTTTGAAGAATATCTGGACAGTGAAGTGCCAGAAGCACCGACGAGAAAGGAGAATGCGTAATGAAAAAGATTCCAACGTTGTTTCAGCGTGAATACGAAGATGGTCGAGTTGTTGGCGTAACGGAAGAGATTACAGAAGGCTGTGCCGAAGCTTTTCTGCGTGGAGACGCAAAAGTTAAAGTAGACGGTAGCTGCTGTGCAATCATTGACGGCGTGTTTTACAGACGCTATGATGCAAAACGTGGGAAAGCAGCTCCTGTAGGTGCAATTCCTTGCTGCGAACCAGATGCTGTGACAGGTCATCATCCTCATTGGGTTCGGGTGGACGAAAAAAAGCCCGATGATAAGTGGTTCGTTCTGGCGTATCATTTTACCAGACAAAGCGGGCAGCTCCCCGACGGCACATATGAAGTAGTAGGCAAGCACTTCAGAGGAAATCCTTATGATATGGATTATGACCGACTTGTTCGTCACGAAGACACAGACACCGTTGAAGTAGAAAGAACTTTTGATGGCATCAGAAAGTTTCTGGAAACTAATGAGCTGGAAGGTCTGGTGTTCTGGCTTAACGGAGAGCCTGTATGCAAAATCAAGAGAAGTGATTTTGGTCTTCCGTGGAACAAACCGAAGAAAGAGGAGTAAAGCTATGAAGAATAAGAGGCGTTTTGCGGTTGCCATTGTCTTGATGGCAGCTCTGGTCTCTCTGACAGGCTGTGGCAACGAGAAGCCTTTGATTTACATTGGCGAAGGAACTTGGCGGGAAAAAGAAATCGACTGCACTGTTGCTTATCTCTATTGGACAAATGAAACGGAAAGAGATGTCGATTTTAATTATGGTATGGGATACGGTTCTGATGGCAAAACGGGTGGCTATTATATATCGCCCGATTACAACACTACTTCCGTGTCCCATTACTACGTCATTCTGGAAGATGAATCTGGAAATGCTTTGCGATTCGAGGTAGAAGGCAAAGATTGGGAAATGCTTCATCAAGGTAATGCTATTACGCTGACTTTGAAAACAGAGTATATGGCAGATGGGCAGCCGTCTGGTATACAGCGTTTTTATTGGGGCAGTTCAGAGTTTGAATATGATTCCAACGTCACTGTTCAAATGCAGCAAATGAAGCAAAAAGAAACTAATATGCAGGAGTGATATAATGAAAAAGCCCGATTTTCCAAGAAATATTTTCACCGAAATGTTCGGAGACAAAGGCGAAGATTTTGTCAATGAGCTTTGTGAAAAATACGAAAACAGTGAAGACCACAAGGAAGCGATGCGTTGCGTACTGAAAACTGTAGTGCATAGTGGAACGGCGTGGGAAAGCACACACGCTGAAACACTGGAAATGATTAAGAGACACTTCCTTGACGGCGTAAGTTACGCAGAGCTTGCAAGAGAAAAGGGTGTAACAACCAACGCTATTTCTCAAAGAGTAAGAAGAGATACCAATATCCTCGGACGTATGTACAGAGACGAACTTATTTATGGCTTTGAGGGTTGTGAGGCTGTTGTAGCAAAACGGCGTGAAGAAGCACACGAGCGATATATGAAGTGGAAGGCAGAGAACGAGCTATGAAGCTGAAACAAGATTGGATAATCGGCTTTATGAACAAAGACGGAACATACAAGTATGTAACGTCCATTGATAACGTCACAAAAGAATATCTGTGTGAAGATAACAAACCTGCTCTTCGGATGATTGAATCCAGAGCAAAAAATCTTGCATATTGTATTCATTGTAACGGTGCAAGCCCTGTTCTGATGGCTGTTCCTCACGAACAAGGGAGTTTCGTAAACTCTAATGAAGAAGCGACCGACCGCTTGTAAGCGGTAGTATAAACAATTCGATTTTGAAAGGAAGTATTTGTAATGACTGAAATGAGAGTAAAGGTAACGTTCGTAGACGAGCTTCTGGGTACAGCTCCGAACAATAAGGAGATTTACACGGACTACATCGCAAGCAAAGCACCCGATGCTACCAATCTGGAAGACGAGGTTGCCGCTGTAGGAACAGAAGCGGTTGCCGAAAAAGGAATGACTGTATTTCCCAGAACCGAAGACGGTGTACCGTTCCTGTACGATTATCAATGGAGAGGTTATTTCAAGGAGACCTGTTCTTTCCTGCGTAAGGTAAAGGGAACTGCCTCTGAAAAGATTAAGGCATTCAAGAAGCAGATTGACGGTCTTATCTTCATCAAGGAGAGAGAAACACTCTTGAACACAAACGGTAAAGAACTGGGCGTGTGTCAGCGTCCTTTGAGAGCGTCTACTCCACAGGGCGAACGAGTTTCTATTTCCTGTTCTGAAACCTGCCCCGAAGGTACGATTTGTGAATTTACCGTTCTCTGTATGGTGGATTCTGATACAGACCTTGTGAGAGAGTGGCTGGACTATGGTGCATTGCACGGCACAGGTCAGTGGCGTAACTCTGGTAAGGGCAGATTTGTATGGGACGAGCTGGATGATGACGGAAACATTATCGGCGGTAACAACGAATTTGCAAAGAACAAGAAATCCAAGAAGTCTGCATAACACAAACTATAACAGGGGCGGCGTTATTGCCGCTCCAGATACCGTAATGGCGTGGTTTGGCAACATTGCGTAAGGGTAATGTGGAATTAAGTTCCGTGAAGTAATGTAATGGTAAGGTCAAGTGTAATTGCGTACAGCGTTGTGAAGGTATGGTTTTGCATCGTCGAGTATCGTGGCGTGACGGTATAGTATCGCATTTTATCGTGCTGTATCGCAGAGTATGATTATGTAATGTAACGGTAACGTCAAGTTGCATTCGGTATTGTGATGTAAAGGTAAAGTACAGCAAAGTGTTGTGACGGTGTGGTCATTTAGAGCAGAGTAAGGCGAGGGTAATGTGTTGTTTAGCAAGGTGTAGTTTGCACAGTAAAGGTGGAGCGTGGTTGTATACAGTGCTGTGATGGTATGGTTTCGTATCGTCGAGTATCGTGGCGTTTCGTAAAGTGATGGTATAGTTAGGTGCAGTAGAGCAAGGTACTGTAAAGGCGTTGTACAGTTATGCAAGGTAAGGGCAAAGCGGTGTGAAGTTCACGAACAAGGTGTTTTTGCTAATCCTGTATTGTAAATCTATAGAAAGTATAAAGAGGTATTTGTGATGGAAAAAAGTTTTGCTATGCGTATCGCCGCAGACATCGAGCGTTCTGTAAGCAGTAAGAAAATCACGAAAGAAACAGAAAATTTCTTGATTCATTGGCTGTCAGATGCCGAAAAGAGCAGCGAAGACAGAGAGGTCTTTCGATTGCTTGCAGACAAGAATGTGCTTCCAGTAACAGGAATGAATTTGTTCCGTGGATGCAAAAAGCTTTTGGACGGAACAGTAGAGTCTTATTCCAATTCTGTAGCAGAAGCAGCAAGCTTTGCTGGCGATAACGGTCTTATTATCGCTGTGGATACTTCAAGATACTGTCTGAAGACTTTTGCTTTGTCCGATTATCTGTATTCGCTTTGCGAAGAGATTATCGCTGGCACTAAAGAGAATTGCTTTTCAGAAGAGTTTGTTGACTGCGTAGAAGAACGCAGCAATGAAGATGAAGTGCTTATGGCAACTGATTTGTCCTGCTCTGTCATTATGAGAATCGAGGCGTAAACCAAAAATGAAAGATAACAAAAAAGCAAACCTCTTGCTCATCGGTGCTATATGCGTTGCTATAGGTGCTGGCGTTTTGATTAAGGACACTGTTAAAGTTCCGAATACAACAGAAGTGACAGCAGTAATCACGCATACCGAAAGGAATGAGTATCATTCTAACGCCAAAAGAGGCTATTATGTGTATGCAGATTTTGAGTACAACGGAAAATCTTATACAGATGTTCTGGTTGGTACATCGGATAGAAGCCCGCCGCAAAAAGGGGAAGAAGTGATTCTCTGCATAAGTAAAGATAATCCAGAGGAAGCATTTCAAAAAGATGATATGGGAGAACCGTTTATCTTGATGCTTGTCGGATTGTTGTTTGTTACTATTGTCGGAATACTTCCTTCTATGCTTAAAAGATAAGAAAGAAGGTGCAATAAATGCAAAAGCCAAAATGCAGAGAGTGCGGATTCTTGGAATGTACAGGCAGAACCAACAGCAAATATTCTGGTTCAAGGCACAGTTCAAGAAAAAAGTATTTTTGTAAGCATCCCAAAACAAAGGAAATTACCGACAGAGGATTGCCGCTGTTTCCGTTCGTTGGTTTTGGAGATACTTCGTATGAAAGTCCACTCCAGCTTGTCACCTGCAAAAGCTGGTGTCCGATACTGCAATATATGAAAGAAAAGGAGCTTGGTTTATAATGGAAATGATTGCACAGAATGTTAAGGCGTTTGATAAAACGGCAAAACTGGGCTATCTGGAGTTTATTCCTGTAGAAACGAGCGAATGGGAAGAAGACGAAAAAAGCTGTACTTGTTGTATGGCAACAGCAATGGCTGGAAATATTTGCTTCGCTCTTCTTATCACAAAGGTAGAAGAGAACACTTCGGAATATGGTATTGCTATTACAGCAAATATTGAAGGAAACGATTATGCAATCGGCGTTCAGCTTGCCACTGTTAAAGTTGAAAGCAACGCTGAAGAGCTTGCTGCAAATCCTGTTCTGCTTCTCGTAGAGCTTTTTTGTGAAGAAAACTTTGGTAATCGGATTCTGGACGCAGCAAACTTCCTGCTGTCACAACTTTCTTGTTCTTATGAACATATTCAGAACGACGAAGCCGACAAGATTCTGAAACACGAAGGCGAAGACTCTGATATGGAAGTTGTGGCAAAACTTGTAACTCCGCTCGGCGAAATCGAGTGCTGCTACGATTACGACGATGAATCTGTAATGGTGAAAGCAACCGTCTGGGAAACTGAAGACTCTGCAACAGAATGTTTCTGTGACGAAATCGAAGATGCTGTCAAAGCTCTGATTACGGCACATCTGTGGGGAGAGGTTTACGAAACCATCCGTAAGGCTTTGGTATCTTTCGCCAACGAGACTTTCGCTGTGTCGAAGAGAGGCTACAGATACAACAGAGCTATTCTGGTTGATGGGAATGGTGTTCCGATTGTAGTAAAATATCCACAGCCTAATTGTGAGCAGCGGAGAAAGGCTGCGAAGCAGAAGCACAACCTTCCGTCATAACCAATTTAATAACAACCAATGCGAAGAGCGGGAGTAGCATCCCGCTTTTTGTTGTTTTTGTACAAATAAACATAGAAATAATAACGAATATTTTACAGCAAAACCTATTGACATTTGCACGGATTTGGTATATAATATTAGTAGAAACGAAAATGAAAGGCGTGTTGGTAATGGCAAAGATTGAGATTTATCAGCTTCCGATGGAAAAGGATATGGCGTTTTGTAATATGGAACGCTTCAAGAAAGCTGGCTTCAGACCTCACGAAAGTGATTATGAAAAAGTGTATACTTTTGAAGAGGATATGCCTGAAGATATGGTGGAGTTTTTGATAGAGGTCTATTGCAGGTTCAATCTGAACCATCCTGAAGATTTCAGAGGACATTCTCTCTCGGTGAGCGACATTATCAGTGTGGATGGTGTTGCGTATTTCTGCGACAGCTTTGGCTTTGAAAAAATTGAAACTTTCTTTGTGGAAGCAGGACGTAACACAAAGCCGATGAAGACTCTTTCGGATTACACGAAAGGAGCTGAACAAGAATGAGCAGCAAGAGGCAGCTTGGTGATGCCGAAGTGTTTCGACTGATTCCCATAATCGTTGCTATACTCATTTTCTTTTTCAGCATTGCAGAACTTCCGACGGTTTTGATACCACTCGGAAAAGATGAAGTGCCTGCTACAGTTGTATCGTGTTCATCTTTTTACAGAAGGCGTGGTACGAAGTATTATGTGTATGTGGATTACGAATACAACGGTAAGGTATATCGCAATGTAGAATGCCAAGGTACGGAGTACCCAGCAAGAGAGGGAACAGAAATTGTTGTATATCTGACAGAGAAACAACCAAATGTGCCAATGATGACGACAGCAACCAAATATTCAATCTGGTTCTGGGGCGGGACAAATGTTGCGATGTTGGTGTATGGCATATGGTACTTCAAAAAACAAAAGCAAAAACAGCAGTAACACTGCAATAAGAAAAAAGGAGAAAAAGAATTATGAATTATAGAGAAATGGTCGGAGACCTGTTCGTAGAAGGCAAGGGTGCATATTTGGCACACTGCATTTCCAGTGATTTTGCTCTTGGAGCTGGCATCGCTACTGTTTTCAGAGATATGGGCGTGGCGTTTCTGCTTGGCGAGAATCATTATACTGTTCGCAGCAACTACACAACACCTTGTTGTCTGGAAACTTCTGCTGGTCGTTCCAGAGAAGATTACAAGGGCGTATTCAATCTTGTAACAAAGGAGAAGTGCTGGCATAAGCCTACCAACGATTCGTTGAGAACAGCTTTGCTGGATATGCGGAAGCAGGTACTTGCCAAGATGGAAAAGGGCGAAAAGGTAAGTATTTATATGCCGCTTATCGGCTGTGGGCTTGACAAGCTCAAATGGGAAGACGTATCAGCAATGATTCAGGAGATTTTTCAGTACATTGACGTTGACATCACTGTCTGCAAGTTGGGCTGGGGTAATGTTCTGAACAGCAATGCGAAGGCGGTAAAGTAATATGGTGAAGTTTTCTTACAAATACACAAAAGTAGACAGATGGGAAAAGTTCCCGTTGTTCGTTGTTTGTGCAGAAGGCATTAACAATATGACAGAAAAGGATGAACACATTCTGTCTTTTGCAATGCAGAACTGGCTGATAGCTTGTTTGTATATGGCTGGCAACGATGCCGAGTTTTATGCACATTCAGCAATGAATCCTTTCGATGACGAGGAGCGAGGAAGCAAGCTTCTTGATGTAATGAAGCTTTGGGCAGAACTGGACAAGGACGGCTATTTCTTCTTCGGCATTCGCAAAGACCCACGACTTTCTGTTGCAACTTGGGTAGAAGCGTGTTTTGCTTTCAGCAGCAAGGAGATTGACGAAAGAGATTTCGCTGCGGTAATGGCAAGCGAGTTGAACGGAACAATCAGTATTCCGATGCTTGACTCAATCGGAGCTGACATCCATACCAGTTTGTTTGCCCCGAAAAAGAAATAAGCAGCATTACACAACGAGACCGTGTATCAAGTCTTGCGGTTTGGTATACGGTTCTCTTTTTGTTCGGAAAAGTGCATAGTTTTCACACGACATTATAACGAACATTTTACAGAATAACTATTGACAAGTATGCACAAAAATGGTATAATATTATATAGAAAATGATTTTTTCAAGCGTAAGAAAGGAAGCTTCTATGGGAAAGCAGCCAAAAAAGTTAGACTATTTTGATTGCACGCAGCTTGTACGCAAGTGCTTGCAACATATGGTGATTTGCCGTGACTCCAAGAGGGCAAATAACATTCTGCAAATGGAAGAAAACGGCTACGGAATGGTATCTATTCCGATGGAAAAATATATCGAAACACTCTCTAAAAGTGTAAGCAAACAGCAAGAACTGATTAACGACCTCTGGAAGAAAGGCGTAGAGTTCGTGCCGATGAAGCGAACGTGGGAGTAAAAAAGAGCAAAGAAAGAAGGTGATGGCATTGGCTTGGGAAATTCCTGAAAAGATTTATCTGAATGTTCCATTCGTAGAAAAAGATGAAGCGAAAGCGAAGGGGGCAAAGTGGGATGTAGAAGCAAAGTGCTGGTATTACACTGACCCTCAAATGAAGAAGCAGTTTCGCAAGTGGGAAATGCCGTCCGTAATGAAAGCAGAAGACCTTTCCGATGAGCAGCAAGAGATGATTGCATTGGCTCTGGAAGGTCACAATGTTCTGGTGGACGCTTGTATTGGTTCTGGTAAAACCACAACCATTCAAGTACTTTGTAACGAAATGAAAGAAAAGAAGGTGCTGTACCTGACTTACAACACGCTTCTGAAAATTGATGCCAAAGAAAAGATTCTTGGCAGAAATGTCATCACAACCAACTATCACGGTTTCGCTTATATGTGTCTGAACAAGTCTGGTCTGAAGGCTGGTATTTCTGATTTGATTCAAACCTTTCTGAAGAACAAGGACGCTATTAAGATTCCGAAACTGGATGTTCTCGTTATTGACGAGTATCAGGACATTGAACAAGAAATTGCGGAGATGCTGGAGTGTATCAAGAAGAGAAATCCCGACATCCAAATCATCGCCGTGGGCGATATGATGCAGAAGATTTATGACAAGACAACTCTGAACGTTCCGAAGTTCATCAATCAATTCCTTGGCAATTATCATAAGGTAACTTTTACAAAGTGCTTCCGTTTGTCTGCTGACCTTGCTACCCGTCTCGGAAACATCTGGGGCAAGCAAATCAATGGCGTAAACAGCAAGTGCAAGGTGGAAAAGATGAACGCCAGTGACGTAGTATTCTTTCTTGCAAAGCAAAAGCCGTCTGATATTCTTTGCCTTGGTGCAAGAACAGGTGGTATGTCCAATGTACTGAACACTTTGGAGAGACAACATCCGAAGAAGTTCAATAAGAACACTGTATACGCAAGCATCCGTGACAACAACGGCGGTAAAACTGTTCCCGATAAGGACACGGCAATCTTTACGACTTTCGACAGCTCCAAGGGACTGGAAAGAAAGATTTGTGTTGTGTTTGATTATACGGAAGATTACTGGGGCATTCGCAGCGAATATCCCGATACCAACTACGAAATTCTGCGTAACATTTTCTGTGTTGCAATGAGCAGAGGCAAGAGTCGTATCATCGTCGTTGAGGACAGAATGAAGCCTGCATTGAGTGACAGAACTATCTCTACACCGATTATGGCTGCAAAGGATTACACAAGACCTTTCTTGATTTCCGAAATGTTCGATTTCAAGTACAAGGAAGATGTCGAGGACTGTTTTAGTCTTCTGAAGGTGCAGCGTATTAAGACAGACAATCCTGCGATTGTTGTTCCTTCCAATGACGCTCTGATTGACCTTTCTCCTTGCATCGGTCTGTATCAACAGGCAAGCTTCTTCAAGCATTTTGATATTGATGAAGCAATTGAATACGCACAGGAAAAACACGACAACAGACCGCCTATCCGTATGAAGAAAAATCCTGATGAGTTGACGCTGGAAGAAAAGATTTTGTATCTGACTGCTTACAATACTTTTCAAGATAGATACGTTGAGCAGGTGAAAGCACCGTATGTCACTGATGAGCAAACGGATGCAATTCACGACCGTCTGAAGACAAAGTTCAACAGCTTGGAAGACGTAGAGGTTGACTGCGGATTTCACTTCGAGGATTATGCTGGCAACGCATATTTTGTTGAAGGAAGATGCGATGTCATTAAAAAGAACATCGTCTATGAGTTGAAGTTTGTAGAGGAGTTGAGCCACGAACATTTCCTGCAATGTGCTTGCTATATGATTGCTCTGGGCTTGAAAACTGGCTTCCTCTGGAACATCAGAACCAACGAACAGTGTATCATCAAGATTCCTGACAGGAGAGCGTTTATGCAAGCAGTTGCAAGAACCATCACCAAGGGAAGAGTAAAGAATGGTCTGTTCTTTTGCAAGGATTGCGTAGCGTAACAATGCGGCTCTGTGGGCAACCGCAGAGTCGTGTTAAACCTTTATCAGCGACCCAGAAAAGGAAATTACTATGGAACTCGTATCGACATCGGAATTTGTCGCAAGACAGATAGCAACCAGAATGGAACATTGCTCTGCAAACATTCAACGGTTGGAAGAGAAACTGAATGCGATTCACGAAGAAGAGCAAAGGTTTCTTACTGAAAATCAGCAAAAGAAAAAAGAGCTGGAGCAAAAAATCGCAGAGCAGAAAATTTGCTTGAACAAACTCCGTCAAATGAATAATTCGTTGAACGGAGAAACCGAAAATCAGAATCACAAGCCTTCCGAAAAAGAAAACGGCTTATGATATAAAAACAAATTCAAAGAAAGAAGGATTTATGAAATGAGAACAGTAACAGTAAACCTGAAGGAAGTAGAGGCAGTAAAGAAGTTTGTGCAGGAAGCATCTGCATCACTCTGCAAGGTAACGGCAGTATCCGCTGACTTTAAGGTGGACGCAAAGTCTATTATGGGTATGTTCAGCCTCAATTTGAGCAAGCCTGTAGAGATTCAGTTTTCTTGCGAAAAGGAAGAGGCAACGGACGAAGAGAGAGCCGCAGCTATGGACAAGTTCGAGCAGGCGATTAAGCCTTACATTGCTGCTTAATTTTCCGAAAAAATCAGCGTAAAAGTGTGGTCAAGTGCATAAGAAAGATAGTCGGTTTACAGGCTTGAAAGCAGGTGCAAATCTGTGGTTTAGTATAGCAAGGTATACCGAACTTCATTTTCTTGTGTGTTTTGACCAATTTTCGCATAATAAAATAACGACATTTTTACAGAATAACATATTGACTTTTATGCACGGATTTGGTATAATAGTATTGTAAGGAAAATTCAAATTCCTGCAATGCGAAAGGAGCGTGCTATGAAGTACAAATATTACGTCGGCATTCCGAACGATGACGACTGCAACAAAGTTTGTTATGTGACGGAAGCCGATTTTACGAACAAGCTTTGGTTTGCGAAGGAAGGCAAAGAAGCTCTTGTTCTGACGAAGGGGAAAGCGGAAGATTTGGTTTTCGGACTGATGGCAAATGGCATTTCCGCATTCGTGGTGCAGTGCCCTGACTGCATTTCTCTTCGGAATACAGCACGATAAAAACGATACAGAAAGTTGAGGTTATGTACAATGATTAAGGCGAATATCTCTTGGAATGCAGCACAGATTGCAAAGGCTGCAACTCTTGGCTCGATGAGCTTTTCTAATGCAATGCAGAGAGGACACGTTTGGGACATCGGCAGAAAGTCGAAGTTCATTGATTCTCTGCTCCGTGGTTATGTTGTTCCTGCGATGTATACTGTAAGAACAGACATCGACGCTCCCGAAGGCTGCAAGAAGGGTTCAAAGGTCTTCGACTGCATCGACGGAAAGCAGCGTTCTGAAGCTATCAGAGCTTTTCTGAATGACGAGTTCGCCCTTGTAGGGCTGGACGAAGTTGATGGCGTTGACATCAACGGAAAGAAGTTTTCTGAACTGGATGAAGATATGCAGGAAGCAATCAAGTCCTACACGATGACTGTGTATTATTTCTCCGATATTTCTGAAGACGAGATTTCGGAAATGATGGCAAGACTCAATAACGGCAAGCCTCTTACTGGTGTAGAGAATGCGAGAATCAAGGCAAAGCAGCTTGCAAACATCATCGTTCTCGGCAATCACGATTTGTTCAAGAACAATCTCTCTGAAGCGAACATCAAGGCGTATCACAACGAAGATATTGTGATGAAGACTGTGATGCAGATTTACGATGAGCAGTTTGAGCTTTCCACAAAGAATGTGAGAAACGCATACATCAATACAGAGTTCACTGACGAGATGATGACTGCTCTCACGCAGCTCTTTGACCGTGTAGAAATCATCGTAGACAGCATCAAGGAAAAGAGCAAGAAGATTGGAAAGCTTGCAACAAAGAAAACCAATCTGGTAGGCATTCTTTACTTCGTGTACAAGAACAGCTCTTCGGAGTCCGACGGAGACAATCTGGATATGATGGCAGATTTCCTTATGGAGTTCTTCAATCAGAACGGCGACGATTTCGAGGACAGCAGAAAGGAATACAACGAAGCGATGACCAATGGTACAAACCACGCTTCCAACGTTGTAACCCGTAACGAAGCGATGCAGGAAGCTTGGGAAATCTTCGGCTAAAAATAATATGGTGACAGCCCACTGGTGGACGGTGGGCGATAGCCATTTATAAACACAAATGAAAGGAAGAATGTTATGAAAAAGATGATGTTGAGTGCTTTG
>JAZQBN010000082.1:0-6923 GCA_045545795.1 Oscillospiraceae bacterium
ATACCTCTGAGTGCACCGTCTGTAAAAGTTTTACGAATCTTAATTTCTGTAATTAACATAAGTAATTACCTCCTATGAATTATTTTTTCAGACACACGAAGGCAGATTCATTTCTTTCGCATATCTTTAATAAAAATCCGACGCATCACCAAGATGCGTCAAATCGTAAGAACTTGATAACTTTATATAGTATAGAACATAAAGCAATTAACAAATTCTTTAGAAGAAACTCGCCAACACACCAGTGTTGGTTTTGACATTCATCTGACCTCCAATCCGTAAACGCACAACAGCATACCGTTAAAGATAACAGTCCGCTTCTTGATAAAATGCGACAGCTTTTGGAAGAGCAGTTTCATACAATCCAGTGAATTGTATGAAACCTGACGGCGGCAAACCGTCAGTAAGGGCTTTTTTATGCAGTAAAAAAGTGGCTGAGGCTTTAGCCGAAGACAGCGGCGTCAGCTATGCTGACCACATCGCCAATTTTGGCGATGTGCCACCGCCACTTATGCTCTTCCCCTCATTTTCGTGATAACCGAGCTGTACTCCGAAACGTAAGTTGAGGGAACAGCGTCAATCAACGTAGCTGCGTAGTTCCAGAATTGCGTAATATGAGCGTAATCGTAGTTTCGTGAATAGTTGCAAAAGTTGTATTTGACGTAATCACATAACCAAAGCTCGTATTCAAGCCATTTCATATGTACAAAATTACGTTGAAAATCCGTTCGTTTGTCACAGCGACGTAATTTGCGTAATTAACGAAAATGGGGGTATATCCAATTGATAAAGTGCATTTTTTGTGATAAAATTTGCCATATGAAGATTTGAAAATTTGCATAAATTTTTATGCAATATTGCAAAATGCAGCAGAGAAAATTATGCTTGACTTTGGTTGTTTTGTGTGATAAAATAGTCCAAACAATAACTGTTTGTTTTAAATGAAGTTAAAATTATTGACCCACAATTATTACATTAAGGAGCGTGACATATTATGAAAATTCCCGATTATAGCAAACCATTACCTGCGGAATATGAAATGAAAATGCCTAATCATCTGAAAAATAGTGCGAATTCATATCTCCGATATCAATGGCGTGAACGTCAATATGACTATTATAAAGCTCAAGGGTTTCTTGATATGGATGAGGATGGAAATATCATTGTTATCAAACCAAGAAATCCCGAAATTTCCACAACTGTTCAAACAGTAGCTGTAGTTGATAACACAGATACTATATCTGCCGATACAACCACTTTGGAAACAAACAATGATAATCTTCAAACAGAAATATCTTCACCCAAGTATATACCATCCAAGAAAAGTGTATCAAAAAAATCAGTCAAGAAAGAAAAAGAAGATTCCGAAGAAGAGTATGTAAGAACCGTTCCAAAATCAGTTATGAATGCAATCCGACGTATATTTCCCGTATCAGCAAGCAATGCAGATTTACTGTCTGCAGTTGTATATATTTTTACAGGCGGAGATTGTGAAATATCAGATAAAGCTATGAAAATCGTTGAGCGATATAATGCAGAAGACAATTTAGTTGCTATAAAGAACGAATTGAAACAAATCAATAACACCCTCAGACATCATTCTGAAACATTGTCTGCAATTGAGCTTTGTGATTGTTACAATACTTACGAGAGACGATACGGTTCAGATGCACCCAGACGCGGACCTAAAAATACCGAATTTCGCGAGCAGGGTAATCTCGATATGCTTGAACGTTTGAGAGAACAGGCTAAAGAACAGCGGACAGAAGATATGCGTAAAAGTGGACGACAGATATATGAGCAGTCGAAAAAGTGAATAATCTTATGAAAGCGTATGTGTAGGCATACGCTTTTGTAATGTTGTCGCATTATAACAAATGAACAATACTATCTGTTTCGAAAAATTACCAATTAAAATTTATGAATTTATTAATATTTTGCTAAAGTTTAATGAGGTTCCTGCCGATATATATTATTGACAGAGTGTGTCATTTGGTGTATAATATAGTTATATTGTACAAAAATGCGTCTGTAAAATAATTCTAAAATAGTGCACTTGTTTAATGGAGGCAACTATGCGTAAGGCTGTAAAAAACAATCTTCTTGAAATTTTCAAAACAATATACGAAGCTCACGAAATCGTGAAAGGCTTCATCGATAAAAAAGAATATGATAACGCACAGAACCTCCTCGCAGATTGTCAGGATACAGCAATTCAGATTGGCAACCTCATTGAAGAATTCGAGGGCGAAGGCTTTGTAACAGTATCTTTCCTTGAAGAATATTGTGAAGCACTTTATGAGGCAGCAACAAACCTGTCCGAAGAAAGTAATGGTTATAAGGTGCAGAAGCAGCTTGATAAGAAGATTATCAAGGCTGAAAATAGTGCAAAGAATGATATAAAGGTTAAGCTTGAAGTTGTATTTATGCCGTATAAAGCAAGTATGTGGGATTCCCTTGAAAGCGTGTGGAAAGCAGCAGATGAAGACCCAGACTGCGACGCATATGTTGTTCCTATTCCATACTATGACCGAAACCCCGACCGCTCATTAGGCGAGTTCCATTACGAAGGCGGGGACTATCCCGATTATGTTCCCGTGGTGCACTATGAAGCATATAATCTGGAACAGCGTCGACCTGATGTTATATATATTCACAATCCTTATGATGGAAATAATCTTGTTACTTCCGTTGACCCAAGGTTTTATTCGAGTGAGTTGAAGAAGTATACGGAATGTTTAGCATATATACCATATTGTGTGTACGATGAGAATGATAATATTAATTCAACAAACGTTTGTCAAAGATATATTACTCCCGGGGTGTGTAATGCTGATAAAGTTATTTTGCAGTCTGAAAAATTCAGAACTGCAATAATAAATACAATTATGACACGTTCAGATAAGAGCCGTGAATTCTGGGAAAATAGAATTGTAGCCATTGGTTCACCGAAGTATGATAAGGTTCTTCAATTGGAAGATAAACTGGCGAATATTCCTGAGTCCTGGAGCAAATTGATTTATAATGCTGACGGAACAAGAAAGAAGGTTGTTTTTTATAACACGAGTTTAGGTGCGTTACTGAAAGACACTGAGCAAATGCTTGAAAAGATAGAAAGCGTAATAAACTATTTCTATGATATCAGAGACGAATTTGTATTGCTTTGGCGTCCTCACCCCTTGATGAGAGCAACAATGGATTCTATGCGTTCAGATTTGAGTACAAGATATAATAAAATAGTTAATGATTTTACTGCAGGTGGTTGGGGGATATATGATGATACTCCCAACTATGATATGGCATTTTCAGTAAGCGACGCATATTATGGTGATTACAGTAGTCTTGTTCAACTTTATCAGGCAACAGGAAAGCCATTGTTGACTCAATGTACTGAGATTACAGATTACCATAACGGTATTGTAACTAATTATATGCATTATGATGGGCAGTATATATGGTTCACAGCTCGTGAATTTAATGGATTATTTAAAATGAATGCTAATACATATAATGTTGAGTTTGTTGGGCAGTTTCCTGATGAAGATGCAGAAGGATATAATTTGTATAAGGGAATTACTGATTGTGCCGGAAAATTGTATTTTGCTCCATATAATGCCAAAAACGTTGCTGTATATGACAAGAGGAAGTCATTGTTTTACTCAATGCCATTGAAAGATGACTTCAGAGATATTTCAGAAAAATTGTATTCTATACTAAATTTTGATAGATATGTATTTATGTATGGTTACAAAGGAAATATGATTATAAGAATTGATTCTCAAACGGATATTGTAAATTATATGAATATTTCTGATGATTATAATAGCATTTATTATACATTTTCAAGCTGTATATATAATGAAAAAATATATTCTGTTTTACCTTCAAATAATAGTATTCTATGTTTAAATCCATTGGATATGTCTTGTGAATTTGTTAAAATAGAGAAGGAATTTGATAAAAACATTCATATTGTAGGAAAAACAGCTCCTTTATTCACAATAAATCAAGGAAGTATTGTTTATTATGATTTGGAAAATAAAAAGTTTATTGAATTTGGATTGAATATGACTGTTAATAGCTATGCATATGAATTAAATAGGTATGTTTGTTTATTTAATATATATGAAAAAAATATTACTGTAATAAATAAAGAATCACAGCAAATTGATAAGTTTTCACTTAGTTTTTGCCCCCAATTTTGTTGTAAAATAAAAAACAAATTATTGGTTTTTGGTGCAAATACAAACAATATGTGTCTTTTTGATACGGAAAGCCTTACAGTTACTGATATTAAGTATAACTTTGATATTGAACAGTTTCCGCAGCTTGATTTAACTAATTTGATTAATTCAAATCAAAAGAATAATCGTTTCGCAAGAGAATCATCTTTTTTTAACTTAGAAAGTTTGCTTGAAGTTGTAAAAGACGGTAAATATGATATCAAAGATTCAAGGGACGTATGTGGAAATAAGATACACGAATATGTGAAAGGAATATCACAATGAAGGTAGGTACAATAAATTTTCATAGGTCACAGAATTATGGTGCACTGATGGTTACATATTCACTTTTGACCTATCTCAGAAAAAATGGAATAGCTGCTCAGGCGATTGATTATTTTCCTGAGCACCATATTGCAATGTATCCAAAAAGGAATGCACCATATGACGATTTTGTTGACAAGTACCTTTGTCCGTTTTACAGTGCTGATGAAGAGTTTGACTTAATAATTTATGGTGCAGATACAATCTGGGAACGCTACAGGGATTACGGCTATGATAATGCTTACTGGGGCTCAGACAAGCTTAAATCAAAGCGTAAAATTACATATTCAGCAAGTGGAACAATGCAGAATTTTTCAGAAGAAAGTGATGAGCTGTTCCGAAACAATCTGAATAATTTCAGTCATATTTCCGTTCGTGAAGACGTGCTTGCGGATTATCTCAGAAATCTGACTGACCAGAAAATAGTGCACACCTGCGACCCAACGTTTCTTTTAACAGAAAATGATTATGCGGAAATTATGGTAAAGCGTCTTATTGCTGATGATTATGCGGTAATATATAATCGTCAACTCGGAGCAAAGCTGTTTGAGGTTGCTGAAACTGTAAGTCAAAAAACAGGTTTACAGACTGTGGTTCTTAAAGGAGATGGCTGTTTGTATGATAGCAATGGTAATCTGCTTAGGAACGATATGGGACCATCTGAATTCTTGTCGCTTATGAAATATTCATCATATGTTCTTGCTGCTTCATTTCATGCAGTTGCTTTTTCGATAATTTTCAAAAAGCAATTTAATACTATTATGAAATACGGTGCAGAGCGTGTAGAGTCATTACTTCGTAAGTTGGAACTTGAGGACAGAAGAATAGGACATTCAAGTGAAATTGATTTGAGTAAGAAGATAGATTACGAAAATTTGAGTGTGCTTGATGAATTTATTGAGTTTTCAAAGCAATACTTACAGAGTGCATTAAATACTTGATGTTTTAATTTAAAATGAGGTACAAAATGGGAAAAGCATATATATGGGGAGCAGCAAAATATGGTCAGCTTGCTCTTGAATATTGTAAGAATGAATTTGAAATTGAAGGATTTATTGATAAACGTGCTGGAGACGACTTCAATGAATTATGTGGAAAGAATGTTATATCTCCGAATTCATTAGATAATATAAATATTTCAACTATTGTTCTTGCTGTAACATATCCTGTTGATATACTTAATTTTATTAATGAAAATCAACTGCATATTAAAAATATTTATATTTTTGATGGTAGAAAGTCAGATTCATTATTGCTTTACAAACTTGAAGATAATGAGATTTGCATTCCCCAATATATGGATAAACGATATATTGAGTGTAAAGAATATGAGGAGCATTACAGCAATTTAAGCTCGTATACGTTAAGTATGTTTGAAAAAGCTGTTGATTGGCTTAAAACGAAAATCGGGGGGGAAAATATGGTGTTTGCGAAATAGCCTGCGGAAGCGGACAGTTTGCAAATATGCTGTTTGACAATGGCTTTACAAATTACATAGGAATTGATTTCAGTAATAAAGCGATTGAACTTGCCAAAAAAGCCAATCCGCAATATGAGGATATTTTTATTTGTGCAGATGCATTTTCTTTTTTTAAGTCATATCAATACGATGAAAAGACGATTTTTGCAGCTTTTGAAATGTTGGAGCATATTGATAAGGACAGAGAATTACTTGAAATGCTGCCAATCGGAAGTGAAATTATCTTTTCTGTACCTAATTTCAAAAGCTTTAATCATTTGAGAACATTTAAAGATTTAGACGATATAAAAGGTAGATATGATATGCTTGAAATATTGGATTATATAGAACTTCCTGCCAATTTATCAGGCGATAAAATTTATCATTTGATATATGCAAAAATTAAGTAAATGTAATGGTATATTGAAAGGACTACGTAAATGTTAGATTACTCAAATCATTATGTTGGTTATTATAATGATGAAAATATCCTAAAGCAAAGTTCCTCAGGGGGAATATTTTCAGCATTTGCCAAAGCTATTTTGGATAAAGGCGGAATAGTAATCGGCGCAGCTTATAATGCTTATTTAAAGAGAGTAGAACATATTTGTGCAGAAAATTTCAAACAATTAAAACCAATGCGTAAATCCAAATATGTGTGGAGTGAATTCAAAACGTCTTTTGATTACATTGAAAAAGCAATTTCTGAAAATAGGTATGTATTGTTTACTGGTGTTCCATGTCAGGCAAAAGCAATCCGAAAAAAATATGGACATTATTATAAGCTTTATATTGCCGATCTTTTTTGCTATGGTGTTGCTGATGCGAAGTTTTTTAACGAATATATTAATACTTTCTGTAAGGATGCAACAAAATTTGATTTTAGATGTCAGTCAGATATAAGCAAATCAAATTAT
>JAZQBN010000083.1:0-89634 GCA_045545795.1 Oscillospiraceae bacterium
TGATTTCTACAACAATCAACGTATTCAACTTAAAACAAAACTGACTCCGTCTGAATTACGAAGCCAGTATGTTGCTTAAAATTTTATTTTATATCATAGATAGCTGTTTTTGTGCTGTCCGTACAATTTGGGGCGGTGCAAATCTTTCGGATACCGTTTTTGGTGTCTGTAACATATATTTTGAAATAATTTCAAAAGCCGCTTCCGAATAGGAAGCGGCTTGATTTTTACTTATTTTCGTTTCTGAGGTCAACAATTCTCTTTGCCTTTCCCTGAAAACGTTCAAGGGACTTGTACTCAACAAGAGAAACCTTGGTATCAATACCGAGAACGGTTTTGAGGTTGTGGTGAATGTTGTTGCGGAGATTTTCAAGGTCGCCGAACTTCTCCAGCAGAGCGTTGTTGGAAAGCTCAACCTTGACTTCAAGACGGTCGGAGAAGTTCTGTCTTGTGATAACAAGCTGATAGTGAGGAGCAACCTCCTCAAAGCCCATAAGTACGGACTCAATCTGTGACGGGAATACGTTTACGCCGCGGATTTTAAGCATATCATCGCTTCTGCCCTTGATTTTATCCATTCTTGCAAAGGTTCTTCCGCACTTACAAGTCTCGTAATTGATTTTGGTGATATCCTTTGTTCTGTAACGAAGCATCGGGATACCTTCCTTGGTGAGAGTTGTGATAACAAGCTCACCTGTTGAACCCTTAGGAAGTACCTCGCCTGTTTCGGAGTTGATGATTTCAGCAAGGAAGTGGTCCTCGTTGATGTGCATACCGTCACGTTCTTCACATTCGCCCGATACACCAGGACCCATAAGCTCACTCATACCGTAGTTGTCGGTAGCAAAAAGACCCAGTGTCTTTTCAATCTGTGAACGCATTTCCTCAGTGCAGCCCTCTGAACCGAACAGACCGAGTCTGAGGTTGAGGTCGCCGAGGATGCCCATTTCCTTTGCAAGCTCACCGATATACTGAGCGTAGGAAGGAGTTGCAACCAGAGCAGTTGTCTGGAAATCCTTCATAAGCATAAGGTTCTTTTCTGTGTTGCCGCTTGAAGTAGGAACAACGGTTGCACCGATTTTTTCAAGACCGTAGTGCAGACCGAGTGCACCTGTAAACAAGCCGTAGCCGAAAGCGATATGTACGATATCGTCGCTTGTTGCACCTGCTGCTGTAACAAGACGTGCCATACAGTCAGACCAGTTTTCGATATCATTTTTTGTGTAACCTACAACAGTCGGCTTACCTGTTGTACCTGAAGAAGCGTGAATACGAACGATATTCTTCATAGGCTGACCGAACAGACCGAACGGATATGTGTCACGGATATCCGCCTTGGTTGTGTACGGAATATACTGAATATCCTCAAGGCACTTGATTTTATCAGCGGTAACGCCTGCTTCCGTAAGACGCTTGTTGTAGAAAGGGATGTTATCCATACAATATTTTACAAGCCATTTCAGACGCTCCAGCTGGAGTTCCTCAATTTTCTGTCTTGGCATTGTTTCTATGTCCTTCTGAAAAAACATTTTTATTCCTCCAATATAATTTTAAGGCTGACAAGCTTTAAATTGCTAAATTGACATATACACTTATATTATATACCTTTTTTTACACAATTGCAAGGGATTTGACAAAAAAATAATGCGTTCTGCACATCGTACAGAACGCTGACTGTCAATTATGCTTCGGAAGCCTTTTTCTTTCAACCGCCAGACTTACCAGCATCATAATAACTTCCTTGCGGTTTTGCTTCTTCATTTTATCCGCACGTTTCAGGTCTTCCTTGCCGTTGATTCTCACCTTGAGAGTAGGCACTCTGTCTGCCGCCTCAGCAACAGCGTCAGCGTAACAAAGCGGACAGGTGCAGCAATTAAATCTTGAAAGCACCTGCGGCATAAGCTCCGAAACAAGCTCGCCTGTAATATCAATTTCCGCACCGTTTGCTCTCATTGGTGCAGCTTTTTTCTGTGTTATCTTTTCTTCCTTGAAGCTGCTGTCCAGAATAGGATTTGAAGCAACCTTTTTACCCGTCAGCAAGCGCATAACAGCGTCTGTTTTATTGGATTTTGCTGTTTTCAACGCCATATTTCAGAATCCTTTCTTACTTAAAAATCTTTCTTGCCTTTGAAACCGCAATTTCGGGATACAGTGACTCTGCAAGCTTCACATAATCTCTTGCGGCACGGCAGTTAGGCGAATAGGTTGTGATAACCTCCTGATGTGCAGGGGCTTCCGCAACTGCAACCGAAACGGAAATCTTCACATCAAGCACCTGAGTGTGAAGCTGCTTTGCAACGATTTCGACCATTTCCTCAACCTCACGGGCAAGAGTCTGCTTCTGTACATATCTTGTCAGGAGAATACCCCTGATATTCAGCTTTTTGTTGTAATATTTCTTAACCGCCAGAATTGTTTCCCTCAGCTGGGCAATACCCTGCAAAGAAAGAATTTCGGGGGTCATCGGGATAATCAGGTCATCCGCCGCCGTGTAAGCGTTAATCGTAAGAATTGAAAGTGCAGGCGGTGTATCAATTATGATGTAGTCATAGCTGTACTTGACAATTTCAAGGATACCCTTCAGAATGAACTCTCTTTTTTCCGAAGTAAGCTCCAGCTCGCTTCCCGAAAGGAGAATATTTGATGTAATAACGTCACAAATGTGAGTGGTTTTAATAGCCTCGCGTATGTCGCATCTGCCTGTCATAACATCGTGAATTGTATAGCCCTCGTCCTCTGCACCCAGCGAAAAGGAAAGATTACCCTGAGGGTCCATATCAATCGCAAGCACTCTCTTGCCTCTGCTTCTGAAAATGCCCGTCAGTGCCGCACAGGTAGTAGTTTTACCGACGCCGCCTTTTTGATTTGTAACAACAATTACAGTCGCCATATGCTTTCAGTTTCCTCACTTAATTAAAAATACTTTCCTTGGCTTTTCTGCGTTCTCTTTCCAGCAGCTGACATTCGAAAATAAATCTTGCAAGGCGTTCTTCCTGTGTCTGATTGATATCAAGAAATCTGCATCCGTAGCCGTCAATACCGCCCTCTTCATTTTTCTGTACACGGAGAATTTCCGCCAGCAGCTGCATTTCGCCATCAAGAAAGCTGAGCATAACCTGGTCGCCGATTTCAAATTCAGCATCGCTGCTGAAATAAACACCGCCCAGATTGATATTTACGAAATGAAGCATAATCGGGTCATCAAAGGTGTACATTTCCTCGCCCCTGATATAGAATGGAGAAAGACCGTTGAAGTCCACTGAAACCTTGAAGCTTCTGCGGCGTTCAGCAAGAATTTCGCCCTGACCTGCGTGGAAATTCACCTGATATTCCGTGCACAGGTCAATAGTTGTGGCATATTTTACACGGTTGCCGTTAATATATTCAAAAATGACCTCCACATTTTCACCCTTTGACATCAGCGGAAAATCGGAGCCTTTGAGCATTACAAGGTCTTTGCCTTTTATTTTGAAAAAGTCCTTTGGAAAGAACACAGACTTTGTGGAAATCATAAGCTTGCCATTTGAGTCGTAAACCAGCACTCTGCTGATTTTATCTTTATTTATCACGCTTGAAACCTCCCCACAATAAAATTATAAATCATCTTTTATTATACTAAAAAAAATCAGATTTTGCAATAGTAATTTTTTATCTTATGAAATTTATTAAAAGCCGATATGTTTTTTTGTATAAAATATAATAAAAACCTGTCTGTACAAAAAGCGTGAAAAATGTTATAATAATTATAATCGGGGCAGAAATGCAATTCCCCTATGAGTGGGAGATACATTTTTGCCGCATAAATGAAGGGTAAGTCCCTTATTGAAAATACTTCACGGAGCTTTCATTATGAACAAACAGTATATTTATCTTGTTATAACCCGTACAGGTACGGTTTTTTCTAAAGTAATCGGTCTTGCGACAGGAAAGCAGTATACACATGCTTCCATTGCTTCAAATGAAATGCTGACTGATATGTACAGCTTCTGCCGTGACCACAAGGAGCGTCCTCTCCCTGCCAACTTCAACCACGAGGACATCTTCACAGAGGTTTTCGGTGCCTGCAAAACTATTCCCAGCGAGGTTTACCGTGTGCCCGTTACCGATGAACAGATTGAGCGTTACCACACGCTGATAAGGCATTTTATTCTCAACCGTGAAAATTATTCCTATGACCTTGGGGCATTGCTCCCTATGGCTTTGCATATTCCTTATAAAATGCGTAACAACAAGTTTGTCTGCTCGGTATGGGTCGGATTTATGCTCGGTAAAACGGGCATCGTCAACGATATGAAGAAGCACCCGTCACTTGTTGAGCCTGAGGATTTCCGAAGCATAAAGGGTGCGGAGCTTATTTACAAGGGTGACTTGAAAAAGTACCGTGACTACATAAAACAGATGCATGAAAAACAGGACGGGAAAGTTCCTGCCCTGCACAGTGAAACAGCCTGAAAACAGGGGGTGCGGCAATTGCATAAAATGATAAGGGTCAACGAAAAGCGTCTTGCCGCAAAATATAACAGACGTATTTTTCTTGCTGCCCTGCCTGCACTGAGCATACTTATTTCCTTGCTTATTATTGTGCTGATATTTGTTGTGAAGCTCGGAACAGAGCTTCCGCAGCAGATGTACAGGACGATTGTATATCTTGCTTATGTGTCAGTTGCCTATGCTTTTATAGTATGCCTGATAGGTTCAATCCTTGAAGATATTCTTATCCGTGCCCATCGTGAGCATACATACATTCAGATTGCCGACTCGGTTATGGTTGTTTCGCAGCATTGCCGAACGGTTTTCCGTGACTGGAAATGGGTGCATTACAAAAAAATGTGGGTTGTGAAGCTTTCAGAGGTTAAAAATGCCGAATGTGTGCGAAACCATATCTCACTCAGTGCACCTGCCCGCTTTTTCAACGAGGACTCAAGCTGGCTGGGGTATTCCCGAACAGGCGAGGGAATTGCTTTTGACCGTTGGTGGTACGACTCCAATGGCGGAAAGGATGTAAACGGCATCGAAATTACCGATTTTTATACCCACGGCGAAAGAATTGTCAGGCATATTCTTCATTGTTCGGCAAAGGTTCGTGAGCGTGAACAGCGGCGTGCACGCTTCCGCATGGAAATGCTTGAAATTGCCAGAAACACAAATTACCCCCACAAGCTGAAAGACCGATATCAGCCGCCCGATAAGCGTAAAAAAAGATAACCGTACCAATTTTTGTTGGTACGGTTCAGTTTGTCGAAAAAGACTTTTCGACAATGAATAGTGAATATTGAATAATGAAGAGTGAATAATTAAGGAATTGCCTTCGGCAATAATATTAAAATGTCCGCAAAGCGGACACCTTAATTGTTCACTATTCATTATTCTTTTTTCATTTTTTATTTGCCTGTCGAGTTTATCGACAGGCAAAACCGTACCAATTTTTGTTGGTACGGTTTTGCTTTATATGTTATTCTTTTTATTTGCAGCAATTTCCTCTTTTGTAGGAAGCGGAGTGAATTCAGGATATCCGGGTTCGGCGGAAATGGCTTTGTGGATAGGATAAATCGTAAGTAATCTTAGGTTCAGGACTAACACATACAAAGCAACGGGGATAATCCATATACAGGATATCACCGGAAGCGATACGAAAATCAGTGCACAGCACAGCAGTGAAACAATAATTATAGCAGGTCTGTTCATTGTTCCCGCAATAAATTCGCCGATGAAAATTGCACCGCATATAAACGGCAGGGCAATCGGAAGCTGAGGAAGCCTTTCGCCCATACGCATACAAAAAATCAAATCAAACAGCAGATACAGTGCAAAAAAAGCAACTGCTGCAAGAGCAAAAATCACCGTATGCTTGAATGTGCGGTTAATGATTGCTGTCAGGATATCGACACAGTCACGCTTGTGTGCGTCATCAAGATTAGGAATATCCTTCGGTTCAATGTCCATAGTAAAGCGGAACTTTGCCATAATATCTCTCCTTATTTTCTGTAGCTTACTGCGTCAGGGTCAATCATATTGCCGTTAATGTAATTTGTCCACAGGTCGATTGCGTTGTCAAAATTTTCTTCAATTCTGCCGCTGCCGCCGAGACCTGCTGTAAAGGGATATCTGAAGCTTACCCACAGCTCGTCGGACAATTCTTCATAGCCGATGTCCTTTTTGAAGCTTGTGCCGTTGAGCATATATCCCATTTCCGTAACATTTTCATCGTTCGGGAAATATTCACTCAGGTCAGCAAACACACCGTCACCTGCCGTTACGCCTATAACCTCGCAGGAGCTTTTGTCGCCGATTACGATAATGGTATCGCTGCCCATAAATTCAGCGGAAAGCTTTACCTGGTCGCCGCCGTGGTAATACATTGACGACATTTCCTCCAAATCGGGAGAAGCGGGAGTGTAGCTTACACGGATTTTGACTTTGCCGTCATCGTTGTAGTCCTTTGCATACTTGGCAAGTACATCCTCCATATCCTCGGTAAGGAACTGAACCTGAGGGTCGTCGGCGATAAAAAGTACCGAAACATCAGGCTTGACGGTTGTCACAAGGTCGTAAATAAGGAATATCGCAATAGCGGCAATTGCCGCACCTGCAATTATGTAAATCTTGTTGTGATAGAAGAAATTGCTGATTTTCTCCCATATGGAGTATTCCTTCTGCACGACTTCTTCTTTGGGGATATCCTCCTCGGAAATAAGTCCTTGCTTAAGTTTCATCAGCTCAAGACGCTCCTGACGGAGTTTTTCGTTGTACGCCGCACGAGCCTGACGCTCACGCTCAGCCCTTGCCGCCTCAGCCTCGCTTTCACGCTTCAGTTCCTCGGCACGAGCCTTTTCGTTCACCTCACGGTAGGTCTGCAAAAAGGATTTGCCCTTTTTCTTATCATTATTTTCAGCAGCTTCAAGCTGCTCATTCTTTTCATTTTCAGCCATTGAAGTAATTTCCTTTCAATACAGTATACAACACGGACGGTTGCACCCATCAGGTGAACCGTCCCCATTTTTACCCTTTATTATTATACTACAGAAGCTTTAGGATTGTCAATATTTTATTTCAACTCAGTCAAAGCACCGATTTAACGGTGATATTATAAATTCCGACAGGAAAACAGGAATTAAGCTTGTATATGGAGGTGCATACTTTACCTAATCTTAACATAGTTGTGATTTTAGATTTTACCTTGCTGTAATATACTTTAATTGTACGAAAAAGTGCAATAAATTTAAAGAGGTAATATTTATGAAAACAAATAAGGTAGTTTCAATTTTGGCGGCAATGGTTATGACAGCAGGTATTTTTACAGGCTGTTCGGGTGCAGACAGTGCAATCACAGTTATCTCCCGTGAGGACGGCTCAGGCACAAGAGGTGCATTTACGGAGCTTATGGGTATTGCGGTTGATGATGTTGACAACACAGTTGAAACCGCTGAAATTTCCAACAGCACATCTGTTGTAATTCAGTCGGTTGCAGGAAACAAAAACGCAATCGGATACATTTCCCTCGGCTCTCTCGGTGACGAAGTTAAAGCTGTAAGTGTTGACGGAGTTGAAGCAACAGTTGACAACATCAACAACGGTACATACAAGGTTTCACGTCCGTTCAACATTGCAACAAAGGAAGATTTAAGTCCTCTCGCCGCTGACTTTGTAACATTCATTATGAGTTCAGACGGACAGGCAATCGTTGAAGAAAAAGGCTACATCAAGGCTTCCGATAACGGTGCATATACACCGTCAGGTTTAAGCGGAACAATCGTTGTTGCAGGCTCAACCTCTGTTGCTCCTGTAATGGAAGTTCTCGCTGACAAGTACAAGGAGCTCAACAGCGGCGTAACAATCGAAATTCAGCAGACAGGTTCTTCCGCAGGTATGACAAGTGCAATTGAGGGTGCTTGTGACATAGGTATGGCTTCCCGTGAAGTAAAGGACAGCGAAATCGAACAGGGTCTTGTTCCGACAGTAATTGCAATGGACGGCATAGCAGTTATTGTAAACACAGAAAACGAAGTAGGCAACTTGACTGCTGAACAGATTAAGGGTATCTACACAGGCGAAATTACCGATTGGAGCGAAGTTCAGTAATGAATAAATACAAGGAACAGCTTATGCACGCAGTATTTTTGATTTCTGCGTGCATTTCAATAGCGGCGGTAGTAACAATCTGCGTTTTTCTTTTTGCAAACGGTGTGCCTGCCATTGCTGAAATCGGAGTATTTGACTTTATCCTCGGTCAGAAATGGAAGCCCCTTGAAAATCAGTTTGGTATCTTCCCTATGATTGTAGGCAGCATTTACGTTACAGCAGGGGCAATCCTTATCGGTGTACCGACAGGGATTTTTTGTGCGGTGTTTATGGCAAAATTCTGTCCCGAAAAGCTTTATAGGATTTTGAAGCCTGCAATTGAATTAATGGCAGGTATCCCGTCAATAGTGTACGGCTTTTTCGGTCTTATGGTAATTGTACCTGCAATGCAGAGCCTTTTCGGCGGCAGCGGCAAGGGTATGCTTACGGCTTCGGTGTTGCTTGGAATAATGATTTTGCCGACTATAATCGGAGTTGCGGAGTCGGCAATAAGAGCCGTACCCGAAAGCTATTATGAAGGCTCTCTCGCACTTGGTGCAACAAGCGAAAGAAGCGTGTTTTTTGCCGTGCTTCCTGCCGCAAAGAATGGTATTACGGCAGGTGTAATTCTCGGTATCGGACGTGCAATCGGCGAAACAATGGCGGTTGTAATGGTCTGCGGAAATCAGAGCGTGCTGCCGAAAAATCTTACCTCGGGAATACGCACACTGACCGCAAATATTGTGCTCGAAATGGGATATGCGGCGGATTTGCACCGTGACGCACTTATTGCAACAGCGGTTGTGCTGTTCGTATTTATTCTGATTATTAATACGCTGTTTTCCGTGATAAAGAACAGGAGCAAGGATTAATATGGATATTGCAGAAAAATCTATTATTTGCATAAACAGGCGTACAAACGCACAGAAGCTTCGTGAATATAAGGGCAGACCGCTGTCACTTGTTTTAAAGCTGTTGATGATAGCTTCAACGGTTATTTCCGCAGGCGTGCTTGTTATGCTTATCGGCTATATACTCATAAAGGGCATACCTGCTTTGATGAAGTTCTTTCCCTCGATTTTTGCGTGGGAGTACACAAGCGAAAATGTGTCAATGACCCCTGCAATCGTAAACACGGTTATTATTACGGTTATATCGCTTCTTCTCGCTGTTCCCGTTGGAATTTTTGCGGCAATTTATCTTGTGGAGTACGCAAAAAGGGGCAGCAGGCTTGTAAAAGTGATACGCATTACCGCCGAAACCCTTTCGGGTATTCCGTCAATTGTGTACGGACTTTTCGGCTATCTGCTGTTTGTTATAGCACTTGGAATGGGTTACTCTCTCATTTCGGGAGCAATAACCCTTGCGATAATGATTTTGCCCCTTATCATACGCACAACGGAGGAAGCACTTCTGTCAGTGCCCGACAGCTACCGTGAGGGCAGCTTCGGACTTGGTGCGGGAAGGCTCAGAACGGTTTTCAGAGTTGTTTTGCCGAGTGCTGTTCCCGGAATTTCAGCAGGTGTAATTCTTGCTGTGGGAAGAATTGTAGGGGAAAGTGCGGCACTTATTTTTACAGCAGGTACGTTCGCCGCTGTTCCGAACAGTCTGACCGACTCGGCGAGAACACTTTCCGTGCATATGTACGCACTTCTTTCCGAGGGACTTTACACCGAACAGGCACACGCTTCTGCGGTTGTATTGCTTGTTCTTGTAATCGGAATAAACGCACTTTCGGGATATGCTGCCAAAAAGCTTGCAAATAAATAAGGAGTTATTATGGATAAATTCAGTATAAAGAATATGGAGCTTTTCTACGGCGATTTCAAGGCACTGAAAGGAATAAACCTGAACATTTCAGCCAACGAAATCACCGCTTTTATCGGTCCGTCGGGCTGCGGCAAATCGACGCTGCTGAAATCTCTCAACAGAATGAATGATTTGGTTGAGGGGTGCAGAATAACTGGTGAAGTTCTCCTTGACGGTGAGGATATTTACGGCGATATGGATATAAACAGTCTCCGCAAGCGTGTGGGAATGGTGTTTCAGAAGCCTAACCCGTTTCCTATGAGTGTTTATGACAACATTGCTTACGGTCCGCGTACACACGGTATCCGTTCAAAGTCAAGGCTTGACGAAATTGTGGAGGAGTCTCTGCGTAATGCGGCGATATGGGATGAACTTAAAGATAGATTAAAGAAAAATGCTCTCGGACTTTCGGGCGGTCAGCAGCAGAGATTATGTATTGCCCGTGCCCTTGCAGTTGAGCCTGAGGTGCTTTTGATGGACGAGCCGACCTCTGCCCTTGACCCTATTTCCACATCAAAAATCGAGGATTTGGCTGTACAGCTGAAAGAAAAATACACCATAATTATGGTTACTCACAATATGCAGCAGGCGGCAAGAATTTCCGATAAGACAGCGTTCTTTCTGCTTGGTGATATGATTGAATTTTCCTACACGGAAACGCTTTTCTCTATGCCTAAGGATAAGCGTACCGAGGATTACATAACGGGTAGATTTGGATAAGGAGTATATATGAGAACGAAATTTGATGAAATGCTTGATGAGCTTAACATTGAGCTGATAAAAATGGGGGCACTCTGTGAGGAGGCTATAACCTGTGCGGTAAAGGCACTTCTTGACGGGGACAGCCAAATGGCTGAAAAGGCATTTGCTGCCGAAAAAGCTATTGACGAAAAGGAACGTGAAATTGAGGGCTTCTGTATGAAGCTGCTTCTTCGTCAGCAGCCTGTCGCAAGGGATTTGCGGCTTATTTCCTCGGCACTTAAAATGATAAGCGATATGGAGCGTATCGGCGACCAGGCGGCGGATATTGCGGAAATTACACGGTATATCGGTGATGAGTCCGTATTTGGCAAGGTGCATATTAAGGAAATGGCGGAAGCCGCTGTAAAAATGGTAAGCGACAGCATAAATTCTTTTGTAAAAAACGATACAAATTCCGCAAAATATGTTATAATTGAGGACGATAAGGTTGATGAGCTGTTTATCAAGGTGAAGAATGAGCTTATCTCTCTTATTGCAGAGGGTGCCGAAATGGGCGGATACTGCATTGACATAATGATGATTGCAAAATATCTTGAACGTATCGGCGACCACGCTGTAAATATTGCGGAGTGGGTTGAATATTCCGTAACAGGCGTTCACAGAAAGGAAAATGTATCCTTATGATATATCTGCTTGAAGATGATGACAATATCAGAGGTTTTGTAACATACGCTTTAAACAATTCAGGCTTTGAAGCGTCAGGTTTTTCACACCCGTCTGAATTCTGGTCTGCAATAGAAAAGCAGAAGCCTGAACTTCTGCTGCTGGATATAATGCTTCCTGACGAGGACGGTTTGACAATTCTGAAAAGACTGCGAAAAAGAAGTGACACAAAGGATTTGCCGATTATAATGCTTACTGCTAAGACAACGGAGTATGACAAGGTTGTGGGACTTGACAGCGGTGCTGACGATTATATTGCAAAACCATTCGGGACAATGGAGCTTATCTCCCGTGTGAAAGCCTTGCTCCGCCGCACGAAGCCGACCTCTGCTCAGGAATTTATCTGCGGAAGTCTTTACGTTTGCCCCGAAAAGCATATTATCAAGGCTGACGGGCAGGACGTTTCGCTTACCCTGAAAGAGTATGAAATGCTGTTGATGCTGATAAAGAACATCGGCAGGGTTTTCACCCGTGATGAACTGCTGTCGGGAATATGGGGTTACAGCTTTGACGGTGAAAGCAGAACGGTTGACGTACATATAAAAACTCTCCGTACGAAGCTGGGTGAATGCGGAAAATATATCGAAACCATACGGGGTATAGGCTATCGTATGGCTGCAAGGGAGAGTGACTATGAAAAGTAAGATTTTCGGTGCAATAATTTCCGTTGCTCTTGCGGTAATGCTTCTTTGCAGCATTTTCTTAACAGTAATTCTGTACAGGCAATTCAATAATAGCGTTTATGGCGAGCTGAAAAATCAGGCTTTCTTTATCTCTAACGCTATTGCCGAGGACAACGGCTACCTTGACAGCATTGCTTCCTCAGAAAATCGCATTACCATAGTAAACGCTGACGGAACAGTTGCTTTCGACAGCAAAAAAAATCCCGACGAAATGGATAATCATTCCGAACGAGAGGAAATTATCGAAGCCTTTGAACAAGGCGAGGGCATAAGTGCACGTTACTCCGATACCCTCGGAACACAGAACCTTTACTATGCGAAGAAAATGAGTGACGGACGTGTGATACGAATTTCTGCGGTGGTTGAGTCAGTCAATGCCCTTGTTTTAGATGTTATGAAGCCTATGGTGCTGGTGCTTGTTCTTGCGGTAATTGCGGCATTTCTTGTTTCAAGGGCAATTTCAAGGAAAATTGTTAATCCTATAAATGCAATTGACCTGAACAACGGCGACCTTGTTGAGCCTTATGAGGAGCTTGCTCCGCTTGTGCAGAAAATCCGTACCCAAAACAGCTACATTTGTCAGCAAATGAGAGAGCTGAAACGTCGGCAGAATGAGTTCAACATTATGACCGAAAATATGAGCGAGGGCGTGCTGCTCATTGACAGCAGGACGGAAATTCTTTCATATAATCCTGCGGCACTCAGGCTTTTAGGGGCAACAAAAGAGGACGCAGAAAGCAGCCGCAGTATTCTTGAAATAAACCGCAGCGAAGGCTTTATCAAGGCGGTTGAAAATGCACTTGACGGAGAACACAGCGAGTTTTCTCTTGAAAGCGAGGACAGAATATATCACATTGCAGCAAATCCTGTGTTCAGCAGCGAAAATGTGTCAGGTGTGATAATTATTATTCTTGACGTGACCGAAACGGAAAAACGTGAACAGCTTCGCCGTGAGTTTACTTCAAATGTTTCTCACGAGCTGAAAACTCCTCTTACAACAATTTACGGAATTTCCGATATGCTCTGCGGCGGAATTGTAAAGCCCGAGGATGTAAACAGCTTTGCAGAAAATATCAGAAGCGAAGCACAGAGAATGATTACCCTGATTGATGATATCATAAAGCTTTCCCGTCTTGATGAAGGCGGAAAGGATATTGAAAAATGCGGGGTCGATTTGCTTGGCACAGCTGACAGTGTTGCTGAAAGGCTTAAATTTTCTGCTGAAAAATCAGGTGTTTCAATTACTGTCAACGGTAAAGAAACAGTTGTAAACGGTGCTCCCGCAATAATTGAGGAAATGCTGTTTAACCTTGCGGACAATGCTGTGAAGTACAACCGTGAAAACGGTTCTGTGACAATAACCGTCGGCGAAAATGACAGCGGAAAATATTTTTCCGTAAGGGACACAGGCATCGGCATTCCGCCCGAAGCACAGGAACGTGTATTTGAACGCTTTTATCGTGTTGACAAAAGTCATTCCCGCAAGATTGGAGGCACAGGGCTGGGTCTTTCCATTGTAAAACACGGGGCAGCTTTTCACGGTGCGGGAATTCAGATGAACAGCACGGAAAATGTGGGCACTGAAATTATTGTAACATTTAAGGAATAGCATTACTTATGCGTTATTGTGCATCAAAACAGCACTCCGTCGTAATTGATTTGCGACGGAGTGCTGTTTGTAAATCCGCAGGAATATGGCTTCTATAACCGATTGCAGAAAAAAACGTGCTGTGTGTTGTTAAACACACAGCACGTTGTTGTATTTGTTTGAACCTGAACTCGTAATACTCTTAGTCAAGTGACTTCATTGTAGGGAACAAGAGTACGTCACGGATTGCAGGTGAATTTGTCAGCAGCATAACAAGTCTGTCGATGCCGTAGCCGATACCGCCCGTTGGAGGCATACCGATTTCAAGTGCACGGAGGAAGTCCTCGTCAATTCTGTTAGCTTCTTCGTCGCCCTTCTTGAGAAGTTCTTCCTGAGCAATGAAACGCTCTCTCTGGTCGATAGGGTCGTTAAGCTCGGAGTAAGCGTTACACATTTCCCAGCCGTTGATGAACAGCTCGAAGCGTTCAACGTAGTCAGGATTTTCAGGCTTTCTCTTTGTAAGCGGAGAAATCTCAACAGGGTGGTCCATAATGAATGTTGGCTGGATAAGGTGCTTTTCAACGAATTCCTCGAAGAACAGGTTGAGAATGTCACCACGCTCGTGTCTGTCCTCAAATTCGATGTGATGCTCCTTAGCAAGCTTCTTGGCTTCAGCTGTGTCCTTGACCTCAGCAAAATCAACGCCCGAATACTTCTTTACAGCTTCAATCATTGTAAGACGCTCAAAAGGCTTGCCCAGGTCAATCATATGCTCGCCGTAAGGAATTGTAGTTGTGCCGCAGACCTCTGTAGCAAGGTGACGGAACATATTCTCTGTCAAATCCATCATACCGTAGTAGTCGGTGTAAGCCTGATAAAGCTCCATAAGTGTAAACTCAGGGTTATGACGTGTGTCAACGCCTTCGTTTCTGAATACACGACCGATTTCGTAAACTCTTTCAAGACCGCCTACGATAAGACGCTTGAGGTAGAGTTCAAGGGAAATACGGAGTCTTACGTCCTCGTTGAGAGCATTGTAGTGTGTTTCGAAAGGTCTTGCGGAAGCACCGCCTGCGTTAGCAACGAGCATCGGTGTTTCAACCTCGATGAAGTTCTGCTCATCAAGGAAGCGTCTGATTGTGGAAATAATCTTGGAACGCTTTCTGAATGTGTCGGCAACGTCAGGGTTAACGATAAGGTCAACGTATCTCTGACGGTAACGCATATCCTGGTCCTTTAAGCCGTGCCACTTTTCAGGGAGAGGGAGAAGGGACTTGGAAAGGAGAGTGATTTTCTGTGCGTGAACGGAAATCTCGCCCTTTCTTGTACGGAAAACAAAGCCTTCAACACCAACGATATCGCCGATGTCCCACTTCTTGAACTCAGCGAATTCGTCAGCACCGATATCGTTCATTCTTACATAAACCTGCATACGGTCGCTGCCGTCACGAACGTCGATAAAGTTAGCCTTACCCATATCTCTCCAGGACATAACACGTCCTGCGATTTTAACATTGATTTTAGCAGCTTCAAGAAGCTCCTTGAGCTTTTCGTCGTCGCCGCCAGCCTCAGCAATAGCCTTAGCCTCAGACTCCTCATAAGCCTTTCTCAGCTCGGCATTGCAGATTGTCACATCATACTTTGTGATTTCAAACGGGTTCTTACCGTTTTCCTTCATTTCGTCAAGCTTTTCAATACGGATTTTCTTCAGGATATGAACATCCTGTTCAGTCTGTTCCTCCTCGGAAACAGCAGTGTTCTGGATTTCTTCGGACATCTCTTTAACAATCCTTTCGATTTATGTGTAGTTTTATATTCTGATTTCAAGAACTTCCATCTTGATGATACCGATAGGTGCTTCAACCTCAACAATATCGCCGACCTTCTTCTTAAGCACAGCAATACCGATAGGTGAGTCCTCGGAAATTTTATCGTTTTCAGGGTCAGCTTCTGTAGAACCTACAATCTGAAGCTCCATTACCTCGTCAAGTTCAAGGTCCTTAAGCTTAACGATTGAACCAACGCCTACCTCATCGTTGGAAAGCTCAGACTCGTCAACAACAACAGCGTTAGCGATAGTGAGCTCCATTTCCTGAATTTTGGCTTCGAGGATACCCTGTTCGTTCTTTGCTTCATCGTATTCAGCGTTTTCGGAAAGGTCACCGAAAGCTCTTGCTTCCTTAAGCTTCTGAGCAACCTCAGCACGTCTTACGGTAATAAGATAATCAAGCTCAGCCTCCAGCTTTTTCAGACCTTCAGCAGACATTCTAACCTTTTTTGCAGCCATTTTAATCCAATCCTTTCGTACATTCTAAAATCTTATTATATAGTATATTTTATCCATTGTCAATAGCGAAAATGCCGTACAGCACGGATTTTCTCGCTGTTTTCGGAATTATTCCTCCTCATCTTCGGAGGGTTCTTCCTGAGTATCGGAAACTGCCTCACCGCTTTCAATCGCTTCAAGCTGCTCCAGAATATCGTAAACCGCCGTTTCAAGCCTTGAAGTTGGACGCTCAATTCTTGCCATTACATCCTCGCTCAGATAAATGATTTTCCCGTTTTTGACCGCAGAAAGCTCCGCTGTTTCTTCGGAAAGCTCATACTTGCTTATGTAATCGGGAAGAATAAGCCAGTCGGGGTCAAGCTCCAGAAGCTTTTCCGTGGTGAGGGAAAGCTCCTCATTTTCTCCTGCAAGGTTTTCACCGAAAGCGGAAAGAAAATTTCCCGCAAAGGTTGTATCGGAAGCAACCGCAAGGTCAGGTGACATAACGTACACAAAGCTTTTCAGTGTACCGTCAGCTTCGTCAAACGCAGTTTTAATCGGTTCAAGAGCCTGTTCCGCAGCGTTTTCGCAGTCAATGCTGCCTCCAAAAACCGCAGCGATGTCATTGTAGCAGGTATAAAGTTCTTCCACTGACTCAGGCGGAGTGATAATCCACACTCTTGTTCCCGCCGCTTCAATTTTTGTAATATCCTTTTTCGCAATAGGACTCATCGATATGAGCAGTTCGGGTGCTGCACCAATTATTGCGTCAATATCGGGGTTTGCGGCAGAGCCCAGTTCATTCCTGCTTTTTATATTTTCGGGGTAATCGCAGTAGCTGCTCCTGCCGATAATTTTATCGCTGTAGCCAAGCTCACATATAATTTCCGTAATCGCAGGAGAAAGGACGCCTACGGTTTCGGGTGCCTGTTCAAAGGTAAGCGAACCGACCTTCACGGGATAGGGAAGCTCCGCAGGCACGGTTGCCTCAGTAATCTGTACGGGTGTTTCCTCGGTAACCTCGGTACAGCCGCACAGCATAACAGCTGCAATTGCCGCCGAAAAAATACACTTCAAAAATTTATACAAAACGAAATCCTCCGTTAACAATCTACCTTTCATTATAACACATCACGCACAAAAATACAATACCAATATAAAATAAAAAGGCTGCCTGAGGTTTCCCCCTGACAGCCGTAATATCAAATCGATTAAGCCTTGGCAGCGTTGAGCTTCTTAGCAAGCTGGGACTTCTTTCTTGCAGCAGCGTTCTTGTGAATAAGGTTCTTGGCAGCAGCCTGGTCAACCTTCTTCATAGCAAGACGGATAGCTTCTTCGGAATTGTCAGCCTTGTTAGCACAAGCGAGGTCAGCGTTCTTGAGAACAGTCTTGAGGTTGGACTTTCTAGCCTTGTTCTGCATTGTCTTGGTAGCGATAACCTTTACTCTCTTCTTAGCGGATTTAATATTTGGCATAGTGTTTCTCTCCTTAAATAAAATGATTTTTTACGGTCATAATAACTGTAGGTAAGCTTTGCACATTACGAAGCAAGCCCCTTTATTCAAACGGCATAACCATCGCAGGACGTGACACGGAATGTCCTGTCGTAGGTGTAATGACCCACCTTGTAGTTATCAGGTACCGTTAAGGATTTGACAGCACGACTGCCTTAACCGCACACAGTTACCTGCAAAAGCCTAAATATAATATTAACATTTTTCGCAGTCTTTTTCAATAGGCAACTTCAAAAAACAGCGAAAATTTTTATTGTATTTTTTGGTCAAATTGCCGAAATGTTACAGAAAGGAAAATCGAACTATGTCAATTCGCACCGACCTTGCCATTGAAATGATAGACGAGGAAGCAAAAAGTCTCCCCAAGGGTATACGACGCAAGCTGAGGAAAAGCTCTGCCTGCTCCATAACCGAAATCATTGTCACCGACGCAATAGCGGGGCTTCGGATAGGGAAGAACAGGGGACGCTACATTACTGTTGAAACCGACCGGCTTTCCGTAAATCCCGATGATTTCGACGAGCAGGTTGACAATATTGCTGCGGAAATTGCAAATCTGAAAGGCAGCGACCGAAAAACCGCACTTATCGTCGGTCTGGGCAACTCGGATATCACACCCGATGCCCTCGGACCTCTTGTTATCTCTCAGATTATAGCAACACGCCATCTGCACGATGCACTTCCTGCGGGGAATGACCTGCTTAAACTGAACCGTGTTTCGGCAATTGCTCCCGGGGTACTGGGGCAGACAGGCATTGAAGCGGCAGAAATCGTCCGCACGCTTTGCGACGAAATCAAGCCCGACTGCGTAATCGTAATTGATGCTCTTGCCTGCTCGGACGTGTCACGGTTAGGCACAACAATTCAGCTTACCGATACGGGAATTTCCCCCGGCTCGGGCGTGCAGAACAGAAGAAAGGAGCTGTCCGAAGCTACCCTCGGCGTACCCGTAATTGCAATCGGAGTACCGACGGTTGTCGATATGCATACAATTGCTGAGAACATTACGGGCAATCCGCCTGACAAGCATCTGCCGAATATGATGGTTACCCCCCGTGATGTTGACAAGCTTATTGAACGTTCGGCACGGCTTATAGCCTACTCAATCAACAAGGCAGTTCAGCCGATGCTTTCCATTGAGGATATTACTGCACTGTCGTAAAAAAATAAGGGACTGTTTGCAGTCCCTTGAATACATATTTAAAAAACTTATTTTCTTCTTGAAGGACTTCTGCGCTTGTTGTCAAGCACCTTTTTCAAATCGCCCATACGCTCATCGGAGCTTTGCTTGAACTTGTTGAGCATATCCTCAAAAGCAGCCTCGGGAGTCATCGGAGCTTTTTCCTGCTGAGGCTTTGCATTTTCCTTGTCAAAGCGTCTGCCGCCTCCGTTGCCGCCATTGCCGCCGTTGTTGTTTCTCTTGAAATCCTTGCGTGGCGGCGGATTGTCAACAGCCTTCTTGATAGACAGGGAAATTTTCCCGTCCTCGCCCACTGTCAGCACCTTAACCTTGACCGCCTGACCCTCTGTGAGGTGGTCCTTGATTTCGTTTACGAAAGTATTCGCAACCTCACTGATATGTACCATTCCTGTTGTTCCCGGTTCAAGCTCAACAAATGCACCGAACTTTGTAATGCCGGTAACCTTACCCTCATAAATTTTTCCTACATCCAACTGCATAAAAAACTTTTTAATCCTCTCGTTTGATAATTTATCTGACCCCGAAGGGGCAAAACCTTAATTTCCGGTAGTATCATAGAAACGTCTTTCGTTCGGGTACGCATAATCGAGAACCTCAATTGCGTAACGCTCCATAAAGGCACGCTCATCCTCCTCGGAAAGGATACTCTGATACTCGTCATTGATATCCTCAAGAAGCTCTGCCTCCTGAACAAGAGCGTCAAGCTCGTGACGTTTTTCGGCAATTTCAGCCTGTGTTCCTATGATTTCCGCTATACAGCCGACAACCAGAACTGCACCTGTGACTGTAATAATAAATTTCATAAACGGATTGCTCTGCTTCTGTTTTTTCAGAGTGTAACCGCTTTTTGTATTATTTTTCGAATTACGGGCTTTAGCCTCGTTCAATGCGGTCACCTCCGATTTTCTTTTTCAGAATAGACGAACCCAATTTAGCTTTCTTATTATACACCAAGCAAGCGGTATTTTTCAAGTGGTTTTTTCACTTACGTCATTATTTTCGGCATTTTCATTACTTCCCACAAAAACGGTATGAGCTTTTTGACAATTTTTTCTTAATAAATTTACAATGGGTTCAATTATTGCGGAATATACTTTTCGTAAAGTTCCGTAAATTACCGAAAAAACACGTCTGAGTATTCCCGTAATAAGATTTCCAAGCGTAAGAATATACAAAACAAATCCGATAAGCGAGCCGAAAAAGATGAAAAATCTGATTTCGCCTCTTGCCGCAAGCGTTGCGTAACAGAAAAAGGCAAATCCGTAAATCAGCCAGAAAATAATGTCCTGCACCAGCACCGCTCCGCTTTTTGCCGCAGGCGGAAATACTATTCTCAGTACGCGGAAGCAGTCATAGACTACGCCCATTGCCGCACCCAGCAGCACCGACATAAGAAACAGGCTTACCTGATGTGAAACGGAGAAAAAAGTTTCTATCTGCAAAGGCTCACCTCACCTAAAAATTCTGCCAAGGAAGGAAAGGGGAGAATGTCTGTCAGGGTCACCGTAGACAATGCTTCTTATCTCGCCTTCAATGTTCATCTCGCCGCTGCCGACCGAAAGGTCATTGACGTGCAGGTCGCTTCCGCAGACGGTAAGCTCGCCCATAGAGGTGTACAGCAGCACCGTGTTCTCGTCAAATCTGTCTACGTCCGTAACCCCCGAAACGGACAGCTTTCTGCGTCCCTCAAGAATTATATTGTGTACAGGCATTTTCTTATTGACTTCATTCATAATCAGCACTCCTTTTTGATTATTATATGCCGCCATAAATGAAATCAGAACTGAAATTTTATTTACCCAGCTCCCAGAATGCAACCGCACTTGCCGCCGCAACATTAAGTGAGTCAACGCCGTGCGACATCGGTATTTTCACCGTGTAGTCGCAGTCTGAAATTGTCCTATCCGCAAGTCCGTCCCCCTCAGTGCCGAGCACGACCGCAAGCCGTTTCTCTGCGGCAAGTCTCGGGTCGGAAATACTTACCGAGTTGTCATCGAGTGCCATTGCAGCCGTTGCAAAGCCAAGCCGTTTCAGGGTGTCCATATTTCCGTCGAAGTAAGTCCACTTAACCTGAAAAACCGTTCCCATACTTACCCTCGCCGCACGTCTGTACAGCGGGTCGCTGCACCCCTCGGTAAGAAGAACAGCGTCCATACCGAGTGCCGCCGCCGAGCGGAAAATTGCACCCACATTAGTTGGATTTACCACGTTTTCCAGCACGGCAATCCGCCTTGCACCGCGGCAGATATCCTCAACCGCAGGCAGGGGATTTCTCCGCATTGCACACAGTGCCCCGCGGGTAAGCTTGAAGCCTGTTATCTGTGTAAGAATTTCCTCATCGGCGGTGTAAACGGGAACATTGCACCGTGCAATGATTTCCTTAGCTTCGCCCTCGGTATGACGCTGCTCCATAAGCATTGAAATTGGTTTGTAGCCTGCATTCAGTGCACGCTCAATAACCTTCGGACTTTCGGCAATGAAAATACCCTCCTCAGGTTCAAAATAATGAAGCAGCTGAGCTTCATTAAGACGTGCATAAACGTCAAGCTCAGCTGCGGAAAATTCGGTAAGCCGTATTATTTCAGACATAGTATGCTCCTTTGTTTTTTTCTGATTATAACACAGAAGCAAAGAAAAGTAAATAAGCATTTAATTTTCATAATCCTCAACACCTGCACGATAGAGCAATGTTGAGATGTAGTAGGAGATTGCGTAAAGCACTACGGCGATAACGCTCATCCATATACAGATTTTGGTCATATCGGGTCCTGTTGTAACAAGCTCAAGAAGCCAATCGAAAACGTTATGCTCACGGATAAAGGACAAGTCTGCAAAGAGGAAGCATATATATGCGGCACTGAATATTATTCCGAATATTGCACCCTTTATGTTCATTCCTCTTGATGTTCCGAAGCGTATCATAAACGGAACTTCGATAGCGTTGAGAATAATGTTCATCGCAAAGAACACGATAAGTATTTTCCAAGCCGAAGCGTCACTTGTACCGAGAATTTTATTGCTCATAAGGTCTGTCAGCAGACCGCATACAAGCAGTATGAGGTTGATAAAGCAAAGCATTATGTACTTGCACAAAATCTGTCCTCTTGCCGCCTGCGGTGAAGAAATAACAAAATGACACCATATGCGTCTTTCGTCGCTCTTGAAAATATCGCCGTTTACAAGTGAAGCAAAAAAGAACGGCGCATACAGGATAACACATTTTATAAGATAAACGTCATCGGGAGTGCTGCTCATATGGTCACTGAAAAGGTAACAGGCAAATATTGAGCAAAGCTGTAAGCCAAGTATCAGCCAGAAGTAAAGTCGTGAAAGCAGTAAATCCTTGTAAAGCAAGCCTCTCATCAGCGTTCCCTCCTTTTCAGCATAAGTGCGGTAGCAACGTACCCAACAGCCATTATTCCAACAATTGCAAGCGCAATAAACGGAAGATATTTTCCTGCGTCTTTTATAAAATCCATTGCATAATCAAAATTTACATCAGGATTAGAAAAAATCTTACCAAAAAATATAAAAGTAATAATTGCAATTGCTATACCAGCCCTTTCAACTGTGCCGAAAATAAGCACGAAAATGTTCATAACAATTGAAAATGCAAGAAGAAATCCCTGAATGAGCAGAATTGTCGCAAGGGTATCAACGCTGAACCCTGCTCCGCTTAATGCTCCGATAGCCACCATATAGCCTGTTCCCAACAGCACTTCGGCTGCAAAAACAATAGCAGTGAAAATGAATTTGGCAAGGGTATATTTCCAGGTTGAAACAGGAAGTGAAAGTCGGAATTTTTTCCAGGCAGAGGAAGCCTCGTGCTGACTTGTTTCGGAAATGCTGTTCGGCAGCATGCCAATCATCATAACAGGCATAAGGTCAACATATGCAAGTATGGGAGCCATAACTGCTTTGTCTTCACTATTGAAAAATATGGCAAAGTTGCCGTACTCATAGCTTAAACGGGTAAGCAGAAACATAGCGGAGAGGGTTACAAAGCCGATTATTGTGCTTTTCATATATTTCAGCGTCATAACCGCTTCACGGTACAAAAGATATCTGAACGGTGCTTTCATTATGACCACTCCTTCTTTTCACGGTTCACATAGAAAAGCATAATTTCTTCAAGGGTAGTCTTTTCGATTTGCAGACCCGAATATTTCTTCTTTGCAGCTGCACGGTCGGAAACCATTGCCTCGACACCGAAATCATTAAGACGTGCGCTGATGAAATCAGCCTTGTCAATTTCCTTGTAGTCAGCCTTTGGGCACTTGATTACGCCGTGGCTGTCAAGGATATCGTCCTTGTAACCGCTGATAAGGATTTTTCCCTTGTCGATAAAGGTTACGCAGTCCGCAATTTTTTCGAGGTCGCTGGTGATATGTGAGGACATAAGAATGCTATTGGTTTCGTCCTGCAAATATTCACGGAAAATATCCAGTATTTCGTTACGCACAACAGGGTCAAGACCCGTTGTTGCCTCGTCCATAATCAGAAGCTTTGCACCGTGTGAAAGAGCCGTTGCAATCTGCAATTTCATTTTCATACCCTTTGAAAGTGCCTTGATTTTCTTTTTTCTCGGCAGGGAAAAGCGGTCAAGATAAGAGAAGAACTGCTCCTCGTTCCAGCTTTTGTACATTCCCTTGAACATTCTGTTCAGGCGGATTGCGTTGAAGCTTTCGTGGAACGGGATTTCGTCGAACACGGCGGCGATATGCTCCTTGATTTCGTACTCGTTTTCGATGTGGTCACGTCCCAGCATTGTAATTGTGCCGTCGTTGATTTTGATGATGTTCAGCAAAGCCTTGATAGTTGTGGTTTTTCCTGCACCATTCTGACCGATGAAGCCCATTATAGCCCCTCTCGGCACGTCGAAGCTGACGTTGTCAAGCGTAAAGCCGTCATATTTTTTTGTCAAGCCCTTTATTTCTATTGCATTTTCGTAGTTATCCATTCTCGTCGCCTCCATAGACAAGTTCAAGTATCTCCTTCATTTCATCAAGCGTAAGTCCGCAGACTTTTGCCTTTTCGCAGGCCTTTGCCAGCAGCTCCTCGGTCTGCCTTATACTTTCCTCACGAAGGAAATCCGTGTTCTGTGATTTTACGAAGCAGCCTCTTCCCGTGAAATTCTCAATAAAGCCGTCACGTTCAAGCTCCTCGTAAGCACGCTTTGTTGTAATAACGCTTATCCGTAATTGCTGAGCAAGTGCACGCATTGACGGAAGGGCGTCCCCAGCCGCAAGCTCACCGCTCATAATGTGCGATTTAATCTGCGAAATAATCTGCTGATAAATCGGCTCGTCGGAAGAATTGCTTAAAATGATATCCATAATTATACCTCTCGAGAAATATTGTATATATACGATATATACAATATAACACACATATACACACTTGTCAAGTGGTTTCTGAAAAAAATAATCATTTATCTTCGGGTCAGGAGTGTTAAACCAAGAAAAGGAGCCTGCACAGCAGCCCGGAACTCCACACTCAGATTTTTTATTTGTTTCCTCGGTTTATAATTTTTTGAAAACCTCTTCCATTTTGCAAAAATATTTGTTATAATAATAATGTATAATCTGTGAAAGGAGCTTGCCCCTGATATTTTTGCAAAAACAGGGCATAATTACATATATGAAGCTTTTGAAAAAAATTGCTGTTACCATTGCGGCAGCACTTACCGTAAGCGTGTTTTCCCAGGTGTCTGCGGCGGCTGTAACCTTTACGCCGAATTTTACTGTTGAAAGTGAAGCGGCTGTTCTTATCAACCTTGACAAGGATGTTATCGTATACGAAAAAAATCCTACAAAGAAGATGTATCCCGCTTCGCTGACAAAAATTATGACTGCTATCGTTGTTCTTGACCACATCAAGGATTTGGACAACACCGAGATTGAAGCTCCGCTGGTTGTTTTTGACGACCTTTACGGAAAAAATCCGTCCTCGGTCGGCTACTCCAGAGGAGAGATTATTACCGCACGCGACCTTATGTACTCAATGCTTATGGCTTCCGCCTGTGAGTCGGCAGGTATTCTTGCTTACCACGTCGGCGGTGAAAGCATCCCGAACTTTATTGATATGATGAACCAGAAAGCCAAGGAAATTGGCTGCACAGGAACAAATTTTGCCAACCCCCACGGCTTGTTCGACGAAAATCAGTACACCAATGCCTATGATATGGCACTTATTGCAAAATATGCCGTTGACAATTATCCGAAATTCGTGGAAATAGCAACCACTACCGAATTCACTCTCAGTGCTACCAACTATCACGGTGAAGGCTGGGCTACAATTCACCACACCAATGCTATGACCCTTAAGGGTGAATATTATTACGAGCCTGCACGGGGTCTGAAAACAGGTACTCTTGATGAATCGGGACGCTGTCTTGCGGCTATGGCATCCCGTGACGGCAATAACTACCTGCTGGTAACTCTCGGTGCTCCGATGTACGACGCTGAGGGCTACAAGGCTTATGGTCAGTATTCCGACCACGAAAAGATTTTTGAGTGGGCATTCAACACATTTTCCTATGAAAAAATTCTGAGCACCACTGACGAAATTACCGAAATTCCCGTTAAGCTGGGCGACAATGCGGAACACGTCCTTCTTGTTCCCGACGATGATTTCTACACTCTCTGGCCGAATACTCTTGATACGGCAAGCCTGAAAAAGGAAATCAACACCAAAGGGTATCTTGACTCTGACGGTGCGGTTACAGCTCCTGTTGAAAAAGGAACTGTTCTGGGCACATATACGCTTTCACTTTCAGGCGAAACCCTGTGCACCGTCAATCTTGTGGCAAGGGACAGCGTAGAGCTTTCACAGCTTGATTACAACATTATGAAAGCTAAAGCTTTTGTGGGCTCATTCTGGTTCAAGCTTGCAATTGTCATTGCAGCGGCACTCATTGTTCTGTATGTTGCAGTTTACATTCTTGCAACAAAAAAACGCAAACGCAGAATGAAAAAGGTTTCCCCTAAGACCAAGAGAAGAATGTGATTTTGATGTTGACAAAAATAATTTAATATGGTAAAATTCCTTTTTGAAGAAATGTTATTTAATTTGGGAGGATTGCTTTATGAATAATGAAAATAACCGAAAAAAGCTTTGTGTACCCAGTCTTGTTCTTGGTATTGTTGGCGTATTTTTCTCGCTTTTTCTTCCCTTTGTTTCCTACGGCTGCTCCATTCCGGGACTTATTATCGGAATGAAAAAGAAGAAGAAGGACTACAACTCCACACCCGGCATTACGCTCAACATCATTGCGATTGCTCTTTCCGTTATCAATTCGGCACTGGGCATTATTATGACTGTAAAGCTGTTTTTTGCCTCAAACACTGACGAAGAATAATTATAAAAGCATACTCACTCCGAGTATGCTTAGCCTGTCGATAAACTCGACAGGCTAATGAAAAAAGAATAAAGAATAATGAATAGTGAATAGTTAAGGTGTCCGCTTTGCGGACATTTTTAATATTATTGCCGAAGGCAATTCCATAATTATTCATTCTTCATTATTCAATACTCACTATTCTTTGTCGAAAAGTCTTTTTCGACAAACTGAGCATACTCACTCCGAGTATGCTTTTTCTGTGAAAGGAAGATATTATGGAAAAGAAAACAATAAGGCTTGATGTGCCTTACGAAAAGGCAGGACTCTGCTCTGAGGGTTGTTGTGCAGAGCTTGATTTGTACACGCTTGTAAAGCACGACAATATTGAGCTTAAACAGCGTCCCGCGGTGATAATCTGTCCCGGCGGAGGCTATGAATATTGTTCGGTGCGTGAGGCTGAGCCTGTTGCACTTCGGTACGCCGCATTCGGCATACCTGCTTTCGTGCTCCGATACAGCTGCGTGAACAAGCAGTTTCCTACCGCACTGTTTGAACTTGCACAGGCTATGGCTTATGTAAGAAACAATGCCGAGGAGCTGGGTGTTGACCCTGATAAAATTATGGTAAGCGGTTTCTCCGCTGGCGGACATCTTGCGGCAAGTCTTGCCGTGCACTGGAACAAGTCATTCATTACCAACGCTTTGGGAGGTGCTTCCGAGGACTACAAGCCGAACGGTGCAGTGCTTTGCTACCCTGTTATAACATCGGGCGAAAAGCGTCACGACGGTTCAATCGTGAACATTGTGGGTGCGGATTACCCTGCCGAAATGATGGAAATGGTATCCCTTGAAAAGCAGGTCAGCGAGAATACTCCGCCTGTGTTTATCTGGCATACTGCCGATGATGGACTTGTCCCTGTCGAAAACACTCTTATGTTTACTGCGGCACTTGCAGAAAAGAAAATTCCTTTTGCCTGCCACATTTTCGAAAGCGGAGTGCACGGTCTGTCACTTTGCGACGACTCCACCGCAGGCTACGACGGACACATCAATCCCGATTGTGCACGCTGGTTCACTATGGCGGTTGACTGGATAAAATCAAAATGATTTAAAATCAAGATGATTTAAAATCAAGACGAAATTTTATGTAGGGCGGATATTATCCGCCCGTTTTTTATGGTACAATGTACCTAAGGCAAGGAAACAGCCGATTAAAGAGTATTAATCGTTTTTTCCTCAGTGGCTTTCAGCAATAGCGTTTCTTCTGAAAAGAAGTGTGATACACCAGACTGCCGAAAGTGCAACAAGAACGTACACTACTCTGCTGAGGAGGGCAGCTGTTCCGCCGAAAAGCCAAGCAACGAGGTCAAAGCCGAAAATGCCCACAAGACCCCAGTTGAGTCCGCCGATTACAAGCAGAGCCAAAGCAATTTTATCAAACATTCTATCCTTCCTTTCCTGTCGGGTATGTTACGACAAAAAACTCCCGGAAGCTGTACTTCCGAGAGTATTATTTGCTGCATATTCAAAATTATTCAGAAACGACTGTATCTGCTGCTTCATCATAAAGCTTGAAGCGTTCGGTAAGCGATTTCAGGAAATTTTCGTCAAGAACAAATCTTGAATTTTCATCATATGCACCTGTTACAGTAAGCAGCTGGCACACATTTTCATCATTTTCGGCAACGTACTTTATTACGTCGGACTGCTCCTCATAGTCGTAAGCGGTAAAATTTGTTTCAACCGTTGAGTTGATGATTGTACTGAAATAATCGTCAATGTAATTTGAGAAGCCTGCTGCAATATTTCTGTTGATAAGGTCGTTTATGGCAACACCAACCATTTTTGCACGGTATTCCTCACCCGATTTATACAGCGGATAGGTTATAATCTTTCGCAAATCCCTTGAGTCGAGATATGTTTCGCCCTCACGGAAAATTGTTTCCTCGCCTGTATCGGGGTTGGAATATTCCAGATTGTACGGAATACGGAAATCAACGCCGCCGAAAATATCAACAGCAGCTCCGAAGCTTTCGTTGTTGAGCTTGAGGTAATAGTCAATCTCCACACCTGTTGCTGCTTCAACAGCTTCAACGGCTTCTGCCGCAGCACCAAGACGATAGAATTCGTAAATAGTGTTCTCAGTGCTTCCGACATTTGCGTATGTATCTGACGGAAGCGGCATAATCATAATATGTCTTTCATCGGCAATCATTCTGACCAGCATAAAGCAGCAGCCGCTCATTCTCTTTTCCGAATCAAAGATGATAAGGGTTGTTTTGCTGTCCTCTGCGGCAGGTACATAATCATTTACCGATGCCATTTGCTCAAGCTGAAAATCGGGTGTTTTCTCCGCATCGGGTGCCATAATTTCCTGAAGAAGCATATAGCCTATTCCACCGATTACAAGCAGTGTTACAAGAATTGTTATTATGTAAGTGAGTGCAATTTTTGTGCCTTTTGATGCCATATTGATAATCCTTTCAGAATAAATTTAAAATATCATTGAAAAAAATGCTTTCAGGTGCTATAATAAACCTTGATGAGATTTTTTATTTCGGTTTCTTCCTCAATAATGCTTATATCGGAAGAAAGGCTTTCATCAACCATTTCGGAGAATTTCAGTGCGTTGATAATTCTTGTATCAATGCCTGCCTTCTGTGCATAGCGGATTGTCTGCCCCGTGCCGCTTCGGTAATTGGAAACAACAGCAATAAGCCGTGAGGAATGGTCAATCATAAACTGATTGCGTTTGCTGTAGCAGTCTGAAGAATAGGTTTCGGAAACATTGATAATCTGTGAGGCAGTATTCAGCGCATTGCCCCTGAGAAACAGGTCGCTGCCCTTATAATTCGCACCGAAATTCCTGTAGGGAAGTGCGGCAACAAGATTGATGTCCTTACCCTGATATTTCTGCTGCATTATGAATTCGGCAGCCCACAGGTCAATTCCTCTTGCACCGCCTATTATAAAGGTATTGTACCCCTGATTTATGCTTTCCTGTATCTCGTAGTAAAGCATACTGAGTATACCTTTCATTTTAATTGAAGAAGTATTGCCGCAGTCAGGCAGTTTTTCAGGACGGTGCCCCGAAAAACACACGGTTTTTCTTCTGTCGTAATTCCAGCTGTAATGCATATTAAACCACGGTCCTTCTGAAATAAAGTAGCTGTTTGCGGAGCATATTGAAGCATATGCGATTATATATGAATTTTTTTCACAGCACACCATTAGTATAGCACAAACATTTCATTTTTACAATAGAGATTATAAATTTTTTTGAAAGTTGGTTAGAAACAATGTCGGAATATTTTTCAAGACGAATATGTGCAGAAATAAATCTTGACGCAGCAAAGAGCAACCTTACTGCCCTTAAGGATTTCATTGACGAAAGCTGCACAAAGCCTGCCTGCGTGGTCAAGGCTGACGCTTACGGTCACGGCGACGTGGGACTTATGAAAATGTATCAGGAAATGGGAGTGGACTTCTTCTGCGTTTCCAACATTTCCGAAGCTTTAAGACTCCGCGAGGGCGGCTGCAGAGGCGATATACTTATTCTCAGCTGGACTGCCCCTGAGGATACTCACATTCTTATTGAAAACAACCTTATCGGCACTGCTGTTTCGGTAAGCAATGCCGCAGAAATTTCTGCAAATGCCGAAAAGCCCGTCCGCTTGCACATAAAGCTCGACACGGGTATGGGCAGAGTTGGTCTCAACACCGAAAATGCAGAGAAATGTGCGGCGGAAATTGCGGAAATTGCCGCAATGAAAAACATTTCCGCAGAGGGACTTTTTACGCACCTTGCTGTTGCTGACAGCCTTGATGAGGAAAATGTACGCTTTACCGAAAATCAGAAAAATCTGTTTTTCGGAATTGCCGAAAAGGCTGAAAAACTCGGCGTGAAGCTTATTCACAAGCACTGTCTCAACAGTGCGGGCACGATTTATCATTACGACAGACGAAGCACTCTCGCAAGAATGGGCATTGTCCTCTACGGTCTGAAGCCTGATAATTCCCTTGATATCCCTGTTAAGCTTAAGCCTGTTATGAAGCTGAAAACCTTTATCACTCAGATAAAAACCATAAGCAAGGGCACTTCCGTAAGCTACGGCAGGACTTACATTGCTGACAGCGAAAGAGTTGTTGCAACCGTCCCCTGCGGATACGCTGACGGCTATCCCCGACTGCTTTCGGGTCGCAATGAGGTGCTTTTGCACGGAAAACGTGCAAAGGGTATCGGCAGAATTTGTATGGACCAGATGATGATTGACATTACGGGAATTGACGGGGTAAAGGTCGGCGATGAGGTTACCCTTTTCGGACGTGACGGCGATGAAATCATTACTGCCGACGACCTTGCTTCAAGCTACGGCACTATCGGCTACGAGCTTATCTGTGCGGTAAGCGTGCGTGTCCCGAGAATTTTCATCAGCAACGGTGAAATAAAGCAAATTATTGCACACAGGTAACCTCCTGTTGTGCAATATGCTCAAAGGCTTTGTCGTAAATACGTTAATGTAAACGTTGACAAAGCCTTTGTCTTTTTGTTATAATTAGGGTAATATATGAGAAAGGATGTCCTTATTATGAAGAATACAAAGCGACTTTTCGCAGGACTCACAGCTCTTGCTGTAGTTGGTTCTCTTACTGCCTGCAGCGGCGGAGATTCCGACGCTCCAATCACAGAAGCTACCACTACAACAGCAAAAACTGTTGAAATCAACACTGAAACTCTTTCCGCTGAAGATGAAAGTGCTCTTGATGATGTTGCAAGCAATATGCTTACAGGTGAGCTTGAAAACAAGACAATCAAGTGGTTCTCCTTCTATGACCCGTTCCACGCTACAGGTGCAGGTAACACAAAGGCTCTTTCCCTTGAGCTTTTTGAAACAAAGTACGGCGGCGAAATCGAATACGTTGAAACAACGTGGGCTAACCGCTTCAATGACCTTTCCACAAAAATTCTCGGCGGTGAAGGCGTTGACTTTATCGCAGGCGGCGACCTTGACGGCTTCCCAAGAGGTGTTCCTAACGGACAGTTCCAGTCTTATGACGCATATATGGACTGGGAAAACCCACTCTGGACTGAATGGAAGGAACTGAACGATATGTTCCTTATGGGCGACAGCCACTACCTTATCGTTCCTCAGTCCACTATCGGTCAGGTTGTTGTTTATAACCGTGCTACAATCGAAAACCTCGGTATGGAAGACCCTGCTGACCTTCTTGAAGCAGGCGAATGGAACTGGGATACATTCCGTGATATGCTCATCGACTACGTTGACGTAGAGTCTGAGCAGTACGGTCTTGACGGCTGGTTCAATGAAAAGCCTCTTATGCTTACAAGCGGTGTTCCTGCTGTAGAAATGAAGGACGGCAAGCTTGTACATAACCTTATGAACGCTGACCTTGAACGTGTAATGAACTTTATGTATGAGCTCAACACTTCCGGTCTTGTACTTGACAAGAACCTTTTCAACTGGGCTGAACACCCTGAATTCATCGGCGAGGGCAAGGAGCTGTTCTACATCGGCGGTATGTACGTTCTCGAAAGTGCTCCCGATATCTGGACAGAAACCTTCGGTGCTCAGGAAGACGTTATGTTTGTTCCGCTGCCAAAGGACCCACAGTCTGATGAACACTTCGTTCCTGCAGGTATGGAAGCGTACCTCCTTTGTAAGGGTGCACAGAACCCAGAGGGCGTTATGAAGTTTATGGAATGTATTCTCGCTGCAAACGCTGACCCAAGCACACAGGAAATCGGTCTCCAGAAGAGAAGAGATGACTACGGCTGGTCTGAGGAAATGATTGAAATGCACGCAAAGGTTACAGAGATGGCTCGTTCTTACCCTGTATACGACCTTACAAGCGGCGTTCCTGCTGACCTCTCCTCCATTCTCGACAGCGGCGAATACGGTGTAAGAGCTGCATTTGCAGGTCTTGAATGGGCAACTGTTCGTGATTCACTCGTTGATGTTGCTAACACATACATTGATGAATTCAACGCAACTGTTGAAGCTATGGGCTAAAATGCAATAGAAGCTAAAGGGTACCCGTCGGGTACCTTTTAGCCTGTCGATAAAGTCGACAGGCTAATGAAAAATGAAAAATGAATAAAGAATAATGAATAGTTAAGGTGTCCGCTTTGCGGACATTTTTAATATTATTGCCGAAGGCAATTCCTTAATTATTCATTCTTCATTATTCAATATTCACTATTCATTGTCGAAAAGTCTTTTTCGACAAATTGAAGGGTACCCGTCGGGTACCCTTTTTTACTCGATAATTATTTTTGAGCTGTCCTCACGGCGGAGTGCAATTACCGCACCTCTGATAAGATATGCAACAGGGTCACCCGAAGGACCTCTGTTCAGGCAGCGTACCCTTGTTCCCTCTATAAGACCGATATCACGGAGTCGGCGGCGTATTCCGCCATCGGCAAGAAGTGCGGAAACCCTTGCAGCCGTGCCCTCCTGCATATCGGCAAGTGTTTGTGATGTATCCATAAGTATAACCTCTGAAAATGTACTCCGAGATATTGTTCTCATTAACATTATATGCGGCAACTTTTTTCTGTGACACGTTATTTTTTCGGACTTGCCTGCATAGATATTAAACAAAACAATGTAAAGGAGCGTTTTTATGAGCAACTCAAAAAAAGGAAATAAGGCAATTCTGTTTCTTGTTCTGGCAATAATTCTTGTACTTGCGGCATTTTTCTGGTCAAAGGCTCAGGCTGAAAACAAAGCCGATGAGATGTTTACAATGGCAACAAATTCCGAACGTGTGGCATTTCTTAACGAGCAGGGCTGGATTGTAAAGCCTGACCCGATTTCAAAGGAAGAAGTTACTGTCCCGTCGGTTTACGAGGGGATTTACGCCGACTATGCACAATTGCAGAAGGAGCAGGGCTTTGACCTTGAAAAGTATCAGGGCAGCGAGGTTACGATTATCAAGTATCAGGTGCTGAATTACCCGAATTACCCCGAAAACGTAACCGCAACAATGATGTTTTGCGACAACAAGCTTATCGGCGGAGATGTTTCGCTGGGAACTGAGGATGGCTTTACAGAGCCGCTTATTTCGAAAACCGCACAGACATTTCTTGTTCAGCAGTAGTTTATTATACGCAAAAAGCTGCTCCCATATGGATACTGACCATACAGAAGTATTGCGGAGACCACTGGGGCAAACCTTTCTGAAGAAAGGTTCTTCCTCAATAGATTCCATAATAGTTCTATACGGACGCTATCCTTACGGAAGCAGCTTTGCTTTTACTGGTTAAGTCTGAAATGCACGGGAATACCGTTCATATATTCAATCGTAGGCTCGCCCTGAATAAGCGGCAGGAAGTAGTTGAGTGCGTCAACCGTAACATTGTTGCCCTTGGAGTTAATCCACTCGGACGGGAAAAACTTCTCCCTGTTTGCAATGCCGCTGATATCTGCGGATACGACCTCAACACGGTACGGATTGTTGCTGATACGCTTGAAAATCATCATCACGCCGCTTTCGCCCCTGAGTGCTGCTCTTACAGCTTCCTCACCGATTGTCTTTGCCTCTGTGATATCAGTGAGTGAAGCAATGTGCGAGCTGCATCTCTGCATAACGTTCAGCTCAATGGAACGAACCTTGCAGCCGATATTTGCACCGACAATCTTTTCAAGGTACTTGCCAACGCCTGAGAGGTACTTATGACCGAATGCGTCGGTAAGCTCGGAGGAAAATCCGCTTGCGAGGTACTTTTCATCATCAAACTTGATACCCTCAGAAACGGCGATGATAACAGCCTTGTATTTCTGCTGAGCGGTGCGGATATCATCCAGGAACTTTTCAATGGAAAATTCCGACTCAGGCAGGTAGATAAGGTGCGGTGCAGGTTCACCGTTTGCACGGAGAACGCAGGAAGAAGCTGTAAGCCAGCCTGCGTCACGTCCCATAATTTCAACGATTGTTACGGACGGAATTGAGTAAACACGGCTGTCACGGATAATTTCCTGCATAGAGGTTGCAACATATTTTGCGGCAGAACCGAAGCCGGGAGTGTGGTCTGTAGCCATAACGTCATTATCGATTGTTTTCGGCACACCCACAACCTTGATATCGATATTATTTGCTCTGAACCACTTGTCAAGCTTCATAACCGTGTCCATTGAGTCGTTGCCGCCGATGTAGAAGAAAGCCTTGATGTTATGCTGTGCAAAAACTTCAGCGGCTCTGCGGTAATCGGAGTCGTCCTCATCAGCATTTTTCAGCTTGAAACGGCAGGAGCCGAGAACCGTGGACGGAGTTTTCATAAGCAGGTCAACATCATACTCAGAGGTAAGAATTTTCTGGAGGTCAACAAATTCGTCACGGAGAACACCCTCGATACCGTTTATCGAACCGTAGATTGTTCCGATTTCCTCACATTCGAGAGCAGCAGTAAAAACACCTGCCAGTGAAGAATTGATTGCAGCGGTAGGACCGCCTGACTGTGCAACAGCGATATTAAACATAGTAACTAACCTGCCTTTTTATTATTCCGAAAAAACATCTGTAACTATTATACCACGTTTCAGACAGATATTTCTATGTCAATTCACAACATATTTACAGCACTTTTCAGGGACTGCTTGAACTGATTTGTGCAGTAAAGGATTACATCAGACGCATAAAATAAACCGCTCTCACCGAAATGAAAGCGGTTTGATTTGTTTATACTGCCTTGCAGTGAAGCTCAACAAGATTTTCGCCTACCTCTGTAATGTCAAGCTTGCTTCCGTCAGGAGCCACAGCCATAATTTTTCCTCGACCCTCGTAGAAAACGTCGATTGCGGAAATTACCGCACTGCCGCTTCCTGAGCCGATACCAAGCTCCATAGACGCAGCCGTGTAAAGCTTCATATTGGCACTGTTAATCTGTATATTGCCAGAACCTGTTCTGTCGCCGATACCTGTTACATCGTTGCCTTCACAGCGGATATTGTAGTCGCCCTCATTGATTACAACATCAACATTTCCGCCCAGTGCACCGATTACCGCCGCTTCCTTTGCGTTGGCAGAAAGCTCATATTTACCGTTGTTTAATACAACCTTACCGTTTCCGCCATCAAGGACACCTACTGCACAGCACCTGTTGCCTGAACATACCGCCTTGATATCCGTTCCTGCGGTTACGGTTGTATTGCCGCTGATTGAACCGATAGCAACAACGTTTCTTCCGGCATTTTCGAGGAAAATGCTGCCGCCGCTGACATCAATTGCGGCAGTACCCGATACTGAGCCGACAGCAATAATATTTATTCCCCTCAGCTCTGTTGTAACCTTGCCCGAAATAATCTCAATAAGGGAATTTTCACTTCCGACGCTTCCGCCGATGCCTACTATGTTGCTTGTTTCAACATAAATATCAAGAGTACCCGTATGTTCAAGACGTATCTTGCCATAATCCTGGAAGTAGTTTCCTCCCAGTACGGTACCGTCATCGCTGCTGACGTCAAGCCGCAGTGAGCCGTCGCCCTTCAAAGTAAAGCTGCTTGTTTCGGGAACTCGTATTCCTTCGTAGCTGAAAGTATTGCTTCCGCTTATATCAAGAGCAACATCGCAGTTTTTGCCCAGTGTAAGCACAGGACCTTCCAGACCGAAGATGTTTACATCTGTTACCCTGATTGTGCCGCAGTAGCCGTCCTCGCAGACAACACGCATATTGACCGGGCGCATAGGGTTGCTCCTGAAATTAGCCTCAGGCGAAGCTACGACAATGTCGGTATAGCCCTGAACAGCAAGCGTTTCAATGTCAAGACAGGTGTTATCCTCAACCTTGTAAACCTTTTTCTTATAGCTTGCATTTTTAAGGTTGATATCGAGAAGTTCATTTCTGATATCTGTAGCAATATCGGTAAGAATAACAGGATTTGGTCTGCCGGTGTAGTAGCCTTGAATATAGTCAATTCCCAGCGTAATAACTGTTTCAAGCTCGCCCCTAGTTTCGATACCCTCGCTGAGAGTTTTTATTCCGTGGCTTTTTGCAAAATTAATCAGGTTCGCAACAAGGTGACGCTTCTGTGAGTCGTTGTCAATGTTTGATACAATTGAACGGTCAATCTTGATAAAGTCAGGCTGGATTGAAAGCAGCGTAGACTCATTTGCGTAGCCCGTGCCGTAATCGTCAAGAGCAAAGAGAGCGTGTTTGCTGCTGTATCTTTTTCTCATCAGCTCAATGCTTTCGGGCGTAATCTGGCTGCCCTCGGTTATTTCGATTATCAGTCTTTCGAATATATTTCCGTATTTTTCAAACAGTGCCTCATATTCATCATCTGCAATAAAGCAGTTCGGTATCGTGTTTATAAACAGACGCTTGCCCTGCAGACGTGCCGAATTTTCGGAAAGGAACTTCATCAGATTGCTCATAGTCAGATATTCAATCTTGTCAGAAACATTCTGTTCCTTTGCAATTGTTATTACATCAATAGGTGAGAGCCTTACGCCGTTGATTTCCTGCGGACGCATAAGTGCCTCATAGCCGAAAACCTCACCTGTCGTTGCGTCTACAACAGGCTGGAAGTGATAATCAATTCTGTTTTCGCTGATAACGGTGTTGAACACCTGAATTTTTTCAAAGTCCTGTGCACGCAGAACGTAGTTTGCCTGGTCAAATCTTACGGGAGCCGCAGCGGCAGAGGTTTTTGCTTCGTATGCCGCATAATCCGCCGCGGAAAGCATTGATACAGCGTCCGACTCACGGTCGTTGAAAAGAGCATATCCGCAGTAAACGTGGATATATTCGCTGTTATCAGACTCTCTGAAAAGTTCCGCAAGACCGTTGAAAATTTTATCGGCATATTTTTTGCAGCCTTCCTCGTATGTATCCGTCAGCAGCAGACACATTTCATTTGTTGAGGTTCTTCCCGCAAAAACGTTATGCGGATTTTCAAAACGCTTGATAAAGGCAGCAGCCTTTGTAACAACCTTATCAGCAGCAGTCGTGCCCTTGAAGGAGGAAACCTTGTCAACACCGCTGATGATAATGCTTATAAGACCGATTTCGCCCCTGTTGTTTTCCGTTACGGCACGGATTTTTGCAATGAATGCGTCACGGCACAGCATACCCGTGTCGCTGTCATAATATTTCAGGCTCTTGATTATATTTCGGCAGGAAACGTACTCCGAAACATCGGAAATCATTGTAAACTCATAGAAGTCATTTTCAAACGTTGAAATACGCACCCAGCATTCGGGACGAGCCGCCATATAAACGTCAGAACCCGCGTCGGATGGGCTTGATACAAGCTCTGTCATAATCTTCTTGTATTCAATATCATCTATGAACTCGCTTGCAACGTCAATTCCCGTGAGTGAGGAAAACTTTGAGGAAACATATGCGGTTTCATCGTTTTTATTGTATTTGACCTCAGCGTAGCCGGGAATTCTGTCGATAATATCTTCAATGCTTCTGAACTTTCTTTCGAAAACGAGAAATACGTTTCTGATAAGCAGAATTGTACCTGCCGCAAGCAGCACCGCAACGGTGATTGCAACGCTTTCAAAGGTTTCAAGGAATGCCGCCGCAACAGTAATTATCAATGACAGTGCCACACAGGAATATGCCAATATTTTAAGTGTTTTTATACGTTTTTTTTCATCCTTCATAGTCACACCGACCTTTATCTATGTATCACTTTAGCGTGATAATATATTTACAATTATTAAAACAATTATACAATATTTCCTTATTAATAGCAATATCATTTCAATGCTTTTGGCAATTTGCACAAATATATTTACACAATAAACAAATTGCACACCTGCTTTTTTGCAGATGTGCAACACAATTTTATTCAAGAGGGTAATTTTTCAGGTCGGGAAGTTCTTCAAGGGTAAGGGTTCTGTCGCTCTGATAAGCCTTATCAAGGGTTTCAAAAGAGGTGTATTCATCGTTGAGAAGACCATTTTTCAGAGTAAACGGGTCACTCCACGTTCCCCAGTAAAGCCAGCGGCTGTTTGTTTCCATAACCTTGTCGGGGTCCATCACACAGCCGTTCTCGGAAAGTGCAACAAGCTTGTTTTCTGTCGGAACTTCAGCAAGCTGTGCGAAGCTTCCGCTGAAGCTTGTGTCAACGAGATTTCCTGCGTAGATATCAGTTGAAATGATGTCCACGGTTTCATCGCCCGGATACCAGTCGGGGTCCTGTGCATTCCATACCCATATAAGGTTTGTAAGCCCGTGCTCATTTGTCATTTTGTCGTACATTGTATTCCACAGCTTGATGTAGCTTTCAGGCTTGCAGTTGCCCCACCAGAACCAGCCGCCCGAAGCCTCGTGCAGAGGTCGCCACAGTACGGGTACACCTGCGTCACGGAGTCTTGCAAGCTGTTCGGAGATAAGGTCGATATCCTGCATAAGCAGTTCATAACCGTGCTCATCCTCACCGTTCATAATCTTGTCGAGGTCAAGGGTTGACGCTTCCTTGTAGAATGACTTGTACCACGGGTTGCTTTCGTCGTTTACCTGATAGTCAACGGGAGAATGCCAGTGCCAGCAAAGCGTTACAATACCGCCGCCGTTTGTGTAGAAGTCGTATGCAAACTCAACCGTGTTTGAGTCGCTTCCGTGTGCAACAGAGCCCGAGTTATAGTTCATCATATCCATACCAAGCACGGCAAAATGCGAGCCTGTCTGCTTGTAGATACGCTTGAATTCGGTTGATGTGCGTCCGTTGTCGGCGTACTGACCCGTAAGGCTGTACTTGCCGTAAATGTCGCAAAGGAATTTATAAAGACGCTTTGTGTGGTCGTCGGCATTGGGGTTGGAAAGCGGTGCGGTAACCTTGTATGTATCTGCCGTAATTGAAGTATTTGCGGTAATTTTCAGACAGTCATAATCGGTGTAACCCCAGGACGGAATAACCGCAATTTTGTGTTCACCTGCCGTAAGGTAAACATTTTTCAGATAGCTGTCGCCGAATACGCCGTTGTTGCGGCAGTAAATGCTACCGATTTTTTCGCCGTCAAGATTAACGTAATTTTCACGCTTTGCGTCGTCACCCGACTTGCAGATGAAATTAAGGTCGTAAAAGCCTGTATATTCGGCATTTACAGTAAAAGTAAGGCTGTCCTTTTCACCGTGATTGACTCCGTTTACAGCAGAGCCGCCAGATGCACTGTCATTTGCGTAAGCCGCCGCAGAGCCTTCCATTTCGGCATTTTCAGCCTCGTAAACCGCTTCGTAATCCGCAGGCACATCGCTTGCAGTAAGCGGATAATCAGCAAGGTCAACCGTACCGAATTCTGTCTTGATTTCGTCGTAAATAATTTTCAGAGTTTCCTTTTGCTCAGTAACAGCTGTTTCAGCCGTTGTTTCTGTTGAAGTATTCACATCAGCACCCTCTTTTTCCGTACACCCCGAAAATGCCGCCGCAGTCATTGACAATGCCGCCGCAAGGGCAATTATCTTTTTGAAATTATGCATTATAACTCACCTTTCACTGCTTGATTTTAAAATTATAAGGCATTACCGTCCACGTTTCAACAGAATTTTTGTATATCTATTTTGGATTTTCTGAGTACAAAACGTTTAAGCACTTCTCCTTTTTGCATTTTTCAGACCGAATTACAATTTATCGCATATTCTGCTTTACCTTTCCGACAAAATATGCTATAATAAATTAAATATGATTTGTAAAGGACGGTACGGATTTTGATTTGTGTAACAGGCGATATGCACGGCGATTACAGCCGTTTTAATGATAAGAAAATCAAGAAGCTGAAAAAGGGCGACTTCCTCATCGTGTGCGGTGATTTCGGCTTTGTGTGGGACGACTCCAAGCGTGAGAAGCGTATATTGAAAAAAATCGGCAGGAAGCGTTTCTACACGCTGTTTGTTGAGGGCTGCCACGAAAACTACAACCTGCTTGACGAGTACCCCGAGGAGGAATTCTGCGGCGGTAAGGTTAGCGTGATTTCGGGACGTCTTATGCGTATGCGAAGGGGAAATATGTTTGATTTGCAGGGCAACAAATTCTTCGCTTTCGGCGGCGGTCAGACAAAGGAAATCGACATCCGCCGTGAGTCGAACACCTGGTTTGAGCAGGAATTGCCGAGTGCGGCAGAACTCAGAAACAGCATAAACGTGCTGAAAGAAAACGGCAACGAGGCGGACTACATCATCACCCACGAGCCGCCTGCAACAATGAAGGAATTTCTCGGCTTTGAGGTGCGTCAGATAAGCCATATGCACACCTTTTTTGACGCAATCAAAAACGAGGTAAAGTTCACAAAATGGTTCTTCGGCAAGGCTCACAAGAACAAGGTTATTCCTCCGAAATATCACTGCCTTTTCGACGAGGTTGTGCAGATTGAAAGCAAGCTTCCCAAGAAAAAGAGGTTCGGCAAGAAATAAATGACGAGGTGACGAAAATGAAAACAGAAAAGAAAACGTTAATCGCAAGGATTTGCTCGGTAGTAATCAATTTGATTTTCGCAGTTGCAGGCTTCTTTGGCACGCTTTTCGGTATACTGTTTATGTCTCCGTATCCGCTGATAAACTGGGGCGGTTATGATGAGCTGAATGTCTACGCTTCGGAGTTCTTTATAGGTCTGGCTTTGCTTGTCGGGTCAATTGTTGTACCTGTTGTCGCTAATCTGCTGCTGCACCGTTTCTGGTACAGCAAATGCAGTCTGTCAAAGAAGTGGATTTACATTCCTATCGCAATTATCACCGTCGGTCTGCTGGGATTTGCTTGTTATTTCATAATTGTCGACGGATATATTGAAGGATGGCTTGAGGCAACGTGGCATTGGTAAAATGTTGAGGTGACGTAATGGAAACTACTTTGAAAATCTGTATGGCTGCTGTTGCGGTCATTACCGCTTTGGCGGTTGCAATCCTGATTGAATATTACAACAAGAAAGCAAGCCTGCAAGGAATTGAATATGACGAAACCGAAAATGCAGTTATGGCAAAAAAGTGGGCGGCACTGATATGTACGGTTATTACCCTGTTTATATGTGCTATTGTTATGTGCATAGGTGCACTTTTTGCTACACCTCATCACGAAGGCACAGATTGGGATATAATGTACAAAAGCGAATTTATTGCCGGTATCGTTATATGGATAATCAATTTGTTCATACCTGCAATTGCTGAATTGAAGGTGTATTTTCATTGGCGTGAAAAAACAAAAATTTCGCCGCTTTGGTATATCGTGCCGACGATTTTAATGACGGCAATTTTAATAATTCTGTGTCTGTTGGGCTGTGTTGGAAATATAGCTGATTGGCAGAATGCAGTATGGGAATAGCTTAAAATAATTTTACATAAAGGAGAAGTTTTTATGCCGCATATTTCAGTAAAAATGTTAAAGGGACGCACAGAGGAGCAGAAGAAGGCTGCCGCTGAAAAGCTTACAGCAGCACTCTGCGAGGCACTTGGCTGCGGTGACTCACACGTTACCGTAACTGTTGAGGACTTCACAGCTGAGGAATGGCAGGACGTTTTCGCTTCCGACATTTCGGGCAAGTCCGACAAGCTTTACAAGAAGCCTACATACGACCCTAAGGATTTACTGTAAAATTACGACCGCTTCGGGCGGTCACAGGACGTCCCGACAATATTGGGGACGTGCTTTGATTACCCGAAAAAGAGGTTTATACATATGGAATACATCAAACAGGGCAAGGATATCCTGCTGAAAACAGCGGATTTCGACCTTGACCAGACTCTCGACTGCGGACAGGCTTTCCGTTGGGAGAAGATACAGGAACGTGCTTATCACGGCTTTGCACTTAACACGCCGCTGACAATTTCGCAGGAAAAGGACTACTTCCGACTTGCCGATACAACCGAGGAAACCTTTCTGAATGTGTGGGTGCCGTACCTTGATTTGGACACGGATTACACCGCCATAAAGGAACAGCTTTCACAGGAAGAAACACTTGCAAAAGCCTGTGAGTATGCGGGTGGAATACGTCTACTCCGTCAGGACAGCTGGGAGGCACTTTGTTCGTTCATCATTTCACAGAACAACAACATTCCCCGTATCAAAGGCATAATCGGGCGGCTGTGCGAAATGTACGGCGGCTTCCCCAGCTTTGAGCAGATGAAGGGTGTAACCGTTGACGATTTGGCACCACTTCGGTCGGGTTTCCGTGCAAAGTATATCGTTGACTGCGTGGACAAGCTGAACAATGGCGAAATCCTGCTTGACGAGGTGAAAAAGCTTTCCGTTGAGGACGCAAAAAAGGTGCTTATGACCATAAAGGGCGTTGGTCCGAAGGTTGCGGATTGTGCAATGCTTTACGGTATGTACAAGATTGAGTGCGTGCCGATGGACGTGTGGATGAAGCGTGTTATGGAGCGTTTTTATCCAGACGGCTTCCCCGATTTTGTTTTGCAGTATGCGGGGATTGCACAGCAGTATTTGTTTCATTATATACGGACTAATGGGGAGATTTGAGGAGAATTTCTATGACAAACAAAGAGGTTCACAAAATAGTTGCTCAGCAATTCAATTTATTTTTCAAAGAGTACGGTTTCATTAAGCGTGGAACAAATTGCTGGGTCAGGTCAACTGATGAAATGATACATATGATTTGTCTGAATTTTTCATATGGTCAGGAGCATTTTGACTTTGACATAGCTGTTCAGCCGTGGTGTGTGCCTGAGGAAGATATTTATCTCAACATTTCTGCAAGATTGAAAATGCTTGACAATCGTGATGAAGTACATAGCTGGGGAAGCTGTGATGAAGCTGTCCTTGACAACGATATAAAAGATGCCGAACAGGTTTTTACAAAGCGTGTATTTCCCTTGCTTGAACAGCTGTCAGATTGTATGTCTTTGATAAAAACAGTTGATAGAATTACTGGCGAAAAAATATTTGTTATTGACCCGTATAAAAAATCAAGATTATGGACGTATATAAATTATTACAAGCATAACTTTATTGAAGCTGATGAATGGGCACGGCAATACAGCGTGCTTCATAATGATTTCAACAGTGAAAAGACTATTGAGGATAAGGCAAAAATAAAAAGCTTGGGAAAGTTTTTCAGTAACAATGACATTGAAGAAATAGACAAATTTTTTGCGGATATTATTGAAAGCAACAGGCGGAAATTTAAGCTTGATAAAACAAATAAAAGGAGATAACATTATGCGTGAAAGTATCTTAACAATTCCAATAAGCGAAATTCTTGAGCCGAAAGAGGGCTGCCCAATATGCAGAATGAGGGATATGCTGGAGCAGAGAACGGTTGAGTACATAATGGGTGCGGCAATGATGGAGCCTGACGTGCGTATCGAAACAAACCGCGCTGGCTTTTGCCACGTTCATTTTCAGCAGATGCTCAAGCAGAAAAATCGTCTTTCTCTTGCACTTATGTTACAGACACACCTCGAAGAAGTTGACCGCCAGCTTTTCTCCCGTAAGAAGCTGTTTGAACCGAAAAATGCACGCAAGGCGAAGCTTTCCGAAATCAACGAAACCTGCTTCGTGTGTGAAAAGGTTGAGTGGGGTATGGAAAGACTTATGCGCACATTCTTTGAGATGTTTTCACAGGCTGATTTCCGTCAGCTTCTTTCTGAGCAGGAATTCGTCTGCCTGCACCACTACGATTTGCTGTTGTCACTTGCTCCCGTGTATCTGCAGAAGGGCGAGCTTGACAACTTCAACAAGATGGTGGGCGGACTTACCGAAAAGTATATCAACGTGCTTTACGAGGACGTGTCCCACTATTGCAGTATGTACGACTACCGCAACACCGGCAAGGACGCTGACTGGGGCAATTCCCGTGACAGCATCGAGCGTGCGATAAAGTTCCTGGTTTCAAGAAATTAAGGGATAATTTTGTTTTGTTGCGTATGAAAATATTGACATTATTTAGGAAAGGATAGTTTGATTTATAGATGGTTCAATTAACGCAAATTGCAACAGTAAATGCTTCGGCATTTGTACTGCTTATGATAGTGAAGCTTCATATGCGTTCCCAATTCGGAAGAAAGGGACTGCTTGATGCACGAATTCTCAATGTGATGATAAATCTGACGATGTTTCAGTGCTTATTCGATACGCTGGTGTTCTGGATTGACGGCAGGGATTTTCCTTTTGCAAGGGAAATGAACTACATCGGCAATATAATTTACTACATACTTAACGGAACAATCGCATATTTCTGGCCGCTGTTTGCTGAATACAAAATCAGCGGCAGCTACAAAAGGGTAAAGAAGCTTGCGGCAATACTTGCCGTACCTCTCGGGGCAGCGGCAGTGCTTTCGGTAACCGCACCGCTTAACGGTATTTTGTTTACGGTAAGCGAGGATAATATTTATTCAAGAGGCGATTTGTTCGTGCTTCCGACAGTGCTGATTTTCTTTTATGTATTGTGGGGCACGGTCAATGTTTACATAAACCGAAGAAAAAACGGAAGGTATATGATTTTCCCTGCCGTTTACTTCATAACACCTATTGTTCTCGGAATGCTTGTACAGATGTTCAACTATGGAATAACAATGTCCTTTATGGGAATTGCAATCGGTCTGACGGGTGTATATATGAGTACGCAGAATGAGTCGGCGTATATTGACCAGCTTTGCGGAGTATACAACAGACGTTACTATAATGACTATGTGCGTTCTTTCTGTGCTTCGAACAATAAGGACGAGAAAATCACAGGTGTTCTTATTGATATGGATAATTTCAAGCCTATCAATGACAAGTTCGGACACCATACGGGTGATACGGCACTTATTGCGTTCAGCGAAATTCTTCGCAGTCATATGAGCAAAATAGGTTTTGCGGTACGTTACGGCGGAGATGAGTTTATCCTCATCACAAAGGAGTCTGCCGAAAAGGCGGAAGCTGTGGTTGCTGAAATTGAAAAGGACGTTGAAGCACTGAACAATTCGGGCAAGCATCAGTTCAAGCTGGAATTTTCTTACGGTATGACAACCGTTACTGCAGGAACAAACGCGGAAGGCTTTCTGGATGAAATGGATAAGCGTATGTATGAAATGAAAAAAGAGAGAAAGGGTATTGCCTAAAAAAAGCCTGTACGGTTTTAAATCGTACAGGCTTTTTGGTTTCAATTATTAATTAAGAATTACGCATTATCCTTCGCTGCTTCAAGTTCAATAAAATGCTTTGCCGCACGTCCCGAACGTCCGCTTCTGCGTAATGCGTAGGCTTCTGCACGGGTCAGCAGGTCAGCGTTGCATTCAATGCCGTACTCCGCCGCAAGCTGTTCAACAATTTTAAGGTATGTATCCTTATTCGGTTTAAGGAAAGCAACCTTCAAGCCGAAACGCTCGGAAAGGGACACAAGTTCTTCACGGGTATCACTTGCGTGAACATCATCACCGTCACGTCCCGAAAAAGTTTCCTTCACAAGATGACGGCGGTTGCTGGTGCAGTAGATGGACATATTCGGCGTCTTTGCGGTAGCACTTCCCTCCAGCACGGCTTTAAGTGCACTGAAATTGTCGTCGTCAGCGGAGAAGGAAATGTCGTCAATGAAAATGATGAATTTAAGCGGGTTTGACCCGATTTTTTCTATCACGGCAGGCAGTTCCCCAAGCTGTGCCTTTGTAAGCTCAATAAGCCGCAGACCGCTGTCACGGTACTCATTGACGATAGCCTTTACGGTTGAGGATTTTCCCGTGCCTGCGTCACCGTAAAGCAGCACGTTGGGAGCAGGTTTGTCACGGAGCAGGGCAAGTGTGTTGGCAATAACCTTACTGCGTTCCTGCTCGTAGCCAGAAAGCTGCGAAAGACGCTGTGGGTCGGGATTTTTCACGGGAACAAGCTTGCCGTCCTTTAAGGTGAAGGTGTGGTATTTTGCAAAAATTCCGAAGCCCTTGGTGTGAAGTGCACCTATTCTTTCACGGTAAATTGTGAGGAAGTCCGCTTCGTGTGTGCACCAGCCTGCAAAAGGCTTGTCAGTGCTTACTGCCGCCCATGCCTCATCAGAGGTAAGCCGCGAAAGCTGCTCCAGAAATTCAAGCTCATTGCGGACGGCTTCGTCAATGTGTGCAGGGACTTCCTTGTATTCGGCAATACGTTTCATATAAGGGTTTTCGTCCTCGGTTACAGCGTCAAGAAGAAAATCGGTCAGTGAGTCGCCGTGCAGGTAAAGCTTTGCTACGAAATCGCCGTAGGTGCAAGCGGTGGGGTTTTTCAGAAATTCAAGCAGCTTTGCGGCGGTTTCGTCAGCAAGTATGCCACGGAAAACAGCCAGTGCCTGCAATTTGTCAGCATAGGATTTCAACATTTTATCAGCCTTTCTTTGTATGTTAAATTATAATTTACACGATTTGTTGCGATGATAATAATGAGACATTAAAAGTTTCGTCCACCTTTTCAAAGGTGGTGGGTTTCCAAAGGGCAAAGCCCTTTGGTCGCCGCTCGCAAGCGGCGAAATTCCCCTTGCTGTCAAAAACGGAGAATGGGGTGAGAAATGCGACAGCATTTCGAGGGGAAGCGGACAAGACCGCTTCCCCTTGTTGCAGTCACACAGCAAATTCATCTCCAAAACGTGCCAGTGGCACGTTTTGGACGTAGTTTATCTTTATCACTATACGAAAGCAACGGCTTGCGCCGTTGTTAGGAAATCTCTCCCTTGCAGAGATTTTCTCTTTTGAAGCTACCGCTTCAAAATTCACCTTTCAGATGTGCTTCACAGACGGCGCTGCGGCGCCAAGTAGGATTTCGCCCTCTGCGGAGGGCGACTCAGGGGCGTTGCCCCCAAGACCCCCACCAAAGGGTGCACACACCCTTTGGAAACCCGTTGCCGCTTCGCTAACTCTGCAACATATCGTTCACTAAATTATAATTTATTTTCCTCAACGTTTGACGGAAGCTCATACGGCTTTTCCGTAATCTGACCGTGCACAATGCTTTTCCTGTAAATAAATGCTATGACTGCACAGGCTGTATATGTGCCGCAGTATGCAAACGGAACAAGAAATATCGGCTCGAAGTTCTTATCTGCGATGCTTAAAAACAGCGAAGGGAAAGCCGAAAGCGAAATCAGCACGGCGATTGCCCCGAGAATAAGGCAAGCCAGTGAAAAACGTCCGTTTTTCAACGCACAGACAAGTCCGAATGCACCCAGCAAAGCTGTTACTGCAAAGGCAACCAATACAATCGCAATAACCAGTATAATAACCATTGAGCCGAATGCGGCAAGCAGTACAAGAACTGCGTCATCGGAGTCTGACACTACTTCGGGAAGTGTATCGATTATCGGTATCAGCCATATGCCTATACCAAGCATAACTACTGAAAAAACAAGTGAAATAATTGAAATAACCAAAATAGGAATAAGCTGTTTTTTCATAAGGGTCACCTCATAAGTCAAATTTAATGTATAAATATAGTATATAACAAAAGGCTTTGCTTGTAAAGAATTTTGTCAAAAAAATTGACTTGTGAAAAACGCAGTAGTATAATAATAGTATGTTTTTTGAAAGGAATATGGAAAATGTATATTGATTTTCATACGCACGCCTTCAACGACGTTATTGCTGAGCGTGCAATAGCAAAGCTTGAAAACACGCTTGTTTCGGAGGGATATACCGATGATGTTCCTGCTGCAACAAGGGGCACGGTGGGCGAGCTGCTGGAAAAAATGGACATATGGGGTATCGATAAAGCGGTTGTGCTGAATATTGCCACAAAGCCGACGCAGCAGACGGTTATCAATAACTGGGCAAAGGAAATTCAGTCGGAGAGGATTTTCTGCTTCGGCTCGGTACATCCTGATGCTGAGGACGCACTTGATGAACTTGAAAGAATAAAGGAACTTGGTTTGTACGGTGTAAAGCTTCATCCCGATTATCAGGGCTTTATGGTAAACGATGAAAAGCTTATGCCGATTTACAGAAAGTGTGCGGAGCTTGGTCTGCCTATTACATTCCACGCAGGCTTTGATGTTGTTTCACCGAATTGTATACATTGCCCGCCTGAGCTGAGTGTGCAGGTGCTTGAAAAAGTTCCTGAGCTGACGGTTATTCTTGCACATTTCGGCGGCAATGACTGCTGGGACGATGTTGAAAAATACCTTGTGGGCAAAAACGTTTATTTTGATATTTCCTACACCGACGGCAACATTTCCGATGAACAGGCATTGCGTATCATAAGAAATCACGGTGCAGACAAAATTCTGTTTGCTTCGGATTGTCCGTGGCACGCCGCTTCAAGAGAAAGGGCAATGCTGGAAAGGCTTCCGCTTACGGAAGATGAAAAAGAGCTTATTTCCCATATCAATGCCGAAAGGCTGCTCGGCTTGCGGTGATGTAATAATTTGTTCATAAAGTATACTTTATATTTTAGGTAATTTTATCAATCGTGTGTGAGTTTACACAAAAAATTTGTTATAATGGTCGAATATTCATTTCGAATTTGTTAAAAATCACATATTGCCAAATTTATAATAAAATGTTATAATATTTAAAGTATCGTGGGTAAATTATGCCCTATGATAATTTTTATCCATATCGGAGGTGTCAAACATTTATGAAGACCTTTATTTATACTGCGACAGACGTTCAGGGTAATACCGTAAAAAATGCCAGAATGGTTGCAGAAGACGTAAATGATTTTCTTGAAAAAATAAATGAAAAAGGCCTTTTCTGTTCAAGCTACAAGGAGGCTAGCGACAAGAAATCAAACACACTTCATAAATTCAAGATGGAGGAGCTGGCTTATAACTGCCGTCAGCTCAGTGCGATGCTTTCATCAGGTCTGACCCTGGTAAGAGCACTGGATATTCTCTATAAGGAGCAGACAAAGGAAGCTCCGAAGCAGATATTCAGAGAGGTTTATGAAGAGGTTCAGAAGGGTTCTGCGTTCTCTGATGCCCTTAAAATGCAGCAGGGTGCTTTCCCTAACTTTATGGTTTCAATGATTCAGGCGGGTGAGTCTTCAGGTTCTCTTGATATTATCGTAAAGCGACTTGAGGATTACTACGATAAGCAGAACAAGCTGAACAACAAAATCAAGGGTGCTATGATGTATCCGATTATTCTTGCTGTTCTTTGTGTAGCTATCGTAATTGCATTGTTCACATTCATTATGCCTACGTTCAAGGACCTTCTTACGGAAGAAGATATGAAGGGTCTGACAGGTGCATTGTTTGCTTTCTCTGATAGTATTACAGGTTATTGGTACATATATGTCAGTGTTGTTCTGGCGGTGGTGTTTATTGTTAAATATTCGCTGAAAGTTCCGTCGGTGCGATATAAATTTGACAAGCTGATATGTAAGATGCCTAAGGTAGGTGTTCTTGTTGTAAAGGTATACACAGGTAAATTTGCGAGAACACTTTCTTCCCTGTATTCCTCAGGTATTCCTATGGTTGAAGCACTTGAACGTTCTTCGGCTATTCTCAACAACTCCTTTATCGAAAAGGCTTTCGAAACCGTCGTAAGCGAAGTAAAGCAGGGTGAACAGCTTTCTGCATCAATTCAGAGAACAGGTATCTTTGAGTCAATGTTCTGCTCAATCATCTATGTAGGTGAAGAGTCAGGTGCTCTTGATACAATTCTTGAAAAGTCCGCAAGCTTCTATGAGGACGAGTCGGACTCCGCTATTCAGCGTCTTGTAGGTCTTATTGAGCCTGTTATGATTATCTTTATGGGTGCTGCTATCGGTCTTGTAATCGCAGGTATCCTTCCGGCTCTTTACAACTCTATGGGAAATATTGCCGGATAAGGCATATAAGGTTAAAAAGGAACAGAAAAACTGTTCATCAATTATATTAAAAAATTTGTGAGGTGACGAGTATGCTTTCATTTGATATTACTGACAGACACGTCCGCATTATTCGTGGTACAGAGAATCACGGAAAAATCAAGGTTTCCGACGCTCATACCATCGATGTTGCAGAGGGTCTGATTGTTAATGGTCATATTAAAGATATTCCAAAAATGGCAACAATCATCAATACTGAGCTCAAGAACAAGAAAATGGCTGACAAGGAAGCTGTAATCAGCATTTCCTCCAACCTTATCATTTTCAAGGAGCTCCATATCCCTAAGGCAAAGGGTACACAGCTTCTTACAATGGTACAGAACCAGATGCAGCATACAATGGGTATTGCTGAGGACTACTCCATTTCCTATACCATCGCAGGCGAGGTTGAGGAAGAGGGCGTTCAGGCTATGAAGGTTCTTGGAACTGCTTGTCCTTTTGAAGTGGTTGACTGCTTCAGAAAGGTATTCTCTATGCTTGGTATCGCTCTTCGTTCTGTAGTTGTATCCTGCAACAGTATTTCCAGAATTGTTCTCAGCGATACAAAGTCAAAGGCTAAGATGCCGATGCTTCTTGTTCAGATTGACCCTAACTTCGTAAGCCTTAACCTTTACGAAAACGGTCAGCTGACATTCTCACGTTTTGCTTCTATTGACCCTGAGGATTATGATAACTCCGAGGACTACGTTTTCGAGGCTGTCAACGAGAATATTTTCAGAATGTTCCAGTTCCAGAAGTCAAGAAACGGTGATAACCCAATTCAGAATGTTGTATTCTACGGTGATACCTCCGAATATATCCGTCTTACCAATGCTCTTGAGCAGATGGACATTGTAACAAGCATTATCAGTGTGCCGAGCTCTGTCGGCGGTTATGAGAACTTTGAGTTCAAGGAATACGCTAATGCTATCGGTGCTATGTTCCGTTCCAACAAGGATACAGAACGTATTAACCTTATTGAGGTTGACGCTGCCGCAGGTCGTACAAATGCAGGTGCTTCCTTTGCAATGGCTGTACTTGCTTCTGTTGTAATTTCAGCAGCGGTTGTAGGTGCTGTATATCTTGTCGGTGATATTCAGGAAAACGACTATATTGCAAATACAGCGGAAATCCAGACATATCTTGACTCACCTGAAACAAAGGCTAAGATTGCTGCCGTTGAAGCTGCACAGACAAAGCTTGACAAGGTTCAGAGCGTAAAGGAAGTTACAGAGATTGCCAACGGTAACTTCAAGTCACTTCCAAAGCTTACAACACAGGCTATTGCTGATATTGAAGCAAACCTTACAGGTACAGATGCTGTATGGAGCAAGCTTTCCTACGGTGATGGCTACTATGAGGTTGAATTCATCACAGAGGACCATAATGTTCCTGCAACTGTTGCTGAAAACTTTGTAAATCAGAATATTTTTGATAATATTACATATAACGGCTTCACTTTTGAAGAAAGCGAAGAAGGTTTACCTCCGTTTTATAAGTTTATGGTTGCTTTTGAAACACGCGAAATTGAAGAAGAAACCGCAGAAACCGCAGAAGAAACACCTGCGGAGACTAACTGAGAAAGGGAGGGTGATTTGTAATGAGTTTGAAGCTTTCTTACAGAGATAAAGTTATTTTTATTGTAGTAATGGTTATTCTTGTTCTTGTTGCGGGCTTTTTCCTTTTTATAAAGCCAAAGTTCGAAGCTGTTGAAAATGCAAAGAATATTCTTGAACAGAAGGAAGCGGAAAAGGCTGAGATTGATGAAACAATCAACACGCTTCCAAGCATTATCGATACACTCAAGGAAACAGCCAAGCAAGTTGACGTGCTTCAGGATATTTTCCTTGACGAGGCTGACCCATATGTGAATGAAACATATATCAGAGAAATTCTCAACGGAATTAATATTGATGTTCTTGAAATGAATACAGAATATACAGTAGCCGATGAGCTTTCCAAGTATGTTGTAAATCCTGCACACATTCTTGCATATGATCACAAGATTAATTCCGACCTTTACAATGAGCTTCCACAGGAAGTTTACGACAAATATAACGGCATTAAAGCTGAGGGATATCCTGATGCGATTATCGGTGTTACTGTAATGACTGTTAAGTTCAACAGTGACCTTGAGCTTCAGGATGCATATGCTGTTATCGACAAAATTGCTGAGGATGAAAAGACAATCATTCTCAATTCAATCGGTACAGAGGATCTCAGCGTAGCAACAGAAGAACCTGTATATGAGATGGAAGCTACAATTACAATGTACTCTATATTCCCGCTCAATGTTGAGAAGGTATTGGAAGAAACTGCAGAGGTTAAGCCTCTTGAAGAGACTGAGCCAGCAGCATAATCAGAATTATTTTCCGGCAAACCGATAAATCGACAAATGGTTTATCGGTTAAAGCCGGTTAATAACATTGATAAAAAATATTTTAAGAGAGAAAATTTAAATGAAAGGGTGGTTGGCAATGACTAAAAGTAAACAGCGTCAGGGTCTGGGCGGTACAGTCCTCATTATGATTCTTACTGTAATGTTTGTGCTTATCATTATGCTTATGGCAACACTGACGGTTGTTACAACGGCAAGTCAGAGAATCTATACCAAGTTTGAAGAAAATCAGGCTTATTATACAAGCCGTTCTGCTCTTGAGGTATTCACTACAGCAATGCTTAGTGACAATCAATATTTGTCTGATGACGGGAGCAGTGAACAGCAGGGTTATCAGCTTCAGAAAGCTTTGTATACAATAAAGTCAAAGGACGGAAACGATCAGAATACAACGCTTGGTAATCCAACTAAAGAATATATCGAATATACTGTAACACTTCCAAGGGTTGCAAATGGTGCTGATGCTTACGGCGATTTTGCGGATGATGTTACTCTTAGAATGGAAGTTCTTGAAAGAATATATGACCCTGACGATAACAGAGCTGATGATAGCATGGTAATTAAAATCACAGCTGAATCCACTTTTAATGATGTGGAAGGCTCAGCTTCTGTATTGCTTGAAGTTGGTCCAAGCACAGGTGCTAACAACGCAACCCGTGCCGTAACATCCTTGGGCGGTTCAGAAATGGAAATGAACAACTTTGCTCTTCTTGGCGGTCTTGCGATGGGTGGTAATTCTACAATGGGCAACCAGGCCGATATTTGGGGTAATGTATATCTTGGTGGCAGCACTTCTAACGGTCAGGGCGGTTCAAAGTTTACTCTTGTAGGTAAAGAAACTTTTTACGTCAAAAATGGTGTAACGGGAGTTACTAACGGTTTCCCTCTCAGAGGTGTTACCAATGCCGAAGGTCAGCCTGTTGTATTTATAGACGGAAACTTTGATATTACTCAGTCCAATACAGATGCCGTTTATGATCCAACCAAACCTGTACCAATGGTTGTTGCAAAGGATTTTAAAACATCAGGTGCTTATATATCCAGTGGTGACTTATATGTAATGGGAGATTTTATAACAGGCTCTCAGGTTACAATTAACGGTGATCTTTATTTGGCTATGAGTGGTACTTCATCTGAAGATGGTATTGCTGAGCTTATTCTTGGTAATACTTTGACTGTTAATGGTGATGTTCATCTGTTGGATGGCTCGAAAATTTTTGATTTGGCAAGTCAGATAGATGTGGTAAATCTGGGCACAGTTCACGTTCCGACAGTTGGAGCTGTACCTACTAACATAGAAAGTATCGTGAGTTTTGATACCCAAAAAATGGTTGAGATTGATCGTGACTCTGACCCCGGTATGATTATAGTTACATTACCTGGTGTACCTCCAATAAATATTAAAACAGACGGTTATGTCTTCAACCAGTATCGTCGTAACCAGGATCCGAATGAAAACTGGATTTCTGCATCTGAATATGCATTTACAGATAAGGAAGAACTTAAAAAGATTGTTGACCCTGATGATCCGGATACGTATCCTGAATATTCCGATAAGCGAATTCACGAATATTTCAATGAACATATAGGTGAAGCAACAGTTATCAGTTATGTTAACAATCCGCCTCCGCAAATTCATAGTAATCCCGGGTTCTATTATCTACAAGGCTTAGGAAATGGTCAGGAAGTAATCTTTGATGTAAACGGTGAAGTTGAACTTTTCATTGATTCAAGCATAAGCATTGGTAATAATCCTAAGGTTATTGTAAATCCCGGAACAACTTTAAAGGTATATTGTCTGCCAGGACAATATAACTTCAATATGCTTCGTTTTACAACTCCTGAAGTTGAAGCAGGCAATCCTATTTATGTTGGTGATTATGCACCTGCAGGAAGTTCGCTTGCTGATATCCGTACCACCTTCTATGTTGAAGGTAACTCGGAAATAAACCTTTATAACGACTGGGGTTATATTATCGGACATATTTATGCACCATATGGAAGCGTTAATGGTTCATCTCAGGGTAATACAACATTGAGTGGTAATTTGTATTATAACGGAGAGCAGTATACAGGAACACACGGTTTTGCAATCGTTGGTTCTGTTCTTGCAAACAATTACATCCCGGGTTCTTCAGCAAAGGGCGGCGTTGCGTTTGTAAATACTCCGGAAGAAAACACACCACCACCTGTAGGCGAAACCTTCCTTAACTTCCAGGAAGTTAAGTACAGCCGTAACTAAGGAGGTAAAGATTATGAAAAACAAACTTAAAGGCTTTACCCTCGTTGAATGTCTTGTTGCACTTGCTATTCTCGGCATAGCTACTATGACTATGGCTCAGATTTACGGCGGCGTTGCAAGAGTAAATAAAAATAACAATGAAATCAATACAAGTATTTCAAATCAGATGAAGTATGTTGAAAAGCAGACCGTTGACGGCGGTATAGTCAACATTCAATTCAACAATTCAAATGATATTGACCCTCAGATAAAGAAAGATGATGATGGTAATTATCTTTCTTCCGCTGAACGTAAGCCTCCTCATGAGTATACAGCTGATGCAAACAATACAGGATATACATCCTTTATAAAGATTACTGATGATGAATCAGGTGCAACATACAGTTATCCTGTTGACCTGAGGGTTCTTAAAATCCGTGACAGAAATGACAAGTATAAGGGCGAATCAGGTTTTGACAATAACTATGAAGCTGTCGGTGATGGTTCTGTTTCATCATCTGCAGGTACAGGTCCGAAGTATAAATACTTCACAGCACACTAAGGGGGGACATTGAATGAAAGCTAAATTAAAGGGCTTTACTCTTATTGAGCTTATCATTGTAATGGTAATCCTTACCATACTTATGACTGCGATTATACAGATGTTTAAGCCGATTCGTGCAACCTATGTTGACTCTACTCTTTATGAAGCTCGCCGTACTACTCAGAACGGTATCATTCAGTATATTGGTGAGTCGATTCGTTATGCAACCGACTTGGGAATTTATCAGGAAGATAATATCGATGATGCGGTTGAAGAATTTGCAAAAAATTACTGCAGAAAAAATCCAAAGGCTGATAAGGACGACGTTATCAAGAATGCTGAGGTTATCATTATTGATAATACGGCAACTGTTTCAGGCGGTGAGATTACATCCAGCCCGTATGTATTCAACGACAAGCACTATATGGGCAGAGTTCTCAGAAGAAAGAATGTCGGTACAAGTAACCTGAGCGAATCCAGACTGGCTCTCGGTGAAGCTTATTACGGAGCAAGCAATTATGCTATAAAGATTTCCAAACCTGCAGGTGATATAGACAATATATGGTCTGCGAGTGAGGGTATTCTCATCACAGTTGCTTCAACAATTGAGTACGGCAATTCAGGTCTCCAAAGAACAGAGGATATCATCGAGGGCGGTACATTCAACGATGATGTTGTAAAAACAGAGGGTCTGGTATTCTGTCCGAACCTTGCTGAAATTGATGGCGTGTTCGATGTAATGTCTGATGATTCCTTAACTGATACTGCTACTTCATCTTTAAGCTCAACAAGTAGCAGCAGCAGTAGTTCAAGCAGTGTGTCTGTTCCTACATCTGTTAACTTTTTCCCTTATGACACTGATAACACAGGCGGAACGGTTGCATCTGTCAGCGGTTCGTCAGGCGGTGGTACTTCACCTTCCGGTTCTGCTACAGCTCCTACAGCTTCCTACAGTGATACAGTAACATATTTACAGTCGGGTGTAGTTACACCGAATACAATGGTTTACATTGTATTCCTCAACGATAAGGTATAATAAAAAATTCAGGGCGTGTCCCGAAGAACACGCCCTGAAATATACTTTAATCATCTTAAATAATTGTCGGGTATCTGAGGAACTGTGAGATATTCAATGTACATATCCATCAGCTCTGTTCCGAAAAACGATGCAAGGACAAGTCCGATTACGAGGAAGGGTCCGAAAGCAAATGCTCTGACATTTTCTTCATCATCACTGTGCCTTGCTTTTGCTTTAAGAATAAGTGCATAAACCGCACCAAGAATTATTGCAATGAAGGCTGCAACTACGGTTGCTTTCCAGCCGAGCATAATTCCTCCGGCTGCCATAAGAATTACATCGCCCATTCCGAAGCCGTACACAGGACCTGTTTCTTTGATTGCTTCAAGGTGTGTAGCCAGTGTTTTCTGAAGCTTTTCAGCTTCCTTTTTGTCAAGCTTTTCTTTTTTCAAACGTCTTTTGATTTTTCTTGCCGCCTTATGGTCTTCACTGAGTGCAAGCTTGTAAATAAGCGGTGTGAGAACAAATCCGAAAATAAGGAACGGCACGCTTACACTGAACATTCCGATAAGTCCGTCAGTGAGTGAAACTTCGTTTCCTCTGAATTCATTCGGAAGAAGCGTTGAGCCTATTCTTGCCAGGGCTGCAACAATTGCAAGATAAATAAGAACGCCGACGGTCATTTCCTGTGTGTCGTAATCCTCAAATCCGATTACTATGAGTCCTGCAATGAAAAGACACAGAAATGCAGGATAGATAAGTCCGTCAAGAATGACATCAAATCGCAGGAAGGTCAGGAAGAAAAGAATTCCTGTAAGGCTTTCCACAAGAATGTATCTTCCCGAAATTTTTGAACCGCAGGCACGGCATTTTCCTCTGAGAATAAGCCAGCTGAAAACGGGAATAAGGTCGTACCATTTAATGTATGCCCCACAGGTCATACAGTGCGAATTCTTTTTGGTAAGAGACTCGCCGACAGGCAGACGGTAGATACACACATTAAGAAAGCTTCCGATTGTTATACCGAACAGGAACGTTACTATGTAAATTCCTATGTAGTAACCGAGAAGCCCATCAGCATTGGTAAGATGTTCCATAAAATAACTCCTTTACATTAAATTTGAAAATCCGATAGTTATATCTTAACATATATTTTTAAAAAATTCAATACTATTTATAATTATGGTGTTTACATCACAGATGTTTACATATTTCAGACGGCGTACATACTCTGCTTTATGCAGTTGCTGTTATGGATTTTGCCGCAGAGAAATCCCTTGTCATTTATTATTCTGCGGAGAAATGGGGCTTTATTATGAAAAATATTCCTATTGGCCAATATATGGTCAATGAGGGCGTAATTACTGAAGAACAGCTTCAGAACGTCCTTGATAAGAAGAAAGAGGAAAACGTTCAAGGTAAGTTTTTCGGTGACTATGTTGTGGAACTCGGTTACGTTACCGACGCACAGTTCGGTCAGATACTTGCCAAGAAGCTTAATGTTCCTTTTATCGACCTCGCTGACCCTGAAACGGTCATCAATGTTGAGGCTGTAAAGAAAATTCCTGAAGCCCTTGCTAAAAAGCATACTATTATTGCTATCAAGATTACAGGTAAAAGACTTACAGTTGCTACCCACGACCCTGTAAACTTCTACATTTTTGAAGAAATCAAGGTTATTACAGGTATGGACGTTGTTCCTGTTTTTGCTACAAAGCAGGCAATTGTCAAGGCTATCGGTAAGAACTATTCTATGCAGAACACCTCCTCGCTTCTCGACAGCGTGGAAAACCAGTTTGCTGATGATGACGCTTTCGGTATCGATGAGGAATCCGCAGACAGAATTGACAGTGCACCTATCGTTAAGCTGGCTACAACAATTGTTGAAAACTCCTTCCGTGCTGACGCAACGGATATTCATATCGAGCCGTTCAAGTCATATACACGAATTCGTATCCGTGTTAACGGTGACCTTATCGAGCTTATGAATATTTCCAATGTTGTTCATAACTCACTTGTAACACGTCTTAAAATTATCAGCGGTATGAATATCGCTGAAAAGCGTATCCCTCAGGACGGTCGTTTCACACAGGTTGTTGACGGAACAACACTTGACGTCCGTGTATCTAACCTTCCTACAGTTAACGGCGAAAAGGTCGTTATCCGTATCCTTTCCACAGGTGATGTTGGTGTAAGAAAGATTACCGACCTCGGTATGACGGCTTACAACTATGAGAGATTTGCTTCAATTCTTAAGGTACCTCAGGGCGTTGTACTTGTAACAGGTCCTACAGGTTCCGGTAAAACAACAACTCTTTACGCCGCTCTCGGTGAAATCGCTAAGCCTCATGTAAACGTAATTACGGTAGAAGACCCTGTCGAAAAGAATATCGAAGGTATCAACCAGTGTCAGGTTAACGCTAAGGCGGGTATGACATTTGCTGCTGCTCTTCGTTCTATCCTCCGTCAGGACCCTGATATCGTAATGATTGGTGAAATGCGTGACCAGGAGACAGCGGAAATCGCTATCAGAGCCGCTATCACAGGTCACTTGGTTCTTTCAACACTTCATACAAACGATGCTCCTTCAACTGTAACCCGTCTTATCGATATGGGCGTTGCTCCTTATATGGTTGCTACTTCTCTTATTGGTATCGTTGCTCAGCGTCTTGTTAAGAAGATTTGTCCTGAGTGCAGAACACCTCGTATTTCTACAGATGAAGAAGACAGACTGATGAGCGTTACCGAGCACCAGACTGTTTATGACGCTTGCGGCTGTCCTAAGTGCAACAACACAGGCTATACAGGACGTACCGCTATTCACGAAATTCTTCTCTGTACACCTGAAATGAGTGCACTTATTGCTAATGACGGTAAGGTTGACGCAATTTCCGAGCTTTGCCGTAAGCAGGGTACAAAGCTCCTTCGTGACAACGTTACAGAGCTTGTTCTCGAAGGTAAAACAACTATGGACGAACTCGTAAGAGTTACATACGCTGTTTAATATAGTATAAATATTGAAAGGAATTATGTGCAATGGATATCCAGAATAAACCACAGGAAAAAGTTGTTATCAGCATTGATAAAATCCTCGACGAGGCTCGTGTGCTCGGATGCTCCGACGTTCACTTCACTACAAAGATTTCCCCTGTTGTAAGACTTCACGGTTCTCTCCGTAAGCTCAGCTCCTACCCTGAAATGACAGAGGCTGCTATTATGAAAATCTGTGAGCAGATGACAGGCGGACGTAACATCGAAAACATCAAGAATAAGGTCGACACTGACTTTTCCTATGTAACAAGAAGAGGTTACCGTCACAGAGTTAACGTTTATCACCAGAGAGGTGATACGGCTATCGCTATCCGTCTTCTCCGTAACGATATTCCTACACTTGAAGACCTCGATATGCCGCCAATCCTCGGTGAGTTTGCACTCCGTCCAAGAGGACTCGTGCTTGTAACAGGTCCTACAGGTTCAGGTAAATCTACAACCCTTGCGGCTATGATTGACTATGTAAATGTTAACCGTTCCGCACACATTATTACTGTAGAAGACCCTATCGAATATGTTCACGAACACAAAAGATGTATGGTTAACCAGAGAGAAGTCGGCGATGACGTTGAATCCTTCGCGATGTCACTTCGTGCCGCACTCCGTGAAGACCCTGACGTTATCCTCGTCGGAGAAATGCGTGACTTTGAAACAATCAACGCTGCTATTACAGCCGCTGAAACAGGTCACCTTGTAATGTCCACACTTCATACAACCTGTGCTTCCGATACAATCAACCGTATCATCGACGTATTCCCGTCCCACCAGCAGTCACAGATTCGTACACAGCTTGCAACTGTTCTTGTCGGTATCATTGCTCAGACACTTATTCCTAAGGCTGACGGTACAGGACGAGTTGCTGCACTTGAAATTCTTAACGCAACCGACGCTATCAAGGCTATGGTTCGTGATAATAAGGTGCACCTTATCCAGACAGCTATCCAGACAGGTAAGAAGGAAGGCATGGTTTGTCTTGACCAGGAGCTTGCAAGACTTGTTAAGGAAGGCGTTATCACAGAAATGCACGCTCGTGAAAAGTCACTTGATATCAATGAATTTGAGCGTTATTTCAAGAACAACGGCGGTATAGGTTCTGTTAGATAAGATATACAAAAAAGCATTTGAAGTAGAAAAATGATTAGCGTATTTGTGAGCGTGTACATATTTTAGTAAAATTGCTGAAAAAAATTCATTAAATTATAGGTTTGATGAAAAGTTGCACAAATTCATAAAATTAGCGATAAAAATATCATTTTTCTATTGACAAATGCAAAAAGTGGATATATAATATAATTACAGTAAGGAACAACCCCGATGAAAAATCGGAAAGTTGAAACTTATGGGAGGAGAGTCCAATGAATTCAAAAAAACTTGGCTCCAAGGTTAAGGGTTTCACCTTAGTTGAAATGATTGTTGTTATTACAATTATTGCAATTCTTGCCGGAATAACTTCTATAATTATTAACGGCTTCCAGAGAGATGCAAGAATTGAAAGAAATAACAATTACGCTAAGATGATTCACTCCGGTATGCAAAATCAGTTGATTCAGTGCGAGATAAAACAGGATAATGAATTGTTCAATGCAGATCCTGCTATAAGTGATCAAATGATTTATTCCAGAGTCTTTTTTAGAATGGAAGCAACACAGATTGATGATGTAATAGCAGTTTCTTCAACTTATAAAAATTCTGCAAGTAATGCAATCAATTATGCAACTAGAGGAAACGCAGTGACAGGTGAATGGTTCGACCAGCTTGAAAGTGCAATTCTTTCAATGGTTGATAGTTCGTTTGAAGGATTTTGTGCAGTTTATATTGACTATGAAAATTATACTGTAGATTCAGCATTGTGTTTTGAACTTGCTCACGCAAAAGATGTGGATTTGAGCAATTACAGTGAGATTGATACTTATTTCTCTGATATCAATTCGTATATACCATCTACATACTGGGCAGGCGGAAATACTAAAAAAACATTCAGAATGCTTATTTCTTCCCAGGGTCAGAAAAACTGTATAAAAACCAAGGGTGTATACTTCGGTGCATATCCAACCATTGATGCAATGGTATGATGCAATGGTGTATTAATTTTCGGAAAAGTGCTTCACATTGTACTTTGTGACGCTTTTTAATAAAAAATATTTTAAAATTAAAAAGGAGGAATTTCCCATGAGAAATTCAAAGGTTAAGGGCTTCACACTTATCGAGCTCATCGTAGTTATCGCAATCATCGGTATTCTTGCTGCTATCCTCGTACCATCTATGCTTGGTTACGTTCAGAACTCAAGAATCACACAGGCTAACGCTAACGCTAAGCAGGTTTACACAGCTATGGCTTCTGCTCTTACACAGGCATCCATCGATGGTGTTACACTTACTGATTACGGCAACTCTACAACAATCACAGCTACTTCTATGGAAGATATCAACGGTCTCAACCTCTATGATTACCTCGGTGAAGGTTTCTCCGGTTTCGGTTGTGCTTACATTGATAAGGATGCTTACACAATCAAGGCTGCAGCTTGGGGCAGCAATCAGGCTTGTCTCGATGCAGGTACAGCTAAGTTTTCGGAAATTGATAAGGTAACAACTGAAACACAGAAGTCCGAAATCGAAGCTAACAACAAGGTTTACGGTCTCTACCCAATCAAGGGTGCAGCTGGTACTTCTACCTAATCAATAAGATTATCAGAATTACTTAAAAATTAAAACAGCGGAATTTATTTCCGCTGTTTTTTTTTCAAGGCGGTGCAAAATGAATAAGGAAAATACAAAATCCGCAATTGCTGTTATAGCAACATTTGCGGTCATTACGATAGTGATGGTGCTTCTGCTCCCTGTGGAAAAGAAGAACAAACAGTATGAAGAATTCGGTAGACTTGCGGAGCTTGCCGAAACCGATGAGCGTGCAGAATATATAGTTGAAAACGGCGAGCAGTATCCCGAATATATTTTGGATTTATTCTATGAAAGTGAGGATAATCTGGAATTTGTGTATAACTATCCCTTCTGTAAGGATAATTATGCGAATATGAGCTATACCGATGAGGAGCTGGGCGGCGGTGTTCCTGCATTGTATATGGACGACCCTCGCTGGGCATATGAGCGTATCGGAAATTATAACAGGGTTATCAGAACCGATGGCTGTGCGTATCTTTGTGTGACGATGGCTTATATTGGTCTTACCGGTGACGGCAGCATTGACCCTGTAATTCTCGGAGAGCTTTCCGTCAGCAATTCTCTCACAGGAAAGCTTTCAGGCGGCTTGCTGTTGGAGAAAATCGGTGAGCTGTGCGATTTGATTGGTCTGAGCGGTACATATTACAATTTTGATGTGAACAGAGAGGGCACGCAAATTGAAAGTATTGAGGAAATTTCGGCACATCTTGACAACAACAGCGTTATAATTGCAGGTATGCAAGGCGATACATTCGGCTCTCACGCAATTGTTATCCGTGAATGTGACGGCAGCAACCTTTACATCAATGACCCTGCAAATCCTGAAAAAACCGCAAAGGCTTGGAATTTTGATGATATCAAGTCGGAATTCAAGGGAATATGGGTTATTACAAAGGCGTAAAAGTTACAATTTGGTTACAAATTGCTGTAATAGTTGACAAAACCGTTTAAGTAGGATATCATTAAAAGTGTAATAATTGTATTTTCAAGAGTGAAATTATTGCAATATAAATCAAGGGGTAGATTTTATGAGAGCGAAGCTGAGGGGTTTTACACTTATTGAACTTATCGTTGTTATTGCAATTATCGGTATCCTTGCGGCAATTCTTGTTCCCGCAATGCTTGGATACGTTGAAGAGGCACGAATAAGTAAATTTAATTCCAACGCAAAAAGAATTTATAATGCGGCACAGTCCGAAATTGCTGAGGGGATTACCGATGGGGCAGCCTCATTTCAGGCGATGGCTGCTTACACAGGTTCGGCGGACGGAATTGCTTATCCGTCAGGCGGCGGTGACAATCTGGATTTGTCGGATTATCTCGGCGAGGGTTTCAGCGGATATTTTGCTTTTATGACAGATACAAACGGTTGTGGCTGCAGCTATGCTCTTTGGAGTGAAAAGCCGATTTCTGCGGCAGATGTTACATCGAAAACCGCTCAGGATGTCGAAAATTCTTTCGGTACTTCTTTACCGATTGGATGCTTTCCGCTGAGTGAAGGAAATGCAAATAATGCGGCTGACGGAGAATAATGTACTTCGGAAATAATATAAGGGTATCGAGCAGTAAACTCGGTACCCTTATTTTTTATTAAGTGTAACAGCCACAATCTCAGGCGGATTGTTGATACGGATTTTGCCAAGTCCTCTGCTTGCAACGAGATAAGAATTGCCGATTTGGTACAGCCCTTCTTTATATTTCGGGAAAAATCTTCTTTCGGGTGAGAAAATACCTTTTACTATCGGAAGACGAATTAAACCGCCGTGGACGTGTCCGCCGAAGGAAAGGTCAGCACCCCATTCTGCGTGGATATCGAAATCCAATGGGTTGTGGGCGAGGAGTATGGTGTACTCGTCAGGCTGCTTAAGGCCTGCAAAATCAATCATATCCGTCAGCATAAACGCGTTCCAGCCACGTTTGTATTCACGCACTCCGCGGTAATATTCAGCTGTGTAGCAAAGTCCGCACAGGCGGATATATTCATTTCCACGGTGAATTTCTGCTGAGGTATTGTCAATGCAGACAGCACCGTACTCAGCCATAACTTTTGCGACACGTTCGAATTCGTCGCTGTCAAGGTCGGATAACTCGTGGTTGCCGTTGACATAATAAACGGGACAAAGCTTCCGCATATTTTTCACAAGAGTAAGGAATTGCTCGGTGTTTGGGGCGTTGTGGCTTATCATATCGCCTGTCATAACGATTAAATCGGGATTTTCTTCAGCAATAAGCTTCAGCAGGGGAGTATTGTCCTTGCCGAAAACCTTGTTGTGCAGGTCGGAAAGATGAACAATTTTGTATCCGTCAAAGCTGACAGGGAGAGACTCAGAACATACGTTGAAATGCGAAACCTCAGGTACGGACATTTCCTTATAGATTTTTGGGAAAGCTGTCCCGAAAGCGGCTGAGGCGGCTACCATTTTTCTGCGGTTCATAATATTGCTCCTTTCAACGTAACATAAGCTTATTATACACCATATTTTTAAAAATATCAATAAAAATCAGGGACACCTTTGCAAGTGTCCCTGAAAATATATAAGCGTTTTATTTGTCTGCCTTAAAGCATTACTGGTAAACAGCAATTTCCTGGTCAACGATGTTCATAACCTGTTCTCTTGCCTGTACCCAGCTTTCGAACTGCTCGTTTACAAGACCTTCATAGAGGAGTGTCATAACTTCGGAGTTCATATATTCGGAAAGACCGTAACCGTAGTCATAAGCCTGAACGAACTTTTCATCATCATAGAAGTCCATAGCAACATCATACATTTCGCCTGTCCAAGCTGTGTTGTTTGCAAGGAACTTTTCCTTTGTGATTTCTTTGTACTGCTCATCATAATTTACAAGGCGGTTAACATTGAACCAAGCCTTTACGCAGTCAGCGTTTTCGCTGCCCTTAACCCACATATAAGCGTGAATTTTGTTGGAAACATAGTACTTATCAGAGTCGGAATCCTTAGGGAACGGAACAATCTGAATTACATCATCAGGCATAGAATCCTGTGCAGCGTTGTAAGCCCAGGTACCCATTGAGTAGAAGAGACAATCGTTGTTTACGAAAGCCTGTGTGCCGTCAACCCAGCCTCTCTTAACGAGCTGCTTAGCCCAGATATCCTCAATAGTGAGCTGTGCACGTTCAATTTTTGAGCTGTAGAGGTTGTTTGCAAACTTTTCGCCGTCGTATGTAACCATTGTATCGCCTGATGTGAAAACAAAAGCGTTAGCCCACCAACCGGAGATACCGTAGAGGGATGCGTCGCCGCCCTTGAAGGTTTCCATCATTTCAACGAAAACGTCCCAGTTCCATTCGCCTGCCTGATAAAGCTCATATGGGTCTTCCATACCGAGGTCTTCAACAACAGTCTTGTTGTACATAAGAACCTGTGTATCGTTGAATGCGTATCCGAGAGGAGCAACATATCTTTCGCCCTTCCAGATATACTTGTCAGCCTGAGCCTTTACGTCAGCCCACATTGGGTCTTCCCAGTCGATGAGGGAGTCAATAGGCTGATAACGTCCCTGATTGATATCATATGGGAAGGAACGCCAGTCATAAATAAAGATATCAGGTGATGTACCGCCTACGATAGCAGTAGCGAGGTCATCGAACTGAGTAGTGTTTGTTGTAGCAATATATTCAATCTTAGCACCGTATGTATCCTCAAAGAGAGCAACCTCTGTGGAACGTTCGGGAGCATCATTTGTAGGGTTAAGGTCATAGAAGCCCATCCACTTGAGTGTCTGACCTTCGATATTGAGTGAGTCATCAACAGCGTCTTCGGCAACAGTTACTTCGATGTTGTCACCTGTCCATTCGGTTTTAGCTGTAGTAGTTTCTGTGATTGGAGCGTCAGAAGTTCCGTCATCGCTGCAGGCTGTGAGGGAAACGAGTGATGACGCTGCAAGAATTCCTGCAAGAATTTTACGAGTAGTCTTGTTCACGATATTACCTCCTTAGAATTTGTCTGCACAATAAGTCAATTGTTGCAAACGATTACATAATTTTACAAAAATAAAATATACGCTATTCCGTATACATTGAAGAAATTATACCATATCACATTAAAATTGTCAACATTTTTACAGAAGGATTGTCCATATCGTACAAAAACAATTTAAGCTTTTGGACATTTTGAAAGTCCCTTGAAAAGCTGTTAAACATCAGTTATAATAATATTAATAACCAATAAAAGATAGGCGGTAACATTATGTTAGTTGAAATATTTACAGACGGTGCCTGCTCGGGAAATCCGGGTCCCGGCGGATACGGTGCAATTCTGCGTGTGGGCGAGCACGTCAAGGAAATTTCAGGCGGTGAGGCGAACACGACCAACAACCGTATGGAGCTTATGGGAGTAATTTCGGCACTTTCAGCACTTAAATATCCCTGTGACGTGGTGCTGACTACTGACAGCAAGTATGTCGTTGACAGCGTAACAAAGGGTTGGGCAAAGGGCTGGAAAGCGAAAGGCTGGATTAAGTCCGACAAGAAGCCTGCACTGAATGTTGATTTGTGGGAAAGGCTGCTGGATTTGCTGGACGTGCACAACGTAAAATTCGTCTGGGTCAAGGGTCACGCAGGACACCCCGAAAATGAACGCTGTGACGAGCTGGCTGTAATGGAAAGAGATAAATTCGCACATTAATTGAGGTATAAATGGAAAAGAAATTTGTTTATGCGGATTACGCCGCAACTGCTCCCGTCAGCAGTGAGGTGCTGAAAGCAATGCTGCCGTATTTCACGGAAAGCTTCGGTAATCCGTCGGGAGTGCACCGTGCATCAAGGGCGGCGGCAAAAGCGGTTGCCGAGGCACGGCGAAAAATTGCGGCGGCGATTGGTGCGGACTATTCCGAAATATATTTTACAAGCGGCGGCACGGAGTCTGACAACTGGGCGGTGAGTGCTGCAAAGGGAAAGAAAATAGTCACGACGAATGTTGAACACAAGGCGGTGCTGAATTGCTGCAAGGCATTGGAAAAAGCAGGTGCAGAGGTTACATATCTGCCTGTTGACGGCAACGGCTTTGTTACGGCGAAACAGGTTGAGACGGCAATTGACAGCAATACTGCTCTTGTGTCGGTGATGTATGCAAACAACGAAATCGGTACAGTTATGCCTGTGGAGGAAATTGCCGAGGTGTGCAGAAAAAAGGGCGTACTGTTCCATACGGACGCTGTTCAGGCGATAGGAAATCTTCCTGTGAATGTAAACGGAATTGATATGCTGTCCTGTTCGGGACACAAAATCGGTGCACCGAAAGGCATAGGCTTTTTGTATGCCCGGAAGGGTACGCCGCTTGAAAGTCTTATTTACGGCGGAAATCAGGAATTCGGCTTACGGGCGGGGACTGAAAATGTTCCTGCGATTGTGGGGCTTGGTGAGGCTGTACAGCTTGCTTGTAAAAGGGTGCAGGAAAATGCGGAGTACGTCACAAGGCTTCGTAACAAGCTGATTGACGGTTTACTGGAAATTCCCGATGCACATCTTAACGGCAGCCGTGAAAATCGTCTTTGCGGCAATGTCAATATCAGCTTTGCGGACGTGGAAAGCGAGGCTGTGCTGTTGATGCTTGATGCGGCGGGAATTTGTGCTTCGGGCGGTTCAGCCTGCACAACGGGAGATAACGAACCGTCACACGTTCTGACGGCAATTGGAGTTCCTGCAAAATATATCAGCGGAACGGTTCGGTTTACTCTGTCGCATATGAACGCTGAGGACGAGGTTGATTACATAATAAAAAAGACCGCAGAAATTGTTGACCGTCTGCGGAGTATAAGAAAAGCGTGAGATGGGGTACACCCCTTATTCTCACGCTTTGTTTTAGTTATTCTTCTTCCTTTGCATTTGCAATGGACTGCATAAATGCGTCATTTGCATAGGTAGGCTTTTCGGGAGGAACAATGCTGCCCTTCATTCTGTATGCGAAGATGAAAGCGGCTGCGCCGATTGCGAGGGCGATTACACTTGCAATGAGGAGGTCGGAAATAACAGAGGTAACGATGCTTGTTACACCGATACCGCCAATTACGGCAAGTGCACCGAGTATAGCCTTTTTCTTTGTAACGAAAAGCATAATCACAACTGCTGCGGCAGTCATAAGAAGGACGTTACCGAATGCGGCTAAAATCTGAGCAATTATGTCATTGACTGTAAGTTCTGTATACATTGCCTTCATTTCGGCAACCATTTCCTTGCTCATCGCCTCCATATCAACCAGCATTGCGTAAGTCTGGTCAAATGCACCGCTGTTAATCTGTGAGAAGGTCATATACATACTGATAAATCCGAATGCGATTGTAAGCAGCTGAGGAATTCCGAAGCCAAGTCCTGCGGAAACCGCTGCCTTGAAGGTACGGGCTTTCATACAGCTATTGATGAGGATAAGCATTGCAAAGCCGAGAATTACTGCGGAAATGACAGAAACGGCAATTGTCTGCCAGAGAGGTACTTCGGCAGTAAGAGAGGCTGTGTCAAGCTGAGTCATTGCGGTAGGAAGTGTAACGAATAATGTTGCAAGTCCTGTTGCGATAATTGCAATTATGTAAGCAAGCACACCAGCCCAGAAGCTTGAGCCCTTGATTTTACCCATTGCAAGCAGGGCAATTCCGCCGATGATGGGGACAATACCTGTCAGGGCTATGCCGATAAGTACGCTGTAAATTACATTTTGTGAAACCATAAGTAGCTCTCCTTTGTATTAATGAATTAGTACAATATGATAATAGCACGACTTTTTCCACTTGTCAAGGGGTTATTGAAAAAATTTTTATATGTGATATAATTATTTTGAAAAAATTTTTTTCTGTGTGAAAAAAATTGCCCTTCTGAATTGTATTCATTATGTAAAACCAAACAATACAAAATATTTCGGCAAAGTAATTACTGCCATTGGGGGAAATAGAATGTATTCCGAAGAAACTGTCAGCTACGGAACTGACGGTTACATTCAGTATGTGCTTGACACCTATTCTCAGACGCTGATAAGGCTGTGCTATACATATGTACGGAATATCTGCGACGCTGAGGATATTACTCAGGACGTGCTTGTGTCCCTGCTTAAAAGGGGCAAGGGCTTTGAGAGTACGGAGCACGAAAAGGCGTGGCTGCTGAGGACGGCTATCAACAAAAGCAAGAACCATCTTAAATCAGGGTGGGTGAAGCGTACGGTGCCGCTGAATGAAACCGATAATTCCGAGATTGATGACTCTATGAGTGAAAAAAATCAGGTGATGGAGGCTGTTCTATCATTGCCTGAAAAGTACAGAACGGTTATTCACCTGTTCTATTATAACGGCTACTCCATAAAGGAGATTTCCGCAATCATGGGCAAAAAGCCTGCGACGGTGGGCACGCTTCTTGCAAGGGGACGCACGTTGCTGAAAAATATGATGATAGGAGGTTTTGATGAAGATGAGCAGGTCAATTAAAGACTATAAGGACGCTATGGACAGCGTGAAGATTTCCGACAGCTTCTACAAGCGTACCGAAGTTCTTCTCAAAGAAAGCTCCGAAATGGAAATAACGAAAAACAATTCTCCGAAAATAAGGCTTGTTTCAAGAACGGTAATGGCGGCGGCAGCCTGTCTGCTGATGGCATTCGGTGTAAAAGCGGTAATTGACAGCAGGACGGCAGACTTATCTGTTGTGACAGAAATGATTACTCAGGAAACAACTGTTGTTACTATTCCCGTTACACAGCCCGAAACTGCATCTCCTGTTATAGACCGTCCTGAGGAGGAAGTTTTTGTAAATGACTCCGGCGTGCAGGTAGGCGTTATGCCTGATATACCGGAAGTGGACGATGATAATGCAGCAGAGGAAACAGTTCAGGCAAATCCGACAGCTGAAAATGTTGTCGTGGGCGGTGCTGATACCGACTCAGATGATGTTGTTGCAATGGAAACAGAGGAAGAAGCTGCTCCGAAAATGCCTGCTGAAACAACTGTAACAACTGCGAAAAAAGAAGGCTATCCCGAAATGGCTGAGCCGCAGGGTGCCGAAAATATTCCTCCGCTAAGCGAAGCGGCTGTTGACACGATAAGCGTTGAAATTACACCGTATTTCGATATGGGCGAGGAATTCGACAGCGAAGCAATCAGGTCGGGGGAAAATCCCGTAATCGGGAACGGAACAGAATTCAGCGAGCTTATTTCTGCAATTGCTTCTGTAACATCGGTTCGTCCCGCAGAAGAAAACGAAGCATTTACAACGGTTTTCCTTGTTAAGCTTTCCGAGGCTGAAACGGGATTGAATTACTATACCATTTATGTAACCGACGCTTCAACGCTTGTTGTTACACGTCACGACATTGACAATCAGAGACGCTCCACATATGAATTGAGCGAAACAGACTACGACAAAATTCTCCGCCTGCTTTACAGCTGCTTCGGAAGCTCCAACGAGTATGAATATTTCCGAAGAACGAAGGTCGGCAAATAGCCTTGCTTGCAATGCTGTTCCCCAAGCAGCATTCAAATAAACTTTCCCAAAGAAAAATTCCTGCCACCGTAACAGATGGCAGGAATTTTTTATTCTTCTTCGTTATCATCAACAGCAGCTTCGCCCTTGCTCTGACGCTTATAGTTGAGGGGGCTTACTCCGACATATTTCTTGAACTTATTGTGGAAATAGTTGATGTTGGTGTAGCCGACCATTTCGGCAACCTCATAAACCTTGTATTCGTCAAGGGCAAGCAGACGCTTTGCCTCGGTAATTCTTATGCGGTCAAGATAGTTGTTGAAGTTTTCGCCTGTGTACTGGTGAAAAACCTTTCCGAGGTATGCACTGTTGTAGCCGAAAATAGTGGCAAGCTGTTCAAGACGAAGCTCACGGTTGTAGTTGGAGCAGATATACTGAACGACACGCTCCATAGTGCTTTTGGTTGTGCGTCCGAAATGTGCGGAGGAAAGCTCCGTAAGCACCTGTCTGAGATATTCGATGATATCGAAAAGGCTTGCTTTTTCTCCGAGACGTGCGATGAATTCATCGTTGAGGAACTGTTCTGTTTTCTTCTCACCGATGTTTTTGGCAACTCTCGCTTTCAGCTCCATAGCACCCGTAATGCAGATAACCTTGATGCGTTCAGGGGTAAAGGTGTTGCTGCAAAGGGTCTGACGAAGGGTTTCAAGAGTTGCGTCAAGCTTATTGATATCGTTGATTTCGACATATGCGTAAATCTGTGCAAAGATTTCATCGATTTCATTTTCGGCACTGCTTTCGCTGCTTAATGTATCACTTGTTACAACACCGCAGTGCAGGTACATAAATCTGTTTTTGAACAGTGCCCCCGCTTCCTGATAGGACTGATTTATTTCGTAAGGGCTTGTAACGGTATCACCGACAGTTACGAAAACCTTGCCGAAGTAATCCTTGCTGAGCTTCATAAGGAAATTTATAATATCCTGACGCTTCCAGCCCTTGAAAAGGACAGCGGTAATGCCGCTCAGGTCGGGTGTGATGACATCTATATTATCAAAGGCTTCAAGTCGGGATTTTACAGTTTCAAGCATAAGTGACTGTTCATCAAGGTCCATATCCTCAGAGGCACTTATAATGGCAGCATCGTAGCATTCGTAGTTGTAAGCCTCAAGAGAGCTGCTGCCGATAATGCTTTCGTCACCGAGGAGAAGTGCACGGACCAGTTGGGTGCTGAGGTATTCGCTGCCCTTCTGCATAGTAACTTCGTCCTTGCGTTCCTCTCGGATTTCCTCGCAAAGGCTTTTCAGTGCTTCGATAAGCTCATCCTCGTCAACAGGCTTGAGAATAAAGCCCTTTACTCCAAGGGACATAGCTTCCTTAGCATAGGTAAAGTCGGAATACCCCGACAGAATAAGGCATTTACCATCATAACCGTTCTTTTTGGCAGCCTCAATCATCTGTATGCCTGTCATACCCGGCATTTTTACATCGGCAAGCACAATGTCGGGATTAAGGGAAAGAATTTTGGCAAGACCGTCATCGCCGTCCTCGCCCTCGCCTATAACCTCAATGTCAAGCTCGTCCCAGGGTATCATCATTTTTACGCCCTGACGCACGTTCGGTTCGTCATCAACAAGAAGAATTTTCAGCATTATATCACTCCTTATTCAGCTTTGCGGAAATGTTGCCGCTGATTTCACTGTATTTTTCGGGAAGCCGTTTCATAACATTTTCATCGACTTCACGGGGAATTGCAATTCTTATGGTTGTACCCTTTCCGAGAACAGTTTCAACCGTCATTCCGTACTGTTCGCCGTGGTACATTTTGATACGCTTGTTTACGTTGGTAAGACCGATACTCTTACCCGAAGAAGTGTCGTTTTCTTCAAGCTTTGCAAGCAGCATACGAAGTCTGTCAGGCTCAATGCCGCTGCCGTTGTCACTTACTTCAATCAGCACGTTTTCGCCCTTGTAGAAAACCTTTATGCTGATTTTACCGTTTGCCTTTGCACCCTCAATGCCGTGCACAAAAGCGTTTTCAACGATAGGCTGGATAATAAGCGGAAGAATTTTATACTGTCTGTCAACCTCGCAGTAGATGTTGTAGGAAACCCTGTCCCCGAAGCGTGCCGACTGGAGTTCAAGATAGCTTTTGGTAAATTCAAGCTCAGACTCAAGAGTAACCATACCGTCTTTTACTTCAAGGCAGCGCCGCATAAATTTGCCAAGCTTCTTTACAAGGTCGGCTGTTTCCTTATCGTTGTTAACGAAAGCCTTCATACGGATTGTTTCAAGTGTGTTATACAGGAAGTGAGGGTTAATCTGGCTGGCAAGTGCCTTGAATTCCGCCTCAACCTGATTGAGCTTGAAGCTTTCAGACTGGATTTTAGCCTTATAAGCGTCATTGATAAGTGCCTGCATACGGTCAACCATCTTTTTGAGGTCCTCGTAAAGGTCAAAGATTTCGTCCGTACCCTTGATTTCGTCGGCAAGCTCAAAGTTACCCTCGGCAACGTCGTGCATTTTGTCCTTGAGAAACTGGATACGGCGTGAGAACATACTTGAAAAGAGATATGCAAGCAGTACCGAAAGTATAATACAAAGAACAACGTAACCGATGTATGTGACTACAACCTGATTGATTTCGTCATTGAAGATTGAGTCGGGGCTTACAAGATAAACCTGAAAGAGGTTTCCCGTATTTTCATAGTCGAAGTAGGAAACAACCGTGTGTCCGAGCTTGCCGAGGGCGGTTTGGTCGGAAATGATGTTTGAGTCGCTTACCCCGTAAATGAATGAGCCCTTCATTTCGGATATGAATTTTCCTGTCGGATATTCGTTGATTGTGCTGTGAAAAACGATGCCTTGTCCGACAGAAAAAATGGTATTGTAATTTGCGGGAAGCTCCGTGCACAACGAGGAATAAACCTCAGGATTGACGGTAACAACCGCTGTTCCCATAAACGAGCCGTTATTGTTAAGCAGGGGAGTGACAAGACAAAGCGAGTAAATTTCGGTTTCCCTGTCAAAAATAATCTGCCATCTCGGCTGGGAATAGGTCTGAGCGTCCTGATACCAGTATGTGTTTTTTATTTCATCGGTAGACTGATGAAAAACATTGTGGTTTACAAAGCCGGGTCTGTCTATGTAATAGGCAATTTCGGAAACCTGAGGATAAGCGTTGATGATTTCGGGAACAGCAGTTGACTGCATATAGAAATTATAATAATCATCGCTGTTGATGAAGTTGCTGTGGAGCAGGGTTTTGATGTCATCGTTGTCAACAGCTCTTTCGCTGATATTCGAAATGGTGACGATACTGTCCTTTAATCTGATTTTCAAGCTGTCCGCAGAAGAAATGAGCTCATTTTCTGCACTTGTACGCATCATATCTGCCAGGTTCCACAGCAGAAATACACCTGCCAGAACAGTGGGGACAATAGCTGTCAGACACATAAAAATCAGCTTGTTACGGAATTTTGTATTAAGCAGAGCCTGAATAGGATTTGTCATATGCTTATCCCCCCGTAAAAAATAAAGTCATTCAATTCAGTTTAACATATTTTGCATTAAAATGTATGAACATTTAATGAATGAACTATACTCGGGCCGTGCGGGAATTTTGCAAAAACAGGGATAAACCATACTTCATACTTGAAATGCGGTTGGAAATATGTTATAATAAACGGTAAAGCAATTTTATGCGAAAGGAATAAAAAAATGACATATCTCCCACAGTTTTTTCTTACCCTGCACGACCATCATCACCACGGCGGTGAGTTTGATTTCCTTGATATACTTCTGCACGCCCTTCTTGACTCGGCAAAAATGCTTCCGTTTCTTTTTATAGCGTTTCTTCTTATGGAGTTTCTGGAGCATAAGGCTGGGGACAAGCTTGTTACATTTCTGCGTAAATCAGGCGGAGGACGTACAGGCAGTGCGGCTGTCGGTGCACTTCTCGGCTGTGTTCCGCAGTGCGGCTTTTCTGTAATTGCTTCAAATTTCTATGCAGGACGTGTTATTACAGCAGGCACGCTTGTTGCAGTGTTTCTTTCAACCTCGGACGAGGCTGTGCCGATTTTGCTTGCACATCCCGATAAGGCAGGAATGATATGGAAGCTTCTGCTGACAAAGGTTATCATTGCCGCTGTGGCAGGTATTGCTGTTGACCTTGTTATGAAGGTGCTGAAAATCAAGACGGACGACGAACATATCGGCGACCTTTGCGATGAAGCTGGATGCGGCTGCGGAAGCCACGGCATATGGTACTCCGCTTTGAAGCATACAATCGGTATCGGTATTTTCATTATCATTGTAAATCTTATTCTCGGCACGCTTTTCGGACTCGTAGGCGAGGAAAACGTAAAGCATTTCCTTGAAGGTATGGGTGTTTTCCAGCCTGTTGTGGCAGGCTTTGTGGGAATGATACCTAACTGTGCGGCGTCGGTGCTGATTACCGAGCTTTACGCTGAGGGTGCAATTGAATTCGGTACGGCGATTGCAGGTCTTTGCACGGGTGCAGGCATTGGTCTGGCGGTGCTTTTCCGTGCAAATAAAAGTATGAAGGAAAACCTTATTATTACAGGCATTGTCTACGCTGTAGGCGTGCTGAGCGGTATTGTGATAAATTTATTCTGATTTTGATTAGGGGACGTTTTGGGTGAAAGGGATTATTGAGTTCTGCAAAAAAGAATTTCTTGTTGTCATTGCCACGCTTGCGGCACTGATTTCCTGCTTTTTTGTGCCTGTTACGAATTTTGTGAAATATATAAACACCGATACTATCGGTTTGCTTTTCTGCCTTATGATTGCGGTTGCGGGCTTCCGTGAGTGCAGGCTTCTTTCGGTAATTTCCCAAAGGCTTCTGGGCAGCGGCACGCCTATGGCAAGACGTACGGGAACAATTCTTGTATTTATCACCTTTTTTGCGTCAATGCTTTTTACCAATGACGTGGCACTGATTGCTTTCGTGCCGCTTACAGCAACGCTTTTCAGCAGGCTGCCGTCTGCGATGATTTATGTTATAACCGTGCAGACTGCGGCGGCAAATCTCGGCAGTATGCTCACTCCCTTCGGCAATCCGCAAAATCTTTATCTGTACGATTTCTACAAATATACACCTGCTGAATTCTTCGGCACGACCCTGCCTGTTTTTGTACTGAGTGCGGTGCTGATTTTTATTCTTTGTATGTTTATAAAAAATGTTCCGCTCGGTACGGAAAACCGTGAGAATGCCGTGCTTGAAAACAAACGCTTTCTTGCATTTTATGCAATACTTTTTGTACTGTGTCTGCTGGCGGTTTTTGGTGTGCTGGACGTTATCGTCGTGTTTGCTTCGGTGTGCGTCGTTGCAATAATTCTTGATATGAGGCTGTTTACAGCGGTTGACTACAGCCTTTTGCTGACATTTGCTTCGTTTTTCGTGTTTGTGGGAAATTTGCAGAACATCGAAGCCGTGAACGAATTCGTGACAAGGCTTGTGGAGGGTCAGGAGCTTCTTGCGTCAGCCCTTGTAAGTCAGGTTATCAGCAACGTACCTGCGGCATTTATGCTTTCGGGCTTTACCGATAACGGACGTGCCCTTGTGCTAGGTACAAATGTGGGCGGACTGGGTACACTTGTGGCAAGCCTTGCAAGCCTGATTTCCTTCCGTATCTATATGGAAACCGATGAGGCAAAGCCGATTAAGTACCTCGGTGTGTTTACGCTTGTAAATGTTATACTGCTGGCAGTTATCTATCCGTTTACATATTATATTGTGCTTTAATAATAAGGGTGCTGCCATTTACAGTCTGAATTTTTCGTAAGATTGTGTAAAAAACGATTTCGCCTTGCTTTTGCGGTCGGGCTGTATTATAATTAATGTGTAATGTGCGGCTTCGCAAAATAATTTAATGAGGATTATACTATGAATATTATAAATAAAATCCGCTGCGGAAGAGCGTTGTCGCTTTTGTGTGCAATCGGCATAACGTCATCCGTTCTTCAAAGCAGCACCGAGGCAGTATTCAGCTCCAATTATTTTGATACGGCTGATATCAAGGTGGAAATTGATGCAACCGATATTGTCAGGGAAATCAGTCCGTATATTTACGGAATAAATGCTGAGTCTGATATTTCAAGCCTTAAGGTCAATGCAATAACTCAGACCGACCCGAGAGTTTCCTCCTATAACTGGGAGAATAACTATTCCAACAGCGGCACGGGTACAGCTTCAACAAATGCCGCTGAGCTTATCGACAGCTACCCTCCCGGAAAATGGGTAGAGCCTGCACTGTACACGGAATACCTTATCACAAAGGCAAAGCGGTATAATGTTCCGTCACGCTATGTTACATTGCAGATGATGGGTATGGTTGCGGCTGACGGAGCAGGTGATGTTTATTCCTCCGATATTTCGGGACGCTGGAACAATATTTTTTTCAATAAGGCTGACAGCTATCTTTCAGAGCCGGATATAAATGACGCTGCCGTCTATATAGATGAGTACGTCAGCTACCTTGTCAATCGTTACGGCTACGCTGTTGACGGAGGCATAAACGGCTATTTTCTCGATAACGAGCCCGAAAATTGGGCTGAGCGTTTCCCGTCGGCTGTTACGGAAAAAATTACGGCAGACGGTCTTGTGGAAAAATCCGCGCTGCTTGCTTCGGCAGTAAAGCGGATTGACCCTACCGCACTGGTGTACGGTCCGTCAATAAGCGGCATTGAGGCGTTTACAAGCCTGAAAAATCAGGAGGACTGGGAACAGCACAGCCGTGAATACAGCTGGTTTATCGACTATTATCTTATGAAGATGAACGAGGCTTCCCGTGCTTCGGGAACAAGGCTTCTGGACGTGCTTGATATCCATTATCATACCGAGGCGACAAACGGTCTGCTTCAGCCTGTCATAGGCAACGATGACGCTTTTTCCAACAACACAAGAATGCAGGCACCCCGTATACTCTGGGACAGCAGCTATACCGAGAACAGCACCATTGCTATTCTTCATACTCAGCACCTGCCGCTTCTTCCTACCCTTGAAGCGTCGATAAATATGTATTATCCCGATACGAAGCTTTCCTTTTCCGAGTATAACTTCGGCGGCGGCGACCATATAAGCGGCGGCATTGCAGCTGCCGATACGCTTGGCATTTTTGCGGAATTCGGGGTACATATGGCTTGCCTTAAGCCTGATACAGAAAATATTGACTACCATAAGGCTGCTATAAATCTGTATACAAATTATGACGGAGAGGGAAACGGCTTCGGCGATTACCTTGTAGAGTCGGACAACGGCGGAGATATTATGAGCTCGGTTTATTCGGCACTTGACAGAAATAATTCTTCAACGCTGAGAACAGTTCTTATAAATAAAAACAGCTTTCAGTCAAAAGCGGCTGCTATAGAAATTTTTTCCGATATAGAATACGAAGCTGCTGAGGTTTATTATTTCAACTCAGAGGGAAGCGAAATTATCCGTATGAGTGAGGATGCGGCTGTTGAAAATAATGCTTTTGAGCTGAATATGGAGCCGCTTTCGGTTTATATGGTTGTTTTCAAGGGCAACGGCGAGTCCGAAGAAGTAACTGTACACGAGGAAGAACTGATTGATGTGGAGTTCAGTGACGAACCTGACGAAGAAATTACGGCAGAAGGCGATACGTCTGAAACCGTTTCTGCAAGCGGTACCGAAAAGCCTGACGAAACCGTGGCGGAGGAAACTATGCCTCCCGAGCACGTTTCCGCAGAAACTCTTTCATCGGTTGTGACAACAGTAAATACCGGGGAAATTACATTTCCCGATGACCTGACCCGTGAAACCGAGGTTACCGCTGTTACGGAACAATCAGAAATAGGTTCCGATGAAACCGAGGAGGCAGCACCTGTCGGAAGAAGTCCGTCAATTGAGGACGGTATTAAGGTGCCGAAGGGGTTTAAAATAGCAGTATGCGTGCTGCTGGGCGGTGTTATACTTGCAATGCTCTATGTTATTTTTTCATCTGACAGAAAATCACGATAATGAATATGTATAATATGCACAAAAAGAATTGGTTACAATCAACAAAAATAAATATAATCTGTTTACAAGTTGATGAAAAAATATTAAAATAGTAATTAGTAGCTTTTTGTGTAAGGGGGGATGTCCGTGAAGATAAGAATTAAGCTTATTGCTTTTATTCTGCTGCTTGCAATTGTGCCGATTGTAATAATTAATCTTTTTTCTTATAATAAGTTTGTCAGCACATCGGATGAGCTTAACAGGATATCCACTATGAATGTCACAGGAAATCAGGCTGACAGTATCAGCTTCTATTTTGAGGATATCATAGCCTCTGCCAAGGAAATAGCTTCTTCCGAGATAGTAAGAAGCTACACCGATCAAAGCAATTCCGACGGATTTTCCGTTGCTGAGGATAATGAGCTTTACAGTGAAATTTCAGGTAAGCTGGAAACGCTTGCCGAGTGTGATTCGTCACTGGAAAAGGTTATGATTATCAATAATTCGGGTATGATTATCGCTTCCACAAATGAGCTTGATACGGGCAAGAGTATGTCAAACTATAAGGGTCTGTTCAATCTTGCTGCCACAAATAACGGTATTTCCGCATTCTTTATCGGCGGCGAAAACAATAATATTCCCGTATTTATCGTCTGTAAGGCAATTTATTCCTACGACAGCCGTTGTCTGGGAATAGTTTATCACCTTTATAATACCGGCTATCTCCAGAATTTTATAAACAGTTCGAATTACAACAAATACACGACTGCTGCCCTTATGGACAGCACAGGACAGATTCTTGAATATCCGTACAAAACTATCCGCGGCTACAGCGAGGACGACAGCTTCAGAGGGGCAGCTGCGGTGCTGAGCAAGGTAATCAGCTCAGACAGTGCGGACAATAAATCGCTTGAACCCGTTAACAGTTTTGGCGAGGGTAAGAATGCGAGAACACTTTTTATAAGTACAATTTCTTCCGCTAACTGGTCTATGCTTGCCATTACAAATGATTCAAGCCTTAATATGGAAATTTCGCATAATACCGACAGTCAGCGTAATCTTTCAATAATTCTGGTTATACTTTCCTGTGTGGCAATGGTTGCTTTTGTAATTTTGTTTACAAGACCTATTGATGACATAATGAGGGTATTTCAGAAAAAACAGAAGGGCGATACAAACGCACGCTTTGATATACGCTCCAATGATGAGTTCAGACTTATCGGAAAGGCTTTCAACAGCCTGTTTGATGACGTGTTTGAAAGTGAACAGCGATATAAAACCATTGTTGAAATTACAAACAATATCGTATTTGAGGTGAATTTCAACAAGGATACGGTATTTGTTTCAAAGAATTTCAATAAGAAATTCAGCTACCGTGCAAAGGATGACAGCGTAAAGGAAAGCTTCCTCTATAAGCTTCGTATTCATAAGGACGATAAGGAACGCTACCTGAATGACCTTGACCGTGTTCTCGGTCCTGCAAATACTATGCAGGGTGAATATCGTGTGAAGAGCATTTACGGTGATTTCATCTGGGTTATGATTAAGGCTACAAAGTTCTTTAACCGTGACGAAATGCCGACTAAAATTGTTGGCGTTATTATGGATATCGACAAGGAAAAGCGAAGTGAAATGCACCTGCTTCAGCGTGCAAGCTATGACGCACTTACCCAGCTTCTTAACCGTGAAACATTCCTTAAAACGCTTGACACTGAGATTGAAAAATCCGCAAGCAAGAAATCTCTTGACGCTGTTATGTTCATTGACCTTGATGACTTCAAGTTCTTTAACGATGAGTACGGTCACGCCTGCGGTGACGAGGTTTTGAAATTTGTTGCGGATACACTCAAGGAAGTGTCCTTCGAAAGAGGCTTTGCGGGACGTCTCGGCGGTGACGAATTTGTTGCCTGTCTTACAAACCTTACGCTTTACGGTGACTCGGGCAAGGCGGCTCAGGAGGTACTTGATATCCTTGCTAAGGGCTTCGTTTCGGAGTCTACGGGGCTTACGCTTACAATTCACGCTTCTATCGGTATCGCTTTCCTTCGTGAAAGCGGAAAGAACAGCGAAGAAATTATTGCCGCTGCCGATGAAGCAATGTACAACATCAAAAAGCACGGTAAGTCTGCTTACGCTTATGCAAAGGCTTCTCAGAAGCCTGCGGAGTCCGCTTCTGATGATTTGGACGATTTAACACATCTTTTATAAGAAATCAACAGTACGAACTTAGGTTTGTACTGTTTTTTTGTGCCTGATTACTGAATATAGATAAAAATGCGAAGTGAGCTTGACAAAATGTGCAAAGCGTGCTATACTAAATTTGCAAAGTGAACTTTACATGATTGAAAGAGGGTATGACGTGAAAACAAGAATACAGGAATTACGCAAGGCAAGACGTATCTCTCAGGAAGAACTTGCACTTGCTGTCGGAGTAACAAGGCAGACCATAACCTCGCTGGAGTGCGAGAAATATACGGCTTCACTGGTGCTTGCCTATAAGATTGCAAAGTTTTTCGGGCTGACCATTGAGGAGGTTTTCGATTTTACGGAGGTTGACGATAATGAGTAAAACAAATTTTGAATGGATGTTCAGCAAGTGCTTCAAAACCGTTATGTCGTTTATGTTTTTCCTTTCATTTATTGCAATGATGATAAGCCGCTACAGTGAAGGGCTAAGCGATTTTACAATTGGTTTTCTTCACGGCTTTCAGCTTACGGCACAGGTGCTCTGGATAATTTTTGCGGTAATCTGTGCATATAACAAGCAGTCACCGTTTGTTATAAAAGAGGAAAGGAACAAGTGATTATGGAAAAATTCAGAAAGCAGATTAAAAGGAGATTGACGACAAATGTGGTACTTGCAATTTTTCTTGTGGTGCTGTTTGCGGCACTTATGATTATGGACGCAACCAATGCCTGGAGTACGTTTCTTCCTGTTGAGAAAAATGGTGACAGTGCTTTTCTGGCAGGTTTCCGCAGTGGCTTCTGCACTTCTCTGATTGGTTTTGCTGTTGTGAAAATTATTGTTTTATCACGGGCACTTAAAGACGAAAATAAGCTGAAAGCTATGTACATAAAAGAAACTGACGAACGAAATCTGCTGATTGAGCAGAAAACATCATCAGCAAGCTTTGCGGTAACAATTATGGGACTTGCGGTTGCTTGTGTTATTGTGTCATTTTTTTCACGTCCTATTCTGTATACTCTTGTTTGTGTAATACTTTTTGTTTCAATTGTAAAGGTTGCGTTCAGCATTTATTACAGCAAAAAGTATTGATACTGCACAATTCGACGCTTTAATACAGTGCTATGTTGTGCAGTATTACTAATTGACAAATCAATAAAAATATAGTATCATTGTGTTAGTTACTTAATACAATGATGTATGAAAGGGTGGTTTATATGGCAACTGTTCTTGAGGTTAAGGAGCTTTCCAAGAAGTACCCCAAGAAAACAAAATTTGCTGCCGAAAAGGTAAGCTTTACGGTTGAGGAAGGGGAAATTTTTGCTCTTATCGGTCCTAACGGTGCAGGTAAGACAACTACAATCAGAATGATTTCCACTCTCATTCAGCCAACCGAGGGCGACGCTCTCGTTGCAGGACACAGCATTATCAAAGAGCCTGACAAGGTTCGTGAAAATATTACATACCTTCCCGATGAGGCAGGTGCGTACAAGACAATGAAGGGTATAGACTACCTTAACTTTATGGCAGGTCTTTTCGCAAAGGACAAGGAAACCCTTGACAAATACGTTGAGCGTGGCAAGGCTATCTGCGGACTGGGCGACCGTCTTAATGAGAAAATCGGCGGCTACTCAAGAGGTATGATAAGAAAGCTTCTTCTTGCCCGTGCGGTAATGACAAGTCCTAAGCTTGCTATTATGGACGAGGCTACATCGGGTCTTGACGTAATCAATGCTCTCGAAATCAGAAAGATGATTAAAAATCTTGCCAAGGAGCAGAATATGGCGTTCCTGCTTTCCTCACACAATATGCTGGAAATTGAGTACGTTTCCGACCGTGTTGGAATTATTGCAGACGGCAACCTTATGGTTGTCGGTACAATCGACGAGCTTAAGGAAAAATACGAGGCTGCTAACCTTGAGGAAGTATTTGAAAGGGTGGTGAAGAATCATGAAATTCGGTAATCTTCTTAAAAAGGAGCTCCGTGAGCTTATTACCCTCCAGGCAATGATGGGTATGATTTTCACAATGGTTCTTTTCATCGTTATGGGTCAGGTTATGGGCGGTGCTATGGAGGAAGGCTTTGACACCTCTACAATCACCCTCTGCAACAAGGATACAAGTGCATTTACCGAGGACGTACTTGCAACAGTTCAGGAAAGCGGACATACCACAATCAATTTTGTTGACATTCAGAGTGATGACTACGCTGCCGAGCTTGAAAGGCTTGACCTGAAAAATGTTGTAATTATCCCCGAGGGCTTCGGTGACAGCGTTACCGTTGAGAAAAAGCCTGCACAAATTCAGGTTGTAAGCCAGATGCAGAACGGCGGTTTTGCAGGCACAATGAGCACTATTTCCGCTTCCGATGTAATTTCTGTAATTCAGGACGTTTGTATGGACGAGGTTCTGCTTGAAAATTACGGACTTACCGAAGCAGATATCAAGCTTATCCGTGACCCGCTGGAGCTTGTGGAATATACAACTCTCAACGGCAAAACCTCAAAGGTTTCCGTAATGGAGCTTACTGCTATAACAATGATGCAGTCACTGATTGCACCTATGGCAATTTTCTTCCTGCTGATGATGGCTTCTCAGATGATTATGACAGCAATTTCCACAGAAAAAATCGACAAGACTCTTGAAACACTTCTTTCCGCACCTGTTTCACGTCTGAGCGTGCTTGGTGCAAAGATGGTTGCGGCAGTTGTTTCCGCACTTCTCAATGCAGCGTTTATGATTGTAGGCTTTGTGTTCTATATGCTTGGTATGGTGGGCGGTGCTGTTGAGGAAATCACAGCAAGCACAGTGCTTGAAACAACAAATCTTCCCGTTGACTCAGCTGCACTCGAAAGCGTAACATCTCTCCCTCAGGCAATGGCTGAACTCGGACTTACACTTACACCTGTAAGCTATGTGCTTTTTGCGGTACAGCTTTTCCTCACACTTGCAATCGGTCTTGCTGTTTCCCTTATTCTCGGTGCAATGGCAACCGATATCAAGTCCGTACAGACGCTTACAATGCCGATTATGATTGCTGTTCTTATTCCGTTCTTTATCACAATGTTCGTTGATATCAACGAAATGACAGGTGTTCTCAAGCTTATTGCGTACGCAATTCCGTTTACGCACACATATACAGCACTGACAAACCTGATGAACGGCGATATGCTGCTGTTCTGGGGCGGTCTTGTGTACCAGCTTGTATTCTTCGTGGTATGTATGTTCCTTGCGGTCAAGGTGTTCACAACCGACAAACTGTTTACAATGTCCGTAAACTTTGACGCAGGTATGAAGAAACGCGGCAAGAAGCCTGTAGAAGAATAATAACACTTAACAGCAAAGAGGTCTGAACCGTTATGGCTCAGACCTCTCAGTTTGTCGAAAAAGACTTTTTGACAATGAATAGTGAATATTGAATAATGAAGAATGAATAATTAAGGAATTGCCTTCGGCAATGATATTAAAAATGTCCGCAAAGCGGACACCTTAACTATTCACTATTCATTATTCTTTTTTCATTTGCTTGTCGAGTTTATCGACAGGCTCAGAGGTCTGAACCATTATGGCTCATACCTCTCTTTTGTTAGCAAATCCTGCATTATTGCTCCATAAGCTTTTCGGACATCTTTCCGATAATATCAACAACAGACTTATTTTCACTGTTACGGTACTTCATATAGGTGTAAAATCCGCCGTATATGCTGTAGGTAAGTCTTACGTTGAAATCAATGTCGTCCTTGTATTCGGGATAAACGGAAAAAATGGCTTCTCTCAATGCAGCTTCAATTTTCTTCGGAAGCTGCTGTGCCCTCATACCTGAAAAAATAACCGATATCAGGGAAGTCTGAGCAGTATATGCGTAAAAAAGACTTTTGCTTAATTCTGCGGAGTTTTCTAGTATCTTACCTGTAGTGTCGAGACTTCTGATTACCTCTGAAACAATTTCGTCCTCGATTTTATCGGACAAATCATACACATCACGGTAATAAACATAAAACGTGGATTTGTTGATATTTGCCGTTTCACAAAGTTCCTTTACCGTAAGCTTTTCCAAGGGCTTTTGCGAACGAAGGGCAATAAAAGCATCATAAATGCTGCGTTTTGTTTTTTCAATCCTGTGGTTCATAGCAACTCCTTAAATCAAAGCTTCGTTATGGAGCAGTCGGTAATTTCCGTCAGTGTTATGTTCAAAGACTTTTTCGGTTCAGCCGAAGAAATTTCCAAAAGATAGTTTCTGCGGTCGCTGAGTTTAACCTCAACAGGCACATCTGAGTCAGAATAGCCCTTGAGTATATCTGTAATTTCAGCAGGGTCAAACACAGGTACGACCTGATTGTCAGCACCTTTCAGCACAAGGCTTTCCGATGTGCAATTGTATGTAAAGAAAATTTTGTTGCCGTTCAAAAAATCACTTCCCGATAATGTGGTTGATTACAATCTGTCGAAAAAGTCTTTTCGACAAGGAATAGTGAATAATTGATAATTGATAATTATGGTATTGTCTTCGGCAATAATATTAAAAATGTCCGCAAAGCGGACACCTTAACTATTCACTATTCATTATTCATTTTTCATTAGCCTGTCGAGTTTATCGACAGGCTAAAAGGGTACCCTTATAATTTACTTTGTATCGAACTGGCTTTCGTGACGCTTAAAGAAGTCCACACGCGGTTCAAGGAACTTGATATCGTGGTTATCCTTACCCTCAAGAATGTTCTTGCTCATAGGGTCGAAGATGTAATCCCAGTTCCACATACTGTCATCAAGCTGCATATAGTCCTGCACCATCTTTGTTCCCTCAGGAGCAATCGGGTGGAGAAGAACAGCCGCAGTCTTAATCATATGGAACACGTTAATCATCCACTTTCTGCGCAGCTCGTTGTCATCAGCCTTGTCAGCCTCAGCCTTTGCTTTAGCCATATACTTGCTTGCCTTTCTGATATAGGAGTCAAGCACATATGTTACCTGATGGAACTCAAACTTATACATAAAGCGTTCGTACTCGAGAACAGCCTTTTCAGAGTCAGCAAGGATATTTTCATCAACCTCGCCGACAGGCATCTTGCCGTCAAGATACTTCTGAGCATCGTAGAAGCAGGTGCGGACAATTCTGTTGAATACGTTGGAGAGGAGGAAGCCCTGTGTTGTAACGGGGTCGTCCTCTTCGGGCTTTGCAATCGGATTGAGAGGCTTCGGCTGGAAGCTTACACTTCTCATACCAAGACCGAGGGAAAGGAAGTGCATACGAAGCTGTTCAGCTGTGTAGTAGTCAAGCAGCTCAGCAGCCATAGGAGGCTTGATGTTGCCGCTGCTGGAAGCTTTCTTGTCGAGGAAAAGAATGTGGTGGTTAGCCACGAGAATAGGCATCTGGAGCTCGCCCTCGTCAGGTGTGCAGCTGAGCTTTTCGCCCTTCTGGAGAGCCATAAACATTGCCATTTCAGCAACACCATAGAAGTAGATGTTATCCTGACCGATGAACTGGTAAACCTGTGCGTCCTTGGAGCACCAGAACTTTTTCCAGTCCTCACGGTCACGTCCGATGGACTCAAGGTAAGTTTCAGTAAAGGAAATAGGTGCCCAGAGTGACTCAGGCCATACCCAGATTGTCAGTGGGTCTTCGCCCTCGAGAACAGGAGCAGGTGCACCCCACTCGATATTACCTGTAAGACGGAAAGGAACGAGAGTCTTACCTGTACGGAAGCGGATACCTGCCGCAGAAAGAACCTCGCAGGACTTTTCACGGTCGGTAAGTGTCTTGAACACGATTGTGAAGGAAGTTTTCTTTGGTTCTTCAATAAGCTCGTGTGCTTCAAGCTTATCCTTTACAGACTCGTAGCTTTCCTTGTAATCGTTCATAATATAGATAACAGGCGGTTCAAGGAACTCGCTGATTGTCTTGTGAACAACCGCTCTTACATTTTCCTTCTGACGGATATCAGCCGCATATTCACGGAGAATATCGTAGTGGTCAGTAAGCTTGAAGTACCAGTTATCAACGTTCTTCATAACAGGTGTTTCGCCTGTGAGCGTGCTCTTAGGGTCAATCAAATCCTGAGGCATATACTGGTGACCGAGGTCACATTCGTCAGCGTAGCCCTTTTCGGACTGACATCCCTGAACAGGACATTTACCCACAACCTGACGGCCGTTGAGGAATGTTCCAACCTTTTCATCATAGAACTGAGCGGTGGAAATCTTCTGCAGCTGACCGTTCTCGTAAAGCTTTCTGATAAACCAATCGGAAACCTCATCGTGAATTTCGGCACTTCTTCCAAGACCTGACGCACCGAAAAGGTTAAGGCTGATACCGAAATCGTCGAGGGTTTTCTTCTGTGCCTCGTGGTTTTCGGTAACGAAATCCTTGATAGTGCCTGTGTAGCCCTGTTCCTCGGTAAGCTTTCTGTAGCTTTCCGCGATAGGTGAGCCGTAGCAGTCAGTACCCGAAACGAAGATTACATTTTCGCTGCCTATTCTGTCACGGAGAAAACGTGCGTAAACGTCAGCAAAAACGAACACGCCTCCGACGTGACCGAAATGGAGCTTCTTGTTGCCGTAAGGCATACCGCCTGTGATAACCGCTCTCTTAGGAAATTCGGGACGGTTATCTCTGGAAATTCTTTTTTTGTTGTACATTTCATTGTTATTGTTGTTACCCATAAACAAAAATCATTCCTTTCAGAAATGTGAAAAAACACAGCGAACATACGAAGCATCGTTTGTCCGCCTGTGAAAATAAATCAGCTGAGTGTAAGTGTGGCAAGGTCGCCGTTGTTGCTCTGACCTGAATTCTTTACAGCAAAAATAACCTTCTGCATAAGCTTGGGGTCAGAAATTCTGAGAGCAGCGTCAAATGCACTGATAGCCTTTGCAAAGTCCTCGTCCTCCTTACCCGGCATATAGCAGGTATAGAGAATTTTGATAGCATTGTAGAGGGAACAGAAGAACAAAAAGTGCTCCCAGTAATTGAACTTTACGGACGCAAGAGGGAGACAGTATCTCCATACATAGTTGATAATGACATTTTCCATAGCAATCGACTTGTCGCTTGCCATAGCATCGGAATAAGCCTTTCTCATTTTGATATACTTCTGCATATCAATCATTTTCAGGGTTTCAGGACCCGAAACGCCGAGGTTTTTGTAGATTGTATTGATAACCTCTTTGTAAGCCGCATTAGGCTTTTGCAGGGACTTTATAAGAGAAATACCGTCTGCAAGGGAATATCCCGGATTAGGACGCACCTGCTTGAAGAAGTCAAGCACAGGTGAATAATCCGCAGTGTTTGTGAACTCATCAACAAATTTCGGGATACGCTCAGCCTGACCGTTGTCAATCATACCCTGAGCGGTTTTTACGGCATAGTTGAGGAGCAGAAAACGCTTTTCTATGTTGATGCTTCTGTTCTGGAGCACGCTCATAAAAAGGGTACGCATCTGCCAGTAATAAGCGGCGGAAGGACACTTGGCAAGTATTTTTCTGCTTTCCTGAACAAGCGGCTCGCTCTTGTCGTCGGGGAGATTAATCATACCGTAGGCAAGAATTTCCTTTTCTGAGATGATAGCTTTTGCAATTTCAATATTTTCAAGCTTCGGTGTATATTCCACAGCAGCAGCACTTACCACAACATCGCAGAAATCATCGGGAGTAAGCGGGGCAAGCTTTTCCTTAAGGCTTTGAATAATAACAGGTGATACTATTGGAAATCCCATAATAATTTACCTCTTTTTCCTAAAATAATCCTGCATCTGAACGATGCAAATATTACATATTATTATACCACAAGCTTTTGAAAATTGCAATAGAAAATTACGAAAACACCCTATTTACGTCAATTTGAGCAAAAGCGTCCCGAAGATTTATTTATATATACGCTTGCAGATATTGAAAAAATGCGTTATAATAAAAATATATTTACTCTTTATCCGAAAGGAAGCTGCCATATGCTTGAAAATGCAATCACAAACAAGAATAAATCCTTTGATTACAAGGAGCTTACCAAGGAGCTTGAAAAAAATCTTTCTGCATTGCAGCAGAAAATCCGTGACAGAAAGCTTCCTGTAATAATCCTGCTGGAGGGCTGGGGTGCATCGGGCAAAGGCTCTCTGATTGCCGATATGATAAAGATGCTTGACCCCCGCTTTTTCAAGGTCTATTCAACAATGCCCGCAACCGAAACCGAACGCCGCTATCCGCTGATGAAGCGCTACTGGGAGAAAATTCCTGAGAAGGGCAGCCTTGCGGTGCTTGACAGAAGCTGGTATCAGGAGCTTGCAATCGCAAAAATGGAGGAAGGTATCTCCGACAGCGAATACGCACAGCGTGTTGAGTACGTCAACACCTTTGAGCGGCAGCTTTCCGATGACGGCTATGTTATCATCAAGTTTTTCCTACATATCTCTCAGAAGGAGCAGAAAAAGCGTTTTCTCAAGCTTAAAGAGGACAGCACAACCAAGTGGCGTGTTACCGAGCTTGACAAGAAGCGTAACAAGAATTACGATGCATATTATAAGCAGTTTGACGATATGCTGACAAAGACGAATACCCCTTATTGCCCCTGGAAAATCATTGACACAACAGACCGTGGATTTACACGCTTTCAGGTTTTCAACATTCTTGTAAGCCAGCTTACCAATGCGGTAAATACCGAAAAGTCCGCACCTGTAATTGAGGAAACATCACATATTTTCAAGCTTGCACCAAAGCCGAAGCTTGCCGATATAAGCCTTGAAAACAAGACAATGCAGCCTACAAAGTACGATGACGAGCTGAAAAAGGCACGCAAGGAGCTTGCAAAGCTTCACGGTAAAATCTACAAGAAGAAGCTGCCTGTGATAATGGTATTCGAGGGCTGGGACGCAGCAGGCAAGGGCGGCGCTATCAAGCGTATTTCCTACGCACTTGACCCAAGAGGCTACGAGGCTGTGCCGATTGCCGCACCTGACAAGCACGAGCTTAATCGTCACTATCTCTGGCGTTTCTGGAACAAGCTTCCAAAGACGGGGCACATTACTATTTTTGACCGTTCGTGGTACGGCAGAGTAATGGTTGAGCGTATCGAAGGATTTACCTCTGAGGAACGCTGTGCAATGGCTTACCGTGAAATAAATGAGTTTGAGCAGGAACTTACAAAAGAGGGTGTCGTGGTGCTGAAATTCTGGCTGCACATCGACAAGGATGAGCAGCTGAAACGCTTCAACGAGCGTATGAACACCCCCGAAAAACGCTGGAAGATTACCGATGAGGACTGGCGTAACCGTGAGAAGTGGGATGAATACGAAAAGGCCGTTGACGAGATGATTGCAAAGACCTCCACAGTGGATGCTCCGTGGAATATTATCGAAGCCAACAGCAAGCTTTACGCTAGAATAAAAATTATGAACATCATTATCGACAGGCTCAACGAGCAGCTGAAAAAGATGAAATAAAAAAACAAGCCGTTTCCAATTTTGGAAACGGGATTAGCCTGTCGATAAAGTCGACAGGCTAATGAAAAATGAATAAAGAATAATGAATAGTGAATAGTTAAGGTGTCCGCT